>CAZFWJ010000046.1:0-28303 GCA_964522505.1 uncultured Saprospiraceae bacterium
TAATAGACATCCATATTATCAATGGGATATTTGAAGCGGCCCGTACGGGTCAATCAGTAAATCTATAGAGCATGGCTAATTTTTATGAAAAACACGTGCTCCCCAGGTTGATCCACTGTGTATGTGGCATCAGTCCAGTGATGAAGCAACGTGTGAAGGTCGTCCCTCAAGCAAAGGGTAAGGTGCTGGAGATTGGCGCAGGATCAGGTCTCAATCTCTCCTATTACAAGAGTGATCAAGTGAGTCACCTTACACTCTTAGACCCAACTCCTGCCATGTCTAAGTTGCAAGAGAGCATGGACAGGTCAGCCATATCTACCGAGTTCATCGCTGCATCAGCAGAAGAGCTCCCGATGGAAAATCAGGAATATGACACAGTGGTGGCAACCTATACGTTTTGTACGATACCTGACCTCACAAAAAGCTTAAGTGAGATCCGCAGGGTACTAAAGCCAAATGGAAAGCTCCTATTCGTAGAGCATGGATTAGCACCCGATGAGTCGGTCCGAAAAGTACAGCGCAGGGTAGAACCTTTTTGGAAGCCCATAGCAGGAGGCTGCCATCTCACTCGAGATATTCCTATGCTACTATCTGAGGCTGGCTTTGACGTGTCTGGTCATGAGAGCATGTACCTACCTGGCTGGAAGCCTGCTACGTATAATGTCTGGGGAGTGGCGGGCGTACGGTAGTTATCTTTAAGTAAATAGATAAAATGATTAAATCTGGTTTGACATTGTTTTGTTTATTGGTTTTGTTGGGTTGCCAAACTAAGACGCCTTCTTATGCTGAGTCATATATAAATTGTGAAGAGAACAAGCAAAATCTTAAAATCACAGACGATACAACAATTATTTCATACATACCACCTGAATGTATTATCGGATATGAGCTACCACACTTTTCAATTGAAACTATTAATGGGAGAAATATAACAACCCAATCATTAAAAGGTAAACTCTCAATTATAAATTTTTGGTTCGGAAGCTGTCCACCTTGTATAGCAGAAATCCCAGGCCTAAATCTATTAAAAGAAAAATACGGTACAAGAAATGTCAACTATATTGCAATAAGCACTGATCGAACAAAGGATGTGCGCTATTATATAGAGAAGTACCCTTTTAACTTTGAACATGTTGCTGATGGGAATAAGATTTATCGAGAAACTTTTAATGCTAAATGGGGATTTCCTTTTACTATTATCTCAGATCGGAATAATAAAATTCTTGAATCATTTGCAGGTGGACCAACAGATTCGACAGCCATTGAGAAAGTAATTAGCAAAATAGAACCAATATTATTACGAGAAAAAGCCAAAAGATAACAGTGTACATAACGATCTTGCCCACCTGCGCTGGCTCTCTGATCTTGTACAGATAGTTGATAATTACTTACTACTGCGTTATTCGTTGGCTGTGCCTACGAATGAATATTCAGAACGTACAACAGGATTCAAGGAGATCCTTTTTTTCATCTTGAGTGAAAGGAGAGATCTATTAGGTCTATAGCAGTAACAGTAAGATGGCCTATGCACATTAGTAAACGCAGAGAAGAATGGAGTAAGGTTGTCTCAACTCAATAGATATCTCAATCGTGCCTCATTCGACATGAAAAAAGAGAGCACCACGTTGTTCGTAGGCGAAAATCAAGTCTGTTAAACTTGTCCTGCGTTATTCGTTGGCTGTGCCTACGAATGGATATTGCTCTGCCGAAGGAGGTATCATTCCAACAGCCCACTTTGCTACCCAAACAAAAAAAGAGCGATGATCTATAAGACCACCGCTCTATATGAAGTTTATCGTGAGTTCGCCAGTTTAGTTGGCGTATCTGACTTTAACTGTTTCTCCGATCCAGCATCCTACTCTTTGCGAAGAGCCTGCTTTAATGCTCTTCATGAATCCTTCTTCTTTATCAGGGAAACTTGAACGGTACCTTGCCGCTTTTTCTTTCGCTCGATCAGCAATGCTAGGATCCACACTGGC
This sequence comes from uncultured Saprospiraceae bacterium, assembly GCA_964522505.1. Classification (GTDB taxonomy): domain Bacteria; phylum Bacteroidota; class Bacteroidia; order Chitinophagales; family Saprospiraceae; genus GYS-P2D. The sequence goes on from CAZFWJ010000046.1 coordinate 1,980, forward strand.
TGCTTTATTGTACTTGTCTACAGCAGCGAGTATCGCAAGACGCTGATTCCAGCTATCTCCACATGATCTCGCAGTAGTCGCATACATATCTCCTATAAGACTATATGGGTTACCATAGTTAGGATTGAGTTCGATTGCCTGACGAGCTTCTTTTCTAGCTTCGTTATACTGCTTAAGCTTTCTGAACATAATTGATGCTCTCGAGAAGTGATATTGCGCTTTCTTCGCATTATCTGACTCACCAGCTAGGGCCTCCTGATACTTGTTCAGTGCTTCCTGGAAGTTACCTGCTTTGTATGCCTTACTTGCTAATAATGCAGGATTGTTAGCCTCAAACTGAGCCTTCTTCTTAGCATTCTCCTCAGCAGCCCACTCTTCATAAGTCTCTTTAAGCTCTACCATGAATGGATCACTATCATCTGTAGGACATGCTCTCAACTTTAGTAGGTTGTAAAGATTTTTAGCCGTCTCAGGATCTGGATTGTCTCTGTAGTCGTCTTCGTACTTAGACTTAAAGTAGTCACAGTCGAAGATTCCTTTCTCAATCTCTACGAATGATCCATTCATCGCATCGATAGCTTGCTTATACGCTGCGCCATACTTTTCATTGTTGGCGATATTATACTCAGCGATTTCATTGAGTGTACGGTGTACTTCTCTTGCTTGTACTTTGTCGATAGCTCCTTGCTGGAACTGATATACGGTAATTGCACCATAAGGAGCGAATACGATGTATTCTACATCATTACCTCCGAGGTCTACCGCTTTTTGGAATGCGACCAAATTGTCCTCATATGGTGCTCTCAGCTGATAGTACATATCATATCCCTTACGACCATTGAGCCATCCGATACGCTTGTTATAGCAGTCTTGGTTATCGCCGCACTTCGCTAAGAAGATTGCTTGCTGTTCGTAGCAAGTTGCCGCTTCGTCATATAGCCTTTGGATATTAGCTGATAACTCAGCTTTTCTTGTTTCATCTGTTGACACTTCATGTTCAGACATATACATCTTTATGCCATCTGTATAGTGGAAGTCTCTCTTTCCATCAGCAGCAGGAGCTGCCTCATAAACTTCTTTCCATACTGGAAGTGCTTTTGTAAAATCGTTAGTTTTTACAAGGCTACGATATACGGAATGCTGACCTTCAAGATATTCTTTATTAGGCGAGTCGTTCCATGTTTCACACTGTGCGATAGCCTGAACAGTGCCTATGGCAATTATTAATGCCAGGAGTGCAAAATTTCTAAACTTCATAATTAGTTGTATTTCCGTTTTATAAACCATTCCTTATCGTTGAATGTGAACCCCATACTAAATCGTATGAACTCCTCAGACAAGAGATTACCTACGGACCGCTGTCCATAGGTAAAGCCTAAGTTGAGATTGGAAAACTTACGTTGCCATGACAACGGCAATCCAAGTCCCATCGTAAGCCCAAAACTATTTATAGTCTGTCCGTCAATGACCCTGGGGTCGTCTTGGACATATGCTCCAAATCTATAGCTCACACGCTTGAGAAAACTATCATTAGACCTTGAATCAGGTCTAAAATAGCCTCCAACAGCTAAGCGAGTTGTATTGTCCAATTCCTCTGGCACTGCATCATTTTGATACTGGGACCAAAAAATTCTTTTGATATCAAAGCCTATAGCAAACTTGCTGCTATAATAATATGTCGCTCCAAATCCAAGCTCTGCTGGCAATGTTCCACTGCCTTGGACACCATTGGCCACAAATACCGTATCAATCAAAATATCAAATGCGGATGGCACAAATATATTGGTCTCGGCAACATCGGACTCTATACTTAGACCCGTCGTAGATTTTGCCGTCACACCTATCGTGATGATTTTTGGTTCTGTTAACGTACTGGTATCTTCTATATCAGCCTTATTCAAATAGAGCGTATACAATGCGCCAGCATCCCAATAGAAGCCCCGAGCTGTGTAATCTTGCGTAAATACATTGTCAAAAGCTGTAATCTCATCGATGAAATCAATGTTCTGAGTGAACTCATTTCTACCGAATAGAAATCCGATGTTGGCACCAAGGGCGAACCCTTCGTAATTCACTGCTGTACCCCATGTCGCCTTCCAAAAACCACCTGTCCCGTTAAAGTTGCGGCTAAACCTTCCAACATTCGGAAGGCTGTCTTCACTGGAGATATCATAGCTGATCGTAGAAATTGGAGTGAGATTGAATCCCATACCCCAATTGTATTTGATTTCTTTTTGACCAAAAATCTGATCATTAGCCTTATTCAGTGGATTGCGCAGTGGAAATCCTAAACTTAGATATGACAGGTTACCTGACCAGATCGAGCTGGTAGCCTCTCCCTCGGTGATGTTAGATCGTTGTAATTCGGTACCGACATCAAATGCTGTTGCTGTTAAGAACGATAGCGCCGCAGGATTCTCAAAATTAAGGTGATTCTGCTCGACAAATGAGGCATTGAGTCCTCCCATCTGACGTAGATGCATACCTCCTCTTTCGGTAAGGTCTCCTATACCAAATCTTGAGAAAGGGGAGTTGATATCGCCCTGTTGGCCATAGACCATTGCTGTCAACAGCAAAAAAATATATGTACTTACTATTTTCGGCATAGGTTGTCTACCTTTTCAAAAGGGCTGCAAATATGACGTTTTCATGTTTTTATACCAAGAGTAAACTCCGATATTATGAGCAGCACTAAATCAATTCGATGTAAAGATGCTGTGATCGCTATTTTTGATACAGCATGTATGTCTATTTAAGACGACTTTAAGACTATTATGTTAGTGCTTAAAATGACGTATTCCTGTATAAACCATAGAAATGTCGTGTTCATCACAATAGTCGATGCTCAATTGATCATTGCGAGATCCACCTGGCTGTATTACACTTTTAATGCCTGCCTTATGCGCAATCTCCACACAATCAGGAAATGGGAAAAATGCATCTGAAGCCATTACAGCACCTTCTAAACTAAATCCCATTCTGATAGCCTTATCGATGGCCTGCTTACAAGCATCTACCCGTGAGGTCTGACCACAACCCATTCCTAATAGCTGGTTGTTGTTGGCTAGTACTATGGTATTAGATTTAAGATGCTTAGCCAATCTATTAGCAAACAACAGTTGTTCCTGCTCATAATCTGATGGTGCTTTTTTAGTTTTTACTTCGAGATCGGCAGAATTCTCGATCTTGAGATCTGCGTTTTGGCGTATATATCCTCCAAGTAGGGTCTTAACTTTAGTCTTCTGAGGAGTCATGACATTACGCTTTAGAAGAACACGATTTTTCTTTTTCTTTAATAGCGCCAAGGCATCTGCTTCAAAATTCTTAGCGATGAGCACCTCATAAAATTGTTGATCTATTGCCTCGGCAGTTTTAAGATCTATCACTCCATTAGTGATGAGGATTCCTCCAAATGCACTTATGGGATCACCAGCAAGTGCGGCCTGGTATGCTTCGAGCATGGAATCTCGAGTGGCTAAACCGCAACTATTGGTATGCTTCAATATAGCGAAGGTGATATTCTCACCTTCAAACTCGCGCATTAGGTCTATCGCACTATCTATGTCTACAAGGTTATTGTAGGAGAGTTCCTTACCATTGAGTTTTTCAAACTCTGCATCTAAATCACCAAAGTACTGAGCCTGCTGATGTGGGTTTTCACCGTAGCGCAGCGTCTTAGACTGATTGGATGATATCTTGAGCACATCATCCTGTATATCATCGTTGGTAAAATATTTGAATATAGCCGTGTCGTAATGTGAAGAGATCTTGAATGCATCTGACGCTAAGCTCTTTCGCTCAGCCAGAGTACTTGAGCCATCTTGCTCACTTAATATCCGACCCAATTCAGCGTATTGATCTTTAGAAGGCACTACCACGATGTCTTTGTAGTTTTTAGCAGCCGCTCTGATCAGAGATATCCCTCCTATGTCAATCTTTTCTATGATCTTGCTTTCATCATTTGTCTCCGCAACGGTCTCTTCAAAAGGATATAAATCCACAACGACCAAATCTAACTCGGGGATTTCATATTGCTCCAATTGCTCCTGGTGAGCTGGTTCGCGCTTGGCGAGTATACCTCCAAACACCTTTGGATGTAATGTTTTGACTCGCCCATCTAATATCGATGGATAGCCCGTAAGGTCTTCAACTCGCTTGACGGTAACTCCATTATTTTCCAGATGTTTCTGCGTTCCTCCCGTTGAGTAAACTGTGATGTTAAGACGTTTGATTTGTTCGATTATCTGTTCTAACCCGTCTTTGTGATATACAGATATTAGGGCACTAGTAATGGTCTTATTCATGCTCGACTATGGTGGTGTTTAACTGCACTTTTTTAACGGCGACAAAAGTAACTGAAATCTATAGTAATTAAGAATCCTTTTTGATGCGGAGATCCAGTATGTTGCCCATGGCATAACAGTGTCTGCATCGAGGCTCATATTTATCTTTTTCACCGACAAGTACTCGATCACTTTCTTCAGATATGCGATAGGAATGCGTGGCGAGATTTCCGCAGTGCGAGCAAATGGCATGCACCTTAGTGACGTACTCTGCTATGGCCATAAGATTAGGGATTGGCCCAAAAGGGATTCCTTTATAATCGAGATCCAGACCTGCTATGATTACTCTCTTGCCGAGTAGAGCAAGCTTGGCAGAAATGGCAATGATCTCGTCATCAAAAAACTGACCCTCGTCAATACCGATCACCTGATAGTCTTGAGCGTGTTCGAGTATGGTTCGCGACTCCTTTATAACAAGAGATGACATGCTAGTCGAGTCGTGTGATACGACTTCATTGCTGCTATATCGGTCATCGGTAGCAGGTTTGAATATGATAATCTTTTGTCCCGCAAAATTGGAGCGTCTCAGTCGCCTTAGTAGTTCTTCTGTTTTACCTGAGAACATGCATCCAGTAATGACTTCTATCCATCCGCTTCGTTGACCCCCATACCTTGGTTCTAAGAACATGGGTGAAAATTAATTACATTTTTCAGATTATGCGATATTTAGTTCTTTATGGTTACCGTTAAAGATCGATTAAGGGCTGTTATTAATTCAAAGAAATGTTTTTGGATCTGTTTTGTAGGATCATCTATAATTTATCTAATTCTCAATTATCTTTTTTCGGTAAATTTTCCATGGAATCATGATGACGCGGTAGTCTGCCTCTCAGAACTAAACCGATATGTCAATAATGAGGTTACGTTGTGGGAGTACCTTTCGAGTTTTAAAAATGGTCATCCACAGATTATTCAACGAATTTTAAGTCTTCTATCACTTTCGATTTATGGAGCAGTCAACCTGAAGTTGATTCTTTTGCTATGCTGCTCTATGACTGTAGCATTATCATGCCTCATTACTTATTACGAAGAAAATATCTACGTCAATTATCTTACTCACTTTGTATTATTAGGGTTTACAAATAGCATTTTTCTCTGGGTTTCGGCTAATGCGGTTTATCAATTCCCTTTTCAGTTTTTGTTGATCTACATGCTAATAAGCCGGCATCAGACATCTCTCTTAAGGGCGATTCTGTTGGCAGGATTCGCATCACTGTTCATGTTGTTTTCTTTCAGCAGTGGATTGGCCATATTACCAGTATTGATAATATTAGTGCTGCTCAGATCCAAGGAGCAAAATGATCGAACTCATTATTTCTCATTGTCGGTTATAATTGTTGTGGCTAGCTCCTTTATTCTATTCTATTTGAATCAGACAGACCACCTTAATTCTTCGATTGGAGGGGGAGGTCATATGCGGTTTGACTTCTCGGGGCTTTGGGAAATGATTTTGTTTATTTGTGCTTTTAGTGGATCAATTTTTAAGTATACCAGCTTTGACATAGATGGTCAAGTCGTCAACTCCGCAATCGGCGGAGTTATATTATTTCTTATAACTATTTATTTCCTATTTAACTCATCTACGGATAGACGAGAATGGTGTTTAGCTGCGTTATCAATTTATGTTTCTGGAGTATTGATCTGCATAGGGCGATTTGATGAGATTGGATTGAGGCTTGCTGTTGATAATCGTTATGAATTTCATGGAGTTTTTCTTCTCATCTGCCTTATCAAGGTAGTTAAAGAGGAATTTAGCACTTATAAATCATTAGTATTCTTAGGGATTTTTGTTCTTGTTGGAATCAACACGCTTAAAATTGGTTGGAATACTATGAATCTACCCAGATATAAGCAATTGCATGAAAATAGGGCAATTGAATTCATGAGAGAGCTGGAATTTTCTGTACCAATTGAAGGCAAGAAAAGGAATGCTAAATCCAAAAAAATTAAACCGATAGTTCTGGAGTCTCTGAATTTAGAGACTTTTGAACTTGATGCGAGTCTCAAAAACAAAATTGAATCATACACCCCAAATTAATTACTAACTATAACAATAAATCTATGGACTATAACAGATCTAAGGCCCTACTGAAAAAGATAAATGTACTTCACGATAGCGCCTTAGATTTTGAGGGTAGTATGACGCCGATGGAGCGAGACCTACTGCTGCAGTATCTCAGAGATCTCTATGAAACCATCCTTGAAGGAGCTTCTACAGCTACAGTAGTGACAAGTCGTATGCGGAATGAGCAGGAGCCTGTGCGCCAGTCAGCCCCACAACCAGTCATGCCTAGAGAGGAGGTGCCGCCAGTCCAGCGTGTTGTGCCAACACCACAGCCGATAATCCAGGAGGTATCAGTAGCTCCTGTAGAAGTACCAGTGCAGACGTCAGCAGTAAAACCTGAGGGCGGCAAAAAGAAAGAGCGCTTAGCAGTGTTATTTCAGAGTGATGAAGCACAGGATTTAAGATCCAAGTTTGGCTCTCTACCAATATCAGATATCTCCAAATCCATGGGAATAAATGATAAGATTTTAACGATAAATGAGCTTTTCGGCGGAGATCAAGGATTGTTCAACTCTGTAGTAGGTGAGCTCAATAGCTTTAAGAGTTTCGATAAAGCACAAGAGTATCTCATTGGAGGTGTTGCTAAAAAACAAGGCTGGTACGAAGAGAGCAAAAAGGATAAAGCAGCAACATTCATTAAGCTCATACGCCGACGATATATATAACCTCGACTTGCTAAATGAGCACTGCCTATAAAAAGATGATGTCAAATGTGATCGTGCCAATCTATTTGGTATTGATCTTATGGGTGATACACATCCTCAAGTTGACATTTAATCTCAATCTAAGTTCTTATGGGGTTATTGCTCGAGACTGGTCAGGCGTAAAGGGAATCTTCACCGCACCATTTATACATGGGAGCATACAACACCTGATGTCTAATAGCGTACCTCTGTTTGTATTAAGTACGATGATCATCCTCTTCTATCGGAAGGTCGCTTACCAGAGCATCTTGTTAATCTATGTCATGACTGGCGCCGCTGTATGGATGTTTTCACGTCCATATGTATCGCATATCGGGGCCAGCGGGGTGGTGTATGGACTGGTTTCATTTGTGTTTTGGTCTGGCTTATTTAGACGTAATATCAAGTCTATAGTCTTGGCGCTCATCGTCACTATATTATATAGCGGATATGCCCTGGGTGTATTACCTAATCAGAAGGGTATCTCTTGGGAGAGTCACCTCTTTGGTGCTTTTGTTGGAATAATAGTGGCATTCTGGTATCGAGATGTCAGGGAGTCTGATGAGGAGAAAGAAGAGCCGTCCTGGGCGAATGAAAGCTCCGCTGACTCCGAGTTCTTCTTGCCTCGAGATGCTTTTGATATGACCAGAGAAGAGAGGCAGCGAGCCCAGTTAGAGGATGATATGGGTGATATCTGGACTTCGGATAAGACATGATGAGCGCCTTTCACGCTATTCAATTTTGAAAGAATTAAATGAGGGAATCCACAATAAACATATTATCAAGAAATCAAAAATCGCTTTTAGGCACATCAATATTTCTATCACTTTTAGCAGTATCCATAACCATCGACAGCGATGGGATAAACCTACATCTGAGAAACTATCCTGCTATTATGATTCTGATGGTGGCTATGAGCATAGCACTGGCAATAATCTATATCAGAATTGATAAGTATAGAATCGAAAAGTTATCGCTCGAGATAGAAAACCTTTCTACAGATCAAGAAGCGAATGTTAAGTCTCAATTGTCAGAATTAACGGCACGTCAAAATGATGTTTACGAATTGATAATCGCAGGAAAATCTAACAAGGAGATAATGGCGATCTTGTTTATCGAGCAAAGCACGCTGAAATCACACATTAATCAGATCTACAAAAAGCTTAATGTGATTAGTAGAAAAGAACTGAAGTCGATCATAAATGATTGATTATCAGCCCAAAATGTAAATATCAACCCTTTTTCAACCCCAAGGAATTTGAAATTTGTAAGTCTGAATTGGAAATTTGGATAATCAAAATTCAATTATTATGAACAGCAAGTTATTGTATGTATCCGCTACACTTATATTATTAAGTCTCTCTTTTCAATTTAACGAATCAGAGATTACCTGGATGTGGGAGAATAAAGTACAGGTTCCTATAATCTTAGGATCAATTTCGATTGTGCTCATAATGACGCACCTCATTCAAAAAAGAAGGAATGAGGTTGTCAACAACTGAAATGGATACAACCGCTAACCTGATCTATCATTAAAAGCCAACTAAAGAATACAAGGCACTAAAGGACCTGGAACAACAATTTACTTTATAACGATCTCCTTAAAATCATAAGGCACCACGGCGTCAAGATATATTTCTTTGCCATCAACAACAACTCCCTTTGCATCGAAAGGTAGACCATGCAAGTCTAGCTTAAATCCATACTTAGGCTGGAACGAGCCCTCACTGCTCTGGCTGATGGTCAATGATTCATCTGTGCCCGTCACCTCAAAGGTGCTGTACCTAAAGTCGCCTGTCTCATATTGATATCCATCATGATCATCTTCGTAAAGATGGCTGAAATGCGATCCGTTGATATGATATACAGAGAGCTTCACCTCATTGATATTGATCTCATCGGTATACTGCTGTAATGGATAATAGGGTAGCACACTACCAGCTTTAACGTACAATGGGTACCGACTCTTAGTCAGTGGGCAGTCGACAGATTGCCTTCCAGTGCTAACATGATCATTCCAATAGTTATACCATGTACCTTCTGGAAGGTATACTGCCTTAGATGTAATCCCCTCTTGATCTATCGATGCCGAGAGTATGTTGTCCCCACATAAGAATTCATGATCCCTGCCGTAGTTCTGAGGATCACCTTGATCAACGAATGTTAACGGCCTCAGATACGGAGTGCCAAATCTGTGGTTCTGATAAAAAGTGGTGTAGTGATATGGCAGCATCTGATACCTCAATTCTACTGCTTCTCTAAACAAGTCGAGGGCTTCTTCTCCAAAAGACCAGGGCTCCTGATCACCATCATCTTGGCTTGAGTGTACTCTGCAAAATGAATGAAATATACCCAGTTGTATCCACCGCACGAACATCTCTGGACTCGGCTTTCCTATAAATCCACCAATGTCGGACCCTGCGAATGAAATACCACTGATGGCTAACCGTTGGCACTGCACATTAGCCAACCAAATATGTTGCCAAGTGGCGATGTTATCGCCGGTCCAGACGCTGGAATATCTCTGCAGACCGCTATAACCTGAACGGGTTATGATTAGTCCTCTCTTATTATCAGAATACCGCTTTACTCCCTCATAAGTCGCTCGAGCCATCTGCATACCATATACATTGTGCGCTCGACTATGCGATGCACCCAGGCCCTCATAATGATGCAGGACGTTTTCGCTGAAGGTCTTACTCTCCACCTCAAATATGGCGGGTTCATTCATGTCATTCCAGACGCCAGCAATACCATCTTCTTCGATGAGGCCCTTGTACAATCCGGCCCACCATTCACGAGCTTCGGGATTGGTATAATCAGGGAAATAACATTCCTCTGGCCATACTTTACCCTCCACATATGGACCATCGGGATGCTTACAATATAGGTCCTTCTCAAGCCCTTCCTTGAATACCCAATAGTCATGATCTTTCTTGATGCCAGGGTCGATGATAACCATGGTTTTATATCCTTGATCCTTGAGGTCGGCGATCATCTTCTTATGATCTGGAAATCTCTCCGTGTCCCAAGTGAAGCATCTGAAGCCATCCATATAATCTATGTCGAGATATATGGCATCGCAGGGGATGTTTAGCTCACGCATTTTACTGGTCACTTCTCTGACCTGAGATTCTGGGTAGTAGCTCCACTTACATTGTTGAAATCCGAGTGACCACATCGCAGGCATGTCTGGTGTGCCAGTGAGCAGGGCATATCGCTCAGCAACATCCATCAAGTTAGGTCCGGCGATAAAGTAATAGTTCATCTCGCCGCCATGACTCCAAAAGCTTGTGGCATTAGCACGCTCCTTCCCAAAGTCAAAAAATGTCCTGAAACTATTGTCAAAAAAGATTCCATAGCCTATACCATGGTGTAAGCCATAATAAAATGGGATGTTCTTATAGAGCGGGTCTGTATTGTAATCGTATCCATAGCTATCCGTACCCCAATTTTCGAATCTTCGGTGTTTGAGATTCATCTCTGATGGCTTATCACCTAAGCCATAGAACACTTCATCATTTTGGACGTACTTAGTCATCTGTACGATATCGTTACCTGTGGATTCACTGATCTCCCAATGAAATCCTTTTTCATCCTCGTTGAGAATCTGTCCCTCATTATCTCTGAAGGTGACTTTTAAATCTGCTTTGTTGACATGACATTTTACAGCGGATGTCGAGATCACATAGGATTTAGGCGTCTCCTCCATGATACTTGCGACCTTATTCACTGTTAAACTTGGATCTAAGCCATAAGAGAAATCAGGCAAGAAGTAAGACTCAGTTCCATATCTTACTCTGATGATATGCTCTGTTATCACTTCAATTTTAAGCAAGACGAGATTGGAAGATTTGCACTCAAATATTCCGTTATCCCAATTATGTTCTATTATTTTTTCGGCCTGTTTCTCGCTCATGATGTTATAAGTGTGTTAGGGAGCCAAACATAGGGTTAATATCAACAGATAGAAGCTCAGGTGGTGATAATTAAACCATTCCAATCCTTATTCCAGATGGTATATGTGCTCCTTTGTTTATAATGATAATTCCTTGCTTGATGCTATAGTCTTCAGTTTCGACATCCTCAAGGCTATGATCACCGATTATCGTACAATTGTCCCCTATTTTAGCATTTTTATCTATGATCGTATTTTTGATGAAGCAATTCTCACCAATACCGAGAAGCTCTGATCCGGGTTTTGTCTTCAGTTCTGCCAGGGTCTGATAGAAATCAATACCCATAAGGTACACGTGATCTATAATGGTCCCCTTTCCTATTCTAGACCTTATACCGATTATCGAATTGGTAATGGACTTAGCATGTATAATGCTTCCCTCTGATATCAGTGCTTTATCAATCTGGGTTCCGAACAGTTTAGTCGGAGAAAGCATGCGAGTATTCGTATAGATATTGTTGACGTTGTCATACATGTTAAATTCTGGCAGATACTCTGCAAGATTAAGATTAGCCTCAAAAAAAGAGGAGATGTTACCTATATCTGTCCAATACCCATCGAATGGAAAGCTCGCTGTAGTATACTCATCGCTACTTACAGCATTTGGTATAATCTCTTTTCCAAAATCTGTTGCCTCTGGGTGCTCACTGAATAGTCTTGTCAGTACTCCTTTGCTAAACACATAGATGCCCATTGATGCTACATAATCTTTTCCTTGGCTTGTGAAATTCTCAGGAAGATCAGACTTCCAGTTTGGGAGCTCTTCCAAGGACGGCTTTTCAATAAAATCTTCAATGATTCCATCAGCATTAGTCTTCATAATACCAAAGGAAGTTGCTTCCTTCGCTACAACAGGGATCGTCGCAACGGTCAAATCTGCATTTTTATCCCAATGGAAGCTGAGTATTTCTTCAAAATCCATCTGATAAAGTTGATCCCCTGACAATACTAAGATGTACTCATAGTCATGTATCTCGAGATGGGCGACAGACTGTCTCACTGCATCGGCGGTGCCTTGAAACCAATCTTGATTCTGACGGGTTTGTTCGGCAGCCAATATGTCTACAAATCCATTTGTAAAACGATCAAAAGTGAACGCTTTTTTGATATGTCGATTAAGTGATGTCGAGTTAAATTGAGTCAAAACAAACATCCTGCGAATGCCTGAATTAAGGCAATTGCTGATCGGTATATCAATCAATCTAAACTTTCCTGCTATTGGTACCGCCGGCTTTGATCGATCTTTGGTCAATGGATATAGACGGCTGCCTACACCACCACCGAGTATTATGGCTAGAGTGTTGTGAGTTATCATAACTATGGGCTTAAGAGATTATAGGTTGAAATATATGTTTTTGTTGAGGCCTCCCAAGAGTAATTTTGGTCAATGGCCTTAGATCTGACGGTCTTAAATAGTTCTTGATCCTTGACCAGATATAGGGCCCGTGATATTGCTTGACTCAGATCATGAACATGATCATAGGTGAAGGCTATACCAGTCCCTCCTGATTCGAAGTCAATAACAGTGTCTTTAAGGCCTCCTGTCGACCTGGCTATCGGAATAGTACCATATCTCATAGCGAACATCTGATTGAGACCACAGGGTTCAAATCTTGATGGCATCAGGATGAAATCTGAAGCAGCATATACCTGGTGCGCCACATCTTCATTGTATCCAATATAGCACCCAACTCGCTCTGGATATCGGTCTCGAAGGCCCTGGATACTATGCTCTAAATGTTTATCTCCAGAACCCAAAATGAAAAAATTCACGAATCCGAATCTAGTAAGTGTTTGTTCGATGACAGGTCGGAGCAGATCGGCACCCTTCTGATGAGCAAACCTTCCTATAAAACTAAATAACGGTATGTCTTCCGCTTTATACAGAGTGGTGAGCAAAGCGCTTTTATTCTTGTTCTTGAAGGTCTCCCATGAGTTACCTAGCCTATGTGGTATTCGCTGATCGGTCTTCGGATCCCACGTCTCTGTATCTATTCCATTTAGAATTCCTGAGAATTTGTGAGGCTCTAAGTCGTAGATGATTTTAAGAGGCTTCATCGATTGCAGGAGCTCCAAGAGATATGTGGGAGATACGGCATTGATATGATCTGCATACCTCATAGCGGAGGCCACAGCATCAAAGCAATTGTCCCAATCAATTGAGGGCATCAGCGAGTCTTTAAAGTCAGGCAACAGCGCCTTTCTGGACCAAGGGTAACGACTATTATAAGCAGCATTATGGATGGTGTAAAATGTAGGAATTTTACTCAATGGCTTGTAAGCCTTGGTATGCTTGATCATGAAGGGTATGAAGCCTGTCTGATGATCATGGCAGTGCAACAAATCATACGATACTTTTGTGTTACTTAACCATTGCAATATCGCTCGTTGAAAACCCATGTTTCTTTCAGGCTCATCATGAAATCCATGACCATCGTCATTGAGATAGATAGTATCACGCATGAACAAGTGAGGGAGGTCTACGAGGTACAACTGATAGTCGAAACCGTGATTAACACAGGTTAAGATCGTGAAATCATATTCCTGGCCTTCCATGATTAAGGTATCGCTATAGACCTTCTTGTATTCCTTGTCCTGAGACCACTTCAGGTTATAGCGAGGTATGATAACTGAGGATGCCCAACCGAGTTTCTGTTGGTATAGGGGAAGTGCACCTACGACATCTGCCATTCCACCTGCCTTGGCGGCAGGATAACATTCTGTGGATATATGGAGGACTTTTTTCACGAATTATGCTCAAGTTTTAAAACTGTTGCCCCAAGCGGAGGTAACGTAAGATGTATTGATTGATCACAACCATGCAGGATTATATTTTCAGTTTTTAGGTGATTAGAGTTCACCTGTCCAGAGCCCCAATACTTGCTGTCATCAGAGCTCAAAAGTTCGACATAAGTTCCTTGCTGAGGTACTCCTATACGATAATTGCTGATGGTGCTAGGGGTGAAATTACATGCGATGACCAATGTGTCCTTTGCACCAAATCTGGCATATACTAATACTGAATTATTGCTATCCTGATGATCGATCCATCTAAATCCACTGCCATCAAAGTTCTTCTCGGTGAGCGCAGGCTGGTTCTTAAGTATGGCATTAAGATCCCGTACTAAGTTCTGTATGCCTTGGTGCGGAGCTTGCTCAAGCAGGTTCCATGGTAATTCCTCGTTGAAGTTCCATTCATTAGTCATCGCAAAATCATTGCCCATAAACAAAAGTTTATGCCCCGGATGAGTGAACATATAGGCATAGAGCAATCTCAGATTAGCAAATTTCTGCCACTCATCTCCAGGCATTTTGTAGATCATACTGTTTTTACCATGTACGATCTCATCATGGGAGAGTGGCAGAATAAAGCTTTCAGAATAGGCATAAACCATACTGAAGCTGATCTCGCCTTGATGGTGCTGACGATAGATGGGATCTCTCTCGAAATAGCGAAGTGTGTCATTCATCCACCCCATCATCCACTTAAAACCAAATCCTAATCCTCCCAGATCGACTGGTTCAGTTACTCCAGCGTAAGAAGTAGATTCTTCTGCAATTATGGTGATCCCGGGGTGTTCCTGATAACAATGAAAATTTAAGTTTTTTAGAAACTCTATTGCCGCTAAGTTGTGATTCCCTCCATATTCGTTAGGGTCCCACTCACCCTCATTGCGACTATAATCTAGATACAACATGCTAGCCACAGCATCAACTCGGAGGCCATCAATATGATATCTATCTAGCCAAAAGTGAGCACTAGACAAAAGGAAGCTACATACTTCGGGCCGTTCAAAATTGAATATTAAGCTATTCCAATCTGGATGATAGCCCTTCTTAGGGTTGGGGTGCTCGTAAACTTTGGTCCCATCATAGTCTGCCAAGAATGTGGTGTCGGATGGGAAATGAGCGGGAACCCAGTCTAGAATGACGCCGATATTGGCTTGGTGTAGTTTGTCAATTAGATACATGAAGTCTTGAGGACTTCCATATCGACTTGTTGGCGCATAAAATCCAGTGCTCAAATATCCCCATGAAGGATAGTATGGGTGTTCGGTAACTGGCAATAGCTCTACATGTGTATAACCCATGTCGCTGATATAGCTCACGAGCTTATCCGCCAACTCGTGATAATGCAGCGATCGTCTTTCGTGATGATTTTTCATCCAACTTCCAAGATGAAGCTCGTAAATAGACATGGCACTGGTATAATGGTCAGTTTGCCTGCGATCAGAGAGCCACTTTTGATCTGACCATTCATAGTAGGTATCCCAGGTTATACCGCTGGTTTTGGGCGCTATTTCATAGTAAAATGAAAATGGGTCAGCTTTCTCTCTTACCTCGTTGTCAGCAGTGGAGTATATGCGGTACTTGTACAGTTCCCCACGATTAACGTCGGGTATAAAACCCTCCCATATACCTGATGAATCCCATCTCACATTTAGCTGATGTTGCTTGCCATCCCATGAATTGAAATTGCCTATTACTTGTACCTCTCGAGCTGCTGGGGCATAGACTGCAAAATAAGTGCCTTTTTGACCATTTAGGTTGATCTGATGAGAGCCAAATTTCTCATATAACCTAAGGTGTTTTCCAGATTTAAATAGGTGTATATCGAATTCTGAAAATCTAGTGTGTGGTATCGTCAGATTGTTCAAATAAAAAGGGCTTTATTAAGTAGTTATGGAGTAGTCAATTAGGTCTGTTAAGGTAAGATTTTATTTAGGATTGTAATCGTTCTAATCTGACAGTTATCTATCAGAATGGGATCAGGAATCGACATTATATAATGTCACATAAAATAGATTGCCAGGATATCAGTTATCTATTTACTTACCTTCTCCATTTTTAAACCTCCGAAGATGAAAGAGTATCTACTAATTATTTTCCTTGCTATAGGAATGATGGGATGTGGTGGCGACGACGATTGCTGCGATATCACAGATGAAGAGACACTGCTGAATTATGATAGCGAAAATGCTAATGCACCCAATTTGCCAGCAGGTGAGTATATCTTTGCGATTAGGCTACCACTCACCTTATTGAATAGATTAACAGGGCAATCCATTCGGTCTGTAAGCGTATTCATGTATGATATACCATCGGATGTAGACTTGGTTATTTTTAAT
Organism: uncultured Saprospiraceae bacterium; assembly: GCA_964522505.1. GTDB lineage: Bacteria > Bacteroidota > Bacteroidia > Chitinophagales > Saprospiraceae > GYS-P2D. Next base: position 18,158 of record CAZFWJ010000046.1, read on the forward strand.
GAGTCCAATAACCTTCCGTCGAGAGAATTGTATACTCAAGATATCACATCATCTCTAAGCCCCGATGGTTGGAACATGATCAATCTAGATACCCCCTTTCAAGTGACGGGTGAGACGCTGTGGGTAGGACTAGATATAGATAACCAGCAGATGATGCAATCCATCGGTTGCGATCTTGGTCCAGCAAATGTCAATGGTGATTGGCTTTTTGATGGTGCCGACGGAGAGTTTATCAGATTTACTAATCGGGTTAATGATAGTGTAAATTGGAATATCCGAGTGACAGTTGGTGAGTAACTTATCGTTAATTTTTTGTGCTTCCTGTAGTTGTCATTCTGTTGAGGCCTAACTACTGCATTGTTCTGATCCCTCTTTTTTTCTTGGTTTTCATGTAAAGACAGGTATCTGATAAGTTGACATGTCATTACCAGATCATTAACAATTAGTAAGTTAACTGAAGATTAAACTTCGAGCCTAAAACGTTGTCTTATCATCGGAATCGAGAACATGAAGAAGTATTTAGCTATTATTTTCTTAGCACTATGTGCTACTGTATCAATTGCGCAGCGTCCATCAGGTGGCGGTAGATCTGGTGGAGAGCGTCCACAGATGACGCTGAAAGGAATCGTACAAGACTTAGATAGTGCACTCCCATTAGAGTTTGCTACGCTATCATTATTCAATTCTTCAGATTCGACTCTTGTCTCTGGAGCACTAACTGAGGCCGGTGGTATATTCGAGTTGACGTTACCTATGGGGCGCTACTATGGACTGGTAGAGTTTATAGGCTATGAGAATAAGTTGATTGATATCACTTTCGATCGTGAAGCGATAAGTGCTAATCGAGGAGTGGTGGATTTAGGAACGATTAACCTGACGAATGGTGCGATACAGCTCGACGGCGTTGAGATTACTGCCGAGCGCAGTGAGACCATCATGGCGCTCGATAAGCGCATATTTAATGTAGGCCAAGACCTTGCCAACAGAGGTGGTACCGCAGAGGACATATTAGATAATGTTCCCTCAGTTACCGTAGACATAGATGGAGCAGTCAGCCTGAGAGGCAGTACCGGTGTGAGAATACTAATCAATGGACGCCCATCTGGACTTGCAGGAGCGGACAATGCTAATGGTCTCAGATCTATCCCCTCTAATCTAATTGAGCGAGTAGAAGTTATCACTAACCCTGGTGCGAGATATGAAGCCGAAGGAGCTGCCGGTATCATCAATATTGTCTTGAAGAAAGAGCAGCAGTCTGGCTTCAATGGATCATTTGATGTCAATACAGGATTTCCAGCTCAAGCAGGCGTCAGTGCTAACATTAATTATCGTAAGGGTAATATTAATTGGTTCGCTAATGTCGGCGTACAATACCGAGAGTCTGAGGGTGGAGGATCGTCTTTTTTAGAATCACAAGGCGAATCTGAGACATTCTTTCAAGAGATCATTCAAGATAGAACTCGTACTGGACTTTCTAATAGCTTTAGAGGTGGCATTGATTACTATCTCTCTGATAAAGAGAATCTTACTGGATCATTCCTATATCGTCGTTCTGACGAGAATAACTTCGCTACATTGGATTACTTCGATTATATAGATGCCTTTCCAGGTAACCTGACTACAGAAACTGTACGGACTGATGATGAGAAAGAAGATGAAAGCAACTTAGAATACAGCGTTACCTATCATAAAGAGTATAGCTCTCGAGATCATAAGCTAGAAGCTACAGTCCAATATCGTGACGAGATTGAGACAGAAGGTTCGGATTTCTTCGAGACCTCGAATGCCATCGTGGGCGAGAATATCCCAGATATTATACAGCAAAGCAATAATGCCGAGAGTGAAAAGACGTGGTTGTTTCAATTGGATTTCGTAAAGCCTATCAACGATGAAGGACAGTTTGAAATTGGGGCACGCAGTAACATACGACGCATTAATAATGACTACACCGTAGAGGAACTTAGGGATGACATATTTATGTCTTTACCTGAGCTAACGAATAACTTCAACTATGACGAAGATATCCATGCCGTCTATAGCATCTTTGGTGATAAGATAGGCAAGTTTAGCTATCAAGGAGGGCTGCGATATGAGTTCAGCAGCGTGCTTACGGAGCTCATTACTACTAATGAAGTGAATGATCGTACCTACTCTAATCTATTTCCCAGTGCATTCCTCAACTATGAATTATCACCAGGCAATAGTCTTCAAGTCAGCTATAGTCGACGAATTCGCCGTCCTAGATTCTGGGATTTGAATCCATTTTTCACTTTCAGTGATAGTCGTAACACCTTCAGCGGCAATCCTAATCTCGATCCAGAGTTGACGGACTCCTATGAGCTCAACCATATCAAGATATGGAATAGCTTCACGGTGACGAGTGGACTGTTTTACAGACATACTTCGGATGCCATTCAGCGTATTTTAGAATTTAATGAAGACGGCACCACAAATCGTTTGCCGCAAAACCTTGCAACCCGTGATGACTATGGCGTAGAACTTACCTTTGCATATTCTGGGTTAGAGTGGTTACGTTTGGATGGTAATTTTAATGCATTCAGGACTCAGGTAGATGGGGGTAATATTAATGATTCATTTAGTGCTGATGACATCACTTGGTTTGCGAGGAGTACCGCTCGATTCACCTTCTGGAATAAGAGCAATCTTCAGCTCAGATTTAACTATCGTGCACCAGTACAGACCACCCAAGGATTTAGGCAAGGTATTGCTTCATTAGACTTTGGCTTCAATAAAGATCTGACTCAGGATCTATCACTAACCTTTAGTGTGCGTGATGTATTTAACTCTCGCAGAAGGCGATCTGAGACCTTTGGTGAGGGGTTCTTCAGAGCGTCAGAGTTTCAATGGAGAGCACGGACATTCAATTTGTCGTTTAACTATCGCATCAATCAGAAAAAGAAACGTCAGCGTGGCGGTGGGGCTAGAGACTTTGATGGCGGCGGAGAATTTTAACCTAATCAAGTTTACTGTTATGTTGCATATTCTCTTGAAAACGGAGTAAAATCTACTTAGAGAAGAATTTATCCTGTCGTTTTGACAAGCAGCTTACATTGTGCTGTTGAGTTTAAGATTTCCTATGTAATAGATGCTGATTCATGATATTATACATATAATAAATTTGTAATATCTACGGAGCACTACATTCTATCTACTTATTTGTGCAAAGTATCCGACAGAAGATTGATGAATTCTGAAAACGTCGTCTTTACGCTATATATTTATGTTTATAAATGGACCAAAAGCCCATTGATTACTAAGGTTACACTAAGGCTGCCAAAGGGCAGCCTTTCTTTTTTTATACTCACCTCTAAGCTGACTTTCGTCTGAATTTTTTAGTGGTTCGTCGTGGATATTTTCATAGCCTCTCATTAATTCCTAACTTCTAACTATAGAACTTATAGCCATGTCATTAGGAGCTCAAGGAATGATTATATCGAATCGCAATAATTTAGAATTGCGTAAGATTTATCGTAAACCAAAAATATTGGGTGCTGCTCAGAAAGTTGTTACTAGGTACTCTAATGACATCAATCCTAAAGTAGAACTCTCATCTGCTAGAATGGAAAAAGTGCAAAGAATCAGACAAAACCGAACTATTGCTTATTCGGTTGTGATAGGCTCATCAATAATCATAGTATATCTGATTATCAGCGCATACTTATTGTAAATTATTAAGCCATGAGATCATTCATCAGAGCGTCTATTTTATTTTGAAGTTGTCGAGTTATTGCTTCGTAGTTGTCATCAGCAGAGATGTCTTGATTGACACTACAGTAAAATTTGATCTTCGGTTCTGTTCCGGATGGTCGAGCAGAGACGATGCTTCCATCCTCGGTATAAAACTGTAGTACATTGGAACTCGGCAGCTCGATCGACTCGATAGCCCCAGTATCTAGATTTTTTGCTTGGCTTGCAGCATAGTCTTTGATCATAATTACCTTGCTACCACCTAGAGTTGATGGAGGATTGTCTCGATAGCCTTGCATCATTGACTTGATCTCTTCAGCTCCAATCTTTCCCGCTTTTTTTATAGAGACTAATTTCTCAAGATATAGACCATACTTTCTATGGAGTGCAATTAATGCTTCATACAGGCTACTCCCTTGCTCTTTATAGTAGGCTGCCATTTCGGCGATCATAGCGCAGGATACAACTGCGTCTTTATCACGAGCATGCTCACCTACTAGATATCCATAGCTCTCCTCGCCACCTACGATGAAAGTCTGCTTACCCTGTAGCTTGGTCATCATAGCACCGATCCATTTGAACCCAGTGAGCGTATTATAGCATGCTACTCCCTTGTGTGCGGCGATTTTATCCAATAGATATGACGTAACTATAGTTTTGACGATATACTGATTTCCCGTGAGCTTACCAGCTTTGTCCCAAGCCTCTAACATGTATTCTACTAGTAACGAGGCAGTTTGATTCCCATTTAGCAGGACTATCTCACCAGCGATATTACGCACAGCAATACCAACTCTGTCGGCGTCAGGATCTGTCGCCATGACTAAGTCAGCACCAATATCATTGGCTTTTTGAATAGCCATATTCAGAGCTTCATGTTCTTCAGGATTGGGATATACCACTGTAGGAAAATTGCCATCTACAACCATCTGCTCCTCTACAACTGTCACATTATTAAATCCGATTGCCTTGAGTACTGGAGGCACTGATACGCCACCTGTGCCATGAATAGGAGAAAAGACAATTTTGAGATCACTTTGCTTGGTGATGGCATCTCTGTTGACAGATAGCTTCACCAGTTCCTTGATATATTGATCATCTATATCGGACCCGATAGGAACGATTAAAGATTCGTCGCTATTAAAATTGACTTCTGACGCATTACTGATCTTACGAACCTCTTCGATAACCATTTTGTCGTGAGGTGTCACTAACTGTCCGCCATCAGAACCATAAGCCTTGTATCCATTATACTCTTTAGGATTGTGGCTTGCTGTGAGCATTACGCCACCTTGGCAGCCCAGTTCTCGGATGGCAAATGACAATTCTGGTGTCGGCCTAAGTCCGTCAAAAAAATAGACCTTAATTCCATTAGCGGTAAAGACATTCGCCGTGACTCGGGCAAAGTTATCACTGTTGTTACGGTTATCATGTGCGATGGCTACACTGACCTCTTGATTAGGATATTGTTTGTTTAAGTAGTTGCTCAGTCCTTGAGTTGCCATTCCTAAGGTATATTGATTGACTCTATTGGTACCCGGTCCCATAATTCCACGGAGGCCTCCAGTCCCAAACTCGAGATCCTTGTAGAATGCATCTGTGAGATCATCATAGTACTCATCTACGAGCATTGCTCTGACCGCATCTCTGGTTTCTGAATCGTAATCTCCATTTATCCATGCTAATGCCTTCTTCTCTATCTGTAGGTCAAGTGTACTCATTTTAATACCTTTTTATCGGTGCGTGTATGAATTGCAAAGAAAAAGGATTGCGCTTATAGTAGAAGAGAATAAGTAGGTTTTTTCAAGTTTAGTTCTCAGAGCTCCTATCATTGGTCAGAAGCCCTATTAGATGTGGCAAGATGGTGTCAATTTTGGAATTGGGTAGATAGTGGCCATCACCGTCCCAATCAACAATAGTCGAGTTTTTAATATGGCTAGAGCTCCAATCTACATTTGGTTCAAAAGGAGCGATCCAATCATCCCAACAATGCATGTGGATAGTAGGAGCACTGATCTGTTCATATAAAGGTGTCAGTTCCTCCAATGCTGAGTTATGTGTGAGCTTCTCGACATTGGCGACTTGAATGTATTTAGGCATTAGAGCTTTAATTAAAGTCCAACCTATTGGCCGATTAAACCAAAATACTTTTTCATGACCTGGTGCGATTACTGGTGCCAGCAACAAGATACCGCTAACTTGTTCTGGATAGAGTCCTGCATAGGCCGTCGCAATGGGACCACCATAAGAGAATCCGACAAGAACAAGGGAGTCTTGAGGATGAACATTTATAATATCATGAACCAGCTTAGCCTGTTTTAGAATAGAGGGCTCTGCCTCACCATAATCAGAATATCCATATCCCGGACGATCTATGGCTATCATCTTTGAATAGCTTTGTAATTGTCGATCAATAAGATAATCTGAGTAATCCTTCCAACTTCCTGGAGCTCCATGCAAGAAAAGTATCGTGCGATGGCTATTGGGATTTCCTGTCGTTATATACCTCGTTGTGCGCCTCTGCGAAGTATCTATTTTGATTTGGTAATCGTAGTTGTATTCTTCGAATAAAGCACTGACCGCATCAGGCCCTCCTCTCAGATAAGAAGATAAACTATGCAGGGCAATTATGATGATTAGTGTCAATCCGAAAACCGTTATTAGGATCCAAGTAATAATTCGTTTGAACAGTGATAAAGCCATGGATTGGGTATTAAACTGGTCTCAGTCTAGAGATTTTGGGCCCAACGGTCAATCGCCTCAAAAGGAATGTGGTCGCTGATATTCTTTGCATAATACGTTACCTCGACAGTGCCGTCTGCTCCAATCAAAAAATCGGCGGGAAGCCGATTAGGAGGTCCTTCAGGGTTGATGTTCATCATCCCTTTGCGCCGAGCTTCCAAAGCTTGATTCATATTGGCCGCACCAGCCATAAATCCCAACCATGACGTACTTAGTCCCATGATCTTGTACCACTCTTGCTTAGGATCTGCTATAATGTCAAATGGTGCTTGGTGTTTATTTAGATATTTAGTTATACTCTTTTGAGGAGATTGAAATACGGCTATGGCGTTAATACCTCTCTTAGTATAGTCGGACTTATACTTGTCGATAAAATGATGAATGCGCAAATTGCAAAATGGGCATGCAGCATATCTGTAGAATGACAGTATTAGCCGTGCGCCTCGATAATCTGTAAGGTTTATGACTCCATTATCACACGATTGACCAGACAATTGAGGAAGTTGCTGTCCGACTTTAATTTTTCCCATACTATCAAAACAAGTATCTGATCGATTGGTTTGTCTCGTTCGAGCTAAATAATATGATTGAGCATTGCTAAATCAAGAGATTTCAGGATCTCAACATCCGTGCGACATAGTATACAATCATGCCAAAAATAATAATGCTGCTAAGGGGTAAAAATAAAGATCCGAGACTAGCGGTGTCACTACCAGATTTGCGGATTGTGACTATTGTGATATATGTGAATATTAGGGTTATCAATAACTTCAACGCACGGATCATGCTTTGTGCAGATCTATACGACTTTTCCTTATTCTCTTCGGTGATTTCGTGAGGATAGTTGAAATGATGCGGGTACTTGTTTAATATAGTGAGACCAGCAAAAAGAAGTGCTCCGATTGCAGGAAGCAAAAATATGGTGAGTTTAGAGCCATAGTCATCGGCTTTACCATCGACGCCATAATGGATTGGAATGGTATCTGGCAGATCAGCATAGTAGAGGAATGGAAGTGCAATCAAGAAGACAAGGCTTGCAAAGGAGGCGATGTCAAGTGTTAGCTTCTGGCGCATCTTGTCTGCGATAGTTCAGGGCAAATTTAACTAGCCAGCGTTAACTATAACTATGTAAAGGGAATTACTTAAGAGCAAATTTTGTCAATGGGGAAGGTCAGAATTTATATTATTGTATATAAGTACTTGACCAGAAGACTAGGTGAGTAGGGAAGAATTGTATACCCACCTCATCTAAACATATCGTATTGACAATGTCATACTTAGGTCAATCCTTACTTATGCGTATCCAGCTTTGATTCATTTTGTCAAAGGTTAATCATCGGTTATTACAGATTGTGGAGAGGAATCTGAGGCGAAAGTTAGAAAGTAAGATTACGGGGCTAAATAGCTCCTTTGGGCTGATCGAGTATACAATTATCTCAGATAGACATTTCGACATATGGATGCGAATAAGATAAACGAGATTATGCTCATCGATGATGATCGTGCTACCAATTATTTGTCCCAGTATATTATAGATGGGCTTGGATGTTGTGAACTTCTCAGTATTCACGACATGGCACAAGATGCTTTGAATGATATACAGAGTAGAGTAGATACGCAGAGTCCGTTGCCAGATGTTATATTTCTTGATCTTAATATGCCTCGTATCAATGGCTGGGAATTTCTAGAAATCTATGAAAAATTTGATCTGAACTCATATGATATTACACCTAATATTTATGTGCTAAGTACTACTATGAATCCTGAGCATCAGATAAGAGCAGAATCTGTAGAATCTGTCGCAAAGTTTTACGCTAAACCATTAACAGAACAGATTATTGTAGAAGCGATGGCAGATAGAGGCGAAATTAAAAGTTGATGATGGATTGATTAAAAGGGGGTACTATTATTGATATTATTACGTGATTATTATAGAGTAATTTTAGCAAATACATTTTATCAATAATATTGCCTTATATGAAGGTTCATTTTCTTGACGATGACTTTGCCACTAATAGATACCATGAACTAACTTTGGAAACTGTTGCACAAGAGCTAGATATGGCATTATCATTTTACCTTGACCCTGAAGGCCTGCTCGAGACGTATTCTCAAACCAAGGCCATTCCTAACGTCTTGTTTTGCGATGTTAATATGCCAAGGATGAACTGTTGGCAATTCATTGAAAATTATATGGTATTATTTCCTAATGCAAATACAGAGATAATACTGTTGACATCTTCTGAGGATCCAACTGTTTCTAAAAGAGCTGAAGATTATATCCTCATAAGAGATGTAACTACCAAGTTTTTGAAGCCGCAATATCTCTATAACTTGGAAAAATAATCGACACTACATACTTATCAACAACCCTCTTCTTGATGAAAGCCATAGGGTTGAATTCCTCAAGTGTAGAATTAGTGTAGGAGTTATAGAGCAGCAATTGGAATATTTTAGAATCCATTCAATTGTGGACAATCAAACTACTATTCGACGACCTCAACGAACACATTACTCTAAATAACTTAGAATAGAGGCCCCACATTTAAAGTTCGACTACCCGCAAATGTCGCAGTCAGTCAGGAGCTGGAATTAGTCTCTTAACGTATAAGTTCTCGTCTATAGCCTCCTTATCCATATGTTCCTATAGGATACAGGATTACTATGATCCTGTAGTTGAATGATATCTTCATTGTGGGCTTCATTAGTGGGAAGGCCAATGTATTCTGTCGTGCCTTGAATTTCTGTATGATTTTGCGTGAGTACTCCGTTGTGAAGTACTGTGACATAGCCTGGTGAAGTGCGAACACCATCAGCATTAAAGATTGGCGCTTTAAAGATAATATCATAGCTATTCCATTCGCCCGGGGGACTCATGGCATTTACGAGTGGGATAGATTGCTTATATACAGATGAAGCTTGACCATTAGAATACGTTCTGTTTTGGTAGTTATCTAATACCTGGACCTCGTATCTATTTTGGAGGAATACACCACTGTTACCACGCCCTTGGCCGTCACCTTCAATGATAGAAGGAGCTCTCCACTCCAAATGAAGCTGACAATCACCGAATTTTTCCTTCGTAAATATTGAGCCGGTACCAGCCGCAACCGTCATAATACCGCCTTCTATAATCCATCGTACGGCGGTGCCATTACTATGTTCCCAGTGATTCGCATCAGTGCCATCAAATAGTACAATAGCGTCTGACGGAGCTTCGGTCCCTATGCTTGACGTAACAACACGAGGCTCGGGCTCCCAGACTTCTGTTGCAACAGGATCAGTGATCTGAGCATCGAGCTGATGTAACATTAATGTGAAGATCATGAGTAATGTCAGCGCACAAAGAGTAGGTCTCATAGACAAAGGTTTAAGCACTCAATAATATATATATGAGTTGTTTTTACCAAACCAATAGTAGCAACATCTCACTTAAGAGCAAGAATCCAATCGGAGTGCGATCAACTTAGTCTAATCTCAATTGTGCCTTAATTACGGCTATCTGACTTATAGTGTATTCGTAAGCATGATTATAGAGTGCTTCCATCTTTCGTATGTCGTGAGCAGGAAATTCATTAATTCCTTCGATCTCAATAAGCACATCACATGTCTCCTTTCGTGGACGTGTATTAGCAGCTATAGAAAGCATCATGGTGCGTTCAGCAATATTGATCATACCATCGAGTTCTTTGATAG
>CAZFWJ010000047.1:0-28104 GCA_964522505.1 uncultured Saprospiraceae bacterium
TCCTCCCCTTGATCAGCCAACTTCATTTCTACATCAAGAGGTGGCGGCTTATGTAGTGTCACTTGCACTATACCGCCTATTTCCTTGGCCATAAGACCTCCAACATACCCTCCATTACCAGAATTTGGGGGCCCATTGAATCGAGAATTCACTATCATAGTTAGTCGTTTCCTTAAGAAAACTGATTTATAATTTCGGTTCGTATATAGTCGCTGAAAAATATGGTCAGCCTAATTCTAGAACCATGGGTGCGTGATCAGAAATTTTCTGCTCTCTATAATCTTGTAGATAATAACAATTGGTAATTATGGGCACAAGATCAGGTGTGACGATGGTATGGTCATACCTGTATCCATTACCTTGATGACTAAACCAAGAATACTCTAATTTATCTTCATGAATATGGCGATACGCATCTTTCCCTAATTCTTGTGTTAACTCTATAAATTGGTCCTCGTACCAAAATGATTTTTTCTTCTGATCCACATAGTTCCTACCTGTGTTGAGATCGCCACATATAATAATTGGAGCAGTTCGATTTTTAACTTCATTGACTACCCAATCAAACAGGATGTGCTTCTTCTTATGTGGGAAGTAGCCTCCATAAATTTCAAAGGCTTTGTACTTCCCAATTAAGACATTGTGTGGATAACTCACATCTGGACAATCTGAAATCGCTGCATCAAAAGGTATCATGGAGGCCATAATTACGCTATTGTCATCAGCAGATGAAGCGGTAACCGCTTGGTATCTATAGCCCAATGCTAGCAACTTGGATCGCAAAGTCGATCCACGATCATTATTGCGATACTCGGTCAAGACTAGTATGTGGGCATTAATCATCTTTATAGCTCCTACGATCTGAGTGAGCCTACTCCCTCCTCCCTGCCTTATATTCCAAGAGAGGATTTTAATCACGCTTGTTTTTTCAATTTGGCCTCTTCAATGCTTGCCTTAAGTGCATCCATGATATCGACAACGGGTGCTTGTCTAACTTCTTCATCGCTCACACTGATCACCTGTTTACCATCAATCTTCTTTTCGACAAGTTCCATGAGCGCATCACGATATCGATCCTTGAAATCTACCTTATCAAAAGTTGTCGAGAGCGAATCGACCAAAGTCATCGCTAGATTAAGCTGCTTCTCATCAACCTCAACTTCTTCGGCAAGATCGGGTACTTTCTTCATATCACGTATCTCATATGGAAATCGCAGCTTGTACATGATCAAGCCATTATCCTTAGCGTTGAGCAATACGACATCTTCTTTATCTCTGAGGATAATGCGCCCTACACCAGCTTTACCAGTACGTTTCAACACCTGTGTAAATAGTGAGAAAGTCTGTTGCGCCACCTCACTTGATGGGCCTACATAATATACTGCTTCAAATCGGCTCGGGTGTACCTCGTCGATATCGACGAATGCCTCTATATCGATTGCTCTTGTGCTCTTAAGCTTCAGCGCATCAAACTCGCCAGACTCAAATACTACGTATTGGTCTTTATCATACTCAAATCCCTTGACGATATCACGAGAGGATACCTTCTTCTCACAGGTACGGCAGACCTTATGATATGAGATCCGTCCGTTATCTTCCTTGTGGAGCTGGTTAAAACTGATGTTATTTTTAGTCTCAACAGCATTGAATATCTGAATCGGTATCGTGACCAGTGAGAATCGTATATGTCCTTTCCAAATTGAGCGCATAATATTAAGTCGTTATAAGTTTAATGAATACTGGTTCTCTGAGCGTACCATTTGGTGTCATTGAGGCATATTTGACCAAGCATCTGATACTGCGTTCGATCCATATAGTCCGATCCGCCTCGTCAATTTTAATGTCTTCTGGCGGGACCATGGTGTTTTGAGCTTTTAGCAAAGTAGTTATTTCCTTCAGTAAATTATAATCAAACCCCGTACCTACTTTGCCGATATAGTTTTCATCAGCATCCATAAGATGTAATGAGCCGAATAGACCACTGCGGTCTCCTTTGCCTTCTGTATAGCCCACTATGGTAGCCTCCATCTCAGTACGCGACTTGATCTTGTACCAGTCTTTAGTTCTGGCTCCGATGTGGTATCTGCCGTCTTTAGTCTTGGCCATGATACCTTCCATTGTCTTGGCTTGGATCGCTGCAAAGAGCCCTTGCCCATCCTCAAATGAACTACTATATCTATAGGCTTCGCCCCACTTAAGGCATGGCTTGAGTAGTGCTCTCCTGCGGATCAAGGGTTCGTCAATCATATCAAAACCATCTATAGATAGCACATCAAAAAGATAGCAACTCACCTGTTTATTCGTCTTTTTTATAGCTCCTCCCTTAGAGTGCATCCTACTGATTACATCTGCAAATACAGGTCGCCCTTGATCATCTAATACCACAATCTCTCCATCAAATATGCCATACTCTACATTAAAGAGCTTGGGATCCAACAACTCAGGAAACTGCTGAGTGATGTCTCTGCCGCTGCGACTCTTGATATGGACCTCATCCTCATTGAGATAGATAAGCACTCGGATGCCATCCCATTTGACCTCATATACATAGTTATTAGTAGAGGGAATATCAGTGCGTTGATCTGCTAGCATGGGCTTTAATGAGCTGCTCTTACTAAGAAATGTCTTGTCATCACCCAGCGCCATAAGCCATTGATCTTCTTGCTTGGTTTTGACGAGGTGATACTTCTGCTGTGCTATGCTGAATACTAGCTTGTTCTTCTCTTTAGTATGCCAGATCGTCGTGCCAGTTTTAATAGTCCACATCTCTCCTGCACCATAAGCTCCCTCAGGTATAACTCCTTCAAAAGTCAGATACTCTATGGGATGATCTTCTGTCCTTATAGCTAAACGTTTTTGACCTCTTTCAACAGGGAGACCCTTAGGTATCGCCCATGACCATAGGACACCCTCATCCTCCAATCGCAGATCATAGTGGAGATTGCTAGCATCATGAAACTGGATAGAATATCTGTCCTTATAATTACCCCTTACTAGGGCCATGGGTTCAGGTGTTGTATTGAGATCACGCTTGTCAACATAGTCTTTCAGTCGTTGGTCTACCTCTTGTGGTGATGTAGAGGTCTCCTTAGTATTTTCAACAATTAAAGGGATAGCCATATCCTCCCAGTCCTGCCAGGCCTCCAATGCAGCCGGCAGATGATCCTTATAGTTATTGATGTTAATTTCCTGAGATGACTCCAGTGTTGCTAATCTCCCCCAGGGTATTGGCATAGATATCGGGGCACCTATTTTTCCTCTCAGACTATATGGCGCAACAACGGTGTTAGTCCCATGATTGCGATAGATATCTATCAATATTTTACCTTTCCGCTTACTCTTTGAGATCTCGAGGGTATAGGCATTAGGATATTTTGCTATGAGCATATGAGCGATGGTTTTACATCGCTCCTTAACTTCTTCAAAAGTGTGTTCTGGCTTAAGTGGCACCATAAGATGTAAGCCCTTCCCTCCTGATGTTTTTAGGTATGTCGTATAACCCAGAGCGTCAATTACAGATCGGAGGCGCTCAGCTGCCATAATCACGTCTCTGAAGTTGATCTGTTCATCGGGATCTAAATCAAAGACCATATAGTCTGGCAATCCATGCTGTCCTACCCTAAACGCCATAGGATGAAGTTCAAGAGCTGCTAAGTTAGCCGTCCAGGCCAAGCCCGCCGCACTATTAATGTATATATAGTCAATGCTGCGATTGTCATGAGTGATCTGGAAGCTCTCCATCCAATCTGGCGCATAATCTGGTCTGGTCTTACTATAAAACTGATGTGCCGTAACTCCGTCGGGATACCTAATCAGCGTCATTGGACGCTCCTTGATAAACGGTAACATATACTGCGCTATTCCGAGAAAATATTGGATGATCTCAGCCTTAGGGATACTGAGTTCTGGATAGATAATCTTACTGAGATTAGTCAGCTTTAGTTTTCTTCCTTCTACTTGTGTATGTACTACCTTAGATGACACCGAGGTTTATTCTGACGCATATAATATCAAGAAGCAACAATGAATCCAAAAATAAACACACATACTAAGCTTGTCATCATATTCTTTTTTACAAGTCTATGGATCGGTTGTCAAGACAACACTCATAGAAAAGTTACGGAGATATGGCAAGCAGAAAGATTATCTGAATTACAAGCACCTTATGCCTGGCCATCAGTTGTTGGATTATATCCCATAATAGGTGACACCATGACTTTTGGCTCAGCAGAATACAATGACATCATCATTGAAGGAGATGCCGATGCTCAAATGGGTCAAATCATTTATCAAGAAGGTAGTTACTATCAAAAGATGGCAACAGCGCTTGAGGTAACATTGGATGACAAAAAGATTAACTCAGAAATCAGACTGCTCACCGATAAGGATGACGATGGCCCTACAATTATTTCTTGGCAGAGCTACCAGTGGTACCTCATCAAGCGAGATGAGGACACTTACCTAAGGGTTAAAGATACTCTCAGCTCTTATCGTTCTAAGCTATCCACCATACCCTACTACCCTATTAGTCCAGAATGGAATATCCCTGCTAAGTTTACGCCAGCAGATAGCTCGGACCGGATAGTCTATGATAACATTCTGGATATGTCTTTTAACCATGCCTTTGCAGGATACCTGGATTTTGAGATAAACGACATAAGCTATCGACTTAAGGCTATGGATAGTGATGGGGAGAGCTACTTTGTGATTATCTCAGATCAGACGACGGGCATTGAGACTTATGACGGCGGTCGATATCTCTACCCGAAGAAAGCAGATAGCGATGGGCATACCTATATTGATTTTAATCGGGCTGAAAATCCACCATGTGTATTCACACCCTATGCTACCTGCCCTCTACCTCCTGTGGACAATCATATTGATGTCAAGATTGAGGCGGGTGAGCAAAAGATGCTATTATATGCATATGAATAGCGACAGTTAAAAGAAAGCCATCATGAATGATAGAAAATTAGATATCGACATTGATTTATTACAGCAATATCGACCCATAGCAGAAGCAGCGAGCCATTCAGTCAAACAAATTGCTAAGAAATTGAGTGAAATAGATCTTCTAAGAAGTAAAGCTGAGTTGTCCAAAAATTATCAGGACGAGATAAACCAGCATCTTATATACATGCAGGGCATCCACGGTCAATACGAGGCATACAAGAAAAGAGTGATCACATATGTCAAGTCAAAAAACACTACTGAGATAGAACTTGGGAGCCAGAGATTACGAATTGACGAACGAGCTAATGTTCTATTCTTAGACCACACTGATGGCCAAAAGATCCTGCTATAAAATTGCAACCGAGCGTCAAGCTAGCATAAACTTGACACTCAGCTACAAATCTATTTATTCAATTAGGCAGCAGTACTTTCTCGCTTACCAAGCTTGATAAATTCGTTAACAACGACTTCCGTTACATATCTCGTCTGACCGCTGGTATCTTCATACTTGCGGTGCATCAATTTGCCCTTAACGGCAAGCTCATCTCCTTTCTTTACCATCTGCTGCATCAGCTCTGCCGTCTTGCCCCATGCGACTATGTTGTGCCATTGCGTGTCTTGTACTTTCTCTCCTTGAGAGTTGCGATAGTAATCATTAGTAGCAAGTGGTGCCTTAGCTAATGTCATGCCTGAATCAAATGATCTGGTCTCTAAATCTTGACCAATGTGTCCGATGAGTTGTACTTGATTTCTAAGTGTATTCATTGTGTGAAATGTTTTATAATCTGCGCTTTGCAGATCGGATGAAATAAAAATTTATCGATGTGATATCTATCGACAACTCAAAGGTGAGGGTGAAGTCAGGTTAATAACAAAATATAATCGGAAACTTCCGATTATATTCGGTTATTTCCGTAAATATTCTTTTATATCCTTCATTATCAATATGTTAGATTCCTTATGCGTATCAATGACAAAACAGGAGCTTATAAAACAGTTTTGACTAATCATCAATATTCCATTGAGTCCTTGCGAATAATAATGTTACTCCCTCAATCAAATCTAAAATCATACTAAGAGCATAACTGATGACAGGAACATACTACTCGTTAGATCCAATATAAAGTTTTCGCCATCTTCCGTTTGTTTGAAATAACTCATTGGCGTGGACACACTATGATAGCTAATAATTATCTATTTGACCTATAATAGAGGATGTGGGGATTAGTAACAGCAGATATACATAAGGGTGGTAAGACTCCATTGAATAATCCAAGATCAATAGAATAATCTTCTACTGTATTGTCACAAATGATCACTTCAGATATAAGTCCATCAGAATCTATGGAGTCTTCAGCTAAATCTTGATACGTAGGTTGATAACCAGCAGGTAATCCAGAGAATCTTATGAAATAATTGCCGAAATTAAAATCTGAAAAGAGATATCTGCCACCTCCAGAAGTGATCGTCCATAATGCCAATGTATCAGGCCCAAATGGTTCTGCGATATCGTTATTATTCACATCATGAAAGAGTTCAACTCTCACGCCATCTATACCAACTTCATGAGCGTCTTGTCTACCATTGGGCTCTGTATCTTCCCAAACGAAATCTCCGAGAATCGGTCTATTACCAGGTCTTAGCTCGATACCTACTTTGATAGGTTCTGCTGGAAGCAAGTCAATATCATCTTCAACATTTGTAGCTCTGAAAGCAAATGAATTCCAAGCTATTGAAGTATCGGGAAGGGCATCCACTGGAGATCTCATAGCAAATGAGACTACCAAAGAGTCATTTTGCTCGATGATTGTTGTACCATAATCAAATCTCAGGGCTGTAACATCTGTAATATCTAAAGGACTAGTTGATGACCACGCAGGAGGATTGCACCCCGAAGGGAATGGTAAAGGATTAGTCCCTGCCAATTCATTTCTACAGGGGTTAAAAACAGTCGAATATTCTACGGTCAGGCCCGATGGAAGCGAAGTAAGTGGTGCAGCTAATGCCGGTTGCCAACTGGAGAATCTTGGGGTGCTGTTATCTAATACTTCCGTATCGCCAACATGCGGTAATACGGTAATAAAAACGAGGTCACTTACACTTACTTCATTTGGATTTTTAATTGAAATACGGTAGTCTGATATACCTCCGGGCACCGTCAATGCTTGATCTGGATATTTGCTGTAAGTATTGTCTAAGGTGCCAATCACTTCCATCGATGATTGCAAGCCAGCAGCTCCAGGCGGCAGCACAAAATTAACTAAATCGATATCTGAACAATAATTAGAATTAAATCCTCTCAGGTAACCATTAACATCTTCTATATCACAATTGTCATGAATAGACTGTGTGGAATTAAAATAATATTCTACAGTATAGTCACCCTCACTAGCTCCTGGCTCTATATATGTAGAAAATCCAATTGAAAAAGATCTGTAATCAGGAGTTGCCTCAAGCGTGAATGAATTGCTAAATAGACTATCAAATACAAATCTTACTGACTCACGTCCATTTATCCATGATTCAACTTCAACTATGGGTATTTGAAAGTCCAGATTTGAATGTCCTCCTATGATATTCCACGAGTCATCGACATATGAAACATTAGGTGGCAAAACAACTGTCATTACTCCGCCAATGATATCGGTATTGTTCGTATGAGGGCTTGCAATAAGTATATCAGCATTCATGGTGTCACCAATGGTAAAAGTAGATTGACGATCTAATGAAGTATCCGTAAGGACAAGACTCCCCTCTATATGATTAGAGGGCGGTAATATATCTGTTGTAAGACAATCTTCATCACTCATCTCCACGCCTACAACTTCTCCGAAGTAGTTGGCACAATTTTCAAAGTTATCTCCTTCGACGAGGCCACTTGTTTCTATTCCATATATAACCCACCTTGATCTGAAAGTTTCTGGATATATATGTGGATTGAAGAATCCTGTACCTGGTACTGAGCCCAAATCTAATCTTAGTATGGTCACTTTGACTCCTAGAGGCAATCCTAATTCTGAAACAAACCTCCTCTCTCGGGTATTCATGTTAAAACCAATCCATAGAAACCAAGTCCCAGGCATATCAGATCGCTGGTAATACAGTTCGCCTAAGTGATCAACTCCCATAAATTCTGGAGTTCTAACTTGATCAAAAGTTAGTTCATCAGGGATGGTATCAATAACGCTATAGTTGTCAATAGTGGTAAATCCTAAATTCCCTACTCTTATTTGCCAAAATTGATATCCTCCAGATATTTGTTCAGAATCTCCCGATTTCTCTGCAGGAAAGATGCCTTCTGTTACCCCATCTCCTGATGTTACTAGAACAGAGCTTGAATCTGTTCCAGCATTACTAGAACTGGCATAAGCCGTATTTAAAGCAGGAGAACCATTTATACTCCCATCAGGAAATTTGACTTGTATACTTAATTGTATCGTCGTCCCAGAAGGTATAACATTGTCAAATGTAATTAGAGCTTCACGTGATACTTCATCGTATGTAGCACTAACAACACCGTCAGGTAGTGGTGATGAAAAATTTAAGAACGTAACACGATCGGGAAGAGTATCACGTAGAACAATATTTATACAAGGTGCTGTAGTCCCACTACATGATATAGTATGTACAAATTCAAATGAATCCCCTGTTAAAGGATTAAGTTCTGTTGCAGATTGATTTAATGTTATAGCCTGTGCATCTGTATCAGCTGTAATCATAAAAACAAAAGCACTCAAAAAAATAAAGTTCAAAATTAAATTTGATCTCAATTCTTTTATATAGCACATAAATGGATAAGAATCCATCCTATTTACGATTATTATCATATTGGGCACCTAGGTCGTTGGTAACCATAAGACAGTCTGAATACATCATAACCCTTGTGATAATATAATGGAAAATCAAAGATAATTAATCAGCAAGTATAAAATCCTTATAATCTACATATTACATAGGATTACTAGTACCTCGATCTAAGGATTAGATTAACGTAATTATCGTTTAAATCATCGTTGCAATTGCCCAATAGACTTAAAATAGTCAGCACCGGGTGAAGAATAGATACCTTTGAAAATATGGCTAATAAGGGACTAATAGCAACAGACCGAGTTGAGACTGAAGAGATTGGCGGGACAATTGATTCAACACATAACACCTGGGTAATTCCATTGGATAATTTGCAGGATTAGACTAAAGTTTTATCAAAAAAATCCATCAATGTACATTACCCTCCAAACAGAAAGACTTATAATTCGGCCGATAACAATGGCAGATGCCGAGTTTATAGTGTCCTTGGTCAATTCTGAGGGCTGGTTACGATTTATAGGGGATAGGAACATCGCCAATGTTGCTGACGCTAAAGGGTATATTCAGAACATACTAAGCAGCCGCAGCTCCTATTACAATGTCATCGAACTTTCAGAATCAGGAACTACCTTAGGTGTCGTCACACTCCTCCAACGAGAGGATCAAGTGCATCCAGATATTGGATTTGCACTGTTACCACAATTTGAGAAGAACGGTTATGCCCTCGAAGCAAGCCAGGCTTATCTCGACGAGATCATGGCTGCGGCTGAGTATGACAATATCCTTGGTATTACACTAACTGATAACCACAAGTCGATCAATCTCTTGAAGAAAATCGGCCTGTCCCATAGTTTCAATTCTAAGATAGATGATCAGACCTTATCATACTTTGCCTTACATACTATCAACGAAGCCGATTAATTGAGGCACTTATTTTTTATATAAGGCTCGGTGCTGGCGAGAAGGCTTTTCCAATCTTGGAAATTTCTGAAACTACCCCGATATTCATAGAATGGCTGCCAAACCATGAAAATGAATCATTACACAGCTATGCGAAGCGGCTTATTGATATATATGGTATAGACCGAGGAGATCTTATTGTAGGGCTTTTATTTGGTGGATTGATCGCACAACAGATCTCCGAGATAGTCGGAAAGGACAGGATAATCTTGATTTCAAGTTTTAGAACAAAAGATGACCTCAGACACTGAGCTTGCTCCTAATACTACTAAAATCAATCTCATTGGCACTAAAGACAGAATTGTTAAGCCTTGGCATAGTGACGTCACTTACCTCATTGAGGGTGGCAGCCATTTAATGGTGTATGAGGGTGCTGAGACTATCTCAAGAATCATTAAGGAACTCATCTAAACGGATATAACAAGCTGTCGATCTAAATACTCCTCCATTAGGACCTCTATTCTGGATTCACATTCTATTAATTCTTATCTTGTTCTGATCACAATTGAAGACTATGAGACGAACTCTATTACTCTTATTGCTAGTGACTTTACTTGGCTTTCATATGACTGCTCAAGTGCAGTTTGGCACGGAGTCCTTTGTAGAGCTCCTCGAAGGTCAAAAACTGGATAAACCGATCTTTATAGATGTCTATACCACATGGTGTGGACCATGCAAACAAATGGATAAGACGACCTTCCAAGATGAAGCCGTAGGTGCTTTCCTGAATGAGAATTTTATCAGTGTTAAATGGGATGCCGACGACATCAAGTATAAAGCTGATGCTAGACGACTCGGTGTAGATGCCTATCCTACTTTTTTATTCCTAGATAAAACTGGCAAGCCGATCGCGAGCCCAGCCGGGTATCGAGATGCTAAGAATTTCATGAGTCTAGCCCAGTCAATCTTAGGTTTTATAGCTGACAATCCATTGAAAAGTCAAGATATATCATCTCTCAGTCTAGAAGACAGCGACGAAATCCTCGAAAGGTTAACGGAGTTTGACATCGATGATAAATCATTACTTGTTGATCACATGGTCAGCCAATTGGGAGGTAATGATTCATTGTGGAGTGCCTATGCCGAAGTCATTGCTATAAATAGCCATGATGAGATGGATCTCTACATCATCCAAAAATTAATAGACGCTCAGGAGGTTCCAAGCAAGTTTGACCTGGCTGCCATTCAAACCAACGGCAAAGTTCACAATGCTCTGTCTGCCGTGCTCAGACAAAAATTTAGAAGCACAAAGGAATCTGCCGATTACCTCCAATACAGCAGGATCTCTCAGATGAGAGTAGCGTTAGACTCGTGGTTAAGCCACAATCAAATCTCTGAAACAGATATGACCAAACAACTACAGACTGACCGCCTCGATTACTATGAGTATCACCATCAAGCCGAATATTACAAACCACTTGCTGACTCTATGATCGCCCAATATATCTTACCACATAGCCCAGAGTTCATCAGGGATATTGACAGCCAAGACGCTGAGCGGATGAATAAGTTGAGAAGTAGTTTTAATGAGGATTACGCAGAAACTGTCGACAGTACCTCTTTATCTTTTTTCGAAGATCATCATTCCAATGGAATCTTGTTAGCGGATCGACTTGATGAAGTGGCTAAAAACATCCTCAAGATTTATGATGATACCGCCAGCTATAATGATGCATTACAGTATGCCATCCTAGCCTACGATTATGTCCCTCTTCCCAAATACCTTGTTACTAAAGCGCAGATCCAGTATGAACTTGGCGACAAGGACAAGGCTATTGCAACGCTACAAGAGGGAAAAGCTCATAAGTTCTTTGTTAGTGCACAGACCAAAATTAATACGATGCTAGATAAGCTCGGAGGTAAGGAGTAAGGAGGTAGGCCCCTAATTAATTAGACTTCTATAACGATCTATTTGGATATAAAGAAAAAAGCTATGGATAAAGCCCTACAGACTATGATTAACAACATGCCTGAGAAGACTGGCAAGTCTCTGGAGGAATGGAAGAAAATCCTGAAGACCCAAGGATTTAGCAAGCATGGGGAGGCAGTCAAGTTCTTGAAACAAGAACATAGTGTTACACATGGCTTTGCTAATACGATCGTTACCTTATCCAAGGAAGCTAACAGCACTCCTGCCGATCTGGTCGCTAATCAATATAAGGGTAAAGAAATTCTGTATCCCATATATGAGGCACTCATAAAGCATGTCAACACACTCGGTGATGACATCACCATTACTCCTAAGAAGTCCAGCGTCAGTATAATTCGCAAGCGGCAATTTATACTCATCAAGCCAGCAACGAAAACACGCATTGACCTTGGGTTTAAATTAAAGGATAAGCCCACCACAGATCGCCTCGGTGACTCAGGACCATTTGGTACGATGTGTACACATAGAGTTAAGTTGACCGACGTATCAGAAATAGACAAAGAACTGACTGATTGGATCAAGGAAGCCTATAATAAATCGGTTTGAGGCAGTTCTAAGTTGGATTGTACGGATAAGCGGATAACTCCTCGTAAACCCTTATTCTCCACTAAGAGTAATCTCTTATTTATTCGTTAAGGTAGGATCAGAGAGACTTTTTTGAAATTTTGGATCGTTGTACCCCTGAAACAAACCAACAAACCATGCGTATAGTAGGAGTTATAATACTATTGGCATTTTGGATGATTACAGCATCAGCACAACAATCTCTACCGTCATATTTGGTTAAAGATTTAGATGCCCAAGAGCTGAATATTAAAGAATATGCCCAAGATGGCACTCCTAAAATCATCAGCTTGTGGGCGACCTGGTGTGCACCCTGCCGTACGGAACTTAAAGCCCTCCACGAAATTTATCCTGAGTGGCAAGACAAATATGGGGTAGAGATCGTAGCCATCACTGTCGACAGTGAGCGGATGCTTAAGCGCGCCAAAGCTATATATGACACCAATGGCTGGGATTATACACTCTTACATGCCGACCAAAAAAAGTTCATGGCAGCTCTCGGTGTTGACAATATCCCATATTCTATATTAGTAGATGGAGCAGGTAATATACAATCCACCCAAAATGGATACTATCCGGGTTATGAGAAAGAGCTCGAGGCGAAGTTGCGCAAGCTCTAACCCTCGATTTCGGATAGTTCGAGCCACCTAAATTCCTTTTCGTCAGTCTGAGTTTTAATAGTCCCAAGTTCAATAGATAATTCATTGATCTGAGTGTTCTCTAGGGAACCTTGTACGAAGAGGTCTTCGATTTCTTTTCGGCGCTTTTCTAGCTTTGCAAGATCTTTCTCAAGATCCTTCATCTCCATTTTTTCCTTATAGCTCAGCTTGCGTTGAGGTGCCTCTTCCTTAATATCCTCTTCATCAGAATCTTTAGGGCTTTGTATTAGTGGAGCTTCAGAGCCGTTAGTCGTATAAGTCGTTTGGCTACGCTTCCACTCACTGTAGGTACCATTAAAGTCCTTTATATCTCCATCACCTTTGAAGATGAACATATGATCGACCAGCTTATCCATGAAGAATCTATCGTGACTGATGATCACCAGACATCCCGGAAACTGTGACAGATAATCTTCAAGAACATTTAGGGTGAGCACATCTAAATCATTGGTTGGCTCATCGAGTATCAGAAAGTTAGGATTACCCATCAGCACACAGAGCAGATGAAGTCGCTTTC
This sequence comes from uncultured Saprospiraceae bacterium, assembly GCA_964522505.1. Classification (GTDB taxonomy): domain Bacteria; phylum Bacteroidota; class Bacteroidia; order Chitinophagales; family Saprospiraceae; genus GYS-P2D. The sequence goes on from CAZFWJ010000047.1 coordinate 13,391, forward strand.
GTTCCCCTCCAGAAAGCTGAGATACATAAACCTGATGCTGGAATGGCGGAAACATAAATGTCTCGAGCAATCTGGCTGCACTTAGCTTCTGACCTTTCTTCAGTGGTATATACTCACCATAGGATCGGATGACATCAATGACAGTTTTATCGGTGTCGAGCTGGATACCATCTTGTTGATAGTGTCCAAACAGTACAGTCTCTCCGATCACACGCTTACCCGTCGTGAGTCTTTCTTCACCAGTTATCAACTTAATAAACGTAGACTTACCGGTCCCATTGGCGCCACTTATACCGACTCGCTCGCCTTTCTTAAATTTGTACCAGAAACCCTCCAGCATTTTCTTATCTCCATAAGACTTAGAAGCATCATAGAACTCTACGATTTTCTTGCCAAGTCGAGCGGTATCCACATCTATTTGAAATATCTCATCATAGGTAATGCTGCTGACGTGATCGTCTAACTTATGAAATGAGTCTACACGGGATTTAGCTTTAGTGCCCCGTGCCTTGGGTTGACGCCGTACCCACTCTAATTCTTTAGAGAGGAGCTTCTTAGCCTTATCAAGGCTTTGTTGATCTTGATGCGTACGCATCGCCTTCTTCTCAAGATAATCGGTGTAATTACCTCTATAAACCCATATTTTGCCCTTATCAAGTTCAATTATCTGATTGCATACTCGCTCCAAGAAATATCTGTCGTGAGTAACCATCAATATAGTAAGGGCACTTGATTGAAGGTACTTCTCTAACCATTCTATCATCTCGATATCTATGTGGTTAGTTGGCTCATCTAAGATTAAGAAATCGGGTTCATCGATGATGATTTTGGCCAGTGCCAAGCGCTTCTTCTGGCCTCCTGATAGCGTCTCTATCTTCTGATCTAGGTCAGTGAGGTTCAGCTTAAAGAGAATTTCTTTAATCTTGGCTTCCATGCCCCAAGCCTTTAGGTCCTCCATTTGTGCCAGGGCCTCTTCGATCTGATCTGGTCGATCATGCAATACCGCTTCTTGATAATTTTTGATGGCTTTAATGACCTCATTGTCCATATCCAATAGGACTTGCATGACATTATCCTGAGGATTGAAGTCAGGCTCTTGATCTAAGAATGCTGTCCTGACCGTTCGATTTAGTCTCACTAATGCTCGCTCTCCCTCTGCCATCTCTAAACCGGCTATAACCCTAAGGAGCGTCGATTTACCACTACCATTCTTAGCGATAATTGCAATTTTCTCGCCCTTGCTAATGGTCATAGACAGGTCCTTAAACAGGACCTTCTCTCCATAACTTTTTGAGGCATGTTCTATAGTAAGGTACTCCACGTGATCACTTTGCGATAAGCTCGCTCAAAATAAAGAAGCCCCTATCAAAACTTGCATGATAGAGGCTTCTAAATATATGTTATGCCTATTATTCTACTCTTGATCGTGGAGTTTAGTATAGGCAGGCCCTTTTATCATATCGGCCATAATTGCCAGAGACTCCTTAATGTAAATATCCTTCTGCAAGCCCTGGATCCAATCCTCGTTTTTGGCTTGCTTGTCTTCATCATCAAAGATAGAGATCAAGTCTTGCTCCATATTCCACACTTTTAAATCTGGAATACTATCTGTCATCACATCATCAAACTTCTCTTGTTCCTTATCTCTGCCATCAAGGTAGGCATTGAACTTGTCAAAGTCTAAATCATATTCGGACACATCACGGTTGTCTTTAAGTAACTGTGCCTGCTCTTCGATCAGCTTAAACTGATCATCTTGAGCCATCCGGGCGATACTGCGCTGACGCAACTTATCAAGATCTTTCACTTTATACACTTCCTGATCATAAGTAAGGCCTGCGATCTGCGACCATTCTAATGAGTGATCATACTCACGCTCTCCTACTTCAATGTGCTTGTATCTATCCACAAACTCTATATCTGGAGTAACACCTTTCTGCTGGGTTGATCCGCCGTTGACTCTATAGAATTTCTGCATAGTGATCTTTACTGATCCTAATGGCTTGAATTCGTTATTACCTTTTACAGCTCTATCAAGATCAATAAATCGCTGTACTGTTCCTTTTCCAAAAGACTGAGCTCCTACGATTACCGCACGTTCATAATCTTGTAATGCCGCCGCTAATATCTCTGATGCACTAGCACTAAATGAGTTGATCATCACGATAACTGGGCCATCATACTTAACACCTGAATCATCATCCTTATATACATAAGGCATTCGATCTCTTGGCTTAACCTGTACTATAGGGCCATCCTCAATAAATAAGCCTGTCATGTCTACAACATCACGGAGTGATCCACCGCCATTACTGCGCAGATCAAGGATGATTCCATCAACATTATTCTCTTTTAATTTATCCAGTTCTTTAGCAATATCTGCCGCACAGCTTACGCCATCTGGACCTTCAAAGTCAGAATAAAACTTAGGCAAGTGAATATATCCAATGTTATCCGCATCTCCGTCAAGCGACATTAATGCAGACTTAGCATATGACTCACCAATCTCTACGACATCTCTTTCAATTTCGATATCTGCATTGGTACCATCTGACTTCTGTACAGTCAATACGACTACTGTTCCTTTCTTACCTCTAATCATCGATACAACATCATCGATTCTCATACCGAGTACATCGACTCCTTCTTCTCCTTTCTGAGTAACCTTTACGATAGCGTCATCTACTTCTAATTCTTTTCCTTTCCATGCAGGCCCACCTGGTACGATAGATACTACCTTGGTTAGATCTCCTTCTGTTCTAAGTCTTGCGCCGATACCTTCTAGCTTACCGCTCATATCCATATCAAAGTCTTGCTTCTCCTTAGGATTATAGTAATCTGTATGAGGATCGAATAGATGTGCAAATGAGTTGAGGTAGGCTTCGAAACGGTCCGATCTTCTGATCTTCTGAAATCTTTCATACCAGTCATCGTAATTCTCTAGTATAGCTTCTCTTGACTCAACCTCTAATTCCTCAAATGTTTTGATCTCTTCTTCAGAGTCATCTTCGACATTTTCTTGATTCTCGAGTTTACCTTCTAATCTCGCTAAGACTTCATACTTCAATGACTTGCGCCATCTGTCGTTTCTTTCGGCAAGATCTGCTGGGAAGTCCTTTTTCTCAGGGTCGAATTCGTAAGACTCATCGATCGTCAAATCAAAAGGCTGAGCTAAGATTTCTCTATAGATTGCTTCTACTTCATCTATTCTGGCCTCTAGCGTGGCATTGACTAAATCGAAAAACTCCAGTGAGCCGGCATGGGCCTGATTATCTAATTCAAGTTTGTATGGTTCAAACTGTTGGATGTCTTCTGCTAACAAAAATCTCTTGCGTCCATCGATTGAAGCTAAGAACTCATCAAATACTTGATGTGACAAATCATCATTGAGATCCTTAGGGTCGAAATGTGCTTGATCTAGAACTCCGAAAACGGCATTCTGAATCATTTTCTCGCGATCCTCATTGATCTCAGCGTTATTACCAAACGGTCCAAAGAAGTAGCTTCCAATTGCCACTAAAGCTAACACCACCAGTCTAATCATATTTCTCATTTTATCTCGTAGAAGAATATCCAGAATATAGTAAGCAAAGATTGAACCATTTAAAAGTTAATCAGGTTCTCACCGCTCTTGTAAATTAACGAACATCCATAGGAATATTAATATACATACTTAAAACTAAAAGTGCCCAACAACTAGTGTCGGGCACATTCTACTTTAACTTATGTATAACTAAGAGAAGTCTCTATGCTCCCCTTCTAATATTTTTATCCTAAGAATGGTGCAATTACAAGTGCAACTACTGTCATCAACTTAAGCAGTATATTAAGCGATGGGCCGGAAGTATCCTTAAATGGATCTCCCACTGTATCACCTACAACTGTCGCCTTATGAGCATCAGATCCTTTGTAGTACATCTCACCTTTGATCTTTACGCCCTCTTCAAACATCTTCTTGGCATTATCCCAAGCTCCCCCGGCATTGGACTGAAAGATAGCCATCATAACACCGCATACTGTCACTCCCGCTAATAGTCCTCCGAGCATCTCAGCGCCTCCCAAGAATCCTACAAGGACTGGAGATATAATAGCCAATAAGCCTGGCACGACCATCTCTCTTATTGAGGCTTTAGTAGAGATCTCTACACACTTGTCATACTCAGCTTTGCCATCAGCAGCTTCAAATGTTGCGATATCTGCTTTAGACCACTCACTCATTTCCTTACCGTCATTCTTGTTCATTACAGCAAGTGCCTTAGTTAATTCAGGGATCGTCTTGAACTGTCTTCTTACTTCAGTAATCATATCCATCGCTGCTCTACCTACTGCATTCATAGATAATGCTGAGAACAAGAATGGTAACATACCTCCTACGAGCAATGCTGCCATGACTTTAGGATTCATGATATTAATACCGCTTAATGCCGTATCTGGGTGAGCGCTGTTATATGCCGTGATGAATGCTGCAAATAATGCTAACGTCGTCAAGGCTGCAGAACCAATCGCAAATCCCTTACCGATTGCTGCTGTCGTATTTCCTACTGCATCTAACTTATCTGTGCGTTGTCTCACTTCTTTAGGTAACTCTGCCATCTCAGCAATACCCCCTGCATTATCTGCTATCGGGCCGTATGCATCTACGGCTAACTGGATACCTGTATTAGAAAGCATTCCTACCGCTGCAATAGCGATACCGTATAAGCCTGCGAAGTGATGTGCTCCAAGAATCGCTGCAGATAAGATCAAAATTGGAATCGCCGTAGACTGCATCCCTACTCCTAATCCTGCAATGATGTTAGTCGCCGCTCCTGTGACTGACTGATCTACGATCGACTGAACTGGCTTAGTTCCCGTACCTGTGTAAAACTCAGTAATCATACCAATACCAAATCCTGCAGCCAAACCAAATAACACTGCCCAGAATACACCTAAGCTGGTATATGTCTGTCCACTCGCCACAGTCCATGATGCCGGAAGCATCCATTGTACTACGAAGAATGTAGCAATTAACATAATCGCCATAGAGATATATTCACCCATGTTAAGAGCGGTCTGAGGATTGCCCCCATCCTTAACCCTTACGAAGAAGGTTCCGATGATAGAAGTAATGATTCCTATACTCGCTAATACTAATGGTAGTAATACTGCATTTAATCCTTCAAATTGATTCGTAGCCTCGAATCCGCCTAATCCAATGAAAGCCGCTCCTAATACCATAGTACCAATAATAGAGCCCACATATGATTCAAATAAATCGGCTCCCATACCTGCAACATCTCCGACGTTATCTCCTACATTATCTGCGATAGTTGCCGGATTCAATGGGTGATCTTCAGGGATACCTGCTTCTACTTTTCCCACGAGATCAGCTCCGACATCGGCAGCCTTAGTATATATACCACCACCTACTCTGGCGAATAGTGCAATTGATGATGCTCCAAATGAAAATCCAGTAATCACCGTGATGACTTTACTAGCTTCCCAGCCCATTCCGCTATAGACTAAGAACAATACTCCTAATCCTAAAACACCAAGGCCAACAACACCCATACCCATTACGGCACCTCCTGCGAATGCAACCTCAAGGGCCTTTCCAAGACTCGTTCTGGCCGCACTCGTGGTACGGACATTTGCCTTAGTCGCAACCTTCATACCAATGAATCCTGCCAACCCGGAACAGAACGCTCCGAGTATGAATGATAATGCTACAAGTGGTGAGGAGCCGGCATTCATACCACTCCACGCCATCAATGCAGTAACGACCACAACGAAAATGGCGAGTACTTTATATTCTGCTTTCAGAAAAGCCATTGCACCGTCAGCAATATTAATAGCTATACGGCCCATTTTGTCTGAACCTATTTCTTGTTTGTTCACCCATGAAGATTTCCAAAAGGTGTATAGGAGTGCAATTACGCCAAGGGCTGGCACCAGGTAAGTAATATTTTGTACCATCTGCTGTGTGTATTTTAGTTTTTCACATTCTTAAAAAAGATTGCAAATGTAACGCTATTTGAAGATATCGAAGTTAACTTTCTACACACAGTAATTGACAGTCATCCCAGGCTAATCTATGCTCTTCAAGTGATAATAACTTATTGCAATATTTAGAAAGATCATTTTATTAAATTTAGACTCGTCTAAATTTAATTATTTTTGTATAAATCTTACTATGCTCAGCTTTACCGAAGAAAATTATCTTAAGGCTATATACAAGATTCATGAGCGCACCAAATCGGCTGCCAGCACCAATGCTATTGCCGAGATCATGGAGACAACAGCTGCATCAGTTACTGATATGATGCGCAAACTAGCTCAAAAGAAAATGATCAAATATGAAAAATATAAAGGATCAAGACTAACTGCGCAAGGTGCCGTGGTTGCTACAGCTCTCATACGACGGCATAGACTGTGGGAAACATTCTTAGCAGACAAACTCAACTTCTCCTGGGAAGAGGTGCACGAACTGGCAGAGCAACTGGAACACATCAATTCAGAAAAACTGATCGAGCGATTAGATGAGTTCCTAGATTTTCCAAAATATGATCCTCATGGCGATCCAATCCCTAATGCTGAAGGAAAATTTACCATCAGAGAACAGCTCATGTTAAGTCAGCTCCAGATTGGGGAGAGAGGTGCTCTTATCGGCGTAAAAAACCACAATGATGAGTTCTTATCCTATCTCAATGAACTGAAGATCGAGCTCGGAAGTGAATTTGAGATTATAAATAAGGTCTTATACGATCAATCCATAAAGGTTCATCTCAACAATCAAGAAATCGTATTGAGCGAAAAAGTATCCACCAACCTGATGATTAAAAAACTATAAACCGTGAAAAAGATAGCTTTCATATTTCTAATCAGCTTGCATGCGATTACCCTTATGGCTCAGAACGAAAAGCCACTTGTTGTTGCGTCAGCCTCTATGATTGCCGACATGACCCAAAGTGTAGGAGGCGATCATATCGATGTAGAGATGATCGTCCCGATCGGTGGTGACCCTCATCTACATGAACCTACCCCATCCGATGCTCGATTAGTCACACAAGCGGATCTGATATTGATCAATGGATTAACCTTTGAGGGATGGATCAATGAATTGATCGAAAACAGTGGTACATCCGCACAAACTGTGACTGTTACTGAAGGGGTACGGGTCTTAAGGAGTCAGACCTATGAGAACTCCGCTGATCCACATGCATGGATGGATGCAGCAAATGGCATCATCTACGCCCGCAATATCAAAGATGCCCTCATAAAGTTAGATCCTGATAATGAAAAGGCATACCAGGGCAACTACTTAGCGTATGTGGAGGAATTGAGCATCCTCGATCAGGAAATCTTAAGTTCTATGCAAACCATTCCTGAAGAAAAAAGAGTGCTCATTACTAGCCATGATGCCTTTCAATACTACGGCAATAAATATGGAATCAAGCTTGAAGCGATCATGGGCATCTCCACGGAAGCAGAAGCACAGACCTCAGACATTATTAGAGTTAATAAAGCGATACGAGATCAGAACATTCCTGCCATATTCGTGGAAAGTACGATCAATCCGAAACTCATAGAACAGCTGGCCCATGACAATGGCATCACTATAGGCGGCAAGTTGTATGCCGACTCACTTGGGGACAAAGACAGTCCAGCAAGCACCTACATCGATATGCTCAGGTATAATACCCAGACAATCGTCTCTGCGCTTAAGCAAGAAGTTGGCGACTCAATCGCTCATAGCCATAATGATGACCATAGTAACCATAATGGAGGAGGAAAATCGCAGCGCTCCTTTATCTGGATACTTGCGGGATTGATGCTGCTCGGTCTTGCGCTCTTAATCTATAGATTGAACAAATGAGTAGCGTAATAAGCATAAAAGGATTATCAGTATCCTACGAACGCAAGCGAGTACTGTCCAATATATTTTTGGAACTGCAAGGTGGAAGTATCTATGGCGTGATCGGTCCGAATGGCGCTGGAAAATCTACCTTATTTAAGACGATCCTTGATATCATACAAGCTAATACTGGTACTATCAAGGTATTTGATCAGGAAATCGACGAAGTAAGAAAGCGAGTAGCTTATGTTCCTCAAAAGGATGAGGTGGACTGGTCTTTTCCTGCCACAGTAATGGATATTGTACTAATGGGAAGGTATCCACATAAAAAGTTGCTACAACGTCTCAATCAGCAAGATAGAGACATTGCCATGGAAGCATTGGAAGAGCTTGGCATCAGTCATCTGAAAGATCGCCAGATCGGTGCGCTATCTGGTGGTCAGCAACAACGAGTATTTTTATCACGAGCAATCTGTCAGGGTGCAGATCTATTATTTCTCGATGAGCCTTTTGTAGGTGTAGATATTACAACCGAATCCAAAATAATCGAGATTCTCAAAAAACTAAGCAAAGCCGGCAAAACGATGTTAGTAGTGCACCATGATCTCGCAACTGCTGATGACTACTTTGACCAAGTTATCCTCCTCAACCAAAGACTGATTGCTTACGGGCCAACAAACACAATTTTTACTCGAGAGAATATCGCACTGACCTACGCATCTCAACTACAGATACTCCAAGAAATTGGGATGATAGATCACAACAGCTAACGAACCCTCCGTCCTTTCCAAATGTAGTTTCTGGCGAAAAGACCATTTATCCCAATCAATAGGATGTACAGGCTATGCAGAAATATCATACTAAAAAAACCCTTGGTCAAACTGTAAGGGTAATCGAAGAAAGGTTTTATTCGATGCAACAATCGAAAATCTAATCCTGCCTTTACGAACAGCATGATCAGTCCTACACATAACAGCGAACTATTCATCAGAGCACCAGCTAATAGAAAATTGATGAAGATCACAGCATGAAACAAGAAGATTAATGCCATAAATAATTTCATGCCGAAATCCTTGTATGCCATCGTCTTAGTACTCCATCTCAGGCGTTGTTGATATAACCCTTGTAGTGTTGGCTCCACTCCAGTGGTGACCATAGCTCTATAGTCTTTGATAAAGCCAAGACGATGACCATTCGTGGCCATCCACTGGACAAAAAACACGTCATCTCCAGAAGCATAATTGTGAGACTCTGCCTCCAGGTAACCCAAATAGTCAGCCTTTTGAAAGAGCATATTGGCGGCATTGGCTGAGTGGTAGGAATCTGATTCTATCCCCGCCATAGTTCCAGCCATAGTGCCCATCATTTCTATACTCTGCCAACGTTGCATCACACTATCATTGCCACACAGTGCTATCGGACCCGTCAACATATCAATTTTATTCTGCACTACTTTATTAAGCATCGCTTCAATCCAAGAGTCCCTAACTATACAATCACCATCTGTTGTCATCACCCATTGTGTCTCACAATGATTTAATGCATAGTGTAGACCAGACTTTTTATAGCTCCATCCATATTGAACTAAGCCTGGAAAATTTGATAACTGCAAAATCTTGATTTTGGGATGTGCCAGCGATTCTATCTGAGTTATTGTATCATCATCAGAGTGATCATCCACTATGATGATCTGATACAGCAACTCGACAGGGTTAGAGAGAATAGACTTAAGGCAGGATTGAATATTCTGACTTTCATCTTTAACGATTACGACCACAGTCACTGCCTCAAGAGGCTCATTAAGTTGTTCCTCAGTCTTTTTATGTATCCAGGCCTGTGTAATATATGAGATAACCCACCCATAGAATAGAGTGAGGATCACTATACAAAGGAAGTATATTTGCCAATAAAGCATGAGAGCCCTAAGATGCTAGAAAAGCTCGTCGTATCTATTTTTGATCTCTTTTTTGGACTCCTCTAACTCAGATAAGTCCAAGAAGTCTTCATCTGGCTCCACTTCATCATACTTTATATAGTCACCTTCAGAAGCTTTATGTCCATTGGCCTGTTGTTTTAGCTTTGACTTTGATGATATCGCACGGTACAAGAGGAAAAGCCCTACAAATGGATAAGCCATCACCGTGAGGACTGCTATTACAATTCCTACAACCGGGCTGCGCTTGATGTTATCTATCACCCATCGGCCGTATCCTAATAGTACTCGATAATTAATCACTGCCGTTGCGATCAGAACTACTGGAAATGCCCAAGTTAGGATGGTGAATACCCCTTTGGCAAGCCAGTATATGGCTAGGAGCGCAAATACGAAAACCATCAAAAACATGAGTGGATTAGTTCTGCCGAGGTTGTAAGATTTAAATCGGGTCATAGTAAATCAGGTGAATTGTACTATGAAGATAATGTGATATGAGTTAGTGAAGTTCCGAGTAGTAGACGAATGCTTGGATAATCAAGACGAAATTATCCCGCCATCTCATTGCTGAATTGCATGTCATAGAGCTCCTTATATCTCCCATCTACAATCTGGACCAATTCGTCATGATGACCGTGCTCCACCACATTGCCCTGATCCATAACAAGAATGGCATCAGCGTGCCTAATGGTCGACAATCTGTGTGCAATAATAATAGATGTCCTTTTTTCGATCAGTTTTTCAATAGCATATTGAATCACCTCTTCAGTCTCGGTATCAATGGAAGAAGTCGCCTCATCTAATATTAAGATGTCCGGATCAAATACTAAGGCTCTCACAAATGAAATCAACTGTCGCTGTCCTACAGATAAATTTGCACCACGCTCCATAATCATATGGTCATACTGATCAGAAAGTTTCTGTATGTAGCTATCAGCACCAATCGCCTTAGAAGCCTGCAAGACTCGATCCATAGTGATATTGGGATCATTGAGCGTAATATTCTCTAATACCGACCCGTAAAACAGGAATACGTCTTGAAGTACAATAGCCATCCTTGATCGCAACTGGTTGAGCTTATAAGTTTTGATGTCTTGGCCATCCACTGTAATCTCACCATGGTTTATATCATAAAATCTACTTAGCAGATTTATGAGCGTACTCTTACCAGATCCTGTACTTCCTACTACTGCCAGAGTCTCTCCTGCCTTTACCTTAAAATTAATGTCAGACACTACATAATTCTTACCATCATATGCAAATGACACATCAGTGTATGAGATGTCCCCTTTAAGATCAGTCACCTCTTTGTATCCGTTATCATTGATCTGCTCGCGACTGTCGATCACATCAAATACTCGATCTGCCGCTACCATACCCATCTGAAGGGTATTAAATTTATCTGCTAATAATCTGACTGGCCTAAATAGCAAATCTACATACCATGGAAATGCCAGTAACGCTCCAATCGAAACCGTATCACTGATCACATATCTTGCGCCTATATATACAAGCACTGCAAGTGCCAGGTAGTTAATAAATTCTACAGTAGGAAAGAAGACTGCATAGTAGTTGATGGCATCTAAGTTGGCTTGGGTATACTTCCGATTGATCTTTTTAAACTTATCCATCTCTTGCTTTTCAGCATTGAAGATTTGAATGATATTCATTCCTGTGATGCGCTCCTGGAGAAAAGCATTCATATTGGACAGCTGATTGCGAACTTTCTCAAAAGCCACTTTCACCTTTTCTTTAAAGATGTATGTAGCTATCATTAAAAGTGGTAGTGTCATCAGCACCAATAGAGTCAATTGCCAACTAGTAGCAAACATGATTCCAATTACGGCGAATATGCTCAGCAAATCAGCCACCATAGTAATGATTCCTTGAGTAAAAACGGTGTTGATTGTCTCGATATCATTAATCGTTCGTGTCGTTACACGTCCGATTGGAGTCTGATCAAAGAATCTCAATCTTAAAGACAAGATATGTCTGAAGACATTAATCCGAAGATCGCGAATCACATATTGTCCCAGTAAAGAACTGTAATAGATCATTAGGTATCTCAGTCCCGAAGTAAGCAATATCACGATAACAAAGATCACTGCGATCTGATATAATCCAGGCATGTTCTTAGGAAGGATATAATCATCTACCATCACTGATACCAAATAAGGCCGTAACATGGATACCGGTGCCAATATGATTGCCAAAAGTATGGTAGACATAAAGAGGAACCTATAAGGGCTCGCAAGCGATACTATCCGGCTAAATAGCCCGAGATCAAACTTCTTTTTCTTTTCTTCTGTCAATGGCGATTATACTCAGAGAAATAACAGATTCAACCCTCGATCGATCTTTGAAGGGCTTGAACTTTATTTAAAAGACCCTCATTTATGGCAGTGTTGTTAAGACCATCCGAAGGTGAGAAATTTTCTTGAAACTTAGGTACCGATTGTGCCCCGACTACATCTCCGCCCAAATACGGAAAGGCTTTAGTTGCAGCATCTAATACGGTTGTAGCACCATTTCCTCCTGGTGATGTTGATAGCAGCAACATAGGTTTGCCATCCCACAACTTGCCTTCAAGTCTGCTTGCCCAATCCATGATATTCTTGAAGGCGGCTGTATAGGTACCGTTATGCTCTGCAAAAGAAATTACGATTCCTGCTGATTGCTTGATCAATTCTTTAAATTCTACAGCCTCTGCGGGTACTCCTTGATCATTTTCTCGATCTATAGAATAAATAGGCATTTCAAAGTTATTTAAGTCAATCAGTTTGACTTGGTAGCCACTAATTAGATTTGCCGTGTAATTCGCCAACTTTTTGTTTATGGAGTTATGACTTGAACTAGCTCCAATCGTCAAAATATAATCAACCATCTACTTGAAATTTACAAGGCAACGTAAGAATAAGTGATAAGTTGATATTTTTATTAAATAGTATCACGAATCTGAAATGCTCAACGCCATCGTATTAGCCGCAGGATTATCAAGGCGCATGGGGTCCGAAAATAAACTGACTCTTCCGCTAGAAGATAAAACTATCGTATCTACTGTAGTTTACAATCTCAGTCAAAGCAATGTTGATCAGATCACTGTAGTAGTCGGACATGAGCATAAATTGATCACTGAAGCATTAATCAATTATCGCCAAGTAAAAATAGTGTTTAATTCTCTCTATGAGATCGGACAGATGACTAGCATCAAGGCGGGCATCAGCTCATTGGACGCCAAGTGCAAGGGATTCCTGATCTGTCTTGGGGATATGCCATCCATCACTGCTGAAGATTATAATGTATTGTTAGATCAGTACAAGTCGACACTTTCAAAAACTGCAACACCGATTATAAGACCCATATATGAGGATCGAGTTGGTCACCCAGTACTCTTCCATCATACTTACAAGAAAGCCATAGAAAAAGCACCTGACGAGTCAGAATGTAAGATGATCATTGGTCAAAACATTGACCATTATTATCCTTCTAAAATCAACTCTGACAACTACTTCCTAGATATAGACAATAAGGAAGCGTATAATCGCTTGGTACAATACAATCCATAGATAATCCATCCTATCTTAGTAAGATAATTCTTAGTAAGATAATATTGATCTGTCTTCTAAGTGAATCTTAAGTATCACTTGAGCACTATGCATGGGATGATTCAGAACAATTCTCCTAATCAATGTTAATATAAATCATGAGTAAGATAAAAGATAAGGTTGCCTATATAACTGGAGGCTCTAAAGGAATAGGATATGGTATAGCCGAAGCATTGATTGCTCAGGGTGCAAAGGTTGCGATTACTGGTCGTACTGAAAGCACGTTGGATGAAGCCGCAAAAGCCCTTAATGATAAGGTTGCTGACTCATGTCTTGCAATAGTGGCGGATGTCCGCAATCCAGATGATCAGGTCAATGCTGTGCAGAATGTAATTCAGAAATGGGGACAACTGGATATCTCTATTGCCAATGCTGGCGTGGGCCATTTTGATTCAATCGAGAATCTCTCTACCCAACAATGGAACGATGTTATAGACATTAACTTAACCGGTACATTTCATACAATCAAAGCGAGCCTCGAAGCCCTCAAGTTAACCCAGGGTTACTTTATGACTGTGGCAAGTTTAGCTGGCACTAACTTCTTTGCCAATGGTTCTGCCTATAACGCTAGCAAGTTTGGCGTAGTAGGGTTTACCCAAGCCGTTATGCTCGATCTGCGCAAGCACGGAATCAAGGTGACGACTATCATGCCTGGGTCAGTATCTACTTATTTTAATAATAGGGTGCCGTCTGACTCAGAAGCGTGGAAGATTCAACCCGAAGACCTTGGTCAGATGGTTGTCGATCTACTGAATATGCATCCTCGCACACTACCAAGTAAGGTAGAAGTAAGACCGTCGATGCCGCCGAAGAAGTAATAATATCAATGGTCTTTAGGTAATATTCGAGCCAGCTTAATACGTTATGACTCAACCAAAGTTATTAACTATCGTATGCGACTATTCATCATATTAGCCCTGCTCTTATCATCTGTTGCAGCATCTTCTCAGACAAGTGATGTAATAACAAACAAAACGAAGACTAAAAATATCTATAGTGTTTATGTTAAATCTGAGATCAACTATTCGAAACTTGATTTCCTAGACTTGAGTATTGATAGCGGATCAGTCTTTGGAACATGTAATATCACAATACAAACAGGTTGAAGGCTGGGGGTGTAATTAATTATACTCGATTTGAAATATGGAGATTGTCTATGATCATGGGTTATTTTTTTTAGCACGAAGTAATAATTATTTTAGAAAAAATAAAGAGTACACTCATAGATTAATTGAAGTATAACTCTATGCCTTAGCAAATAAAGTAAAAGTGATATTGTAGATTTTTCTTAATAAATAGGGGTTCTATTGTGATATGGAGTCTTTAATATAACGAGTCAATA
>CAZFWJ010000048.1:0-27102 GCA_964522505.1 uncultured Saprospiraceae bacterium
TAAGACTATCTAAGAGGAAGTCATCACCAAAAATCTCGCCGTCCCCACTAAATCTTAAGTTAGGACTCGATAGCGCTACAAAACTTATAGCTTGGCCTAATCCAGTCGGATCACTGAACCAGACACTGCCGATTTCGCTCTCATTGGTTTCAAATCCCGTGGTCTGACCGCTAAGCTCCCATTGTGTATTATTTACTGATGCTATTGCAGAATTTCTTATCGTGAGAGATTGCTCTGCATCTGTAGATGAACCTGTCACTAGGATATAAGAATCTCTCAGATCGAGACCCATTGAATTATTAATGGCAAAAAACCTTCCAGTAGTTATATTATGACCATCTGTGATGAAGTTAACTGTCGCATCGAATCCGCCGATAATAATGTCAAAGAGTACATTGAGATCATCTAAGAGCTCGATATTTCGTTCACTATAGATACGTAAGTTTTGCAGTTGATTACCACTAGTTCTTATCATCTGTTGTCGGCTTGCCCCAGCTTCTCTATCTCCGCTGAGGATGGTAAATCCTATCAACCAGTTAAAAGTGTTTTCAAGAATGAGATTATTACTAATAAATAACCGAGGCAGATTAATGATCACACCATTTTGAGGAGCGGTATAAGTGATATTATTGCAAAAAGCACTTGAGACAGATGAAACAACATCTAAATTTGAATCAAACGAGTTCTCATCGAAAACGACGTCATCTTGCGAAGTTGGAACACACTCTCCACCAGGCCCGCCACTAGTACGAGACCAATTGGCGCTGTCAAACCATTCACCTGTACCTCCTACCCAAAAGAGTACTCTGGGATCTGGATTAGTGGCGTTTCGTACATTCTCATTCTCGCCTCCATCGATCGAGTCTCTCAAATCAATACCGAATCCATTAGAGGTCTCAAATCTGATACGTCTAAAAATGAATCCTTCAGGTTGAAAATTGCTTATTGCAAAAAATAAACCCGCTAGATCTGGTTGATTCAAAAATCCAGAAATTGTGGCATGTCCATTACAAGGATCACCAGTAACGATCTCGTCAAGGACTCTCTGTGTGGATGTATTTTCTAAGAAAAGTGTTTTTCCATTCGTGAGCCTTAATACATTAAACTCATGGTCTCCAAAAATCTCCCCATCTGTTCTAAATTCTATATAGTTTATATTATCAAGAGATCCTATGGTAGACAATCTTGAGAGATCTGCATTTTGAAAGATTAAACTATCTATCCCATCAAAGGTGAGGTTTGTCGAATTAAAAGAAAAAGTGCCTATCTCTGGGGCAAAAGTAGATATCCGGATAGTACCATCACTGCTATCAAAATCTCGATCTATCGTACTATCAGATATGATGGCCGCAGCAATTATAGTACCGTCGTTACGTATCGAGCCATTTACAAAAGTGTAGATCCCGCTTACTGTAAGAGTCGCTTCAATCCTAATTTCTTGACCGTTATCATGCAGAATAGATCTTGCAACAGCGTCATTCATAATTGCACATGGTCCCGAATTGTTATCAAAGATGACGTCATTAGCTATCGTCGGAACGTTACCATCTGCAGGTCCACCTGTTGTTGTAGACCAGTTTGCGGCGTCATTCCAGTTTCCATTATTTCCTATCCAGAATAGATCCTGAGCAGAGACCCCTAAACTGAGACCAAGTAGAAATAGAAGGGAAAGTATACGGAGCAGTCTATCAATTCTCACAGGTGCAAAAGGTTATATCTTGATTTCTTCAATATGAATTTTATTGCTTCTTGTGGCTTTTTTGTACTCATTAAACAGCGATAAGAAGCAGTTAATTGCCTAAAACCGATGCCTTTTAGGGCATTTGTACAAGGCTTATGTCTACAACTTATAAATAACATCAAATTAACAAGCTGGTAACAAAAACACTCAAAAGTGTCATTACATTTACATTCAGAACAAATGGATTAACTGTCTTAGACGACATTGCATAGACCATTTTGTGAATTCTATTCTACTGAAGCCCTTTTTCTTTTGCCTTACCACCTATAGATACAGATAGTGATCCATACTATTTGAACATCTAAAACTTGTTTTATGAAAAATGCTTTACACTTAAGTAGCCTAGCATTGTCATGGCTATCAGTATTGTATTTGACCATTTTTTCAACTTCGTTGATTGCAGGCGATTCAGCCGAACATTTCAACACATGTAACAGATCACCAGTAATAACATGCCCACAAAATTTCTTTGGCTGCTTAGGTGATGATACTTCACCTGCTTCCGTTGGATCTGCCACGGCTGTAGCTGGAGAAAATGATTGTGAAGTACCTGTCGTTTCTTTTGAAGACGAAGTCGAGGGTGCTGATGCTTGCGCCGGCGGCATACTTATCAAAAGAACCTGGCGAGCCGATTATCCTGATGGAGCGGATCCTTGGCTCTTTGCAGAGTGTACTCAAGTGATTTTACTTGAAGACGATGAGCTACCATTAATTACAGATTGTCCTGCAAACATTTCGGTCGATCCAGATAATGGTACTAATGCCACGGTAGCTTGGGCGCCTCCTTTTGCTTCAGACGATTGCGGGATTGTATTTTTTGAGAGTAATTTTGCCAATGGTTCGGTATTTCCGACAGGAGTAACTACAGTGATATATACAGCTCGTGATGCCTGTGGCAATGAATCAACCTGCTCATTCACAGTAACGGTTTCAGCGACAGGATGTCAAGATGTTCCGTCGATAAGCTGTCCTCCTAATTTCACAGGATGCGTAGGTCAAAATATTGACCCGACATTTACAGGGATGCCAACAGCATCTTTTGCTGATGCGACTTGCGGCACCCCGAATATAACGTTCAGGGATGTTGTAGTTTCTACAGGAGGATCTTGTGCCCAGAATAGAACTATCGAAAGAACTTGGACTGCGACGAATGGCGCCAATTCGAATCTTTCTGCATCGTGCGTACAACTAATTGCTATAGAAGATAATCAAGCACCTGTAATAACGACATGTCAAGAAGATGTAGAGCATAGCACTATATCACCTAGTGGTATTGTAATTATCTATGATGATCCGATAGTAAGTGACGACTGTGGCATTGCTTCTATAGTCCCTAGTATCCCAAGTGGAAGCGTGTTCGCTCCTGGTGTTACTACAGTATCTTTTACGGTCACCGACTTATGTGGTAATGTAGCTACTTGTAGTTTTGATATCACAGTAATACTTGTACAATGCCAAGACCCCCCAGTCCTTGATTGTGCTGACACATTTCAAGGATGTATTGGGTCAGGGACTGATCCGTCTGTAACGGGGATGGCTACAGCGACATTTAGTAGTTCTACTTGTATGACAATACCAGAAGTAACCTTTAGTGATGAAGTAATATCTACGGGCCCTTGTGCAGGTGCTATGGTAATTCAGCGTACATGGACTGCTACAAATCCCGATGACCTGACCATGACATCGAGTTGTGTTCAGACGATCAATATAGGTGATCAAACTGTGCCCTTTGTTACCTGTCCACAAGACATAGTGGTTGGGAGCACATCAACCTCAGGAATGGTAGTGAACTTTCCTAATGTTGTGGCGACTGACGACTGCGGGATTGCAAGTGTAACATACTCAAGACAAAGTGGAAGTGTATTCCCACTAGGAACAACGACAGTAGTGGTGACTGTCACAGATGCCTGTGGAAATTCCAATACTTGTTTCTTTACAGTACAAGTGTTATTTGATCAGGCATGTCAGGAGTCTCCTAATATCAGCTGTCCTGCAAACATTAGTATGTGCGTAGGAGAATCTACAGATCCGGCCTTTACAGGTCGAGCAACAGCAAGTTTTAACTCTAATAACTGCTCTACGGGTGCTATTATAACTTTTAGTGATCAGGTGGTTGCTACAGGGACATGTGCCAGTGCGAGAACTATACAACGCACATGGACTGCTACGAATCCAGACAATAGTGTCTTGACTTCGTCTTGTACTCAAGTCATTACCATTGATGATACGCAAGCTCCAGTAATCTCTCAGTGTCCAGCAGATATTACCCAAACTACGTCTTCACCGAGTGGTATTGTTGTGATGTATAGTCAGCCTGTGGTTTCAGATGATTGTGGTATAGCGTCCTCTAGTTTTAGTAAACCTAGCGGGAGCGTTTTTACACCTGGGGTTACAACAGTATCATTTACAGTGACAGATCTATGTGGTAGAGTGTCAACATGCTCATTTACAGTGACTGTAACTATGGCGGGATGCCAAAATGCTCCAACTATATCATGTCCAGCAGACTTCACAGGATGCCCAGGCACTTCTTACGAGCCCAGTGTTGCAGGGATGGCTACAGGTTCTTTTGGGTCTGCAGCAGGTTGTCCAGCAAGCCCGTCAATAACGTTTACGGATCAGATTATTTCTCAAGGGCCTTGCAATGGTGCAATTACGCTTAATCGTATTTGGACCGCTACAAATGCAGAAAATGGTCAATCGGTGAGCTGTACTCAGCGTATCACTCTGGTGGATACTCAGGCGCCTACAATTACTAATTGTCCTTCTAATGCAACTATCTCGAGTTCGCAACCCACATATTCATGGGCCATGCCGACAGTTTCGGATAATTGCGGAGGAACGGCGATTACTTCTAATATTGCCATTGGTAGCGCCTTTCCAATAGGTACTACGACAGTTGTATTGACAGCCACAGACCGATGCGGTAATAGTTCGAGCTGTTCATTCACAGTAACCGTGGTACAGGCAGGATGTCAAGCTACACCAAGCATCAATTGCCCAGCAGACTTTTCGGGATGTCCAGGTACTTCGACTTCACCAAGTGTGACTGGGATGGCCTCAGCTTCTTATGGTTCTGCTACAGGATGTCCGGCAAGCCCCAATGTGACATTTACAGACCAGATAGTTTCTCAAGGACCATGTAGTGGTGCCGTGACCATCAATAGAGTCTGGAGAGCTACTAATCCTGATAATGGTCAGTCTGCGACGTGTACTCAGCGTATCACGCTTATAGATACACAAGCACCGGTACTAACTAATTGCCCTGCTAGTGTTACGATTTCAAGTGATCAAGCTTCATATACTTGGACATCGCCGACGGTGACAGACAACTGCGGAGGTACTATTTCCTTGAATTCAAATGTTGCAAATGGAAGTACGTTCCCAATAGGTACTACTTCAGTCGTACTAGCTGCTACAGATGCCTGCGGCAATAGATCGACTTGCTCGTTTACAGTTACTGTAGTACAGGCAGGATGTCAAGCAACACCGATAATTAATTGCCCTGCAAACTTTACAGCTTGCCCTGGTACTTCAATTGAGCCGAGTATTACAGGTAGAGCAACTGGGTCTTACGGTTCTGCTTCAGGATGCCCATCCAGTCCTACTATTTCTTTCTCAGATCAGATAGTATCACAAGGACCGTGTAGCGGAGCTTTAACAATTAATCGTATTTGGACGGCAAGCAATCCGGACAATGGTCAGTCAGTAACTTGTACTCAACGTATCACGCTTGTAGATACTCAAGCCCCTACAATTACTAATTGCCCTGCAGATACTACTATTCTGGTATCCCGCGCTAATTATACATGGATATCACCGACGGTGACAGACAACTGTGGAGGTACCATTACATTGAATTCAAATGTTGCAAATGGGAGTACGTTCCCAATAGGATCGACCACGGTGACTTTGACTGCTCGGGACAATTGTGGAAATACAAGCAGTTGTTCTTTTGTAGTAACTGTCGAGGAAGAGACTACGACTGGTGGAGGCACTGGAGGTGGTGGTTCAGGAAGCGGTTCGCTATCAATTACATGTCCATCTGATATGACTATGGCGTGTGATGACAACTCCACAGGCAGTGTGCCGAGGCCACAGGTCAATTCCACCTGTGACCTGTGTACAGGTGGCGATATTTCTGGATTCAAGTTTTTAGGGAATTTCAGGGGTACTTACTACTATCTATCACGATACAAAGTCACCTGGCCTCAGGCAAGAGCAGGGGCGGCAAATATTGGAGGATTTTTGGCTAAGATTGAATCGGCAGAAGAGAACAGATTCTTAGCATCAAGATTACCAGTGAATTCGGCTTATATCGGTCTCAATGATGAAGCACAAGAGGGAACATTTAGATGGACTGATGGCGATGCGCCAAGCTATACTAATTGGTATCCACGACAGCCGAACGATTACAAAGGAAATCAAGATTATGTAGAATTACTCCAGAATGGACTATGGAATGATCAGTTCAACTATGAGAGACTATTATATCTCGTTGAGATCCCATGTATTACAGTAAGGCAAACTGCTGGCCCAACTGTGTTGAAAGACCTAAGTCAATCTACTAGAGTAGAATTTGAAGTGACCGATGCTTGTGGAAATGTAGAGACTTGTAGCTTCAATATAGAGGTGGAACAAAGACTTTCAGTAGTATGTCCAGATGACATAGCTATAGAAACTTCCGCTAATGGTGCATATGTTTCATATGACTTGCCTGAGGTTACAACTTGTTGTACTGCTGGAAATGCCCAGCCGAGAGCGATTCCAGGATTTGTATATATGGGCTACCATGGTGGTTCCTATTATTACTGTAGTAGAGGCAATGCTACATGGAGTCAAGCCAATGCTAATTGCCGGAGCTTGGGAGGATACTTAGCTACGATTGAGTCGTCAGCCGAGAATAACTTCTTGGCAAGTCAATTGATCACTCAGACGGCATTTGTTGGTATCAGCGATCATATAGCTGAAGGGCGATTCTTTAATGTGAATAATCGTGAAATTAATTATTCAAGTTGGGGAGCTAACCAACCGAGCAATACGAGCGGCAATCAGCACTTTGTGGAGATGAATCCATATGGAATGTGGAATGATGTCTCTGCCCAAGCGCAGCGTGAGTATATCATGGAGGTGCCTGCAGATGTGAGGTTTACGCTTGTAGAAGGATTACCAAGTGGTGCAGCATTCCCAGTAGGAACAACGAGAGTGACCGTAAGAGCCACAGATGCTTGTGGTGTAAGTGAGACTTGTAGTTTCAATGTAACAGTGAGCAATCCAAATACTGGTGGCAACAGAGTATGTAGGTCATTTGCACAACGTAGTGATCTCGGATATATCGATGAAACTAAAGTGGGTAATCTACTATTCAGAAGTGGAAATAATGGAGGATTCGCCGATTTGACGGAGTATTGTCTCGACGTTAATGAAGGTGGAGAATTTGAGGTGATACTTACACCAGGTTTCGGATCACAGGCATATCTAGCTTACTACCATTTCTACATCGATTACAATGGCGACGGTGACTTTGAAGACACAAGAGAGTTGATAGGAACCGCTAGAAGTTCCCATGTTGTAGCAGGAACATTCCCTGTTCCAGTTGGTACTAAGAATGGTAATATCAGAATGAGAATTGTTATGAGCTTGAATGGCTTCCCTAGCAGTCCATGTGATGTCATCGGATTTGGTGAAGTGGAAGATTATTGCTTGAATGTTAGAGGATATCGTGGTGTAGCATTTGCTCAGGGCAGATCAGAGATTGAACCAATCGAGTTGCTAGGACAAGGTGGCGTCGAAACAGGAATTGATTTTAATCAGCGGGATCAAGAAAATATCGAGCTGACAATCAGCCCAAATCCAGTTAGTCATATCATGACGATTGAATATAATGCTAATAATGTCGCAGAAGCTCAGATCATAAACTTAAAAGGTCAGGTAGTTCAAACGATTGATGATCTCTCAAGGAGAATAGATGTTAGTGACTATAGTTCAGGAATGTACTTGTTACGAATAATGCATATAGATGGAACTTCTAAAGTTGAGAAGTTCATCGTAGAGTAAAATCAAAGCGTAATAAAAACCAACGTCTTTTGATTAAGGCCGGGGCATTAGTCTCGGCCTTTTTTTATTAGGGGCAAAATAAAAAGAGACCGGAGCAACTACTCACCGATCTCTCATTCATAGATTGAACCGTTTCAAGGTTCGGGGTTACCTTTAAGACATCCCTGTCTGAGTGGTCTCCCTATGCACTGTCGCCAGTCTTACAAAGAATATTATTATCTCCAATAAAACAGGAGCTTCTTGAGTCAAGTCGTCTCGTATTGAGCTAACTGACTATGGTTCAAGCCAATAGAAATCGATTGAGAATGCTTAAGCTTGTATGGGTATTAAGGAATCCAACTCACTCCTGATAGAAGACAGTATTGATTCTGCGCCTTGGCATTATTGCGAGAGAAAGTGATATGCAACTGAAGACAGTATTAAGGATCACCGATCTTTATTCCGTTACAAAGAACAATTTTTATTCAATTCTAAATCAAGATCATAAATAACTAAGATCCAAGATGTGCAATTAATTCTCTGAGTAAATCATTGTGTTCTTTTTTTAATTGAAGGTGTTTTCGAAAACAAAACAGTATGTATATTAAATATAGAGGAACACAACAGTACATAAGAATTGCAAGATAAAATATAAGTGAGCTGCTCATTGCTACAGAATTTTAGATGAAAATATGAAAAACGACTAACAGCCAAGAAACAAACATCTAAAGCAGCTAATGATAATCTTGACTAATCTATTCTAAGATCCTCAATCCTGATATCAGGGTATAAAGAAGTATCGAATGAAAAGAATTCATCAGAATACTCTTCATTATATGTCGACGAGGCTATAGTTACTAATAGCCTACTTCCATCCTTACTGAATGCATCAATCTTAGCAAAATCTTCTCGCACCTTATTTATTGCGATACGATACTTAAAGAATTCGCTATCTCTATCCAGAGGTTTGAAAACGATGAAAATCTCTTTGTCCGTTTCGTTTTCAAGATCATACTCAAATCGTCCACTGTCATATTCCTTCAGAAGATCCTTAGGAGTCATAAGGCCTAACTCGTCGTCATCATCAAAGTCATTAATCTGAACTTCGTTTCTATCCTTTAGGAATAGATATACATCTTCACCATCTCCGATGATGTCCTGTTCTTCTGAGATGAACTTAAATCTTTGATCGGCCTGAATGATCTGAGCTTTTTGTTTATTCGGGGCACGTTCAGGATAGAGAATTTCTAGGTCGAATGTAATCTCAAAAGACTGGTAGGCTTCATACTTCTCGCTGAGTCTATCCAGGACTTTTTTAGCGCTCTTGTTCTGTGCATGAAGAGGATTTTGCATTGCTGCGACTAGAAGTACTAACAAGATTGTTCTCATGGTGATTGAGATTAGTTTAAGTATAGCTAGAACGAAATACTGGGATGTAGAATTGGTAAATGTGTGTTAAAAAATCGATCGGAAACAATCACTGTTTACGCCCATCAACACCAAACCGTCCACCTCCAGTCAGCAATAAGCTCATATAAATCGCACCATAGAGAAGAGGGAATTCTTGTTTGCCCCATAGATCTCCGCCATGTATGATAAACGCCGCCACGAGCATCGTAATCAGCAGAGGAACTGCCGCTAACCTCACTTTGAATCCTATGATGAGTGCTATCGCACAGAAGAACTCAGCAAATACAACCAATATCAAACTAAATGCAGGTCCTAATCCAAAGGGATCAGCAAAGCCAAAATCTCCTTCGATGACTTTCATCAGTTTAGGGTAGCCGTGTGTGAGCATAAAACCACCTCCGATTAATCTGAGTAGAAATAATGCCCAATCTATATGTCGTAACTCATTGTTGAACAGCGAATTCATTGATTTTTTTGACAAGATAATAAATCGCTCACATGATTTTAGAGGATAAGCTTTATAGCTCATTCTTGATGAGGTATCTTAGAATCGTGTTGAGAGCAATAATCATATTGACTTGCTTATTATGGATCAGTCCGCAAGAATGCTACGGGCAATTTCAATGGAATTGGAGAGACCCTCTTGATCTCAATCATTTTGATTGGGGCGATAACAAATTGCTACTCTACAACAGTATAGGTTTAGGGGTAACATTGACGTTTACTAAGCCAACCTTAATAGAAGATCAATTGCCTAAACCTACCCAATTGTCCGGCTTTGTTGATGTCCTAAGAGAGTATAGTAGGCCTCCAATATCAGATGTAATTATCGGCAGGCTACGATGGGTTAAGCCAATTCGGTCATTTCTTCGCCTTGGTGGCGACTTAAGTCTTTACAAGGTTGATGATCAAGAGGTCAACACAGAAGGTATAGGTGCGCAAATCGTATTTAGTTGGATCTTGATGAATAGGGAAAAATTCAAAATCGTCTTTGACAACGGCGTTGGTCCCAATGTCTTTAGACAGGCTTTTCCATTTGGAGGGACTCTGTTCAACTTTTCAACCTTTTATGGTCTGATTTTTCAAATCAATGTACCGACTTTGGGTTGGGTTTCCATTGGGGTCAAGAATCTTCATATTTCTAATGCAGGAATAGCTGGTGTAGATCGTAATCCAGCTCTTGACGCTTGGGGATTGACTATTGGATATCAGTTTCGATAAGCTTCTTTATTCTTGAGTGCATCAATAAAATGAACAGGGCTTGAGATAATCCCAAACGCAATTCGTTTAATCTCGACGAATAAATAATTAAGCCAAAGCGAATCAAATATGTTTCCAATTTCTGTATTTATACAGCCCTGAGCTCAGCCATCAATAGCATGAATGCAATCTCTATCTGTCTCATTATACCATTTATGTAAGCTTTTATAGACTTCTGATTGAACTTGTTGAAGTTCAATAGGGTCTTCAATCTCGTAGAACTGTTGAGTCCATCTTGATCATCTGAAAATCCATAATCTGCAAAGAGCTCTTTGATATCTCCAAGGATATTTTTGTCATTCAATTGTTGGATGACTTTATCATCCTCAATGAGACCAGCATCTATCCTTAAGTTATTATCATCATCTAACTGCACATTCAGATCTAATACCTCCATCTCTTCGTCATTAAATCCAACTTGCATCGTGAAGCACTTTACAAGGATGTCAGAATCTTCATTGTATTTGATTTGCCAAGATAGCTTAGGATATCTCAGTTTTATTTTTTTGGAGAGACTCTGAATACTTTGGTTGATTTGAGTCACAATCATTTCATGTCGTGTCATCAGGTATTATTTGGTGAGGTGATAAGAAAACGTCCATACGATATAGAGTGTTTTAAGGAAATTGTTAAGCAAATACTATAGTTGGGAAATACTGTCATAATCTCCTGATAATGTGATATTTATCTTGGTTGTTAATGATATCCGAATATTATTAAATTGCGAATGCAATGGCAGGATATATTTTGAACACTGTCTTTAACATAGGATGGATAAGCCAATTTAAAGCAGAGCTTAAGCAGTTATTTCGCCTTTAAAATGTTCTACTTTGCCACACTAAAAAGGTGCTTATGTCCATCCCGCGATCAAAGAACAAAGACTATACTCAGAAGATGGCCACAGAACGTCGCAGATTTTTATCTGATGAAACTGAGACATTTTTAGATCATGTGGGTCAATACTCCATGAATCCAGAGGTGTTTGCTGGTAACGTAGAAAACTTCATCGGTGCGGCTCAAGTGCCAATGGGAATAGCAGGACCTGTGCTAGTCAATGGAGAGCATGCGCAAGGAGAATTCTATATCCCACTTGCTACAACAGAAGGGACACTGGTAGCCAGCTATAATCGTGGAATGAAGTTGACGCGTATGGCGGGTGGCGTCACTGTCCATGTTATAGAGGATAAGATGAATCGGGCCCCAGTTTTTGTATTTGAAGACGCTGGACAAGCTCGCGATTTTGGAATATGGATAGAGCAACACTTTGCTGAACTCAAGGAATTGGCAGAGTCCACCTCAAGTGTAGCCCAACTGGTCAGCATCGAACAATATGCTGCCAGCAAGATTCGATGGTTGCGATTTAATTATCGTTGTGGAGATGCAGCCGGACAAAACATGGTCACCAAGGCAACCCATAAAGCGTGTCAATGGATTCTCTCACAGAAGAGTGAAGGACTTGAGTATTTTTCTTTGGCGGGTAATCTGGACACAGACAAGAAACACTCCTATATAAACTATCTGCATACACGTGGGAAGCGTGTAGTGGCTGAGATCCGTATACCGGATCAGTTTATCCGAGAAGTTATGAGGACTGACGCTCAGACGCTTCACAACCAGCGGAAGATCTCTAATGTAGGTGCGATCATGGGAGGCTCGGTCAATAATGGAGCCCATGCTGCTAATGGTCTTACGGCTATGTTTATTGCTACAGGACAAGATGTCGCCAATGTAGCTGAGTCTTCGGCAGCTATCGTTCATGCTGATGTAATGAGTAATGGAGATTACTATTTTTCCGTAACGATTCCGTCCCTCATTGTAGCCACCTATGGAGGTGGGACGGGGCTACCTACTCAGCGAGAGTGCCTGGAATTACTCGGGTGTCAAGGTAAGGATAAGGTTTTGAAGTTTGCAGAAATCGTCGGGGCTGTTGTCTTGAGCGGAGATCTATCCTTGTCAGCTGCAATTATGGCAGATGAATGGGTGTCGAGCCATGAAGAATTGGGCAGAAATAGATGATTTAAGCTATAATCTAAAGATTCCCATATATACAGAATATAAAAAAAGCCTCTCCGATAAATCGAAAAGGCTTACAGTTGTTGGGTCGTTTGTTTAGACTGTCATATTCGTAAAGGTCTTCTTAGAAGTCCTTATTTCTTCTTACTGGGTAAGCAACAGTGATACCTGCCTCTCCAAACGCCTTCTTAATCTCTTTGTAAGAGTTGAAATAAACATCCCAATAGGTTGCATCTGTAGCATATGGACGTACAGCAAGTAGTACATTATGCTCATCGAATTTCTCGATTTCGATAGTCGGCTCATCTGGTAATCTCTCAGATACCTTATCTAATGCTCCTTTAATGATCTTCTGTACTTTGTCGAAATCTTCCTCGTAAGGCATAGCTACGTTGAGGTCTACTCTTAGCTTACCATTGGCAGTAAGGTTGGTCATGATACCACTTGTTGCAATACCGTTAGGCATGATCACTTTCTTATTGTCGAGAGTATTAATAATCGTGTTGAACACCTGAATCTCTTCTACATGTCCTACTGTACCTTGGATATCTACTAAGTCACCTACTCTGTATGGCTTGAATAGCAAGACCATTACGCCTGCTGCAAAGTGACCTAATGTACCTGACATAGCGGCACCAACTGCGAGACCAGCACCAGCTAATAGTGCTGCGAACGCAGTAATCTCAATGCCTACAGCGCCTGCCGCAGATAAGACTACTAACACTTTAAGAAGTACGCTCAATAATGATTTTAGAAATGGCTGTAAGTCAGCATCGACGCCACTCTTCTCCATCGATTTACCAAGTAGATTAACGACTCTTTTAACGATCCAAAATCCAATGATCAGTATCAGTATGGCACCTATTATCTTCGGTGCATATCCGATTGCGGCATCGATATAAGTTGGAATCTTTTCTACGAAATTAAATCCTTGCTGGGCAGTTTCTCCTACTGCGTCAGCTGCTGTTTCTGCAACATCAATTTGCATAATTGTCTTGTTTTAGTAATTAATATTGTGTTAATGCCATTCTGACGGAACTAAATTGATCTGGTCACTCAATTATCCTTTTTTGGTAGCAAAATCCAGAGTGGTAGAGCTGGAATATATGTTATAATGTCCAAAGATTCGTAGATTAGGCATTTCGCACGAAAAGCAAAATTTATGCGCAGCTATCTGATCAAAAACGGCAGATTATTTGACGGCACCCAAGAATCATCTAAGATTACTGATGTCTTAGTTGTTAATGGTACTATAGAAACTATTGGGCCACATATAGTCGACCTTCCTGATAATACTGATATTATTGATGCTACAGGACACTGGGTGATGCCAGGGTTTATTGATAACCACACCCATTACGATGGTGAGATATTAGTTGCCCCAGAGTTAAGCGAAAGCGTGCGTCATGGTGTCACCACGGTCATGCTCGGAGGATGCTCCCTATCATTCGTATGCGCTGATGTAGAGGACTGTTGTGATATGTTCACTCGGGTTGAAGCTTTTCCACGTGAAATCCTCTTTCCGATCTTGAGCGATCAAAAGAAATGGAAGACGCCAAAAGAATGGAAACATCATCTGAGCACCCTGCCAGTAGGACCTAACTTTGCTTCATTCCTTGGACATTCTGATATCAGATCAGCCGTGATGGGTATAGATAGATCTCTTGATGATTCTGTCAAACCAACTGACGAAGAAATTCATCAGATGATGGAAATTCTCGAGGACGCTCTTGATGAGGGATTCGTCGGCATCTCTATGCAACACAATCCTTGGGATAAGATGGATGGTCGACACTGGTCCAAACTCTTGCCTGCAGCATATGCCTCTGGTCGTGAACGTAATGCCTTAACTAAGGTAGTTCGTAATCGTGGGGCACATCTTCAGGGTGTTCCTAATCTGGTTAATCGAGTCAATGCGCTGTGGTATATGGCGCAGAGTTCGGCTTTCTTCTGGCGCAAGAGCCTCAGAACCTCGATGGTCGCCATGATGAATCTCAAAGGTGATCCGTATATCCGATCCGTGCTAAGTGGTTTAGTAGGCTTTTTCAACAAATTTTTAGGTGCAGACTTTAGGATGCAATCATTTCCACTACCCTTTAGGGTACTGGCAGAAGGAATGGAACTGGTGATTTTTGAAGAATTCCCTACTGGTGAGCTTGCCAGACACTTATCACGTGATCTTAATAAGCGCAATAAGACACTGATGGATCCCGATTATCGCAAGGAATTTAAAAAGCACTATAAAAGCAAGCTGACCCCTAAGGTGTGGCAGAAAGACTTTGGAGATGCCTATGTGATCAAGTCTCCAGACTCATCCATGATAGGCAAGTCATTTTTGGATATTGCCAATGAACGTAATCAGCACCCCGTCGATACGTTCTTAGATCTTGTTGTAGAAATGGATAAAGAGATACTCTGGGAGACCACTATCGGCAATCATGATCCGTCCAACTACAAGAAGCACTATAATGATGAGAATGGAGTAATTGGATTTGCAGATTCTGGCGCACATATCGACAATATGGCATTCTATAATATGTCGATACGATTCTTGAGATATGTACAATGGTCACATGAGCAGGGCGATCCTATTATGAGCTATGAAAAAGCCATCTGGCGCCTTACTAAAGAGAATGCAGATTTCTTTAATCTGGATGCGGGGCATATTGCCGTAGGCAAGCGTGCCGATATAACAATTATAGACCCTGAGGCACTAAGCGATGAAGTCCATGAGTACCACACTGATGACTTTTTAGAAGGCTGCAAGCGCCTCGTTAATAGGAATGATGATGTCGTTAAGGTCGTTATGATTAATGGAAAGATTGCTTGGGACAATGGATCTTATACGGTAGCTTATGGCAAGGAAAGATTCGGACAATTCTTAGAGGCAGAGCACGCACATGTGCTGGTCAGGGATAAGCAAAAGAAGGGTGTGACTATATAGTTCTAAAATCATCTACGAAAATCTAAGTATAGATTTTTTCAATGTTGAATACTACGTGATCTAAGAGCGGTGAGAATTCTTTTTCGTTGGCTCTAATAGATAGTTGACTATAGTTTTGTTGTAGAATCCAAATCAAGAGACTCACTTTACTATCGGCATAAGTCTCATCAATTATTTCTTTGAAAGCGTAGAATTGCTTCAAATAGTTGATCTCTGATGGAATAGTATTGATAATTGTCTCATACATACACTCGTATAAAAACTCGGCCTATACTGTTGCATCAAAGTATCTATAATAAATAATCGTCTTATTATTCACTTCGACGTTATGGTCTTTAGTTTCTTCCCATTCCTGAAACTCCAGAAGAGGCTGAGAGTATGGTTCTAATGCTGTTCTGTATCATCTATACGATCTAAAATTGATGCTGACACTAGGAATATTATTGCCTGTTTCGTAAGCATCTTTTGTGCTAAACATGGTGTATAAATACAAGTCCGTATGCAATTACAGCCGCGGCAATTGCTGGGTCAATATCGCTTTTTACTAATAAGTCATTTGTCTCTATGAGACCTTGTAACAGCAGAGGGAGATCCTGCCACCGAGCTGATATGTGATCTGGAATTGGTTCTCCTGTGGGACTATCATGTTCTTCGACTTAATGAAAAATGAACACCAAAAGATAATAATTATGAAAACAAGCGCAAATAGGCTTGTCATAATTGGAATTAGCCCGTTAATTGACATAGAGCGCGGTAAGCGCATCATCCTCATTCATATAAGCGATGGTATCTAACTTGACAAGATCAGCCAGTTGTTCGATGTATTGTTTGTTGAGAGGGTCGGCATCATTGACATATTTCAAAGCATAGTAGATTTCTCGCTTAGCCTGTCTACAATATCGTGAATCATTCTGACACCTGATCATATACGAATAGCACAAATTTTTGCGAGGCTCGATACGCTCAGGGAAGAGTGATTTCGCATTGAAAAAGTGATTTACAGCGACCTCTACATATTCTTGATCGAGATTGGCTTGGCCCAAGGTCATGAATTGTGCATAGTGCTGATTCATTGAAGCGAGGTTGCGTTCCTGCCTCTCTTCGAGCCAGTTATTGGGAGAATCGAGCACGATTTCTTTCTGTTCTTTATCGAAAGCTGGATTGCCAATGATGAATCTACTTACCACAAAAACTATTGCGGAAAAGACCAAGATGGTCGAAACAAGGGGCTTTAATTGTTCTTTCCAATACATCTGAAGTTAAGGTAGTCTAAAAACGATATAGATCAAAGCTACATGTCAGAAGAGGAGACTATAAAAGCTTATTATTGTCTCTATAAATTCATTTCACAATGTTCAGATTACAAGTTGCCTTTCTATTTATATGTAGTCAGTTATTCGCTCAGAGCGATGTAGATAAGATTAATGCGACCATTGATCAGCGAGGAATCACTTCGCACATTTCATTTTTGGCTTCGGATGCACTTCGAGGTCGAGAGACTGGTTCACAAGGCTTGGAATCTGCGGCTTCCTACATTTCAAGTGTGTTTATCAGATCTGGAGTAGATACATTGGATGGACACGGTAAATTCCTTCAGACCGTGCCTTTTGTTGAGGTTTCACCACCTGATAGCGCCACTATAGTATTAGGATCAGCAGCCCTAAGTCTTCCGGACGATGCGCTCGTGCTTAATGGTCATGCACAGAATTCCACCTTTCAAACAGTATTCGTCAATCATGGTCAAGAAGATGACCTTGCAGATGTAGATTTGAGATTTAAGCTCGCAGTCTCACAGATAGGGGATGGAGAGAACAGCGACATATTTGCCATTATAGAGGAATCCAGAGCGAAGCGCCAAAGAATAATCGATGCTGGTGGCATGGGGCTTATAGAGATTTATCAAAACGTGAGAACACCGTGGAGATTTGTTAAGAGGCTCGGCCAGCAAAAGACACTATCTACTAATCCGATAGGAGATAAGCGCAGCGAACAATTTCCTCATATGTGGGTGTCGACAACTGATTCCACAGCAATTGCAAATCTCATAGATGACAAGGCGCCAGCAACACTCGATATGCAAGGCATCACCAAGAATGAAATGCCATCAGCAAATGTAGTGGGTATCGTGCCAGGTATCGATCCAGTCCTCAAGGATGAGTATATCATCTATAGTGCGCACTATGATCATGTCGGCGTCGGTAAGGCTGATGAGACAGGAGACACAATCTACAATGGAGCCCGCGACAATGCGGTAGGCACTTCTGCGATACTCTCATTAGCGGAGTATATCGGAGCAAATCCTATGAAGCGCACCGCACTCTTTATCTTATTTACCGCTGAGGAGAAAGGCCTGTTAGGATCGGAATATTTCGTAGAGAATTCGCCTGTGCCCTTGGATCAGATAAAGTACTGCTTCAACATTGACAACGGCGGATATAATGATACATCAATCGTTACGGTAATTGGGTTGACACGTACAGATGCAGAAGATCTGCTACAACAATCTTGTAACGCCTTTGGACTTGACGCAATCGAAGACCCAGCCAAAGAGCAGGGATTGTTCGATCGATCAGATAATGTCAATTTTGCCAAGAAAGGCATACCTGCACCGACGTTCAGCCTCGGATTTAGGTCTTTTGATGAGGAGATATTTAAGTACTATCACCAGCCTGGTGATGAGCTTGAGACATTGGACATGGACTATATCGAGAAGTATGTCAAGTCATTCATCCTATCAGCAATAAGTATTGGCAATGCGGACCAGTCTTTTTTTTGGCGTGAGGGTGACAAGTACTATGAGCCAGGCAAAGAACTTTATGGACAGTGATCGGATAGTTCTTACAGTGGAGGAACAGGAGTAATGTAGGTTAGCAATTAACCGATCATTTCTTTAGCTATTTTTTCCATCAGTCCTTTAGTGGCTTTGATGCCTTCTGCTTCGCTGAGTGTAGATCCTTCATACTCTATATCTATATATCCGGTATATCCTGAGTCTTTGACGATCTGAAGCATGCGCCTGAAATCAGAATGGATCTCATTGCCTTTCTCATCGAAATCGTGCGATTTGGCGCTGACGCCCTTAGCATACGGCATCAGTTCGGTCATGCCCTTGTAGCGATCATATTCTTCAAGGCAGTCTGAGTATTCAGCACCTCTGGTGATACAGAAATTCCCAAAATCTGGCAGCGTCCCACAGAACGGGCTGTTGACTCCGTCCATCACACTGGATAGCCATAAGCCATCTGATGAGTAACCACCGTGGTTCTCTACGATGATGCTGATGTCGTGAGTTTTGCCATATTCTGTAAGGGCTCCGAGGCCTTGTATGGCTGCATCCCTTACTTCATCTGCTGTACCGGAGCCAGCAGCGTTCACTCTGATTGCATGGCAACCCAGATAGGCGGCCGCCTCCACCCATTGATGATGATTTTCGATGGCTTGATTACGCTTGTCAGTATTGGTATCTCCCAGATCTCCTAAGGCGTCACACATGATAAGCACGGATTGCACACCAGCGCTATCACATCGGTCTTTGAGCTCTTTAAGGTATGTGTTATCTCTAGCTTTGTTAAAGTAGAATGTATTGACGTACTCGACGGCATTGATGCCATAGTCATCCTTAGCAATGGTCGGAAAATCCAAAGGATCAAGTATGCCTTGCAACAATGATTCTGGGTCATTCTGAAGAGCATCGACAAACTTCCCAAATCCACTATTGAGTGAGTCTCCAAAGAATGACTTATGTAAGGACCACTGTCCTAAAGAAATGTCGAAAAATGACTTTTGATTGGTTGCATGTTCAGTAATGGCCTCAGCTGCAGACTTCGGATTCTTACATGATAGCATGGTAGTACTGCCAAATATGGCGCTGGCAGCTAAGGCTGTGGATAGGCGCTTTATAATTTTACGTCTTGTGGCATTCATACAATGGTGAGTTTAATACTAATTGAAATAATTGTACGCTAAAAAAATATTAATGACACCAAGCTCACCCCAAAGTATATAGCAATCGTCTTAGCTCCATCATAGTCTTTCGCTATACGCTGTCCGAAGATGAGCATGAGATAGGAAATCAGTGAAAGTATCACAGCTATATATGCACAGCTCGGGTCTTCACAGCATAAGATGCATCCTACACCGACAACTCCCATCGCTCCGGCAGCCAATTCCACAAGGGTCAGCACCCCCAACAATGGAGTTACCATGCCACCTATGACTGTCTTGCTAAAGTGTCCTTTAAGCCAACTCAAATTTCCTGACCAATCTACCACCTTGTCAATGCCTGATTGCAAAAAGACTATGGCGATAAAGCTGCTTATACTTAGTTGGGCCAAGGTGAGCGGATCAAATAATTCGGGCATGACTTTTTATTTTATGGTAATGTAGCTCTTATCAGTCGGGAGCGCCTTATTGCTTCGACTGAAAATGCAGTATGTTCTGTAGAAAAGAAGGCTTCGCCTTGCGCCACTGAAAGAGTTGTACTGTTGTTTTTGACGGTAAGACCACCATCTAATAATAGATA
Source organism: uncultured Saprospiraceae bacterium (assembly GCA_964522505.1). Lineage (GTDB taxonomy): Bacteria > Bacteroidota > Bacteroidia > Chitinophagales > Saprospiraceae > GYS-P2D. Next base: position 19,927 of record CAZFWJ010000048.1, read on the forward strand.
GCACTCAGACGTCGCTGAAGTCAACTCAATGTCTTGTTTGCCATTGAGTTCGATGAGCTGAAGTTCAAATTCCTTCGCCGGACTCTTATATGCTTTGATCGAGGTATCTATTTTGCTTGGTTGGATGATATGTGGTACGACTGGTTCAAAGACTAGATGTTCTAATAGTGCTTCGATGTCTACATGTTTAGGTGTGAGTCCAGCTCTGAATACATTATCACTATTAGCCATGATCTCGACATTCTGCCCTCCTAAGTAGGCATGAGGCACACCCGCTTCTTGGTAGATGCCTTGACCAGGTCTCAAGTAGACCAAATTGTAAAAGTATATAGAGAAGATTCCTTTGTCGTAGCCGTAATCTTCAAATGCTTGCTTGGCCCAGTAATCGGGGTGATTCTTGTCTTCTATCTCGCTTTCCAAGAGTCTTAGGCGTAGCGATGTCAATGATGCAGTCACTTCACCCTGACTCATGTTAAGGAGATAACTGTAAAAACCCTTAATGCCATCATCCAGCCGATATGCGAGTGTGCTAAACTCTGGAGTCTCGGCGATAGTTTTCTTGATCTGAGCTATTGATTTAAATCCATGTAGTAACCAGAAGTCACTCAGGGCCATCATCAGCTCAGGCTTATGATTGTCATCCTTGAAGATGCGATGTTTGGCATCCAGAGGAATACCCTCTTTATTCTCCTTGGCAAATCCTATCTCCGCCTGCTTCTTGTTAGGATGAGACTGTATTGAGAGCATCTTGCGCACATCGAGAATCTTGAGCAAGTAGGGTATAGAGGTATATTCATCGAGGTAGTCCCACGATTTATTGACGGTAATCTGTGCCCTCCCTCTCGGATGTACGCCAATCCAATATTCTGCATGTGGTTCTCTGTCAGCATTGCTTTGACCGAGTAGATTCGGGATGTATTCGTGGCCTCCCCAGGCATAGTTTTGTATGGTGCCCTTGAGCGGATAGATGCCTTCAAGTTGATCACGCTGGCTCATCGAGAGATATGCATTGATCAAGCCATTGGTAGAGGAGTCATGGGTATCTACATCTTCTGCTTGAGACAATTCAGGTAATATCTTCTTAGCCAGTTCCTTACCCAATTGTACGCCCCACTGATCAAAGCTGTATATATTCCAGATATATCCTTGTACAAAGATTTTGTGTTCATACATGGCGATCAATTGACCAAGAGTGTAGGGCGTCAACTTCTTTACGAGGATCGAATTGCTTGGTCGATTTCCTTCAAATATTTTGAAAGGCAAAATATCCTGATACTCCTTAACTGCAACTCCTTTAGACTCAAAATCTGCTATTACATCTGCTTTTGACTTACCTTTCATGAGGGCTTCAGTCTGCGCAAAGAAATTGGACATCAACATATCGTGATGATCCGAAAGAGGATTATGAGACTGCGCAGCTGCGATAAAATCACATGGAATAATCTTAGTGCCTTGATGTATCAACTGATAGAATGCGTGCTGACCATTGGTACCTGGCTCTCCCCAGATGATAGGCCCTGTCTCATAGGACACTTGATCACCATTGCGATCGACTATCTTACCGTTGGACTCCATATTAGCTTGCTGGAAGTATGCGGCGAATCGATGTAAATACTGATCATAAGGCAAGATGGCTTCACTTTCCATCTTATAGAAGTTGTTATACCAGATGCCTATTAGCGCCAAGATGACTGGTATATTACTTTCATATGAAGAAGTCCGAAAATGCTCATCCATATCGTGCAGCCCATCCAGTAACTCCATAAAAGCATCAAAGCCAATCGTCAATGCGATAGACATGCCTATCGCTGATGAGAGACTGTATCTACCACCGACCCAATTCCAAAATTGGAATATGTTTCGTTCGTCGATGCCAAATGCTGTAACACCTGGTATGTTAGTGGATAGTGCGATGAAATGCTTAGCAACATCCTTATGTTGTGCCCCACTACTTAAGAACCAATCTCTCGCAGTATGCGCATTTCGCATTGTTTCCTGCGTGGTAAATGACTTGCTGGCGATGATAAATAGGGTAGTCTCTGGATTTACCTGCTTAAGTGTCTCGGCGATATGAGTACCATCGACATTGGAGACGAAGTAAGTCTGAATGCCCTCGACAGCGTATGGCTTCAAGGCCTCAGTAACCATCACTGGCCCCAAGTCTGATCCTCCGATACCGATGTTGACCACATGAGTAAATGTCTTATCGGTGTAGCCTCTCTTGGTTCCATTATGGATATGCTCACAAAATGATTGCATCTGTTCTAACACCTTGCGCACTTCAGGCATCACGTCCTGATCTTCAAAATATATCTGGCGATCAGATCTGTTGCGTAGCGCAGTATGGAGAACAGCTCGTCGTTCGGTGACATTGATCATGTCTCCATCAAACATAGACTTGATACCCTTGTCTAAATTTAGTTCCGCAGCCAATTCCATTAAAGCAGTCATTGCCTGATCTGATAATCGATTCTTTGAAAAATCTATCAGGATGTCCTTGCGATGTATCGAATAGTTATCGAATCGTTCTGGGTCATTCTCAAAATGAGAATTGATGGTTAGATCCTTTTCGGCTTCAAATATTTCTGTGAGTCTTTTCCAAGCTGTAGTTTCTGTGGGGTTCTTCTTCAAGAGGGCCATTAAGCTGTTTTAGTCATGATGATTGGCGAAGTTACGGTGCTTGGGCTTATATTGGTTAAACAATAATTAAATATGAGAGCGATTCTACTTATTGCCTTTTCTATTCTTCTGATCTTACAGCTCAGCGGTCAAGACAAGTTTGAGCGAGCTTCAATAGAGAGCATTCCGATGTTCAGGGAGTTTTTAGCTATACCCAATGATGCTAATGATCTTGATGACATCCGCCTGAATGTCGCTTGGGTCGACAAGCAAATGAAAAAGCGACATTTTCAAACTGAAGTTTGGGAGACACCAACACGACCTATCCTATTCGCTGAGGCTCCTACTGTCGATCAGGACAAGCCAACAGTTCTCTTCTATTTTCACGCAGATGGGCAGTCGGTGGATCCACAGTTTTGGTTTCAAGACGATCCATATAAAGCCGTATTAAAAAAGCAAGTCGAAGGTGAAGGCTGGGTAGATGTGCCATGGTCGACGATAGGTGATCGCTTAGATCCTGAGTTGCGAGTATTTGCACGGTCCAGCTCTGATAGTAAGAACAACGTCATCCTGTTCCTTAAAGCAGTTGACCTGTTACAAAGTGAAGGCCGTTCTCTGCCATATAACCTTAAGGTGTTGGTAGATTTTGAAGAGGAGAAGAGCTCAGAGAGCTTGGCGCCAACTGTTGAGTTGAAGAAGGATGTCCTTGCTGCTGATATGCTAGTCATATTCGATGGGCCTCGCCATATCTCAGGACAGCCGACTGTGGCTTTTGGCGCCCGGGGAATAGCAGGCATCACGCTGACTACCTACGGGCCAATCTTTCCACAGCATAGTGGGCACTATGGCAACTATGCACCTAATCCAGCTCTACGGCTATCGCAATTGCTTGCGGGGATGAAGGATGACTATGGTAGGGTGCTGATACCTGGTTATTACGATGGTATTGAGTTTACTGACGATGTTGCTGAGGTGCTCGATGCTGTACCTGATGACTTGCGTATGATCAATGCTAAGCTGGGTATCGCTCAGACAGATTCTGTATCTACTACGCTGCAACGTGCACTGCAATACCCCTCGCTTAATATTAAAGGAATTTCATCAGGATGGGTAGGATCAGAGACTCGGACGATTGTGCCAGCAACGGCAATAGCAGAAATCGACCTGCGATTAGTAAAGGAGAGCGATCCCCATCGCCTCATCCAACTCATCAAGGACTATATCACTGGTCAAGGATATTATATCGTCGATCGTAAGCCGACGGCTCGTGAGCGCTTAGAGCATGATCGCATCTGTCGGATGTCGAGTAGAGTGTCGTATGAGGCATTTCGGACGGATTTTGATAGTAGAGTAGGGCGCTGGCTGACGAGAGCATTGACGGATGCATTTGATACGACCCCTGTGCGTGAGCGTACGATGGGCGGCTCGATTCCGATCTCGCCATTTGTCAGCATCTTGGATGCTCCTGCAGTGGTAGTACCGTTCGCTAATAAGGACAACAATCAGCATAGTCCGAATGAGAATATTCGCTTGGGGAATTATATAGATGGATTGAGATCGATGTACTATATACTGAGTACGGAGGTGGATTGATTGTTCTATGATCGTTGTTCGAGTCCTCCACGGCGGACAGGTATGACCTCGAACTAATATGAATTCAGTATGAAATATTTAACTGAAATTGGAAACTTCAGAAAGCGTCCTTACCATGACAGAACTTAAGCTAAGGTCATAAGAAGCGAGTTGAGGGCTCATTAAACTGTGGGGGACCGACTGAACTCGCAGAGTCGAGTACGGTAGTGCTCGAAAGAAGGGAACGATGCATATCGATGGGTGGCTCAAAGCTGCCTTGTAGCAGGGTTATTTTATGAGCTTGATTTTTCTTTCTTATCGTCTAAGGAAAAGGAAACTTAGATATTGATTAGGTTTTAATAATAGCTCGAGGAGAATTCCTAAAGCTAATTTACATTCTGAGATTAGCAACTATGTTTAATCATCAATAACTGTTCCTTCTTGTCCCTTTTTTATCGAAAAAGGCACCAAAAACTCGTCGCCCAAAGGCGCTACACGAAGCTGCTGGCTGCTCATCCACTTTGTGGTTCACTCCTTTAGATGTCTCCCAGACATCTATCCTACGGAATCAGTCGATCACCCTCTTGAGTGCGACGGGCGATACTCATTTAATCCACAACTTGAGTAGTAGCTGACTATATAAATATCCTCCAACAGTCAAGATATAGGACCTCTTTGTCATTTATTATTTTTTGCAAATGCACATTTGTGAGTCTCAGATATTCACTGAAGTGCCAAACTTCAGTAAGCGTAAGGAAAATTAACTCAAGCGATAAATAATAAACGTTTAGATGTCAGGACTCGTTCTGTCCTCTATTCTGTGGTATAATTCAAAAGTTAATAGTGACTCTCCAACCCTTATGAACTTAGAATTTTATGATGAAGCTGGATTATACATTGATATCAGAGAGGACAATACCTTCCTTGCTAGGAATGATGTCTTTCTTAGCACTGAGTATGTTGTTGGTAGTTATGAATTGACCGATTCTACTATTGTTTTGTCTGATTATGTAATGTTTAGGAGTGATACAATAGCCAAAACACTTAAGTCGACTGATGATAGGAATTACTCTTTTTATAGGAAGAGTGATATTGATGGAAAGCCAAGAGGGATATTAAAACCTAAGCGATGAATAGGAACGGCTTAAATGTTAGGACTTCGTTCGGCGTAGGCTGCGCCAGCGCCGCAGTGATGTCAAGATTTCATCTTGAGTATCAGTATGTACGTTGTTCGAGTGTCTCTGACCTCGAACTGATATGCAGACAGTGTAAGGCTGATATTAATCTGAAGTTGCAAACTTCAGAAAGCGCAAGGAAAATCAGGACTAGTGCGATGAGTAACAACGGCTCTTGATGAATAAGACTTATCCCAGATACCGCTCCTTAATAATATTAGTATGGTGGATCTCATGTGCCAGATAGAAGAAGCCTAAGGCACGCACCGACATCTCATAATCATTCGCTATTCCTGTGGCGTTTAGCATATCTGGCGTGAAGGTCTGAAACAGGGCCTCCGAGTTCTTCTGCTGCAATAAGAAAGTCTCTAACAGTTGATCCAATGGCAATTGATCTGCATCTGAGTATGTCACGAAATCATCCTGATCAAAACCCATTAAGTTCGTCTTGTCCTGACGAGCATATCTCAAGGCTCGATAGTTGAAGATGCGTTCACAATCGATCAAGTGCATGATGACCTCTTTGATGGACCATTTGTCAGGCGCATAGCGATGTAGAGACTGTTCCTCCGTCAGTCCAGACGCCAGGTCTATAAGGGGTGCATTCTTGGGATCTAAGGCTTCCGCTAGGGACATGCCCTTGGGGACAAGATCTATGTATATGCCATAGTAAGATCCGTAGTCAGCCCTTGTGAGAGCGTCTACGTTGATGTTGTTGTGTTGTTGTGTTGTCATGTTGCTATAAGGTTAATCAGTCTCATAAAATGGTGCATTGCGCTTGAATGCGCATCCGAAGTCCACGAGGCTCTCAGTATTCTGTACGCCTTCGATGCTTTCTATTTTAGCGTATAGGATATCACGCATATGCTGGCTATTCTTGGCGACGATACGAATATATAGAGCAAATCGACCTGATATATGATAACACTCAGTCACTTCGGGGATTTTTTTTAGTTCTTCAATTACATTTTGAGTGTTGCCAATACTGTGCACGGTAATACCGGTAAACGCTCCCCATTCGAAGCCTAATTTCTTCTCATCGAGCTCGATGCTATGTCGATTTAATATGCCAGCCTTTTTGAGTCGAGTGATCCTCTGATGGACCATCGTATTAGAGATATTAAGGTCTATGGCTATCTGTGAAAATGGCTTCTTACCATCTTTTTCTAATTCCCGAAGGATATCTTTGTCGTATTTGTCTAAATCGATGATGTGACTCATAGTACTATAGGAATGTAAGGGCCGCAAATATATAAAAGTCAAATTGACTTAAATCTTTTACCTTAATTTAGTTGAATAGCAAAGTTGGCTATAGGGAATGGACCATTTCGCAATAGGAGGCTCAAATGAATCGGTTTCCTGTACAGGTACTAAAGACTCATCATCTACAATCCGATATTCTACGACTAAACTATCGGTCTGACTTATGAGCTGACAATGGCACATCGTGATCATTGCAATCAGCTGAATGATATTCCAGGCCCATTTAATCATAGATGAACCAAAATCAATGCGATTAATGCAGGCACTGTTTGTACGAAGAATATCTTCCTGCTAATAGTCATGGCACCCCAGATGCCTGCTATGATCACACAGGATAGAAAGAATATCCAGATATATAGTTTCCAAGGATGCGTATCAGTAGCGAATCCCCATATCAATCCAGCCGCAAGGAATGCATTGTACACGCCCTGATTAGAGATCAATGACTTAGTCGACTCATAAAATCCTTCGGGTCGCTTGCCAAATACCTTTGCACCCAGAGTGGTCCAAGCAAAACTCTCCATATAAAAGAAGAATAGATGCTCAA
>CAZFWJ010000049.1:0-6093 GCA_964522505.1 uncultured Saprospiraceae bacterium
CTTCATTACTTCATAATAATCTTTCCACTTTGAAAAAATATATACAACTCTTTTGGGGGGCCGTCAAAGGCTCCGAAACTAACTATACTGAGATTAGCGTACGACGTGCGCTGTTCATGTTGGCAATTCCTGTCATACTTGAGATGAGTATGGAGTCACTGTTTGCTATCGTTGATGCCTTTTTCATTGGGCAGATCGGCAGTGCCGAGGCCTTAGCGACGATTGGTATTACGGATTCATTTTTATTCGTGGTATTTGCTTTAGCTATGGGCATCAGTATGGCGGCTACAGCTGTCGTCGCTCGGAGGATTGGTGAAAAGGACAGTGATAGTGCTTCTGCGGCGGCGTTCCAGGCTATCCTTATAACTATATTCTTCTCGATCATCATTGGCTACATTGGATTCTATTATACGGAGGATCTACTGAGATTGATGGGCGCATCGGATGCACTGATTGCAGAGGGTAGCAGCTATACAAGGATTATTCTCTCACTCAATATTATCATCATGATGCTCTTTGCCATTAATGCCATCTATCGTGGAGCCGGTGATGCGAGTATCGCTATGAGGACGCTGATTCTGGCTAATGGCATTAATATCATACTCGACCCCTGTTTAATTATGGGTTATTTCTTCTTTCCAAAACTCGGGTTGACTGGAGCTGCCATAGCAACATGTATAGGTCGTGGCGTAGGGGTGCTCTACCAGCTCTATCATCTCTTTAAAGGTGATTCTGTTATCAGGATTACCAAACGCCATCTCAAACTAAGGTGGGCTACGATCAAGAAGATCCTTGCCATATCGGCAGGTGGAGCAGGACAGCATTTAGTTGCATCAGCGAGCTTTATCTTCCTGATTAAAATTTTGACAGATTTTGGAAGTGAGACTGTGGCAGGCTATACTATTGCTTGGAAGGTGCTCTATTTCACAATTCTACCTTCTTGGGGGATTGCGATGGCTGGAGCGGCCCTTGTTGGGCAGAATCTCGGTGCCAAGCAGCCTGACCGCGCTGAGAAATCTGCATGGATGGCGGCACGATATAATATGTACATTTTGCTCGTTCTATCGATCATATTTATTCCCTTAGCGCGGCAAGTACTTGGATTATTTAGTAATGATGCAGATGTGATTAAGCAAGGATCACTTGCATTGCAGATCATCTTTTCGGGATATGTCTTTTATGCATATGAGATGGTTATCGGTCAAGCCTTCAATGGGGCTGGGGATACCTATACGCCAACAATTCTGAATATCATAGCATTCTGGCTCATACAGATACCGCTAGCATATGTATTAGCTAATATGACTGGTTTAGGCGCTACTGGAGTATATATTTCCGTAGCAGCAAGTTCGTCGATACTCGCAATTATGGCGATCATCATCTTTAGGCGAGGTAAATGGAAAACGGTGGAGGTGTAAAGTACTCACCCCGATGAATTGAGGTTTTTTCTTACTCCTCTTTATAGAGAGGTGCAGGGGGCGATGAATAACTGACACGATACAATTGAACACTATAATATTTGAACATTTATTAAAATGTTGTATTATTGTAGTATGATTCAAGAAGAACAGCTCATATCAAGGGAGGAATTAGTTGCAGGAGCTCGACTTATGAAGATCTTGGCGCATCCTGTTAAGCTCGACATCCTACAGCTCCTTGGTGCTGATAAGTCCATGGATGTATCGAGCCTCTGCAAGGCCATTGGCGCAGAATGTGAGATCAGCATGATGTCGCACCACCTAGCTAAGATGAAGGATAATGGCGTGTTGAAATCTGAGAAAAACGGAAAGCAAGTTTTTTACTCCGTAAAAGATCCCTCGGTGCTGAGTCTTTTGGATTGTTTGAAGAAGTGCAGTCTTATATAGCGAAATGATATTGATGAATGCTCCAATAAGAATGTCAATCTAATGAGGAAGTACCTACCGATACTATCTTGGACTAAAGACTATGATCGAGCAACTCTTGTCGATGATACAATGGCTGGGATTACGGTGGGCGTAATGTTGATTCCTCAAGGAATGGCCTATGCTATGCTTGCAGGGCTGCCACCCATTTATGGGCTTTATGCGTCGACGATTCCATTAATTATATATGCCATCTTAGGTACTTCTCGACAGCTTGCTATTGGACCAGTAGCGATGGTTTCGCTGCTGGTGGCAAGTGGGGTTGGTGCAATATGTGAGCTTGGTTCAGTTCAGTTTATCAACTATGCTATTTTGCTGGCTTTAATGGTCGGTGTCATCCAGTTTATAATGGGAGCTCTGAGGCTTGGATTTCTGGTGAATCTAATATCTCATCCTGTTATTGTTGGATTTACCTCTGCTGCGGCGCTTATCATTGGTTTTAGTCAATTAGGCCACCTATTAGGATTAGAACTAGATAAAGGAAAAATTCATGAAACGATCCTGAGTGTTGCAGATGGCTTTTCAGATATCAATATCCCTACTTTGATAATAGGGTTGTCGTCTATCGCCCTCATCGTCATATTCAAAAAAATCAACGGAAAGATTCCGATGCCATTGATTATCGTCTTTTTGGCTATAGGCATTGTGCATTTCTTTCGATTGGATTCCACAGGAGTACAGATTATAAAAGATGTTCCTGCGGGATTGCCCAATATCAGTACACCATTCGTGACTGTTGAGGCACTAATAGAACTATTGCCTATTGCCATTGCTATTTCATTGATTAGTTATATGGAATCATACGCCGTTGCTAAGTCTATTCAATCAAAACATAAGAACTATGACATCGAGCCAAATCAAGAACTCATAGGCTTGGGTATGGCGAATATCGTGGGTTCATTCTTCAGTGCTTTCCCCGTGACTGGCGGATTCTCAAGAACTGCGGTTAATGATCAAGCCGGGGCCAAATCTGGGATGGCGGCTATAGTCAGTGCCATTTTAGTAATGCTAACTCTTCTATTTCTAACGTCTTATTTCTACTACTTACCTAAGGCCGCTCTTGCTGCAATCATCCTTGTGGCAGTGCTGGGACTAATTGATTATAAAGAAGCTAGGCATTTATGGATTACGGACAAGCATGATTTCTTAGCTTTCGTAGTCACGTTTTTGGCGACTATTTTCATCAGTATAGAGACTGGGCTACTAGTTGGAGTGGCAGTGTCTGTTATGTTTATTATCTATAGATTGTCTAATCCGCATATTGCTGAACTAGGACAGATCCCAAATTCTAACACTTATAGAAATCTTGCTCGATTTGATGAATTAGATACCGTACAAGAAGCTTTGATTCTTAGATTTGATGCTCCTCTCTTTTTCGCGAACTCTAGTTCATTTAAAGAAACCATTTTAAGTAGGATTAACGAAAGAAGTGGATTAAAGAGACTCATTATTGATGGAGGGGGAATCCACCATGTTGATACGAGTGCGATCAATATGCTATTGGAGCTCTCTGAGAAACTCCATCAAATGAATATATCATTGCAATTCGCAGATATAAAAGGTCCAGTGAGAGATTTATTTCATAGGAATGGACTTGTCAAAGTAATTGGTGAGCAGAACTTTTTTCTCCATGTCAGTGATGCGATGGATTCATCGAGTTCAGACTTAGCTGGTAATCTTGATAGATACTTATTTCAAAACAACTAATTAGAGAAAATTCGCAAGATGGTAATAGAACAGATTTATACGGGATGTTTGGCTCAGGGGGCCTATTACATCCACAGTAATGGAGAGGCCGCAATAATAGACCCTCTCAGAGCGGTCAGGCCTTATACGGAGCGAGCTCAACAAGATGGTGTGACGATCAAGTATATATTCGAAACACATTTTCATGCTGACTTCGTAAGTGGTCATGTCACTTTGGCGGAGCAAACTGGAGCTCCAATAGTCTATGGACCCAAGGCCAATCCGAGCTTTGAGGCACATATAGCTTACGATGGAGAAGAATTCATAATAGGAGACCTTACAATAAGGGTCCTTCATACCCCGGGTCATACCATGGAAAGCACGACATACTTATTACTGGATGCGACGGGTAAAGAGCATGCCATATTTACTGGTGATACACTGTTTTTAGGTGATGTAGGGAGACCAGACTTGGCACAAAAAGGAGCTGATATGACCATGGAGGATCTTGCAGGATATTCCTATGACAGTTTACGCAGCAAAATTATGCCACTTTCAGACGATGTCATTGTATATCCGGCTCACGGAGCCGGCTCGGCATGTGGTAAGAAAATGATGAAAGAAACTGTTGATACACTGGGTAATCAGAAGAAAATAAACTATGCTTTAAGAGCAGATATGACACGTGAGGAGTTCATCCGAGAAGTAACGGATGGACTGCTGCCACCTCCAGCATACTTCCCACTCAATGTCAAGCTGAATAGAGAAGGTTATGCCCATATGGATACCATCATAGGCCTTGGATTGAAGCCACTCTCACCGAGAGCATTTGAACTATTGGCTAATGAGGTTGATGCGGTGATGCTGGATGTTAGGACCCCATTCGACTATGCGAGTGGACACGTGCCCAACAGTATATTTATCGGATTAGATGGGTCCTTTGCACCATGGGTAGGAGAACTCATTATAGATGTAAAACAACCCATATTATTAATTGCGCCAGAGGGCAGAGAAGAGGAGGCTATCATTAGATTATCGCGGGTAGGGTTTGATAATACAATAGGCTATCTGGAAGGAGGAGTAGACGCTTGGGAAGAGGCAGGCTATCATACAGACACCATTCAATCTGTTTCTGCATCAATGTTGGCGGCAGAATACAAAGATCTCAGCAAAAAGGTATTCGATGTCAGAAGAGCATCTGAGCATCTCTCAGAACACATCATCGGCTCCAATAATTTACCGCTGAGCAATATTAATGAGCGCCTGTCATCATTGCCTCAATCCGAAACATTCTACATACACTGTGCCGGTGGATATAGATCTATGATTGCCGCTTCTATATTGAAGTCAAGAGGATATCATGATATAATTGATGTTCAGGGTGGATTTAAGGCTATTAAAAATACGGATATACCAAGGTCAGTGTACGTATGTCCTACAACAATATAATTATCTAACCTTTCAATCTTATCAACTATTTTCTATATGGATATCATAAATTTTATTTCGCAAGCTTGGCCCTGGTATGTGTCAGGACCTCTTATTGCACTAGTTATGTTTATGCTGTTGTGGGTCGGTGGAGGCTTCGGAGTGAGTTCAACATTGCGCAGTGCGTGTGCAATAGCTGGCGCTGGCAAGCATAGTGAGTTCTTCAACTTTGATTGGAAGTCAGAGCGGTGGAATATTGTATTTGCCTTAGGGGCAATAATAGGAGGCTTTATCAGCAGCACGGGACTAGTTAATCCTGAAGCACTACAACTTAGCAATAATACGATCACAGACCTGGGTCAATTAGATATATCATTTGAAGGCGATTATGCGCCAACAGCAATATTCAATTGGAGTAACTTACTTACGATTAAGGGATTTTTAATCATGGTTGTAGGTGGATTTTTAGTGGGATTTGGTGCTCGTTGGGCCGGAGGATGTACCTCAGGTCATGCGATCACCGGTCTGTCCAATCTGCAAGTGCCTTCGCTGATTGCTGTAATTGGTTTTTTCATCGGAGGGCTAATTATGACCTTCGGATTATTCCCCTTAATATTTTAGCAGATAATGAAGTATATAAAATTTCTACTCATCGGTATACTATTTGGCATCATCATGACGAAGTCTGAGGCCATATCATGGTACCGCATACAGGAGATGTTTCGATTTCAATCATTTCATATGTATGGCATCATTGGCTCGGCTCTGGCAGTCGGCGTAGTAATCATGCAATTGATTAAGAGGAAGCAACTTAAAACATATAATGGCGAGCCGATTCATCTTGCGGATAAATCGTTTAGCATCCCACGCTATCTATTTGGAGGAATAGTCTTTGGGCTTGGATGGGCATTATGTGGCGCTTGTCCAGGGCCTATGTATACATTAGTGGGTAATGGATTTTCTGTGTTTATTGTGATTATACTCAGTGCGGTATTGGGGACTTATGTATATGGGTTATTGAGGGATCGATTACCACATTGATTGATAGTGCTCTATTAACGATTTGGAGCTAACT
>CAZFWJ010000049.1:6193-25506 GCA_964522505.1 uncultured Saprospiraceae bacterium
AGGGATCGATTACCACATTGATTGATAGTGCTCTATTAACGATTTGGAGCTAACTTATTAGAGACTACCAAACCTTAGTAGCATCTAAAGAGTCTACCCATTTGCTCCAATTATTGTCATAGCTATGGATTGTATCTATAGCGATACCATGGTCGTTTTCTAAGGGCAGACCGTTGTTAATCTACTCATACAGATTAGATTACTCTTAAGAAGTCTTATGGCGTTGCTCTATTATAAGCGAAACCACCACCGTTATCACGCCCTACAGTCCATGCCGTAAAAGTGACATTTAGGAAGATGTCGTCTTCTATTAAGTGTAATACTAATTCCAAACCGACTACATCTTGCAGACGCCCTCCTACAGCTTCTCTAAATGGTGTAAATTCCAAACCATCCAGATCATCTGTACGCCCTATGGACCACTCAGTACCTGCGGGACTTGAGTTCTGCTCTCCTTCAATCTCAGATGCTTGATTGAATATCGGCCCTCCATCAACAGCTCTTGTGATAATCACATTAGCGGTGAGCGTGTCTTGATTACCTGGTGCCATAAAATCAACATTATCAGCCAGGGTAAAGCTCAATTCTTCGCCCATCCATACAGTAGCAGTATCCATATGGCTAATAGTCATCGTATCCATACCCATACCATTCCCCATGCCCATGCCATCACCACCCATACTCATGGTATCCATTGGCATTGAGTCCATCATCATATTGTCAGTCATCATCATCGTATCCATTGGCATATCGATCATCGTCATCGTATCCATAGCTATATCATCAAGATCATTGTCAACAGGCAAGTTAATATCGTCACTTGAGCATGCTGAGAGTATTAAGAGCAGTGAGAGGATCAGTAGAGTAGTCTCAGTTACTTTATGCATTATGTTGTTATTTCTATTCTATCATTTACTCATCGAAGATACTTGTGATCCAAGCGGTACTGCGTGATCTTAGTCACCAAAAACGGGCTAATAACATATTTACTTTATGCATTGTTATAATTTTACGCGACATCAAGTGTCGAAAAATTGAATGAATGATATGAATCGGTATGTTGATATATTTTTAGATGGATACGGATACGCGAGTTATCTCTGGTATGAGATTACACACCCTTCATTTAAGAACTACTTCTATTGGTTGATAGCGGTATCTCTGTTTTTCTTTGTCTTAGAGGTTATCGTACCGTGGCGCAAGAAGCAATCGATTTTAAGAAGAGACTTTTGGCTCGACGCCTTTTACATGTTCTTCAATTTCTTTTTGTTTTCTCTGATCATCTACAATGCAGCGTCAGATGTAGTGGTCAACCTATTTAATGATGGAATTAAGACTGTCTTCAATGGATTTGATTTACAAGGATTGAATCCAATGAATTCTTGGCCTATATGGACAGTATTAATTACTGGGTTTATAGTACGTGATTTTGTTCAATGGTGGGTACACCGATTACTGCATCGATCAGATTGGCTATGGCAGTTTCACCAAGTACACCATTCCGTTGAGCAGATGGGATTTGCGGCACATCTTCGATTTCATTGGATGGAAAACATCGTGTATCGCACACTAGAATATATCCCTCTTGCCTTATTAGGGATTGGGTTGCATGATTTTTTTATCATACACATCTTCACGCTTGCTTGGGGGCATTATAACCATTCCAATATATCTGTGAGTCATAGATATACTGGAGCGCTTGTATTAGGTTTAGTAGGCCTGATTATCAGTCAGAATCTTCTAGGCTTTAATCTCGTTGGGGCACCAACTATATTAAGTTCGATAATAATTATTGGTGTGGGTACTGCGATAGGTTACTTCTTATTGGGACCAGTGATGAGATATGTATTCAATAGCCCTGAGATGCATCTGTGGCATCATTCATATGAGCTGCCTGAAGAGCGACGCTATGGCATTAACTTTGGATTAACCTTATCCATGTGGGACTATCTTTTCGGGACAGCCTATCAACCGCATGATCATGGAGATATCAGATTGGGATTTCCTGGAATAGAACACTTCCCTGATGCTTTTCACGAACAGATATCTCTAGGTGTGCTTAATAAGGGATTTAAGGCTTCTGATCATGAGCGGTTGGATTAGCTCTCATTGCATTATAATCAGAGGTTTACAACAGATGAATCTGTTTGAACCTATAACAGTTTGTTAATATCAGCAGGCTAATTATTGATAATACTTAAGATTTTTTTGAATGAAAAAAATATCTAAGAAAACATCAGAGAGTTCAATCAAGTGGTATTTGGACAGCTTTGATATTTTAGAGTTCTTCTGTCCCAAGAAATCAGGCCATTCTGCTATGGGTCATTATTTCAAAGAGTTTGCTGAGGGGGAAATAATATATGAACCTGGTCAAAAAGCTGAAGAAGTATATGTTATATCAAGTGGTCAAGTGAAAATTGCTTCTGAGAAATGCGGGGGAAGGTCTATCACAAAGGCTTACCTAGGCCGAGCAGAAGTGTTTGGAGAATTAGCATTAGTAGGATGTAATGAGCGTCGATATTATGCGATCACTATGGATACTACTGAGATATGCGTAATATCAAAAGATCATATGATTCAGCTATACAAAAAACATGATCCCATCTATGTCTATATTATGAGTATCATCGGTCGACGTGCGCTTGAACTCGACAAGAAATTAGAGTCTTTAGTGTTTAAAGATTCACGCAGTAGAATACTTGACTACCTTATAGATCTTAATGATAAGAAAGGACAGCGAGTAGGATATGAATGGGTAATTCACAAGTTTTTGACAAATCAGGAGATTGCTAATATGACTGCTACAAGTAGACAGACTGTCAACAGGGTACTCAATGAATTGAAATCTAAAAACATCTTGACATCTAATAGAAGACGCCTCTTAATAAGAGATTTCAGTCTTTTAAAATCCGAGAATAGTATAGTAGTATAAGTTGATCCTGTTATTACTGCCCTTTGCATACATGGAACTAAATGATCATATAAAGCATATCAGCGAAATTATTATTTAATCACCTTATCCTACTAATTCGATTTATTCCATTGTAAAATTCCGCCATCTAAATCAAAGATTTCTGTAAATCCTTCTTGTGCCAATTTGCGAGCAGCTTTACCGCTCCTACTTCCACTTCGGCAATATAGATATAAGGGTTTTGCCCTGTCATAGGCGCTAAATTGTTCAGTGAAGCTGTTACTCATTACGTCTATATTAACTGCAGGTTGGATATGGGCTTTGCTATATTCTAAGGAGGTGCGGACATCAACAAATTGCAAAGAGGAGTCACCTTGACTTTTAGTAAGTATTTCTCTAAGTTGAGATGAGTCGCAACTATGTATGGCCGGATGCTTCGATGCATTTCCTTTTTTATTCTCCATCAGATATAGCCCGATAAGTAGAGCCAGAGCTATGATAATTAATACAATTTTCATGATTCGTTTTAGTTGAGGATTAAGTTATTTTAGATACTATCACAATGATTGTTAGCGGTGGATACTTCTATAGGTTACTCCGACTTTTCTTCTTATTAGATCAGATGGCATACTTGTGGGACATGCATACTCGGATAGCTTAATACGATCAACATACTTGAGCGTTCTAAACCCTCCCTTAATGTTAATTAGATTATGAAATCCTTTTGATTTAAGAATTGATATAAATATTAATGATCGATAGCCCGTAGCGCAATAGATATAATGACTAATATCATCATTTAGGTGCAGATCAAATGGTTGTTCAGTGATATTATCTAAGGGGATATTTTGAGCTTTGATCAAGTGCTGACTATAGTATTCGCTGGGCTTGCGCACATCGATGATAAATCGTTGATTGGTCAGAGCAAAATCTTCGATCGATATGGATTGGATTGTATTCATTTCTCGCTGAGCGTTACTTAATGACTGAAACCCACCGTACAGATATGCCAGTTCATAGTGAGCCTTCGTACATTTTAATTTGGTGTATACCTCAGTTAACCGATTAGGATGTGCAATCACAACAACAGTTTTGATGGATTTAGTTATTAGTGCAGATATCCATGCGTTGAAGTTTCCATCGATTCCTAAGAATATTGACTTTGGTGAGAATCCAGCCTGAAAGTCGGCTTTAGATCTTGTATCAAGTACTAGTGTGGATTCTTGGCGAGATAAAGACTCAAATTGATCTAATGACAATGCTGTGAAGGGTTTTTCAGCGATAGGGTGAGACTGGTGATTATAGTCCTGCATATACCGTTCTTTTTAATACTTATGGCTCTTAGCTTAGTTGTGGGATGATAATTCTAATACTGTAATCTGATTGCGGGCGGTAGATAGCTTATTATCTAAGGCTAATTTTTTGATTAGTCTGGAGATGACCTCTCTAGAGGAATTGAGATCTTCAGCGATATGATAATGTGTAATGTCTAATGTTGCTGTCTGTAACACCATAGCCCTATCCTTCAGGTATTTATAAAGCCTCTGCTCCATATTAGAGAAGGCCAAAGAATCAATAGTCTGTAGCATTTCTTTCATTCTTGTCTCATAACTATCAAATACGAACTGACGCCAAGACTTGTACTTTATAATCCATTCTTCCATCTTTTGGATGGGTATCATGTAGGCTAGTGTAGGAGCTTCGGTCATCGCTCTGATCTTGCTGGTACGCCCGCCCAATGAACTGGTCATAGTCATGGCACACGAATCCCCCGACTCTAGATAATACAGTAAAAATTCTCTGTCGTTGTTGTCTTCATCTACAATCTTGACAGCCCCTTCTAAAATCAAGGGCATGTGTGTGATATTGTCACCGATGTCCATGATAATGACTCCAGTATCTATCTTTTGAAATACGGCATTTCGTATAATTTCTTCTATGACCTCAGCCTCAAAGACGTATTGGTATCGCTCATTTAATAATTGTGCGCTATTCATATTAAATCATTCGTGAAATGTACCTCACAAATATCATAGATTATGTAACAACGCACGTGTGACTTAGGTCACGCTCCACATTCTCATCTGCATTTACCTTGTGACGATGAATCAAGAGAATGTGCGAAAACTATTATTGGTATGCGTGATATGCCTAGTAGCATTTGCAGGTCTCTACTTCTTAATCAACACATATTATTAAAACTCTTAAAAATATTATCGGTATGAAAAAGAATATGGGAACAGCAGACATAGGTATCAGGCTATTACTCGCTGCAATCTTCGTTGGACTATTTATTACCAAATCAGTTACGGGAGCTTTAGGCATTGTGCTACTCGTCGTTGCGGGTGTTTTTGTACTGACAAGTTTGGTTAGCTTCTGTCCATTATATACGCTTGTAGGCGCTAAGACCTGCTCAACCGAGTAGGTAGACTCAACTCTTATCATCAAAATATATCTAATAATCTATTTATCTATTCAACAAATATTATGAGAACGCTAAAACTAAATTTATTCGCAATCTTTGTTTCATTATTCTTTGTAGGCACCTTGAGGGCGCAAAATGTGGGAATAGGAACCACAACACCTGGAGCAAAACTTATGGTAGTCGGTAATCCAGGAGCTCCGACACTGAATATTTTGCCAGATTCTGCTTCTGGAATGAACCCGACTATCCGAGCAAATGATAACGGACGAGTGGGTATAGGAACAACCAGTCCAGGCGCACGATTGATGGTGATAGGCACTGATGGTGCACCTTCACTTAATATCCTACACGATGGCATGAATCCGATGAATCCGGCTATCCGAGTCAATGACAATGGCCGAGTAGGAATCGGGACAACCAGTCCAGGTGCACGATTTATGGTAGTAGGGCAAAGTGATATGGAGCCCACTGTTAATGTACTGAATAGCGCTGGCAACTTAGCATTTAGAATAAATGATGATACACATGTTGGAATAGGAACACCTACGCCTGGCGCGAGATTTATGGTAGTCGGAGGAGGTAACACAGATGAGTCAGCAGCTCTCAATGTGGTGAATGCTGACGGAGAGTTAGCCTTACATGTTAGAGATAATGCCAGAGTGGGGATCGGTACGACGAGTCCAGGTGCCAAACTTATGGTAGTGGGTACAGACGGAGCGCCTACGCTTAATGTGTTACACGACGGCATGAACCCTGATGACCCTGCTATTCGAGTAAATGACAATGGACGAGTAGGAATTGGAACCACGAGTCCGGGTGCAAGATTAATGGTAGTCGGCACTGATGGAGCGCCAACACTTAATATCCTACACGATGGTGTGAATCCTATGAATCCAGCTATCCGAGTCAATGACAATGGCCGAGTAGGAATCGGGACAACCAGTCCAGGCGCACGATTGATGGTAGTAGGTCAAAGTGAAATGGAGCCCACTGTTAATGTACTGAATAGTGCTGGCAACTTGGCATTTAGAATAAATGATGATACCAATGTTGGAATAGGAACACCTGCGCCTGGCGCGAGATTAATGGTTGTCGGAGGAGGTAACACAGATGAGTCAGCGGCCCTTAATGTGGTGAATGCTGACGGAGAGTTAGCCCTACATGTCAGAAATAATGCCAGAGTAGGAATAGGTACGACTAGTCCGGGAGCTAAACTTATGGTAGTGGGTACTGATGGTGCACCTACGCTAAATGTGTTGCACGACGGCATGAACACTGCTGATCCTGCTATACGAGTGAATGACAATGGTAGAGTAGGAGTTGGAACCACGAGTCCAGGAGCAAGATTAATGGTAGTTGGTACTGATGGAGCACCTACTCTTAACATATTACACGATGGTATGAATCCTGCAGACCCTGCTATCCGAGTAAATGATAATGGTAGAGTAGGTATTGGTACGACGAGCCCAGGTGCAAGATTGATGGTAGTGGGTACCGATGGCGCCCCAACCCTTAATGTATTGAATGATGGCTTGGATCCGATGAATCCTGCTATCCGAGTCAATGATAATGGCAATGTTGGATTTGGCACTATAGCACCTGCTGCACGTGTGCAAGTGGCAGATGGAGATGTCTATATCAGCGATGCAGCTAACGGTATCATTATGACATCACCAAATGGAACCTGCTTTAGAGTAACCATCTCTGATATGGGGGTTTTTCAAAATACGGAAATCACATGTCCTAATTAGTGATCGCATTTAAACAACTTTTAATCACTGAAAATTTAGGATATGAAATATTTTATAACAACAGTTTTGTTAGGCTGCTTAGCGATCAGCATCGCTAGAGCGCAGCTCTATAATGGAGGTTGTGTTATTACGATACAAGAAGATGCTGAGCTATATGTTGCTGATTCATATATTCATGAAGCAGGTATTGTCAATAATGCGGGAATATTCAGCATAAGAGATCAATTTAGCAACATTTCGGGGTTATCACCATTAGCCGATACCATTGGAACGGTCTTGTTTTTTGGTCAGATGCCCGGGATAAATGGGAGCGAGATTAATTTTAACAATGTAATCGTACAATCCTCTGGATTGGCAGTCTCTGAACAAGCAATGAGCATAGATGGAATGTTGACCCTTGGAGATGGAATCGTCGACTTAGGGGGTAATCCATTATTGATTCACAATGCTAATGGAAGTGCTATTACTGCTATTAGCGGGGGCATTCTTGCTAATGGCCCTACGACTGTCATATTAGGAACTGGTTCGGGCATGGATAGTTATGTGTTGCCTTTTCATAATGGTAACGAGCAACTAAATGCCACACTTTCACTTGAGTCAATGGGTGATTCTGGATCCAATATCTCTATAAGCACCTTCGCTACAGCAGCAACTAATCAGCCATTGCCGATGACAGTGAGTAATCTGGATATACTAGGACAGATGGATGGAGCTAATGTCGTCGATCGATTTTGGCATATCGTCCCTAACGGATTTATGTCTAATCCGGCAGGTAATCTTACGTTGTCTTATGCTCCAAGTGCTAATCGCGATAATGCTATTAATCCAGAAGAACTTGATATCTTTCAATGGCAAGAAGCTGGACCTTGGACTGCTATTGCGAGTGAAGTGTCAACTACTATGGTTAGCTCACAAGAGCAGCTTGAGCTTGAGGGATTCTTTGTGTTAGCATCTGAAATGATGGATACAATTGACGGGAGTCCTATTGTAATGTATGATCTTGATGAGTGTGATGCTTATTTGGAGTCAATGACATTTCAAGATTACAGTGAGTTTGTACCATCAGTTAATCAATTGAGTTGTGCCAGCGTTACAGCGACTAATGTGGCTCGCGAAAATCCAATGATGAATACACATTCATGTACGCCTGGTCTGAATGGCACAGAGGCGATGTGTGTAAGCTCGGCGCCTGGATGCGATTTTATGGCTAATAGTCCACTTGCTGTTAGGTTTAGAACCACGCTAAATCCTATGGGTGGAGAGTCAATAAGGCTGAGTGGATTGAGCTTTTTTGAGCAAGCACCTGAGATGTTTGATTGGATAGATGGTGCAAATGGACTTAATAACTACCCTACAAGATTTGGCCTTAGAGTATTGCGAGATGGTGCGGAGGTATTTAGGTCTGTAGAAATCGCAACATCTCGCTCCTGGACTGAGCACCAATTTGTCTTTGAGGGGGTCGCTTTTGAGGCAACAGATATTACCACATTCACTTTTGAATTTTTGGGATATTGTCATGTGGGCAATGATTCTCAGGTTACGGCTTGGGACTTTGAGGATATCGCAGTTTATGCAAGTTGTGGAGTAGCTACCGAAAGTGCAGCTATCAATGGTATGATTACCGAGTCAGCAGGTACAGCCATGCACAATGTATCTATTTCCGTGATGAACAATTCTAATATTGAGGCTTCTGCTGTCAGTGATCAAAATGGCTTTTTTAGATTAAATCAAGATGATACGATTGAGGATGACGCTCAAGTCAATTTTGCTTTTAAGTCTGATCCTGTAGAAAGGCGTATAAGCGTCCAAGATGCTATCGTGTTGTATTATCACTTACTTGGTTTTGCCACTATTACAGATCCCGTACAACTTGTTGCGTCAGATATAAATGGGGATAACAATGTTAATGTAATAGACTTCATTATTCTCAGAGAACATATACTTGGAAGACGAGTTATGCAAGAAGAAGAACTGCGGATTTATGTTCGTACATCTGAATTGATATCCCTTGGCTTACTATCGGATGATCAAGCTATCGATTATGCTAGTCTTACAACTGGAACTGAAGATATTGTGGATATCACGTCAATACTCAGAGGTGATATCATAAACTCGGCAAGTTTTGCAAGTTCAAGGAGTGATTTAGAATTCGACTTGTTGGATGCTACTGAAAAGCTTATAGAGCATGAGAATTTACATTCTGTTGAGGAGGTTGATCGAGCAGCCATATTTCCTAATCCAGCCGCAATAGGGGGTAATATATATGTACATATATCCTCTGATATTACACCTGATGCGTCGATAGAGATTTATAACCTGTTAGGAGAACGAATCATGACTATAGAGAACCCTGTTAGGGGTAATAATAGAATCGAAATTGATGAAAGAGTACTTGTAAATACTGGTTTTATAATTGTTAATGTTCGAAATCAATCTTCTTTACAAACGCAGCTCGTTTCTGTATTGAAATAATTTTAGGTTTTGTTAGAAAGACAGTGTCAGTCCTGACTGATTGCACTGGAGGCGTGATAGTAATTATCATGCCTCTTTTTTTTAGGTTGACTCTATACAGTATTTCAATATTGTCTGATACTATAGGGTGACCACTTAAGCACATGACATATAATTTTATTCGGCTGTTAGGATTCTTATTCCTCATCCATTTTTTAAATTTTCAGGGGCTACATTCTATATCCACAATTCTGGCGACTATCAGAGAGATATTAGCTGATTCTGTGAGATAATGTGTTATTATCTAAATCAATATGTAATATATAGATAGTGGTCAATTGTTGATTATGGTGACATTATAGATACATCTCAATAGGAAACACTATCCCATGTTAATTAAGCAACTACGATTAAAAGACTCTTCGGTAGAACGGGTTGATAAAATTCCTTTTAAAGCGGACCTCATACTTCTATTCATTTCTAAGAAAACCGATGATTTAGCACTATTAATGCGAGGACTGAAAGTTGCCCAACCTAAGGCTGTTATTGCAGGTTGTTCTACGCCAGGTGTAGTTCACAAAGTGAGAGTCTATGATAACACGATAGGCTTGACTGCTATAAAGTTTGAGAAAACCAAGGTGGAAAAAAAAGTAGTTCAGTTCTCTGAAATAGAGCACAGTTTCGCTGTAGGACAACATCTTGGTTCGCAATTTGAATCAAAAAATTTAGCGCATTTATTGGTTTTTAGTGGAGGGTTGAATGTGAATTCAGACAAGTTTTTAAAGGGCTTGTCATCTCGGTTGGATTGTGGTGTCTCCATTACAGGTGGCTTAGCTGGCGATGTTGACAACTTCAATATGGCTGGCGAAGAGGTAGATGATGACAATGAGACTTATGTGGTTAATGAAGACGTAGGTTTTAGGAATACAATCACAGCTGTAGGTCTCTATAGTAAAGATTTAAGAGTGAGTTGTAGCACTAGCCACGGGTGGAGACCATTTGGTATGAATAGAATCGTGACGAAGGCTGAGAATAACATATTGTATGAGATTGATGATCAGCCGGCACTTGATCTTATCAGATCCTTCTTGGGACCTCGAGTAGACAGTTTACTGGGATCTGCTTTACAGTTCCCAATCGGCTTAGAGAAATATGAGGATGATGCCTATCTCGTGAGGAGTATTGTTGATATAGATGAAGATGATCAAAGCCTAATTTTCGCTGGAAATATTCCTGAGGGTTCGGTCGTAAGACTGTTGAAAGCGCGCTATGATGATTTAATCGAATCGGCCGAGAATTCGGCTCGACGCCTAAAAGAATTATCAAAAGGGAAACCAGAATTAGCTTTAATAGTCAGTGGTGTTGGCCGAAAAATGGTGCTTAAGCAAATGGCAGACGTAGAAATAGAAACAGTCCAAAAAGTAATCGGTTCTAAATCTGCTATAGCAGGATTTTATGGATACGGCGAATTTATGACTAGTTACCGGAGCGGCCCATGTCAGCTTTATAATCAGTCTTTGACGATAACTATGTTCAAAGAAAATTAGACCTGAAGTCTCATGCATAAATTATTAAAACTACAATTAGAGAAGTCTGGTCTGAGTAAAACTCAAATGGCTGATATGCAAGATTTGATCGAACTGATCATGCAGGCGTATAATGGTTATGACAATGATTTGTCTCTGTTGGATAATGTTTTAGATCATAGTACTGGAGAATTGGTCGAGGTAAATCAAGATCTTGAAGAGAATGTAGAGGAGCTTACTGATGAGTTTGAGAAGACGGAAGAACAACTTGAAAGAGTCGTCAATCATGTTCCTGGAGTAATATTTGAAACTGATGGAATAGGGAACTTCAAGTTTTTGAATCCTTCATGGGAGCTGTTATCTGGCTACACTGTTGAAGAGACACTTGGAAAACACTATTCTGAATTCTTGAAGGGATTTAATAGCGTGAGTCAGGATGAGATAGCTAAGATAGGTTGTGATGTATCAAAAGACTTTAAAAGCGTTGTATCCATAACGACCAAGGATGGTATTAAGAAATGGATAGAAATAAATTATAAGACTATTGAGAATCTGAATGAAGACCTGCCCGGTGTCATCGGGAGTCTTGTCGATGTGACAAAATTAAAAGAGACAGAGATAGAGCTTATAAAGACTCAGAAGGCCATGCACAAGGCAATCGCTGCGAAAGAGGATTTTCTATCTACCATGTCACATGAAATAAGAACCCCGCTAAATGGCGTTATTGGTATTTCAAATGTTCTGGTCCTGGATGATCATTTGGAATCACAGAAAGAGAATTTAAAAGTATTAAAGTACTCCTCCGAGCATTTGTTGGCCTTGATCAATGACATACTTGATTATAACAAGATGGAGGGGGGCAAAATAGAGTTTGAAAACACGGATTTCAACATTAAGGCTCTAATAAAATCAATCAAGAAAACCTTCAAGTTCCAAGCTGGAGAAAAAGGTGTGGCCTTCATGGTCGATGTTGATGATAAGATTCCTAAATACTTGAAGGGCGACAAGACCCGCCTGTCTCAGGTGTTGAATAACCTGTTGAGTAATGCGATAAAATTCACACATGAAGGAGAAATCAATCTGGTTGTGGAGAACGTCTCTGAAAATAATAAAACAGTTACCCTGTTGTTTGAGGTTCAGGATACAGGAATAGGTATCTCGTTAGATAAGCTGGATCGAATATTTGAGAAGTTTAAGCAAGCTGACGCTAGTATTTCAAGTATGTATGGAGGTACGGGTTTAGGCTTGGCTATCTGCAAAAAACTCCTCTTAATGCAAAATTCTGATTTGAAAGTTAAGAGTGTTCCTGACATAGGATCCAAATTTTATTTCGTCCTCAGCTTTGATAAGAGTGTTAAAAATGTAGATGGTTCTTCCCAGACATCACCGATTCAGATCGTATCAGAAGATATTAAGGGGACAAGAGTTTTGGTGGCTGAGGATAATCGTATTAATCAAATTGTAATCAGTAAATATCTCGAGAAATGGGATATTATTTATGATGTGGTTGACAACGGAAAAGAGGCCGTAGAAAAGTATAACAAATATCACTACGATATAATACTTATGGATCTACAAATGCCAAAGATGAATGGGTATGAGGCGACCAAAAAGATCCTTAAAATAGCTGAAGTCAAAGGACAGAAAATTTCAATAGTTGCTCTGACCGCATCCGCTCAATTGGATGTCAGGTTTAAGGCTGAGAAAACAGGTATGACGGGTTTCGTCACAAAGCCTTTTAAATCTGGAGACCTATATAATACTATCGTGGATCAGTTAAAAGGAGTCAAGCAATTTAGTCACCTAAATTAGACCCATTAGCTGTTCTGAATTTTCAGAAAGGACCATTTTTATAGGGAGTACAGATCCAATGACTATCTCTTCTACTCGAGCACATCATCAGCTATCTCTATCTCAGGGTTGATACTGAGTAGATCATTGATAAATTCACTTCTGTTCTGTGGGGATATGACCAGAGGACTAAACTTGATCTTAATCGCAATACGATCCATTGATGCCGCAGGAGAGGACAGCCAAGTGTTTGTTTTCTTAATACTCTTTATCTCAGTGATGTCATAAGTACCATGCTTGAAGAATCCGACCTTAACCGACAAAGTCTTTTTCTCAGGATTTATGGAATAGCGTATACCATGGAAGACAGTATGCGTAAGCCACAGACTACCAGCTACCAATGCCAATACGATATATAGAGTTACTGAAAATTTAGCAACAAAGAATACTGGCGTAATACTCAGCAGCGTAAACAGCATGACGAAATTGTAGATTTTATAATCTATCTCTGATTTATATACTTTTTCTAATTCTATCAATTTAGAGCACGATTTCTTCTCCGACCTTAGGAATGGATACTTTGCTGAAACCATTCTGTCCGAGATATTCGGCAAACTTCTGCTGCGTCTTAAATTCGCCATGTACAAGAAAGATTCTTTTTACGGAGCTCTTCTGATTAGAGATGTTTTCAAGCATTTCTTTCCGATCCCCATGTGCTGAGAATGAGTCCATGGACTCGATGCGTGCATTGACATTTAGCATATCGCCTTGCAGTTTAAGTTCTTTCGCACCATTCTTAAGTATGCCACCGGCAGTATTAGGTGAGCAGTATCCTACTATGAGGAACGTAGAGTTGGGGTCTTCTAAGTTATGATACATATGATGTCGTATCCGACCAGCATTCATCATACCGCTCGCGCTAATAATCACTCCAGGTTCTTTTGTAAAGTTGAGCCATTTGGACCTATCAACCTTCCGTACATACTCCAGACTGTTAAAACCAAATGGATCGTCATCCTCTAATAGATATTCATTGAGCGTAGTGTCGAAGCACTCAGGATGTGAGCCATAAATCTCTGTAGCATTTACTGCCAGAGGGCTGTCGACATAAACCGGAACTCGTGGTAGCGAGCCATTGTTGTACATCTGGTCCATCATGTACACCAGTTCTTGTGTACGACCGATACTGAACGCTGGAATAATGAGCTTACCGCGATTGTCAACACAGGTTTCTTTCATGACCTCGAGAAATTTTTGAGACTGTTCAGGCTTGGATTCATGTTCCTTATCTCCGTAGGTAGATTCGCAGATGAGGTAGTCTACCTCTGGAAGCTGCGCAGGATTGCGAAGAATAGGGCGATCGGGACGGCCGATATCTCCTGTAAATCCTATAGTGGTCGTTTTGGATCCTTCAGTGATCCTCAATGTTACACTGGCAGATCCTAGGATGTGACCTTGATCTTTGAACATGACTTGGACGTCACCACAGATGTTATTCCACTTGTTATATGGGTGACTCATGAAGCGATTCATAGTTGCCGCTACATCTCTTTTTTCATAGAGGGCTTCTTTGAGTTTGATGCTCTTTTTCTTCTTTTTCTTCTTGAGGAGGCGTTTGTTTTCTTGTTCTGCATCTCGCTCCTGAATCTTGGCACTATCGAGCAGCATGATGCTACACAGACTGCGGGTAGCGTGAGTCGCATGTATGGTGCCTTGGAATCCTTCTTTCACTAAATATGGTACTCTGCCAGTATGATCTATATGGGCATGTGACAGTATCAGACAATCAACTGTACTGGGGTCAAAATGCAGTAACCTGTTAGAAACCTCATCATCTTTCCCTCCACCTTGGAACAGACCACAATCTAATAATATTCTATAGCCACTGTCCAAGGTAATAAGGTGACAACTACCAGTTACATTTCTCGCGGCACCACAAAATTTGATCTGCATAATTCTTCTTTTTCTATGAGGTTAAGTTACTCTTATGATTGTTGTATCTCGTATATAATTAGATTTCTTTAGGGAGATAATAGAGTACATTCAAATTTTTTTCCACTAAGTATTCTTTAGCTATCTGCGATATCATATCGCTATCGACCGATTCGTATAGAGACTCTTGTTCATTCATCAGGTCTAATTGTCCGAGATATTCGAAGTAGGCCATTGACATTGACTTGTTGAGTACGCTGAGGTCGCTGATGCAGAGGCTGCTAATAACTTTGTTCTTTAGCTTCTCAAGTTCTTTAGCTTCGACCCTGATATTCTTAAGCTTGTCAAGCTCGAGCCATATCTCTTTATAAGCTTGCTTCATGGTAATACCAGGCATGGGTCTTCCTTCTATTATGATTAGGCCACTGTCCCTGCTACCACTGATATAGCAATCTATATCACTGAATATCTGCTTATTCTTAATCAGATGCTGGTAGAATCTAGAGGATTTACCATTTGCCAGGATGTCTGATATTAGGTCGCAAGCATAATATTGATCTGATGTCCTGCCCGGCATATGAAATGCCATAAGAATCATTGGCATAGGGACATCACCATATATGGTCTTCTCCCTCATCTCGGTCTGCTTAGGCTCACTGGCTAACTGGTTGTCAGGCTTAGTACCGGAAGAAATGTCCTCAAACCATTGTCGAGCAAGGCGCAGTACTTCATCAGGATCCATGGGACTCGAGATGCTGAGTATTGCATTAGAGGGATTATAATGTGTCTCATAGAATTGTGCCACATCTTCTAAGTTGGCATCGGCTATGTGATCTATTTTAAGACCTATAGTTGGCCATCTGTAATTGTGTACTTTAAAACAGAGATCTGACATATGGTGCCAGGCATCTCCGTAGGGCTTATTGAGACAGACCTCTTTAAATTCTTCTGTGACAACTTTTTTTTGTACCGCCAGACTCTTTGGGTTGAGGGTCAGGTGCGCCATCCGATCAGCTTCAAGCCATAGTGCCGTTTCAATATTTTGTACGGGTAGGCTATTATAAAAGTTGGTGTAGTCGCTATTAGTGTAAGCATTGTTTTCTCCTCCAGCCATCTGAAGTGGCTCATCATAGTTAGGCGCATGATCAGAACCGCCAAACATGAGATGCTCAAATAAATGCGCAAAACCAGTCTTCTCGGGGGATTCATTTTTTGATCCAACTTTGTATAGGACATCCACTGCTGCCATGGCTGTTGAGTTGTCTTGCTCAATCAGTAGGGTAAGGCCATTTTTCAGAATGTATTTTTTGTACTTAATCATTTCATTAACCGTTTATCAGGATTGGGCGATCAGCAATCGCTTGGTTTTCAGAGATGTACTTCCAAAACTCCAGTTTATACATTTTTTCTGCTCCTAAGCTCATCAGATGATTCGTTTCCTGTTGACAATCGATCAATTTTACTCCGAGTTGATCAAGTTTGCGACAGAGTGAAATAAAGCCAAATTTTGAAGCATTACTTGCATAGGTAAACATAGACTCGCCATAGAATATATCTCCCAAGCCTATACCGTATAGCCCTCCTACCAAGTCATCACCTTGCCAAACTTCTACGGAATGGGCATAGCCTTGTTCATGTAAGGAGAGGTAAGAGTCAATGATGTCCTTATTAATCCAAGTACCCATTTGTTCAGGTCGATCTAAAGATGCACAAGCCGTTATAACAGCTTCAAATGCTTTATTATAAGTGACCGAATATTTTTTTTGATTAAAGTATGGTCTCATGCTTTTGGACACCTTTACTTTAGACGGGTATAGTACACACCTCGGATGAGTCCACCACCACATGACAGGAGGGTCATTATACCATGGGAAAATGCCATACCTATAGGCAAATAGTAATCGTTCTACACTAAGGTCTCCTCCTATCGCCAAGAGCCCGTCATGGTCAGCACTCAATGGATGGGGGAAGTACAAAGACAATATTTAAATGCCGGAGATGATGTTTATGACTTTTCCTGAAAAGTCTCGATGACAGCAGATAAGCCACGATCGATGAGCGCATCTTTCATAGGCTTGAGCTTCTCAAATGTTCCAGCCTTTACAACAGCTTTGCCCTTGAAATGGACAAGTAAACTCAATTGCTCTGATTGCTCAAATGTGTGGTTACAGACTTCCATAAAACACTTAATAACCCAATCAAAGGTATTGTAGTCATCATTGTAAACTATTAGCTCCGCTTTGTCAGTGATAGAAGCGTCAGCTATCATTGTTGTTTCTTCTGTGTCGTGGATTGAGTTACGCATTAATAAAGGACTGATTTAAGTTAGATTACTAAGATAGTGCGGCCAAATTTTGCTTTATATTTTCAAAATTAGGCATATCCCCAGCGTTGTCAAGGATTTCAGAATATTTTACCGTCCCCTCTTTGTCAATTACGAAGGCAGATCTTTTAGAAACACCTTTGAGTCCAATTACAAAATCCTCATAGAGTGATCCATAGGCACGAGATACCTCTCGATTAAAATCACTTAATAATGGGAAATTGTATGATTGTTCTTCTTTGAACTTACCCAAGGTGAATGGGCTATCTACCGAAATTGCTAAGATGTCAGTGTTGAGTTCCTTGTACTGGTCTAATTCATCTCTTATACCACATAGCTCTTTAGTACATACTCCAGTGAATGCAAGCGGGAAAAACAAGACTAACACGTTTTTACCGTGGTAATCAGAAAGACTAACTTCTTTAGTAGTTGTATCACGAAGGGTAAAGCTCGGGGCTTTTTCTCCAATTGCTATGCTCATATAAAAAATACTCTGTGCCGAAGCAGTACAAAAGTAAGCCAATTTTAATAATCTTAATTTGTTTATTGCGGGGTAATTCAAATTAATATTGGAAGCAACTTGACAAAAAAAGCCTATCTCCAGTTACATACAGCCATATTCCTCTGGGGTTTCACAGCAATCTTAGGGGATTTAATCAGCTTGTCGGCATTTTGGCTGGTATTATGGCGTGTTGCTATTACCTCGGCAACTCTGATTCTACTGCCAGGAGTTAGGAGGTCATTATTGCAACTAACGCGCAAGTTATATGGGGTGTACTTCATGGTCGGAGCACTCATAGCTATTCATTGGGTAACTTTCTTTGGGGCTATAAAATATGCCAATGCTTCTGTGGGTCTGGTTGCCATGGCTACGGTGTCATTATTTACTGCATTTATTGAACCACTATATTTTAAACGAAAAATTCGTAGCGCTGAAGTGCTCTTTGGGCTGCTTGTTATACCTGCGATGTTATTAATCGTGAAGGACCTCGAAGGTGATATGCGCCTTGGATTAGGAATCGGTTTGATCAGTGCATTCTTAGCGGCGATGTTTGCAGTAATTAACAAGAAGTATGTAGAAGAGACTGATCCTCAGGCGATCACTTTTGTGGAGCTATTCAGTGCCTTTCTCATTTTGGCGATCATGAGCCCTATAGTCTACACGAACTATGATAGTGTCTGGTGGCCAGTTGATTTAGATTGGATGTATCTTTTGATTCTAGCGGTTCTATGCACTTGTGTGGCGTTCATCCTTCACCTTTATGCGTTGAAACACATAAGTGCTTTCGCTTCTAATTTGGCTATTAATCTGGAGCCCGTATATGGGATTATTCTCGCTGGTTTTCTTTTAGGTGATTTTGACGAGCTCAACTATAGCTTTTATTTGGGTGTGGTTATCATTCTGCTGTGTGTGCTAATCTATCCTCGATTTAGCAGAAAGTATGAGTAGTCATCCACGTGTATAGATCAGGAGCTATCGATCCGACTTTTCCTCCACTGATAGGCTGTCCGTCAATCCTTACTACAGGAATCACTTTTTTAGTTGAACTTGTTATAAATACTTCATCTGATGCCATCAATTCTTCCAAGGTGATATCTCGTTCAATTACCGAGTAGGAGTTTTGGTCCTCCATTAACATCCTACGGGTGATGCCGGGAAGGATGTCATGGCTTGGCGTATACAGGATGCCATGCTTACAACAGAAGATGTTAGCTCTTGAGGTCTCACTGACTATTCCCTCCATAACATATAGGACATCCAATGCTCCGGAATCCTCCAGTTTGGATTGTAAGAGATAGGGAATCATGTAATTGGTACTCTTGATATCTGCAAATGGCCTGACATGTCTATGTGTAATCAGACTGATGCCCTGGGAATAGTAATCAGTGGGGTGGTGACTGTGTCTGTAGTTGAGCACTAAGAGTTCGTGCTCATTAGATTGGCTATAACCATTGGTGCTGTCACCACCAGAAAGAATGAGCTTAAAATTGGACTCAGGGGTGCTATTCAGATCATACAATTTGTTAATTATATCAATTAGCTCATCTCTAGACTTCTTAATGTTTAAATGAGCCTTTCTAGCACTCGAAAAAAATCTATTTATATACCAATCAAGATGAATGTTAGACCTATTGTGGTATGTAAAATAGTCGAATATACCATAACCCCTGTGCAAAGACAGATTGTTGGGACCAATGGAGA
>CAZFWJ010000050.1:0-24796 GCA_964522505.1 uncultured Saprospiraceae bacterium
TTCCTTCAGATGATATTAATGTCATGGCAATCGATAACTGCGAAGGAGTGGTCAATCTCGTCTATCAACAGAATAATAGAGATATCGGCTTAGATACCCAAAGAATAGTCAATACATGGATCGCAACAGACTGCACAGGAAATACAACAAGAGACTCTCAAATAGTAACTTTTATAGTAAAACAACCTTCATTAGAATTGATAAAATCGAGTCAATTGAACCCTGTAGTACCAATGGCTGGAGATACC
Organism: uncultured Saprospiraceae bacterium; assembly: GCA_964522505.1. Taxonomy (GTDB): domain Bacteria; phylum Bacteroidota; class Bacteroidia; order Chitinophagales; family Saprospiraceae; genus GYS-P2D. Next base: position 249 of record CAZFWJ010000050.1, read on the forward strand.
GTATTCTATGACTTCGCCATCACCAATACAGGGAATACCACACTTTTCGACATAGCATTGAATGATCCTCTTCTTGATTTTATAGACTGTGATATTGCCTCCATCCGTCAGGATGAAATAGCTAACTGTAACGGTTTCACAATTCTTACTCAAGACGATATAAATAGCGGGACAGTTTGCAATTCAGCAGAAGTACTGGCTATGACTTCAGACGGAATCTTAACAATAGATACTTCCGACAGTGGAAACATAGCAGATGAATTAGGCACTGCAGCTGACAAGACATTTACTCCTATTAATCAGGTGGCTAGCCTAGAGTTGATCAAGACGATTAGTACGACTGTCGATAATAATGGAAATGGAGTGCTGGATATAGGTGATGATATATTATATCATTTCGAGATTATCAATACAGGAAACGTTACCTTATTTGATCTCGAAATAGATGATCCAATCGTGAACGTTCAAGGATCGCTTCCAATACTGCAACCAGGACACCGTGATACAACATCATTTAGTGCATCTTATCTGATTATGGAGAATGATGCGATTAATGGTTTTGTAATTAATAGTGCTACTGTAAATGCTTCGACACCAGCATCGTTAGATGGTTTTATAGCTTCGGATGTCAGTGATAGTGGTAACAGTTCTGCTGAAAATAATGATGATATCAGTGATCAAGATGGAGATCCAACTAATGATCCTGTAGTGATCTGTGTTGTGTCCCCATTAATAGCTCCTGAAAACTTTGAAATAAGCGCATGTCTTGGGGAAACGGCTATATCAGACGCTTTAAATAATTGGATAACTCAATTCAGTGGCGGAGGATGTAATACCATTGGAGTCTTTGCTGAGACTCCAGTATTACCAGATATTTGTGGTGGTGTTATAGAGGTATTGTTTCAGGTGGTTGATGATCAAGGTCAAGTGATTCCTGGTATGACAGTATCACAAACCTTTGAGGTTATACCGGATAATAATGGGCCAGAATTCTCTGATACTCTAGAAGACATCTTTATTGATTTCGATAGTAATAGTTCTTGCTCAGAATTAGAAGCATTTGAGGATATTGCAGAAATGGAAGCATCCACGTTAGTTGATGTGAGTGATATGTGTACGGAAGATGAAGATTTAGTGATCAATTATACTGACTCAATTGTCCCTGCCGCATGCAATGACCTCTTGGGTTTTATGGATGAGCGTCAAATCATCAGAACTTATACATTAACAGATCAATGTGGGAATGAATCTACGATCGATCAAAATATTAATCTGTCATTTGATGGATGTAGTGAATTGACCGATTTTGGAACGATTGCTTTTGGTGATCAGGATCTAATCCAGGTTCCAATTGGTTGTGAACTCCCAGAAATAGGAGAAGTCACGCCAGTAAGTGGAAATTGCCGTTATACAGAATACATGTGGTTGGTGAGTACTGAGGAACTATCTCCAGGAGTTCCAATAATTCCAAACATACTCAATATTGGCATCCAATGGTTTATTATCGATGGAGAAAATCAGCCAACTTATTCACCAGAGTCTGTATCTGAGAACACCTATTATGTCCGGTGTTCAAGAGATATCAGTTGCTGCGAATTTGGTGAAAGTAATATTGTGGCGATCCTTATAAACGCTGCTTCTGAGTGCCCGGAAATCGAAGTTGATATGGATGACCAGGTAGGTAACGTTGATTGCTTGGATGAGCTTTCACTATTGTCTCCAACAGATGATCTTTTAAATGGAGAGGTAGAAGAGTATTATTTAAGAATGTCCGCCGATGCTGATATCATGCTACAGAATAATTCTCAATTAACTATTGATGCTGCGGAAGGTGTCATTTTTAATCCTAATTTCGAGGTATCTCTTGGTTCAACATTGGAAGTGTTCTTAGATGGCTGCGAAAACTAGGATACGAACCATTTTAATTGCTTAGATCTTATTGCAATTATTACCCAGAAGAACACTACATACCACAAGAGATTTTCGTGTGTCCTGATTGATCCAAATATTTCTGATAGGGATCCCCACACACCAGTTGAAGGTATCGTGTTGATATTAGTAGCAAACATGTAGGAATACTTAAAGGCGACCATGATATAGATTAAGAGCATTCCTCCAAGCACACCAAGAATTTTTCTCCACCACAACATGGGAGTGGCGATCATAAGTGATAAAAAGAGTAGAATGGGACCTATAGTCGTATTGTCCAAGCTTGCACTCAATTGTGTGACTGGACTGACCCTCCTTTTATTAGCTGCGTTGCGATATTGTTTCTTGTCAAAGATTATGAAAGAATGATCGTAATATTCTGGATGGTATGGCACTCCTGGAGTTTCTTTATACTGCTCGAGATCAATTCTGATATTCGGATTGAAGATGTTGAATACTACTTGTTCTGTAGCAATAAATATGTTGTTATGGACGCTTCTTACCTGCTTTAACTGATGGAGTGCTATGAGTACAAAATAGCATATACAGAAGATAAGTGCGAATTTAACAATGTTGAGGGGTTTCATGCGGTAACATTAGATTTTCGCAACCAATAAATAAATATCATAACTGTCGCTAAAATGAAGAGGGCTTGCCAGAACTCCACATGCATAAAATCAAACAATGATGGGATATATAATCCCGTCAGAAACAATGTTATGATTCTGAGAAGATTAATTGCAAATAGCGCCGGAACCCCGAACAATAAGCCCTTTAATTTATGTTTCCATTCAGTAGGAAAAACTAATACAGCGGTAATGAAAAGAATTGTCGGAACGACAGCATCGCAGCCTTCTTGAACATCAACAGAAAATGCGCCATTAGTCAAGATCGAACCGTTAGAGCTCATGTTATAGCCAAATATCGATAGTAAAATGCTCGATAGGGCAGTATATACTTTGATTAGAGGGCCCCTTACAGCTTCAAACCAATTGGCATGAGTCAAGAGATAAAAAACTATCGTAAATAAGAAAAATCCTCCAATAAACTTGAGGACAGGAAGCCTAGAGATTAATTCATCCTTGATGTTGATTTTTTCCTTTTCATTCTTTTTTGTTCCCTTCTTTTTCTTCGCCATAGACCCTTTTATCTGGTTGAAGTCGTGTAAATTTACGCACAAATTTATACGAAGATGGATAAGCAAGATGAAGAATATCAAACTTTTGAACTCTTTGGTTTAGAATTTCCGATTTATAAATCCCTTCTTATTAAGTCAACTCTGATGGCTTGGATAGTTATGCTAACGATTCTTGCTCTTGCTCTTGCCTTCTTTCAATATGAACTTACCAATGCGGATATTCCATGTGGTACACTTGCTGGAGTGCTGCTCGGGTATCTTGCTACACTCATTATCAATTGGTAGTGATACACTAGCCTACAGGTTTCTTTTCTATTCTAAAAATTGTCTTTTTACTGTGAGCTCATTGTGAGCTCATTGTGAGCATTTGTGTCCATTGTCAGGTCATAATGCCTTTAAGAAAAGCATGTTGATAACTTGTATATAAATTTTAACAAATTGTAATAATTAAATGTAAAAAATACATTATGGAGATTGACTTCATGCCTCTATTTTTGTCACGAAACTTGTTAAAACATAACCATGAAGAATATAGTCATCATACTATTTATTGTATGCGGCATTTTAAGTCTAGGAAATGCTCAATCAACCATCACATTATCAGATAACGATACTAATGGAATGGGCATTCCATCTGGGTCAGTAGGATTAGGAGAGACCTTAACTATCTTAGCCGGTGATTGTCCAGTATCTAACAATGAAAACTTTATTGTTATAGAATCATTGACATCTTCTGAGCAGCTAGTACTTGATATCTCGTCAGGGTCGTCGGAAGTAGTGCTTCCAGAATTAGGAGAGTATGTAATTAACTGTGGATGTCCTGCACCAGTAGACACTCGGCCATTGACTTGCGCTCCAGCAGCTAATATCACAGTCATTGATCCAGCTCCTATTCCAACATTAGGAGAGTGGGGACTTGTGATCGCCGGTATTATACTCTTAATCGTAGGTGTTGTAGCCATAAATCAATCAAGTATACGTACAGCGATTCGGTCTTAATTGACTGAGTTGAAAATATATTCCCACAAAGAATCCCATAAAATCCAAACTGGACTTTATGGGATTTTTTATTCCATTGATAAAATTAGTCTTCAGTATCACATCCATATAGGTTGCTCTCGAACAAGGCGCCGAGTTGTACTTCAAATCCTTGAGTCAAGTTTATTTCATTAGCAGCACTAAAGAAAACAGTTTGATTAGATTCAATAGAAGTATGGCATTCAATGCTTAATTGTGCAATGTGACCTTCAGTTGCATTGCTGATAGTATCTATGATCAAGCTTTCTGGGCATTGTTCATCCATATCGCAAATGTTATTAAAGTTAAAATCTATAAGATCTCCTGTGCACGCACAGTGCTCGTTAATGATTCTATCATTAACTGAACAAGAATCTCCATCATCGCATAGATTTCCGATTTCACAACTTGGCTCGAGATCACAAGTGTTCTCTCTAATAAATGATTTTATGAGTTCGGCGGGCTCTGTCCCCAATCCATTGGTAAAATCAATTCCTATACTTTGCCACCTATGACAGTAGCTCATAATTGTTCCCTCATCCAGTCCAGGTCTACTACCTCGGTTACAATCACCCTCAGGTGCAGCACAGTCATCTATGGCTTGGGTTCCATCTATCCAAACACAGGCATGAGTATGCCTAGATCCTAAGATATGACCTAGTTCATGAGCCATGATATATACACTCCAATTAAAATTTGGGTTAAAGGAGCCGGTTGCGTCTAGGCCTGTTGCAATTCCGGCAGCTGCCATTGGATTAGACTCGTTTTCATGTGCACAAAGAGAACCTAAATTGGCTACACCGGCTATATATCTCGTCGATAGGAATAAATGCGCATCTGCACTCGGACCGTCATTAAGGATTCTATAGTCGAATTGGTCTAGTACAGAAAACGGTCCTAGATCGAGATCATAGATGTCCTCTGACTCCCAGACGAAAATCTCCTCTAAGCGTATAGGAATTTCATCTATTGCATAAACAGCTGCTACTTCACTGAATAGTATAATTGCCCAGTCATTGATCGCTTGTAAGTCTCCACCAAAATCCTGATAAGTATGGTAATCAATCTCTAAGTAAACCGATGTTGTTGGATTCGAGTCGGCATCAGATTTATGGTGCACAGATTTGTAACTCAGATCGATAGCGTGATCTTCAGTAGAACAAAAATTTTCAATCGATCTAGATGACAGCTGACGAGACCAGATACTTCCAGCAGATTTTTGATAGGTCAAGTTGTAATTGCCTTCTGAACTATGGTAGTTCATGATAGGTTCCGAGTATGTCAGAATATTTACTAGGCTCGACCCTTGCTCGACATGTGAAAAGAGATTGGGTGGTCTACTACCATAGGATTGCTCATACTGATGGCTGAACGCGGGAGATAGAAAATGTAATCTCTTAAAGGAGATTAAATCATCTGCCGAATGAGATTTTGCCGATGTTAGCACTGGAGGTTTAGGGACTAATGAAACAAAAGAATCTACGAAGTCTTCATTTAATTTTACTATGGCCTCCTTGTTCACCGCACATGATCCATCGTTGTATGGAGAATAGCTAAAAAGATTCAACTCTATCTGTTGTCCAATCATTAAGATTGGCACGAGAACTGTCAGTAAAACTATTGATAGTCTAAGGGGCATGCCTACAAAAGAAAAAAATATAAGGCTTTAACCCTTAGTTCAGAGCACATAATTAACACTTTCGTATATGTTAAAGTGGAGAATGAAAAATGCTGTAACCACCTGTTTCGGTACTATGAAAACTGATTGCTAATGAGGACATTAAGCTAATTGCAAGCGAAGAGAGCTTGGAGTTTAGACAACTACACATATTGAAATTCCTCTTCGTCTTCATATTGGTTTTAGGCATAGTATTTGGAAAGATATGTGTAATTAACTCATATTGACATGAATACAGTATTTAAAAAATACTCGGTTGTACTGGCATTATTCATTGGTGCAGTAGGCCTTAACCTAAAGGCACAAACTGCACTAACCAATCAACTTACCAGCGATGTTCCTACCTGTACTACTATTGAATTAGGAACAACAATGACATTCGTGTTATCTACAGGCTGCGGGCCTGGAATTGCAGTTGATTTTGACGCGCCAGGATCTCCAATTGACGATGGAACTTCTGATCAGCAAATATCACTTTTTTCAGAGGATGATCTAGCTGCAATGGGAAATGAAATAACGGTGACGTTTGATCAATTAGGAATATACACCTTCCAATGCGATGTGCCAGATTTCGGCGATATTTCAGGAGTAGCCGGATTAGCTGATCAATGTTTTGAAGTGGTGGAGCCAGCAGCTCCCGCAATAATACCAACATTAAGTCAATGGGGTTTAATAGCATTAGGGTTACTGATGATGATAGCTGGAGTGGTGTATTATCGCTCAAGAGCAAAGGTGATTTCCAATACATAGCACTTTTTATCATGGAAAATATACTAAGGGTTAATAGAAGGAGCTATTAACCCTTTAGCTATTTTCATTTGTGAGGAATCTAGTAGTGTTAACACTGGATAGATTCGACCTCCTAATTTTGATGAAAATGTTGCGTAGAACCATAACTGTATTGTTGTGCATTGTATTGACTGATATCACAGCACAAGTAAGACTTACTGATGATGGATCCTCTGATCTACCAGTATGTACTGTTATTGAGCTCGGAACAATCATTACCTTTATTCCTTCACTATCGTGTGGTCCAGACATTGCTGTTGAATTTGATAATCCTGGGTCTCCAGTTTTAGTTGATGGTAGACCAGATGAACGAATCTCACTTATCACCGAAAACGATTTAATAAATAATGAATTTTCAGTGACCTTTGATCGTTTAGGTACATATACATTTCAGTGTGATGTACCAGCTCTACCAGATATATCTGGGATCGCTGGCGTAGCTGATCAGTGCTTTGAAGTAGTAGAACCCGCTCCCTCACCTACAATTCCAACGATAGGAGAGTGGGGGTTAATCATACTCGGATTACTCATTATGACGATAGGAGTATTAGTCAACAGATCTTCCTCAAGAAACAATGTCAGAGTACAAAGTATAAACAAATACAACTAAGCAAATTAAGTACGGCTGGTTTAATTTAGACACCCATTCATTCATTGAAACAGTCCATGACTATCGCTTGAAAGTTTGTGCCAGCGCTTACTTCAAATCCAGGATTAAAGGTTAAGTTTTCTCCAGCCGAAAAAATAACTTCGCTGTTAGCGTTAAGAAGTCCCTGCGCTGCAATAGATTCTGCTACTGCTATGATAGTATCCTGAGATATTGTAGACACGACACTCTCATCTTCTATGCACGAATCAATGATATCACATATTCCATTTTCATCAGCGTCTAAGAGTGTGCCGCTACAATTACAGTCTTCATCATATAGATCATCATAGGTGCATGGATCACCATCATCGCAGGCTGGTTCCGACTCACACATAGATTCTGGATCAAGACATAGAGAAGTGGCAATGATATCCTTTATTCTCTGGGCTGGCTGCGGCCCTAAACCGTTGGCGAAGTTTATTCCCTGAGTAGTACTATTACAATAACTCATGATAGTTCCTCCACTCACTGGGCTTGAACCGTTACAACCTAGGTCGGCACAATTGTCGATTGCCGTGTTGTTGTTAGGGCCCCATACACAATCATGCGAATGATGACTTCCTAATGTGTGGCCAATCTCGTGGGCAAGCACATATCTATTGTAATCATAGGAGCCCGTATAAGTCGTGGTCTTTTCTAAGCGGGGAGAAATTCCTATTGGCAATGATGTGCTATCTGTTAGCATGTTGCATGGTTTACTGAGGTATGCTAACCCTCTACCAAATGGTTTAGTGGTGATAAGCTGAGCCACATGGCCGTTAAAACCTGATGTGGCCATTCGCTCCGTAAAAGTGTTAAAGGTTGGATTTAGAAAATCAGAATCATATATATCGTCTTCTTCCCAAATAAATATCTCCGAAATAACAAGAGTAATTCCGTCTATGGCATATATGGCAGCAATCTCTGCAAACAAGATTTCGATCCATTCTAATATTGCTGCTGTATCACCTCCAAAGTCGAGATAGGTGTAATGATCAATTTCGAGGTATACGCCTACAGGAGGTAGCGATTGACCAGACTTATAGCTCCGTTCTGGTGGCTGGTATCCGTTTGTTGGTACAAGTCCACATATTTCATTCGTTGTTAGAGACTGGTCTGCAATTTGATTTATGAGCCCCTGATCATTTGGGATATATGAAAAATTGCCACTCAATGAAGAGTGCCTTATAGTTACTCGATCCGCAATGGTGAGATTGACGATATATTCTCCCATCTTAAATGCGGTGTAATGCAGCATCTCGTTGGCTTCAATAGATGTATGCTCACCATATCTATGAATGTCAAGCCGTCTGAAGTGGAGTGGCTGTCCCTTTTCTATAAATGGAATAGAACTTAGAAACGAGCTGCTTTCAGAGTTGAAGATGTTCTTTTGGGCTGTGTGGTCGATATAGTATTCTTCTCCTAATGATTTAGATTGGTCAATAATGGGGATCATTTTGATTTGACCATGGGCATATAGGCAAATATGGGACAGGAAAATGTATAGCAAACTTATTCTTAAAAACATTTCAAATAGAGCTGTTAATGAAAATTCATTCTCAGGCTCTATTCATTTGTAGCCCTTAATGTGAGCGGCTAGCTTAACGGTAATTCAAATATAAGTATTATATATAATACGTAATACCTTGATTGTCATAAGAAAATATAAAAATGGTAGTATTGGAAGTATAAAGGACAGTTCGAGAAGATACAATTGATAAGAGTTGGGCAAATACATCAAATCACCTTACCGTGTAGAATAATGCTTATAACGTATACAATAATTATCAAACGTGTATTGGATTGACAACCAATAGGATAAAAATAAATGTGCGCAATTGCACCAAAATGTTCGCATTAGGCATCTAAAAGCTGAAGAAACATTCAGAAGATTATTCTTCAAAAAATTCTGAATAATTTCATCATATTCGCCGAATGCGTCGCTGCAAAAAATAGATAGTAGCGTACACTTAACTTTGATAAAACTTTCTATTTTTAGCGCAGAAACACGAATTTTATTAACTACTAAATTGTATAAACTTAAAAGGACATGCGAAAAATTATTGCTCTGTCGATCGTATTCATATTAGCTTCTTATTTCGGAGCTTTTGACTTGCTTGCGCAGGACGCGGCAGCGACAAAATCTGGATTTCAGGTATTAAAGGAAAAGTTCATCGAAGGTGACTGGAGATTCATGAGTTTAGTACTCGTGTGTTTGATTTTGGGATTAGCTTTCTGCATTGAAAGAATAATCACACTCAATATTGCAACTACTAACACTGACAAGCTTCTTAACCGAATAGATGAGAATTTAGCTTCTGGCGATGTCAGTGGTGCAATGGAAGTAGCTAAATCTACTCCTGGTCCAACTGCCAGCGTATTATATGAAGGCCTTAGAAGCGCAGGAGATGGTCCTGAAGCAGTAGAAAAGGCGATTGTATCTTATGGGTCAGTTCAAATGGGACTATTAGAAAAAGGGCTTGTATGGATTTCCCTATTTATCGCAATCGCACCGATGCTTGGTTTCATGGGTACGGTAATTGGTATGATCCAAGCTTTTGATAAGATCGAGGCAGTTGGTGATTTATCGCCATCAGTCGTTGCAGGAGGTATTAAGGTTGCACTCTTGACCACGGTATTTGGTCTGATTGTAGCGATTATCCTTCAGATATTTTACAATTATATCGTGTCAAAAATTGATGGTATCGTTAATAAAATGGAAGATGCTTCAATAGCCTTAGTTGACGTTATGGCTAAGAATAAAGTATTCAAGTAAGAGTCCTAATTAACTAACACATAAAACATATAAACTATGTACAGTTTATTAGCTAAAAAAGGACAACTGTTTGCCATTATACTAGGCGTAGGTGTTGTACTAATATACTTCGCTACGGTAATCGGGGGTATAGGTAGTGCAGGATATGACATGTCTACTGACCTGAATCAAGTACTCAAAAACAATACTGACCAGTCTTTTGGTTTCTTTGACATTGGGTTGAAATTAACTATTGGATTAGTCGTTATTGCTGCTCTTATTGCGGTAGTATTCGGCTTGATACATATGCTTGGAGCACCTAAGAATTCACTCAAGGCAATTATTGGAATTGCCGTTATTGCGGCAGTATTTTTCGGATTGTACTCAATTGCGGACGCCGATACGACCTCAGCAATTAGTAAGACGTTGCAGAAATTTGATGTATCTGATAATGTGAGTAAGCTTATTTCTGGTGGCATTTTGACAACAGGCATATTAGCTGGGGCTTCCGTTGTGGCAATGATTCTTGGTGAAATCTATAATCTCTTTAAGTAATGGCTAAGAAAAGTTCAAGAGATCGATTAAGTAATGAGGTGAATGCTGGCTCAATGGCCGACATCGCATTCTTACTATTGATCTTCTTCCTTGTTACGACAACAATAGAAGAAGATAAAGGGGTTCTGGTCAGGCTGCCGCCTTGGTCAGAAGAAGAGCCAGATGTCTTAAAGTTTAATAAGCGGAACGTATACTCCATATTGGTAAATGCGAATAATGATCTCCTCGTAAGAGGAGAACCTAAAAGAATTGAAGATCTTAGATCCGATATTAAAGAATTCATCATGAATCCTAAGAAGCGTGAAGACTTTGCGGAATCATCTGATGAGGCCATTGTTTCGTTTAAGAATGATAGAGGTACAAAGTATGACACATACATTGAGGTGTATAATGAAATACAGGCTGCGTACAATGAACTCTGGGATGAGTATTCTAATGCTAAGTTTGGTAAAGATTACGAATTCTTGGAACTGACGGACAGAAAAGCTGTAAGAGCAGTGATTCCTAAAAAACTCTCAGAAGCAGAACCCTCTGCATTTGGAGAAGAATAAAAAACCTGAGCAATGTCTAAGTTTGAAAAGAAACGAGGTAAATCCTCACCTGCTATATCAACGGCATCATTGCCAGATATCATCTTCATGTTACTATTCTTTTTTATGATGGTAACGGTAATGAGAGACTCATCTCTGAAGGTAGCTGTGATAACACCGAGTGCTACGGAGTTAACGAAGTTGGAAAAGAAGTCCTTGGTAAATTTTCTTTATATAGGTAAGCCAACTGCGGATTATATCCCTGAAGCTGGAAGCCAATCAAGACTTCAATTAGGTGATAAATTTGCTACTGAGGATGACATTCCACTATTCTTAGAAAATCATCGTCAAAAGATTGATGAGCGCCAGAGAGGTCTAATCACTTCTTCACTTAAAGTTGATCAGAATACAACTATGGGTATCGTGGGTGATATAAAGACTGCCTTACGTAAGGCAGGACAATACAAAGTGAACTACTCTGCTAAGAAGAAGGCAGAATAGTAAACTCTATATAGTATAGGAATTATTAGGCAGCCTTGAAATATCAGGGCTGCCTTTTTTAATTGTTGGATAATACTTAGGAGTATGCAAAAGTAAGCGGATAGTTGTCCTTTGTTTTTTTAGTCATTTTGTTTTTACGTATTCTTTAGAAGAAAGAATTCTTTATTTGTTCCGAAGCTAGCTTCTAATTTATCGGCTCATTCTTTTCTGATCATCTTGGCTAATTGATTCTTTCCTTGGGGATGGCGCTTAGGCCTTCCAGTTATCTTAAATTTTGTATGCCCTTTTTTTGTAAGGAGATTTCTGTTCGCATTCGTAGCATAGGTAGTATCTGCTCTCAAGAATTTCACCCTTATATGTATGTGTTAAGCTTTGTGCTTTGAATAATATCTGACTCATTCTTAACCCGCTGATTGGACTGTATAATGTGTCGTAGAATATTTAAAAAATGGAAATTGCCATTAGCTTGCTACCTGAACAAGCACTATATGATTAATAAGCATAAGAACTAATTAGCCTCGGAGCAAAATATACTTGCTTGAAACGGATCAACATCGATATGGGTACCGTATTATTCTGCGTCAAATTATTTTTTGGCATCTGAAAATATATGTATATTGTTACGGAATAGTACAGTATAGTACAGTATAATTATGTCTGGTCTTGTAGCGCATATAAAAAAATTAAATAGTGTACAGGGTTACACTAAGCAGAAGAGCATAATAGATGGCTTGCGTAACTTCATTGAGGATTCCCATATAAAGAAAGGAGAAAATCTACCGTCTATCAACAGCCTGTCGAGTGATCTCAGTTGTGCACGAGAGACTGTTGTTAAAGCTTATGCTGAACTGAAAGAAAGAGGAATAGTACAGTCGCAGCAGGGCATTGGGTATTATGTTAATAACGAGGATGTCAATACAAAGATGAGTATTGCATTGGTTCTTTACGGATTCCAGACGTTCCAACAGAATTTTTACAATACCCTTCGCAAAAATCTTGGGGAGAGCTACACTATTGATGTTTATTTTCATCACAATAATATAGAAGTTTACAGAAGTATATTAGAAGATATACGGTTGAAGTATGGCAGATATATTATCGCACCTATCCAGTCGAAAGAAGCAGAACAATGCTTGCAATCATATCCTTCTAACAAAATTTTAATCGTAGATAGATACCAATATTTAGGTGATGATGTGGCCCATATCACCCAAGACTTTGAAGCCTCGCTAAATTCTATTTTTTCTGAGTTGACAAGTAAGTTTAGGTCATACAAAAAGATTCTTTTCTTTTTTAAAGACAAATCAGATTATCCAAAAGAAATCAAGAATTTGTTTCTGTCATACTGCGAGCGAGAAGGATTAAACTGTCAATTGATACCCGAATATGATAGTAAACTACTGGAGAAAAAGGTAGCCTATGTTACCATAGGAGATATTGATTTATGGAGTTTAATCAGAGATGCAAAAAATGCTAATTATATCCTTGGAGATGAAATAGGGATATTATCACATAACGATTCATTAGTCAAGGCGATTATCGTGGGAGGAGTAACCACATTTTCAACTGATTTTGAGTTGATGGCCCAAAAAGCTGCCTCGTACATAAAAAGCAAGAGGCCCATCAAAGAAATAATCCCTATAAAATTGATTTTACGAACTACACTTTAAAAATATTTATAACAGTATAGCTGACAAATATTGATAAACAAACTACATCATTTAATTATTTAACAAATTCGCTATGAAAAAATTACTATGTCTAATGAGGTGGATCAAATTAAAACGGATTCAAAAATTAAGCTTTTTAGCCTTTCTTTTTCTAATATCATTAGAAATTGACGCACAGGTTGTTTCTGGTCTAGTATTAGATGAAGACGGTTTAGCCGTAATCGGTGCTAGTGTTCTGGTTCCAGATACTCAACTGGGAACAGTGACCAACATTGATGGATCTTTTACCTTGGATGTTAAGGGAGGGAATGAAATACAGATTTCATATTTAGGTTACAGAACCGAGAATATTGTTCTCAATGGTCAGACTGAATTGAATGTTACTTTGTTGAGTGATTCTCAACTATTAGACGAATTAGTCGTAGTTGGATATGGTACTCAGAAGAGAAGTAATTTAACTGGGGCAGTAGCCTCTATTGATGGTTCAGAAATTACAAGTATCGTTACCAGTAACCCTACGACTGCGCTGCAAGGCAAGTTAGCTGGTATACAAGTAGAAAGTTTTGGTGGCCAACCAGGGTCTCCGGCTAATGTCTTTGTGAGAGGAATCGGATCCTTGACTAATTCGTTTCCATTATATGTGGTTGACGGAACTTTTGCTGAAAATATCAATTTCCTCAACCCCAATGATATAGAATCCATTGAGGTATTGAAAGATGCGTCTTCATCGGCAATTTATGGAGCGAGAGCATCAAATGGGGTGGTTTTAATTACTACCAAATCTGGCAATAATGATGGCAGGACGAATGTAACGCTCAGTACTAAAGCGGGATTTGAGACGGCGAGTAAACGTCTGGATTTCCTCAATAGTGAGCAGTTTTTAGATTATAGAGATGATGTGGACAGTCAAGGAAGTGGATTTCAAATCGATAGATCAAACTTCACAGAAAATGGTGAAATCATATTTACTGACTGGCAGGATGAAAGTTTTCAAACTGGAAGTATATATGATCTTGGATTTGGCGTAAGCGGAGGCGCGGAAAATTCGTCTTACTATATATCAGCTAATTATTTTAATCAAGATGGTATATTGATAGGTTCAGGATTTGAGCGGTATAATCTTAGAGGGAATAGTCAATTTGAATTAGGTAAACTTAAGATTTCTCAATCTCTTGGAATCACTCAGTCTGAGACAGAAGAAAATGAATACTTTGGATTTGAGGCGGCTACTGCACCAATACTAAGAAGGACTAATCCTGATAATTTAGGTGGCTTTGAAGCTCCTGAGAGATCGACATCTGGATTTGGAGGACTTAACAATTTTGCACTGGCAACTTTAGAGGACAATTTATTGACCCAGCGCAATTTATTGGGCAATCTAAGTGCTTCCTATGAGATTATAGATGGCTTAACAGCTAAGTTGAGCCTGGGCGCAGAGTATACCAACAGCTTCAGGTCTACATTCCGTCCGACTTATTTCTTAAGTTCAACAGATGCCAGATTTAATGATAATCCGCAAAATGACTTGTCTCATATACGATCAGAATTTATTAGGACTCAGGTAGAACCAACACTTAGTTATGATGGTGAGTCTGGAGATCATAACTATAATGTAGTATTAGGAACAAGTCGCATTATTACAAATTTTGACATCTTAGGAACCTACGTTGGCAACTTGCCATCAGATCAGATTTCTACTATTGGTGCGGCAGGTACGGACAATATATTGGCAAGTACTGGTGCTAGCGAAGTGGATGCATTGATTTCTGCATTTGGACGAATAAATTACGCTTACAAGGACAAGTATTTATTCTCTGGTACGCTCAGAAGAGATGAGTCTTCTAGATTTGCTGAAGGATTTAGATCTGATATATTCCCATCGTTCTCATTAGGATGGAGACTTGACCGAGAAGATTTCTACCCAGAAGATGCAGTATTATCCTCTCTGAAGTTGAGATTTGGATATGGTGAGCTAGGTGCACAAAATGTCGGAAACTACTTATTCCAATCTACTTTTGGAACGACGTCGGCCGCATCTTTTGGCAATGGTATATTCCCAGGATTCGCACAAACTAATTTTGCCAATGAGAGCTTACAGTGGGAGACTTCAGTTACGACCAATGTTGGTGTTGATTTTGAATTGTTGAACGGTCAAATAACTGGATCAGTTGAGTATTACGTCAAGAATGTTGACAATCTATTAGTACCGGTGCCGATCCCAGCGTCCAATGGTACGAGCTTGCCCGTAACTCAAAATGCAGGTAGCCTAAGAAATAGGGGTGTTGAGTTTGTTATAGATTATCGCAAGCGTACTGGTGATTTTACTTTTGATATAGGATTTAATTTAGGTACGCAGAGCAGTGAGTTAAGCGCGCTTCCTACAGAATTCTTTGGCCCATCTGTTAATGAGGGTATCCAGTCAGTGAACATATTTAGAGAAGGTGAAGCACCTGGTTCATTCATAGGATTTGTAGTGGAAGGTATAGATCCAGCAACAGGTGATTTTATTTATCAAGATACTGATGGAGAATCAGGACCAGACTTTGAGATTTTAGGCAGTCCAGTACCAGATTTCACCTATGGTATCAATCTTAGAGGAGCTTACAAGAATTTTGATTTGAGTCTGTTCTTTAATGGAGTGCAGGGTAATGAAGTCTATAATCAAGCAAGAGCATTCAATACGCTTTTCGCAGATGGCAACAAGCTTACTGATGTGTTAGATAGATGGACACCTGATAATCCGAACGCTAGTTTCCCAAGAGCCGAGGCGCCTTATAATCCAAGTTCGTTTTTTGTTGAGAATGGATCTTATCTACGACTTAAAAACCTTTCTCTTGGCTATAATCTAGGTAATTTGATCAATATTAAGGGCGTTGAAGGTATTAGATTCTCAATAACAGCACAGAATTTGTTTATTATAACAGGTTACTCAGGCTATGATCCAGATGTGGCTTCTACCAATGGTGCAAGATCAAATGAAAACGACGGATTTTTTGGCTTCAGACCTACAGTTAATCCGATAGTGGGTAGAGGAATAGACATTAGAGCTTATCCAAACGCCAGAACTATTTTATTTGGCTTAGACTTTAACTTCTAATTAATAATTAATAAAAAAATAATTTGTCATGAGTATAAAAATCAGGTTTTCATTGTTTTTACTAGCCTGCTGTCTTCTCATTCCATTGAGTTGTGATGACGACATTCTAGATCAAGCAAATCCAAATGAGATTTCGACAGTCTCATTCTGGCGAAATGATGCAGATGTTTCTGTCGCCGTTAACGGTATGTATCATCCATATACCGGGACTTTTCACTGGGGTAGAATTGCCCATGTAGGAGCACTATTGCGTACAGATGCTATGAATATTGTTCCTTCAAGTCAAAATACTACCATGTCAACATTTCAGGGAATGCCTGGTGTGGCTAGATGGTCGACAGAACCGTATCAAGAGTCTTATGCAGTAATTTTCAGAGCTAATTCGATATTAGAAAATGTTACCAGCGAGAATGTTCCTGATCAAGCGATGAGGGATGGATTCTTAGGGCAGGCCTTATTCTTTAGAGCCTTCACTTATTTCTATCTGACTACAGTATATGGAGATGTTCCTCTTGTTGTTAATACACCAGATTTATCTAACAATGATGATCTATTTCCTACGCAGATAGGTAGAGATGCGATATGGGCTCAGATTATTAGTGATCTGGAAGCGGCCGAATCTATGTTACCTAATTCTTGGACTGGTAGTGATGTAGGAAGGCCAACACGATTTAGTGCAGCGGCCCTAAGAGGAAAGAGTCTTTTGTATAGAAGCGGATTACTCGGAACTAATGATTTTGCTGCAGCAGCAGAAGCATTTATGATAGTTGTCAATAGTGGCAATTTTGACTTATTGCCATTGAGCGAATATGGTGATAACTTCACGCAGGTCAATGAAAATAATATTGAGTCTGTATTTGAGTTGCAATATCACCCTATAGGCAATGGTAATTTTGTTTGGGGTAGAGATATTCCAGGTGCAGGAACTCAGGGTAATTTTGTAATAGAGTATGCACCACCATCACAGACGCCAGATAATGGACATATTATTAATCCTTGGGTACTGGATGTATTTGAAGCAAACAACGATATCGGAAGGAGAAATGCAACATTAGCATTTGACTATCCAGGGTCGACAGTGAATGGTGGAACACCATTTGCAGAAGGGCTCGCGGCAGATATTGATTTAGTAGAGGCATTGATAGACGCGAATCCTGCCAATCAAGGATTGGAGGCAATCTTTACAAGAAAATATTCTGGATTAGAACTGCCTGTTGGCGGAACTGGATTTTTAGGAGATGATTATGGTCCTAACTGGAGAGTCATCAGATATTCGGATGTGCTACTTATGTTAGCAGAATCACTCAATGAGTCAGGACAGACAGACCAAGCTTTGACTTTTCTTAATATGGTTAGAAATAGAGCAGGTATAAGCGAGCTGTCTGGATTGAGTCAAGCGGAATTAGGAGAATCCATTATAGATGAAAGAGTAATGGAGTTAACTGGTGAAGGTCATAGATTTTTCGACCTCGTAAGATGGGGATTAGCCGAAAGATATCTTGGACCAAATTCAGCCCACCCTGGACCTCATCCTAAGTCTATCTCAGGAGGGACATTTACAACTGGTAGAGATGAAGTAGTGTGGATACCGAGATCAGAGATACTAGCCAATCCTAATCTCGTTCAAAATGCTGGATATTAATAATTGATTATTAATAAAAAACCATTGAATTTTTAATCGCCTCGTGAAGTTTATCTTCACGAGGCGATTAGTTCTTTGGCTCCACATTATTATGAATGTAACTTTGAGACCTGAATATCTACATTCATTATTCATCATGAATGACATCTGTTGCAGATTTGGCTTTTACAATAACATAAGCAAGGGTGTGCTCGTAGGCATTTCTGCGTTATTTTTCTTTGGTTGTAATAGTGAAGTATCTCAAAGTCATTGGTCTCTCATAGACAGTGCCCACTCCAATGTGAAGTTCAATAATATTTTGAAAGAAACAGAGGAGTTGAATTATTTTACTTATCCATATCTATATATGGGTGGCGGTGTTGCTGTTGGTGATATCAATAATGATGGATTGGATGATATTTTTTTTACGGGTAACATGGTGTCTAATCGATTATACCTTAATAAAGGAAATTTCCAATTTGAGGATATCACGACTGTTGCAAAGATAGGAGGTGATGATCGATGGTATTCGGGAGCAACTATGGTAGATATTAATGCAGATGGCTATTTGGATATTTATGTATCTGTATCCGGAAAAGATAAGACTACCAAAAATCAATTATTTGTTAATAATGGAGATCAAACTTTTAGTGAGCAGGCTGCTTCTTATGGTCTAGATGATGCCGGAAAAAGCGTTCAATCCACCTTTTTTGATTATGATAGAGATGGAGACCTCGATCTTTATGTAGCTAATTACCCTATAGCCTCATTTGCTACGCCTAATGAGCTATATAGGAGATTGATGGATGAAGTCACCTTAAAGGATAGTGACCATCTCTATAGAAATGAGGGCAATGGCAAATTTACCGATGTAACAGTTGAGGCCCAAGTGTTGTCTTATGGTCTGTCTTTGAGTGCCACTATTGGCGATCTCAATAATGATGGTTGGGATGATCTATATGTCTCCAATGATTTTAGCACACCTGATTATATGTATATCAATAATCGAGATGGTTCCTTTAGAGAGGTACTAAAAGAATCTACTAAGCAAACTGCTTTCTACGGTATGGGTGTAGATATATCAGATTACAATAATGACGGCATGTTGGATATTATGCAAGTAGATATGGCTGCCGAAGATAATCGAAGAGCTAAAGCCAATATGGCTAGTATGAATCCAGATCTATTCTGGAGCACTGTAGACTATGACATGCATTATCAGTACATGTATAATGCGCTACAACTTAATCGAGGTAATAATAACGACTCTCCTTTATACAGCAATGTAAATTGGGTTGCAGGAGTAGCTACTACAGACTGGAGCTGGGCACCTTTATTCGCTGATTTTGATAATGATGGATGGAAAGACCTATTTGTCAGTAATGGCACCAGAAGGGACATCAATAACAGAGACTTTTTCTTGGGTTTGAAAAAAAATCTCAATAAGATTAGCAATGAGGAGCTTAAGCTAGAAGTTGAAAATATTCCATCAGAACCTATAGCTAACTACATATTTAAAAATAATAAAGACCTAAGTTTTTCTGATGTTACTGATCTATGGGGTATAGATCAATTAGAAGGGTTCTCTAACGGAGTATCCTACAGTGACCTTAATAATGATGGCCGATTGGATCTTATTGTTAATAATATAGACGAACCAGCACACATATTAAAAAATGAATTAGCCGATGCATCCAATTATTTGAGTATAAGACTCAAGCAGCCAGAAGATAATGTAAGAGCTATCGGAACAAAGATTCAATTGAAGTCTGGCGGCCAAACTCAACATCAATATCTGACCTTGACTCGTGGATTTCAATCTTCCGTTCCTCCTACACTTCATTTTGGTTTAGGAGAAGCTACCATAGTCGACACGATACTGATTGTCTGGCCAGATGGATATCAGGAAGTAGTTACAAATGTTCCTGTTAATCAACAATTAGAGATTATTAAAGGAACCTTGGATGACTTTGACTCAACTGTGTCTTCATCAAATCACGTGTTTACTGAGGTAAATCAGGATGTGCAACTACCAGACCATGTAGAAAACATATTTGATGATTTTAAATTTCAGATACTACTGCCACATAAAATGTCTCAATGGGGCCCGGCGCTGGCAACGAGTCCAGTAGAAGATATTGAAAGTCAGGATTTATATTTAGGTGCCGCTAGTAGAAGTACTCCAGGTGTATATACTTACAATGGTGATGGATCTTTTGAGCTAAAGCAAGCTTTTGAGTCGGATAACCTTAAGGAAGATATAGATGCGGTCTTTGTTGATATAGACAACGATCAAGATCTTGATCTGTATGTAGTAAGTGGTGGGTATGAATTACCTTACAAAGATCAATTTTATGGAGACCGCTTATATATTAATGATGAAGGCAATTATAGATTATTCGATGACCTGCCTAAAGTATTGAGTAGTGGCGCATGTGTAAGACCATATGATTATGACAACGATGGAGATATCGATATTTTTGTTGGAGGCAGATTGTCGCCTGCCAATTACCCTAAGCCTGGTACGAGTTATCTATTAGAAAATAAATTGGAGACAGGTACACTTTCATTTGATAACGTTACAGAGCGGGTAATACCAGATGTTGCTGATATAGGCATGGTTACCGATGCCTTATGGACAGATTATGAGCAAGATGGAGATATAGATTTGGTAGTCGTAGGAGAGTGGATGCCGATTTCTGTATTAATCAATTCTAATGGAACGTTTAGAAACCTTACTCAAGAGAATGACTTAGAACATACCAGAGGTTGGTGGTTCAGCATAGAACAGGCAGACCTTGATAATGACGGAGATATAGACTTTGTCGTTGGCAATCTCGGCGAAAACTATAAATATCAGGCGAGTGACGATGCTACTTTTGATTTGTACGCGTCTGATTTTGATAAAAATTCTACTCTGGATATAGTATTGGGCTACTATAATGATGATAAACAATATCCTGTAAGGGGACGTCAATGCTCGTCTGATCAAATCCCTGGCATTAAGAGGAAGTTTGAAAATTATGAATCTTTCGCTATCGCAACCATAACAGATATTTACGGAGATGATGAGATTGAGTCAGCCGAACATTTCAGTGTACAAGATTTTTCGAGCATCCTAATGATTAATGAGGGTCATGGTAAGTATGTTAAGCAAGAATTACCTCAGCTAAGTCAGCTATCGTCCATAAATGATATCCTGATAAAGGATTTTAACAAGGATGCTAAATTGGATATTCTACTAGCTGGTAATTTATATACTTCCGAGGTAGAAACTCCTAGAGCTGATGCGGGAATTGGTCTATTGATGTTAGGCGATGGAGAATTAAATTTTAAACCATTGTCATTTAATGAATCTGGATTATTGCTAAATCATGACGTCAAAAAACTTGCTGTTATAAATTCTCCAGATGCTGACTATCTTCTTGCAGCAAGTAATAACGGACCAGTAATTATACATAAATATTAGAATTACAAGACTACGAACAAAATGGATCGAACTATTAAAATCCAGGATTTTCCTGATATTGATATATTTTCAGAGGATAATTCATTTCATACTCAACTAAGATTGGTTTCAAATGAAGATGGGATTTTTATCTATAATCTTAGTGTACGTGCCGAAGCTCCTAAGGAGCCCAAGCCAATAACACTAAAATGGAGATTTCCATCATTTAACGTTCAGGGTGTATGGAAAAGCGGAGGAATCCATGATAAAAGGCAACAATATGATTGGGAACTCGATCATCCTACATCGAGAATAAGTGTAAACGCACCAGTTCTTAGTGTTTTTAATCATTCTGATGGTAATGTGCATACGATAGCCTGTTCCGATGCCATCGATCTCGTTGAGATGAATGTGCTGCTGAGAGAAGAAGATAATTATGAGTATTGCCATATTACTTTTTTTAAGGAGAGACACCCCGTAATAACTGAGTACGAAGCACTGATACGGATAGATACTAGACCAATTTCATTTGCACGATCACTTAGAGAAGTAGTTTTATGGTGGGAGACCATACCTGAACTTAAACCTGAACCTGTACCACCAGTAGCTACTACGCCTATATATTCTACATGGTATCAGTTTCATCAGACCCTAGAAGAAGATGTGTTATTATCCGAGTGTAAGCTAGCCCATGAATTAGGTTATGGACTAATCATATTAGATGATGGATGGCAAACCGAAGATTCTAATAGAGGATATGATTATACGGGGGATTGGCAACCTATTAGATTTAATAACCTGCCAGCGTTCGTAGGCAAAGTTCATGATATAGGTATGAAGTTCGGTCTTTGGTTTTCTGTTCCATTCTGTGGGATGAAGTCTGAAGCATATCAAAAATTCAAGGGTAAGTTTCTCACTGAAAATCACAGATGGGCACCAGTATTTGATCCTAGATATCCAGAGGTGAGACAATACTTAATTAATATATACGTGAGTGCACTTGAAGAGTATGATTTAGATGTTTTCAAGTTGGATTTTATTGATGATTTTAAGGTATATCCTGAAACTGTTCTTACTAAAGAAGATGGGAGAGACTATGCCAGTGTTAATGCTGCTGTACATAGATTACTCACTGATGCCCTTACAGCTTTAAGAGCGATTAATCCTGATATTGGAATTGAATTTAGACAACAATATATAGGGCCTGCATTGCGTAGATTCGGCAATATGTTCAGAGCATTTGATTGCCCTAATGATGCCGTATCTAATAGAATAAGGATCTCAGATGTTAAAATGTTATGTGGGGACACAGCGGTCCATAGTGATCCTTTAACCTGGCATCCTGACGAAAAAGTTGAAATAGCTGCTCTCCAATTCCTTAATGGCTTGTGTGGAGTTCCACAGGTAAGTATGGAATTGCATAAACTACCGGAGGCCCATATTAAGATGATAAGATTTTATACTGATTATTGGAAGAATAATAAGGAAACCTTGATGGCTACGAATTTCACACCATTAAGGCCTCTTTCTAATTATCCTGTTCAAAAATGTGAAACAGCTAACCATACTATAGTCATACTACATGAACAGTATATATTAAAAGTTCCAACAACTAAATCAATTGATATTGTAAATGCAAAACTCGATGATGCAGTAATATTAAACTGCGATTTTAATAGTTACTGTCAGTTTAAGATCTATGACTGTATGGGGCAAATGATAGAAGAAGGATCTATGACGTTCGATCCTGGCATCATAAAAATGGTTGTACCACACTCCGGCATGATAACCCTTATTCTCGAATCTAACTAAAATTGAATTGCTGCCTGCCATCGCATATAATACTTTGAGCAGGTCGGTATCACTAAAAATATATGAAGAGCAATATTAGTAATATTGACATTAGTATAATTCTGATCTATTTTTTGATTGTGCTAGTTATTGGATTTTGGGCTGGAAGAAAAGCTAAGACTGGGATGACTTTCCAAGTTAGATGCAGACTATGGTAGAAAGACTGATTGAATTATTTAAGAAAGAGTACGGGCGTTATCCGCCTTTAATCGTGCGAGCTCCAGGTAGAATAAATCTTATAGGAGAACATACTGATTATAATCTGGGCTTAGTGTTTCCAGCTGCTATAGATAAGAGCATGTACTTTGCTTTCGCAGAGAATGACTCAGATCGATACAATATAACCGCTTGTGATAAGCAATCCACTATCAGCCTATCCGCCAGCAAGCTACATTGTGATAATTTATGGGGGAAATATTTTGTGGGTGTAATCCAAGAATTTATTAAATTGGGTATATCACCTAAAGGCTTTGATTGTACATTTTTAAGCGAGATCCCGATCGGTTCTGGATTGAGTTCTTCTGCTGCATTGGAGTGTGGTCTCGCCAAAGGCATCGATACTTTGAACAATTCAAAACTTGATTCTTGGCAACTTGCAAGAATCGGTAATCAAGCTGAGAATATACACCTCGGTGTGCAAAGTGGGATACTCGACCAATTTTCGTCTCTGTTTGGGAGAAAGAACGAAGCTATGCTAATGGATTGTAGCAATCACCAATTTGAATATTTGCCAGTTGACATTGAACCTTATAATCTTGTATTAATCAATACTAATGTAAAACACTCAAATCTATCATCGGGATATAATGATCGACCGAGTGAATGTGCTGAAGTGGTGATGATCGCTAAGGCTAATGGAGAAGATATTACTTCTTTAAGCCAACTCACCCCAGATCAGTTGATCGCACTAAAACCTAAGCTGTCTGAGACGCTTTACAATCGGGCACTCTTTATTTTAAATGAAAATAATAGAGTCAAAGCCTTTAAATCTGCCTTAATAAATAAAGATTTTTATAAACTAGGCGAGCTACTTTATAAGAGTCATGAGGGATTGCAACATCAGTTTGAGGTTAGCTGTAAGGAGTTAGATTATCTCATCACCTTGAGTAGAGCACAAGCGTCCATATTAGGCGCCAGAATGATGGGTGGTGGTTTTGGTGGCTGCACCCTTAATCTCATACATGGGGATCAAATGGAAAAAGTCATTAATGAGATGTGTGCATCATACTATGACCATATAGGCATCGAAGCGACCCCATATTATGTGTCTATTGGAGATGGCGTTGAGATTATTAATAGATAAATTTTCTATGGCAATGCACATTAAACATCCCTTATTTG
>CAZFWJ010000051.1:0-24772 GCA_964522505.1 uncultured Saprospiraceae bacterium
TCAACTTCAGAGTTGCCTTTAAGCCCGTTGCTACTCTTATGAAAGATCAGAGCTCTATTGACAAATCTGGAGAGCAAGCTACAGTGACTGGTAAGGGCCGTCACGATCCGTGCGTGGTTCCAAGGGCCGTTCCTATAGTCGATGCCATGGCAGCGCTTGTAGTGGCTGATCACCTCCTCCGCAGTCAGTCTGACCGCGTAGAGCAGATCCTGTTATAGCTCAGTCAATACGGCTCTATACTACTGAATATTATTGCTTAATAATCTTGGTTAAGCAAAGTTTATTATTCTGATCATTGGTAATTTCTACAAAGAACAGACCGATAGGAAGCGTGTCTATATCAATGATTTCTGTCCCTGAAATTTCAAGATTCTGATATACTGCCCCCACTGCATCTAATATCCTCACGGTATAGTCTCCAGACTCAACGGAAATAGTAATATCCGAGCTCGATGGGTTAGGATAGATACTGATCGCATCCAATTCTGCCACGATATCTGTGGACGTTGTAACATTATCATTACAATCATCTATGGCCTGCTCCTCACCATTGAGTATGAGGTCTCGACAGGACCATCCATTCCTGATTGACTCAGCCTCCAAGACCAAATCATCAAAGATCTCCACCTCAGCGTCAGAGAGATTACCAATTAGGTTTACATCTTCGTAGGTAGGTTGATCTATACGATAGAACGCTTGACTACCATCTTCGCCCTCGATAAGCTTGTACTCATCCGTTCTAACAGCCCACAGCTCAATGCCATCGTCTAAGTAATCTGTATAGATATAGTTTCTTTCGATAGTATTAGCCTGAGTAAACGATGATCTGATGCTATAGCTATTATGTATTCCACCAGGCAAATCGTTGGTACAAACTTCTATCAAAGTAGCATAGATATCGTTCGCCTGCGTAAGTCCCAATTCAACCGCTCCGATTCGTGATACTCCATGACCACTGACGATCATAGGCACCTTGACACCACCTTCGAACATACTTCCTTTGCCATGACCATTTGGTAATCCCTGAAGGACGCTCCGAGGAGTTCCATTATCGCCCATAAAGATGACTATAGTATTACTTCTGGTCTCACTATCCATAGCATTGAGTAGCCGTCCAATCTCATGATCTAAAGCCTCTATGCTCGCATTATACAGCTGTCTATTAGTAGTAGGATTGCTAACAGTAAACAGGCTATCTGGCGGTCTTTGAAAAGGGCTATGTGGAGCGACGTGGGAGAGCCATAGAAACCAAGGCTGAGTCTGATCATCTATCCAATTAATGGCGGCATTAGTCAAATGGGTAGTAATATACTCTTCAATTTCAACCTTCCTTCCATTTGGCCGCACCTTATCCCATACAAAATAGTCACGCACACCTCCACCAGATATTCCTTCAAAGTGATCTACACCGTGTTGTGATATATGGTCAGCGCTAAATGGGGATGATATATGCCATTTGCCAATAACTGCAGTACTATAGGCATTACTAGTCTCACGATCTAAATAATTGAATATGGATTCATCTGAAACCTCAAGATTTCCTGGAACTTCTCTAACTCCTGTATTGATGCCATAGCGCCCGCTTATTATACTCGCTCGAGTTGGTGCGCATTGTGGTGTCGCCCAAGCATTAAGATAGCTGATGCCCTGAGCCCTCAACATGTCGAGATTAGGGGTAGTGGCATAGTTATTATGCGTTACTCCAAATCCATCGATAGCATCGATTCCCAAGTCATCTGCCATAATGAACAAGACATTTGGTTGCTCTTGAGCAAAAAGATAGCAATTCGAGCTGAGGAAGAATAAGGATATGAATAGTTGCTTCATCTTTGTTATAAAGTCTGTGCAAACCTTAGGCCACAAAATGATATACCACACCAAATATGATCTGATGTGATATATCTTTAACCAAATTGTGACATCATATTAAATGTGTTGTCACGCCTTGGAGTAATTAACATTGATACCCATCCAGTAGAAACTAAAAGTGTAATAATACCCTAAGTATATATCTATAAATCTTCAGATTATCTTGTTCCAGCACTAGTCTGTTTGCCACTGAGGATTTCATCATTAACGTCCTCAAATGCCTCTTCTATGTTATTGTAGGTCATTTTACCAAATTCTCGAGTATAGTTAATCCCGAATCCATAGATCTGGCGTCGACCCAATGTGCGCTCATCTAGGTCATATACTCCATAGATTTGGAGCTTGAGGCGCTTATCATTAGTGATAAACCAATCTAGAGAGAAGTCTCCAGTTAGATAATCATTGACTGTATTGAGGGGATTTTCCCTGACGTAGTTACCTCCGATATTGAGGACAAAATTGTCATTCTTAAATTCATTGCGCAGGTTCAACTGGACCTCATCAGGCACAAACTCAACAAATGAGGCATCGGGATCTGGGACATTATTATCGCCTATGATATTGTTCTGTGCTAATGCAATATCTAAATCGATTCCCGATATTACATCTCCCTCTAGTAATTCTGAGAGATACTCAGTAGCTAAAAGTGATAGTTGACTGGTTAAAAACTCTGTAAGTGTATTACTCCCTAACTGTGCGACATTACTCACTTGTATATTTGCCAATGGATCATTGTCAGGCAAGAAATTATTGAATACCATCAAACCCAGCACTTGATTATTAATCCCATTTTCCGTGGCCTTCAACGCACGGACTTTACTATCGGCTAGATTGCGTAGATTACCTACGAGGTCTGGGAAACCGATATCAAAGTTGATATCCGGATTAAACAGATTACCTGTCAGGATAAGGTCAAGGGCGATATTTCGTCGTTGCCTCAATTCACTCTGTGTGACATCCGCAAAGACTCCCTCATATTCTTGTAAAAAACGCTCCAATGGAGCACGCAAGCCAGGATAGTATGCTTGTACATCGAGAACCGCATTAACCGGATCCCCAGTCCATGTAACAGTTCCTCCTTGTTCGATTACAAACGGCTTGGCTATAAATCCATATGAAGTATAGAGATATTCTCCACTCTCTACGTCATACTGTCCATAAACTGAAAACTCACCATCCCTCTTTACCTTTATCTGCAGGTCACCTTCTCCATGTCCGATGAGCACATTACTGGTCTCTTCATCATATATGACCTGAACCTCTGCATCTCGATCAAAAGAAAGATTCATTTCAAAGTCTAATCCAGAAGAGGTTAATCGCTCTACTAACTGATCTACAGTATTACTATCAATTACTTCTTGATTAAAATTGAAGTTAATGAAGGATTCATCATAGCCAAAGTTTGTTGAGTTAAGTGGTAAGTATAGAATCGAATTCGGACCCGCTACTGCATCGACCTCCATATCGATCCGATCGAATGGGCCTTTAAAGCTTACATCCAATGGTCCCATCCCTAAACCATAATAGAGCGGGTTATCGTCAGCTGTCGTATTGAGCGCAATGAAATTATCACTCTTAACCTCGATGTCAGACTTAAAGTCCGCCAGAACATTGTGCGTAAGGCCACCAATTAAATCAGCAGTATTACCAGCCTCGTCAGTAAGAATAATATTGTTCAGATCTATGAATAACTCCGTTATAGGAATATTATCATCAGATAGCTGATAGTAGGCGCCTATGTAATCAATCTTAGTACCCGCATCACTAGCATTGCCGTTACCTCTCATTTTAATATCACTGAAAGGTCCATAGATATCTAGCTCTATATCAACAAGACCTTCGGTTTCCGATATTCCTTCTTGTATGATATACTCTAAGAATGCCAATGGGTAATCCTCCATAGTTAGATGAGTATTGAGCGACTGACTATCTATGTCTGCTGTGCCCTCTACATATAGATTTTGATTATCCTTTTCAATCTTCAAAAGAACATCGAGGATATTCCCATCACGACGCTTTGACTCGAGACTGAGATTGCCATAATCTGAATCGTTTATCTTAAAATCTGGCACCTGCACATAGCCCTCTATTGCTAACTTCTCAAAGATGTTGTTGAGTTTGAGCTGAGCTTCTACAGTTCCGTCGAATAAAAGCTTATCATAATCCAGAATAGGATTGATGAATTCAAGATCAAATTCTCTAATACTCACCTCTAATCCTCGCTTGTATACATCCTTAACTCCAATCGCCCTATGACCATCTGTAACTATAAAGTTTTCGATGTCAATAGATTTACCGTAATATCCTACTCCTTTATTTGGCAGAATAGCCCACATTGTGCTATCGACCATAATATCATCGTAGAGAAACTGAGTGAAATATCCATTATCTACAATCGTAGACTTGGTCTCGAGCTCGATGTGATTTCTATCGTCTACATTAACGAGGGCTCGTGAATACAACTCTCCTCCTCTTAAGGTTCCTACTAGGGACACCTTATCTATATCTCGATCACCTTGCATCAGCTGATCTATTTGCAATTCTATCTCTCCATAATTAGTCCGACTATCTATATTTAGATATAGATCTTCAGCTAGATACTCTCCATATCTGATCGTATCACTATTAATCGTGACAATCGACTTGTCATTGTTTTTATTAGACTGCGCAGTTAATCGAGTTCCAGGAGCGATATCTATGTCTTGATTAAGAAAATCCATCAATGGATTCATATCTCTTGTGGTCAGTACTACAGAGTACACCTCATCCCTAAACCCATCATATGGCATAGACAAGTTAAGCAGGCTGAGATGCTCCTCGTGATTTTCAAAAATTTGCCCGACAATATTCTCATGAAGTTTGGTCAAATTGAACTTGCCATTGACTGCTACATCAAATGCATCTGAAGAAAGATGAAAAGACATCACTTCGTCTGAAACACGTCGAGAGTTCAGGGCCACCTCATTTATTGCCAAGGTAGATGTGTCATGATGTATCACTATATCGCGGATCAATCCTTTACCCTGCAGGGTACTTAAAGAACTGCCAAAGAAATCTACCTCTGCTTCAAATGATAGCTCGCACGGATAATTAATCAAATTGAGCTTACAGAAATCTATTTTACCTGCTTGTAGATCAAAATCGAGAATAGGCTCCGATCCAGAAAAGTCTATTAATCCAGAAAATGCGAAATCCAAGTTTGGATCTTCGATGAGGAAGTCCCCATCAATTACCTTACTAGAAAGAGTGCCATTATAGACTGCGCTCTCATACATGACATCACGATATATAAATTGATCTATGACGGCTTCAATCTGAGCATTACTGCTGGCAAATGATAATCCATGCCCATCATTTATATCTACACTGAGACTGACTGGACCAAAGTCTTCTTGTTGAAGCATTTCTGCCAAATCAAATTGAGTCAACTCTAAAAAACCATCATAGCCAATCTCTTCAGGATTAGAACGATACAAATCAAACTGTATGTCCATATCAGCACGGCCCAACTCTGTATCAAGAGCTCCTTGTGCGATGAAGTCGTTAGCAAAACCATCAAAGGTTCCGCTGAACTGTAGCTTACCTAGTCGCTTGACCTCATCAGGAATCTGCACCAAATTAAGATCACGATCCAATCGTTCAAGATCCGACTCAAGCGAGATCACTTCAAGATTTATAAGACTATTGTCTATATCAGAGATGCCCGACATCGTACCGTTGGCATGCAGATAATGACTTCCATTCAACCATAGCTTTAAGTCGTTGAGGTTAAAGTCACCATTGTGTAGGTCAACATGTCCTATCACTTGATGACGTTTATTCATCAATGGTTCTGACAACAAATCTGGTGGCAAGTTGTCGATCAATCGTACGAAATCACTCGGAAGTATTTTGGACTCTGAAAGATCTAAGTCTAAGGAAACATCATCAATACGCTTGATGCTATAAATATCTTGCGCATCCAAGTCTGCCTTAAAATAGGAGTTATTCACTCTGGCGAAGAAATCTTCAATTCTAATATTATCAGGACTACTGATTACTTGGCTGCTACTTATATGCTTAATGTCATAGCCCTTGGTCTCCAATGAGAGATCTTGGATAATGGCCTTCCAAGTCTGTGGGTTCATAAATTCAATATCGGACATGACAAGATCAATATGATCCGCCGTTAATGACTGATCTGCTCTATAATCGATCTTGCCATCAAGAATGTTCAACTGATTCAAAACCATCGAAGAAACGCTGACTGGATCAGATTCGGTTCTATCTTCTGGCTGCACACCATTCTTCATCATCGGCCCTCTAACATGAAAGTATGGCTCAATTAAATTGATAAAGTCAATATCAATATGCCCGCCTCTGACGAGATTGAATTTAGTTTCGAGAGCAGCAAATTGCCCTATTATGGAGAGGGAGTCAACTTCATCTGTGTAGTTTAGTTCTAAATCATATAACTCAAAATGAGTAAACGGAAATGCTTTGCGCTCGACCGGTTCTGTGTTGTCGTCACCAGAAGACTGAAATCCATTCAAGAATCTTTGCCAGTTATTTAGCTCTTCGCCAGTATGCCGTCGCACGTGAATAGCGACACCAGTAATATTTACATCGCTAAACGAAACTTCTGAAATCAATGACAATAGTGTAGATCGAGGACTTAGTCCAAGCTTACCAACGGTGAGGAGCGTATCTGCGCTACTATCACTGAGCACTGCATTTTTGATCGTGACCCCCTTATTTAAGTCAAATGTGGCTGATTCAAAAGTCAAATCTCCTTGTGAAGCATCGACAACTTGATTAGCGGCGAATTGTGCGATCTTTTTCTGAACAGATGGGATGTGTAGAATACATACAAAAAATAGGAGTAAAATCATCAAGAAGACGAGAGTCTTGATGGTTATAGACAACCAGTTTCTTTTAGATTCTTCTGCCACTATTTATTAATGAACTTCTTTTACGTACAAAGAACGTCAGAATACGCGCTAAGATGGTGAAGATCAAGGGCTTTAAGTAAAAATTAAATGCTAAACTTTATCAATCCGACATAGAGATTTACCTAAAAGAGAACATAATGTATGAATACTAGTTAGGCGCTCTTATAAGCAGCGTACAGTCTATTCACTTCCATGGCCTCCTTTATATCGTGTACTCTCAGGATATTTGCACCATTGAGCAAGGCCATCATATGCATGGCGGTAGTTCCATTAAGGGCACTGTCTGCATCTGAATTAAGCTGCTTGTAGATGAACGATTTTCGAGACAATCCTATTAATATGGGTAAGTTGAAAATTCTATAGCTTTCCAGACTTTTGAGAATCTTATAATTATCACTCACGGCCTTGCCAAAACCAATTCCTGGATCTACAATAATATCATGAAGGTTCTGTTCTTTAGCCTTGGCAAGCGTTCTGCTCATATATTTCATGGTGTCTAGGATTATGTCATCATAATGAGTGTCATCTTGCATGGTCTGTGGAGAACCCTTCATATGCATAAGTACATATATGAGCTTAAGCTCAGCCGCCGTGGCATACATCTTTACGTCCTTGGTTCCAGCACTAATGTCATTAATGATGTCTATACCAATTTTATCGGCAGCTCTGACAACCTCAGATCGATAGGTGTCTATTGATATAATTGCATTTGGAAAGGCTCTTCTCATCTCCTCAAGAGGAGGAAGGATTCTATCCAGCTCTACATCTAATGACACCTCTGCTGCACCAGGTCGTGAAGACATGCCTCCTATATCAATGATATCAGCCCCAAGTTCTATCATCTCGCCAGCACGATCGACGACTTGAGAAGGATCCACCCTACTGCGAGAATAAAATGAATCTGGGGTAACATTCAACACGCCCATTATCATAGGCCTATCGAAGCTCAATAGCTGTTTGGATGATTTGCTGAAAAATTTAACAAAAGAATTCATGCATTCGCTTAATGGTGTTCTTCGATAAATTGTGTCTTAAAACTATTCAATCTAATCATGAAGATTACTAATAAAAGGAATAATTATTAATGTGAGTTAGAATGAATTACATTTGGAAATCAATGAAAAATCAGGGGGTACTTTTATTAATTGTTGTGGGATTGGCTTTAGGAGGATTGTTAGGATACCTCTACAGTATTAATGTGAGCTCTGGTCAGCACACTACATCAATCACCACCGACCTGGAGCACCCAGAAGAGATCAAAACTAAGTTTGATTACGATATTTCCACCTATCACTTTGAGAACTATCCAATAACATATGGGTCATTCATCGCCGATCTGCTATTAGATCGAGATGTCAGCTATAACAGGATCTATCAACTAGAAAAGGCGGCTGAAGAGGTACTCAGCTTAAGAAAGATTAAAGCTGGCAAAGAAATCACGTTTGTGTATGCAGATGAATGCGAATCTCCTGTAGCATTTGTATACAGGCCTAACCTATTTACTTACGTAGATTATGCTTTTGATGATAGCATATCCGTAATCCAAAAAGATATAGCGTATACAACATGTCAAGAGATGTTGAGCGGTACTATTGCTGGTGGAAGTTCACTATCTCAGTCTATGGGGGAGAAAGGACTTAGCTTGGCATTGACTGATGAATTGGAAGATGCTTTGGCTCAAGTATATTTTCCGAGTGCTCAACCCGGTGATAAATGGAAGATCGTTTATGATCAGAAGTATATTGATGGCAAAGCAGCTGGTTCTGGCCATATATTAGCCGCTTCATATAAGAGCGGCAACTCCGAATACTTTGGATTTTACTTTGAAAACGACCGCTATCAAGGATATTACGATATAGAGGGTACACCAAACAAAAAGACATTTCTAAGAGCTCCCGTTCGGGCATCGAGAATATCTTCTTTTTACAATATGAATAGGTTTCACCCGGTCTTAAAAAGACGCAAGCCACACCTTGGTACTGATTATGCAGCTCCGAGAGGCACACCAATATTTAGTGTATCTGACGGTATCATTACTCGCAGAGGATTCACTAAAAACAATGGTAATTATATCAAGATTAAGCATGATGGCATCTATCAAAGTCAATACTTACACATGAGTAAGTTCAAGTCTGGTCTCAGCGTCGGGTCAAGAGTAAAGCAAGGTGAGGTTATCGGATATGTAGGACAAACTGGTCTTGCTACTGGTAATCACGTTTGTTTCAGATTTTGGAAAAACGGTAGGCAAATTAACCATCTGAGAGAAAACTTTCCGCCATTGGATCCAATGCCTACTGAAAGTTTGCCAGAATATTTCGAAGTGCGAGATCAATACTGGAGACAGCTTGAGGCACATCCATATGATAATGCAACACCTACAGTTTACGCAACAGCTAACTTGACGAGCTAATCAATTTTCATTTCTTGGATTTAGATAACGTAAATCCGAATGTGGAGCCTTGGCCCTTAGTGCTTCTCACGTTGATACTCTGACGATGGGCTTCTAATATGTGCTTGACTATCGAGAGACCCAGCCCAGAACCACCAAGACTTCTACTCCGCCCAGCATCCACACGATAAAATCTATCAAACAGATGTTTATGATGTTCCTCCTCAATGCCAATCCCATTATCACTGACTTCAATCAGGACGTTTTCTGCCATATCGTAAAAGGCAATTTTGGTCAGGCCTCCTTCGATCCCATATTTAATCGAGTTGCTTACCAGATTGGTCATTACCTGTTCGATGTTAGCACGATCTGCATTAACCTCAAATGCTTTTGATGCACCGTCCTTTATCTTAATTTCAATGCTTTTTGACTTGGCTAATAGGCTCAAGTCTTCAATGACTTCGAGTGTCAACTGTTTGAAGTTGAAGTCGCTCTTATTGAGGTTACCACCTCCGTGTTCAAGCTTATTGATGATCTCAAGATCCTCTACTACGTTTTGCAATCTCTCCACATTGATCACTGCACGTTCAATATACTTCGTATTGATTTTTTCATCATATAAGGCTCCATCCAATAGTGTGTGGAGGTAGCCTTGTATGGTGAATATGGGTGTCTTTAATTCATGAGATACATTACCTAAGAACTTCCTTCTATAATCTTCGAGGTCTTTGAGATAATTAATCTCACTCTCCGTTTTATCAGCCCATTCCTGTACTTCCTGATTGACATCCTCGAGCGAGAGATTAGATATGACTCTGGATTTCTCCTCAGGCAGACTAATCTTAGAATTGTTGATCACTTTATAGATCAATTTAATCTTGCGAAAGACAAATTTCTCGAAGAAGAATAGCACGGTGTAGTAGGAAGCAATTACTGACACCAATAAGAGCCCAATCCAAAACCACCCCTTCTCAAATAGTGAAAAATCACTGATGTAAAGTGCTAATACGATTAGGATATTGAACCCACCTAAAAAGCAGGAGAGTATAATGGCAATCTCCTTGACCGTAATATTTTTGAACAAGCCTAAAATTTAAATTTATATCCAACGCCTTTGTACGTTTTAATATAGTCACTTCCTATCTTTTCACGCACTTTACGAATATGAACATCAATGGTGCGGTCTCCTACAATTACTTCTCTGCCCCAGACTTGTCTGAGTATTTCTTCTCTTTTAAATACCTTCCCCGGCTTAGAGACCAAGAGATTGAGTAACTCAAATTCTTTTTTGGCAAGGCTTATCTCTTTGCCTTTGACACTTACATTGAGTTCCTCTCTATCAATCTCTAAATCACCAAATTTTAAAATTTCTTGCTGATTCTTATTCTGAAATCTATAGTGCCTTCTAATAATCGCCTTAACCCTACTCTTGAGGACATTTGGCTTTACAGGCTTAGTGATGAAATCATCTCCTCCAGACTCCAGAGCAGATACCTGAGTGAAGGATTCGCTGCGAGCAGTTAAAAACACGATGAGGGTATTCTTCAGATCTTTATTTTCTCTGAGAAGGGTACACACTTCGATGCCATCCATGCCAGGCATCATAATATCCAAGATAATAAGGTCAGGACCGAATTCTTCAGCTTTTTCGATAGCTGAGAATCCATCGTTCGCAGTCTCGATTTGGTATCCTTCTTTTGATAGGTTATAACTGACAAATTCCAAGATGTCTTCTTCGTCATCGACTATTAAGACTTTGATATCGCTACTCATCTGTGTTATTGTCTTTGGATTCGTCCTGATCTAATGACTCTCGTTTTTCGGTTAACACATCTACGAGGTCCTTAGTAAATTGACGGTACGATTCGCTATCAAATTGGTAAAGATATAAGTTCGTATCCAGTTGATGCTCAGTTATATTGTGAACTTTAAGTAAATTCTCCTTCATCAGCGTCCTTATCGAATCTTGCCTTTTGATATCGTAATTGCGCACTACATGCTCCAAAACCATCAGGTCGCTGACTATGTCAAGCATCTCTTCTCGCTCGATCTTCTCATAGCCCGGACTACAGGAATCTGCGAGCATACATAGCAACAACATAAGGAAGTATCTCACGAGATATACATTTTAGGATATATGAGAAAATCTATGTCACTATTAGTCGTATCTACAGCTGACCAAGTTTCAGCAGAGCTCGTTATGCCGAACAGACCAGAAGTAGGCAGGTTGTCGAGTAGCTTCTCTGAAAAATGGTTATACAAATATGTAAACGCTGGATTATGCCCGAATAGCAAAGCTGACTGGTACGTGTCGTCTAAGTCATTTATTACTTCAAGCACCTCGTCTCGAGTAGCCTCATAAATCTTAGGTTCGACCATTAATAATTGGTGAGGAATGGCTTGCTCAAAAAATGTCCTAGTCATCATCGTCCGCTTCGCAGGACTACTGATTACTATATCAATGCGGTCACAGCGTAGAGCCAGTTTATCGGCCATTAGGGGCGCATCCCTCAATCCACGCTTGTTAAGTGGTCTCTCTATATCTTCCAAGGATAGATCGGCCCAACTCGACTTGGCATGACGTGAGAAATATATTCGCTTCATTTAATGTCGAAAGTATTTCAAAATGAGCTAACTTGAGAGGTTGTTATCAACTTAATAACAAATCAGCCACATTTTGGACATTCAAAGTTTACACAACAAGGACATTACCTTCATCGAAAAGAGCCTCGATGAAGAGTTAATTCTATTAGCTGAGCAATTAATCGATAGCAATGCCGTCAGTGGAGTAAATAGCAAAAATCACTGGGATCTCATCGTACGTGATCAAAACTATCACTACCAGGTATCCGCAAAGATTAATGATCAAAAAGTTAAATCGTACCAATGTAATTGTAAGAAATCAACCAATAATTTGCTCTGTGGTCATATCATAGCAGCGCTAACCTACATCAGACGAGAGCAACATAAAGTAAAGATTGCACCGATCAGAAGACCTAACTTACGGAAGGTAACTGAGCTGATCTCTGATCTCACCAAGCCCGAGCTCATTTCTATCATTAATTCATATAGCAGAAAAAGCAATGAATTTAAATTGCAGTTACTAGCGCAGCTATATGATACACTATCAGACAAAGAACAAATCCAACTCATCGAACGGTCCTACCCAATTCATACCGAGAATACTCAGAAAGTAGCACCTAAGGCGGCTAGCACCTTCCTAATGATCAGTGAAAATCTGATCTTACATCTAAGCAACTTTATAGTGCGTGAGGATTACATTCAGGCATACAATCTTATCCTGCGCTTGCTGAAAAAATCATTTTATATCAAGAGTAAACTGACCAAAGAACACAAAAAACTGGAGCTGAATCATAGTAAACTACTCAAACAGTATAATGTCCTTATAGAAAACGTCGAAGCTCCTGAATTTAAAATCATGGTGATCAAAGAAACATTTGATCTCTTGAGCTCATCATATATCAGTGCCGAATCCAAGGCCGAACAGCAGCTCTGGTTAAAAATTTATAGTGACTCGGCTAACCACGACAACTTGCTAATGATCGTCTATGCCTACATAGCTAAAGGTAAAAGCAGCAACTTGGGATCTTATTACTTCATCAAATCTTTAGGCTTATTAATAGATCCAGATGGCACTCAAATCAACTTAGATAGTATCGATCGTCAAGAGAGCTATCGAATAGTACTCAATCTGCTCGGGCTTGAAAAATTAGATGGGATAGAAAAGCTCTTGAAAGAGTTCTTAATCAGAAATAAAGTAAACCACTTTATCGCTAAACAGGTCATAGATAGCATAGAAATATCAACGGAAGAGTCAGGGCTTATCAACGCTATACTCGATCTATATATCTCTTCAGGGGATGCAGACTTTCTCGTAAAATTACGAGCGAGTCAAGAAAACACTTCAGCGATAGATAAGCTGATCAATCAGTATTTTGAAGAGATGACTGATCCTCAACATCGCATCCAATATTATCTCGCAATGGAGCGCAATGACGACGCCATTCAGGTTCTCAAGAATGATAGCTCTACAGCATTACTAAACAAATTCGTCAAGACATTAAAAGAGACTCATCAATCAGAATTGATAGAGCTATATCTTACCGAGTGTTGCTACTATCTCAAAAATCACTTCGGTCCAAAGTCACGAGAATATCTTGCTAAAATCTATGATCATCTCGATTCTAATAATGCTTCTTCCATCAAAGAGGAACTAATCAAAGGACTCAAACAATCTATAAAGAGCAACCGTGTCAATTGAAATAGGCTATTTTCGCTCCTCAAGTTCAAACTGATCTGTTATAATTTATGAAGATTAAGGCTTGCATATTCGATATGGATGGTGTTATCGTCGATACGGCGGGCCATCATTACGAAGCTTGGCGCCAAGTGGCCAAAGATCTCAATCGTGACTTCACTCCAGAGATGAATGAAAAGCTCAAAGGAATCAGCAGAATAGATTCACTTAATATGATGCTCGATCTCTTAGAAGTCGAAGTAGCTGAGTCTGATAAAGCATCTCTTTGTGAGATCAAAAATCAGCACTATCTGGATGCGATCAAAGAAATGGATAGGACCGCTATCCTCCCAGGCATCATAGAATTACTTGATGAGCTTTCTCAATTAGATATCAAGTTTGCAATTGGTTCAGCCAGCCAAAATGCCCTTAAAGTTTTAGACCTTATAGGTCTCAAGGAAAGGTTCGACGTGATCATCGACGGTAATAGTGTCGAGTATACCAAACCAAACCCGGAAGTCTTCTTGAAAGCTGCGGATGGGCTTAACGTCCTACCAGAGGAAGCTATCGTAATAGAAGATAGCAATAAAGGTTTGGAAGGGGCTATTACAGGAGGCTTTAGGGCAGTCGGCATTGGTCAACGTGTACATCTCCCATTAGCTGAGGTCGTATTTAGCTCATTGCAGGACGTCAAGTTCAATGATATACTCCAAGAATTAGATCGCAACATTTAGCGATTCAATTAATTCAGCAGATTTCCGTCATCATCCCATTTGGCTATATCATTTCGAGTCTCCTGATTGATACACTTAGCCACCCACTTTGGGTCATAGTCGACGTCATGGTTTGCAAGTACATCTGCAGGGACTCCATCCCAAACATTGGGCCTATTGCCTACATAGCCTAAATCATCAAACCCCATCTTAGTTGTATAGTAACCGGTTAAGGTCAGATTGCGAATTTGATTGAAAAATTTTCTTCCTGGTCCCATCTCTGGTTGTTCGTCATCAGGATCGGGATAAGCGATATCGTCAATAATTGATATCTGCTCAGAATCGATCAGGTCGATAAATCGCTTATTGTATCGTTTATTGGATTCTCCATCTAACCATGCTAGCCCTCCTCGCATAGGCAATTGATTGTCAGGAAGATCTTTAACAATAAACTCAATGAATTCTGGCACCCCTGCGTCTGTAGCACTCCCCAAATCTCCCTTCTTGGGTAGGATGATATCACATAGTACAGCTATAGAAGTTAGTTCATGCTCATCAAAGTAGACCTCAGCATTCAGCTTGTGGTCGTGCTCTACTTCACTCGGAGTTCTACCATATCCATTGCCAGCCTTGAGCTCATCAACTACCTCATTGAGGTTTTCTGCTTTACATCCCGTTGCAGTAATACTTGCTCCAGCTACTCCACCAATGAGCAGAGATTTTAGTGTTTCTCGCCGATCCATCAGATGTTCATTTTTTTAAGTTCTCCTACAATATGTTCAGACGCTCTCATACTCAGAGCCATAATAGTCCAGGTACAGTTTTTATCAGCTTGAGATGAAAAGACTCCGGCATCGACTACATAGACATTCTTAGCATCATGCAGCTGCTGCCACTTATTAGTAACCGATGTTTTAGGATCATTCCCCATCCGTGTAGTCCCGACCTCATGTATAATTTCACCTGGTGCCAGTAGACCATAGTCTCTGTCTTTACCTGGTTTGTCGCCGAGCAGAACGCCTCCCATATTTCCGATGATTTCCTCAAATGTGTCCATCATATGTTTAGCCTGATTGTATTCATAATCAGACCACTTGTAATCAAAGCGCAATACAGGGATACCAAACTGATCTACTACATTTGGATCTAACTCACAGCGATTCTCGTATCGGGCTATAGATTCACCTCGTCCCGCCATACCCACAAAGGCACCATAAAATTTCTTGACATCATCTCGTAATTTATCGCCATAACCTCCAACCTGACCTCCGATATACTTATTCATGCCCTCTATGTTATAGCCAAAGCCATATGAAGGCATACCCATTCCTCCCCACACCTCGATATGGTAACCTCTTGGGAAATCCAATTTCTTGTTATCTCCCCACCATGGACTATAGACATGCATGCCTCCTACTCCGTCTTCATTATAGATTTTTCTGTCCATCAAGGCAGGGACAAAAGCAGACATGCTTGCTCCAGTTGAGTCGTGTAAATAGCGTCCTACGTTATCGCTGCTATTTCCTAAACCACTGGGATGAGCCTTGCTCTTCGAGTTCAACAGAATACGTGCTGTGCTGCATGCAGATGCACCCAATACGACTACCTTTCCACGAAGCTGATATTCTTGTCGATCTTTTTTGTTGATATATGACACGCCAGTTGCAAGGCCTTCATTATCCGTAGTGACGTTCTTGACCATGCAATCGGTGAACAACTCAATTTGGCCACCATTCTTTTGGGCCGGAAATATCAGACATGATCCTGATGAAAAGTCAGCATAAGCATTACACGAACGATTACACTGTCCACAGTAAAAACATACACCTCTCTCAGCATTTATTCTCTTAGTTAAGATGGATAATCGAGATGGAATGACAGGAACACCGGATTTTCTAGCGCCCTTGATGTAGTATAATTCGTGCAGTCGAGGTTTAGGTGGCGGTAGAAAATAACCATCAGGATCATTATATAGTCCTTCGTTAGTGCCAAAGACTCCTATCATCTTATCCAGGCGATCATAATAAGGCTTGACTTCATCATAACTGATCGGCCAATTAGCACCAAGTCCATCCACATCTCTATGCTTAAAATCGGTCGGTCCAAAGCGCAGAGATATTCGCCCCCAGTGATTGGTGCGTCCGCCTAGCATCCTAGCTCGCCACCATTTAAAATCAGTGCCTTCTGCGGTGGTATAAGGCTCTCCATCCACCTTCCAGTCTCCCCAGGACATATCAAAATCTCCAAAGGCTCTATTCGTACTTGCCCCTCTCCTCGGTGACTCCCAAGGGTTCTTCATCTGGGTCATTGTATTGGGATCTTTGGGATCAAAGAATGGGCCTGCTTCAACAACCGCAACTCTTAAGCCGTTCTCGGACAGGATATTTGCAGCCATACCTCCTCCAGCGCCAGAGCCAACGATTATCGCATCATAAACTTCGGCTTGTTCGATTATTTGCATTAGATAGTTTTGTCAATCGGAAAATTAATCAATTCTGAATTCTAAGTATGCGCTGTACAGCATAGAAATTTATGTTCTGCTTATTAATATATCTGGATTCATTATCCAGGCTGGGTCAAGCCTATCCTTTATAGCGCTAAGAGATGCGGCGAAAATTTCACTTCTCTGCTTCTCATAGTATGGTTGATGATCTCGACCAACAGCATGATGATGAGTAATGGTACCTCCTAATTCGATAATTTTATCAGATACTATTTTCTTGATTTGATTCCATTGTTCAATCTCTCGGCCTGTTTGCCCTTTAGCCATAATCGTATAATACGGTGCCGGGCCATCAGGATATAGATGAGTAAATCTGCAAGTAATAATACCCCCACCACAGATTCGCTTTATCGCATCGTTAGCCGCATCGATAATGCCCTCGTGAAAAGCTTCAAACTGATCCCATGTTACGGCCGTTTCAAAAGTCTCCATAATACATCCTAACCGTACAAACTCATCTCTGAGGTATGGAGCCTGAAGAAAAGACTTCTTCCATCTATCAGCAGCCTGATCTCTTTTATCAGACTTCTCTTTTAGGGTGTACTGCCCACCATGTCGCCTACAGATATCAAGTCCTTCTATCATTAGTGGCTGTACGTTATGGTTATGAGATTCAAATCCCAAGATGACTATGTGATGCTTCCCATCGCCTAATCCATTTGACAGAGCTTCTACCCGATCAATTAACCTGGCATTAGTGGGATTGAGCCCCGATTGAGCTAACGAGCGACAAGCCTCTACAGCATCATACCATTCTATGAAAGAGATGGTCTGCGCTGATTTATATCTAGGTATGTGTTGCAGCCTTACCCACGCTTCTGTTATGATTCCAAAAATGCCTTCTGATCCTGTCATCAGGCGCTCTTCACTCGGTCCTGCACCAGATCCAGGGAGACGTCGAGATTGCATAATACCCTGAGGAGTAACCATCCTAATCGACTGTACAAACTCATCAATATGAGTAAATAATGTTGCATAGTGCCCTCCTGATCTCGTTGCAATCCACCCACCTAAGGTTGAAAACTCGAAGCTCTGTGGGAAGTGACGCATGGTTAGGCCATACTCCTTAAGGCCTCTGTCCAATTCGGGGCCAAATATCCCGGCTTGGATACGTGCCGAACGACTCTCGACATTGACTTCAAGTATCTTATTAAAGTGCTTCATATCAACCGATATTACTGCACTATATCTTTGGTCAGTAGTGGGCTCCACTCCTCCAACTACTGAAGATCCCCCACCAAAAGGAATGAGACTTACATCATGCGTAGCGGCAAATTCCATTAAGGACAATATTTGCTCTTCCGTAGTCGGATAAGCCACATAGTCAGGTGGATTATCATACTTACCATGTAACCCTCTCCATACATCACGATATGATTTGCCATAACTATGAGATGCTCTATCAAATGCTTCTACAGTACAAAACTCCATGTAAGCTTCAGGTAGCGTAATTCTCGGGGCTCTTAAGTCAAGCTCCTCAAGCACTGGAGCAGTCAAATCAGAGAATTCCTCAATGCCCAGTACCATCTGTAGCATTGACTTAAATTGCTTTACTGATGATGGGTCCAGTTCATAGTCTTCATATCCCCATCCCCAGAAATTGCGTTTTCTATTATTCATACGGCCAGTTATCTCCCTTAAAGTACGTATTCTGTCTGATCCTGAGATTACGTAGTTCCTTATTAGGACTAATTATCAGCAGATGAATTGGCGATTTTAGAAGATTGCTGCAGCTACCAACACACCTACATATGCAGACACTGTAGTTACTAAAATTACTAATCTTACATAGTGATCTAATTTGGTTGTAATCTTTTTCATTTTATTAGTTTTTAATTTTGAATACACAACAAATGTGTGCTCAACACCGCCTTTTTGCAATTTTTGACGACTGTTGCTCGGATTTTCTCGATTATCCAAGCAAATTTTCGATTTGTGCGATTGGGAATGAAGAATTAAAAGTCATCACATATTATTAATTCGTAATATAATCTCACCTTTGATCATTGATTAGTGCAATATGAGCAAGTTAAAGGTAGCCGTCATCTATGGCGGGCGATCTACAGAACATCAGATTTCTATTCTCTCGGCTAAGAACATCGTCAACTCGATGCCTAAGGATAAGTATGAACCAATCCTCATTGGAATAGATAAGAGTGGCCGCTGGTTACTTCAGGATGATTCTCTTGAGCTATTAGACACCTCTGATCCTAAAACTGTGAGCCTCTCCGACAACAAAGACACTTTGCTTCTCTCACAAAATACTGATGATCACCGAATCTTCAACGCAAGCTCTGGGGAGGGACTATCACAGATAGATGTGATCTTCCCTGTTCTTCATGGTATGTATGGTGAGGACGGGGCAATACAAGGTTTCGCCAAGCTTGCAAACATACCTTGTGTGGGTCCAGGAATCTTAGGTTCTGCAATTGGAATGGACAAAGAAGTGATGAAACGCTTACTCAGAGATGCAGGCATAAAGAATGCTCCTTTTATTACGCTCAGAAGATATAACCGCACAGCATATAATTACGAGATCGTATCAGAACAACTCGGTGAAGAATTGTTCGTAAAGCCCGTTAACTTAGGTTCCTCTGTTGGCGTATCATATGTTCAAAATGAAGAGCAATATGAGAAGGCTGTGGCGCATGCCTTTCTCTATGATAACAAGGTCATCATAGAAAGCAAGATCTCTGGTCGCGAAATAGAGTGCGCGGTCTTAGGCAATGATGATCCTATTGCCTCTATACCCGGTGAAGTAATTCCTCAAAGTGACTTTTATTCATACGAGAGTAAATACCTGGATGAAAAAGGCGCTAAACTAGCCGTTCCAGCAGAGCTCACAGAGCAACAGATAGAGGCTATAAAAGAAACGGCAATCGACACTTACAGATGTCTCGAATGTAGTGGTATGGCACGAGTCGATATGTTTA
Organism: uncultured Saprospiraceae bacterium; assembly: GCA_964522505.1. Lineage (GTDB taxonomy): Bacteria > Bacteroidota > Bacteroidia > Chitinophagales > Saprospiraceae > GYS-P2D. Next base: position 19,597 of record CAZFWJ010000051.1, read on the forward strand.
TGTTAGATAACGACGATCTTTATATTAATGAGATTAACACTATACCTGGATTTACAGATATCAGCATGTACCCTACGCTATGGAAAATTTCAGGAATTTCTAATGAGGCGTTAATTGATCGCTTGATCCAACTAGCCATTGAAGAACAACAAGCTCAGAACTCACTTAAATTGGAGCAATAAAAAAACCTCCCGAAGGAGGCTCAATATTATAAACTAAACAAAACATTATGCATTTAGGTGCTTGCTCTATCAACTCAAATTCAGTCGATTTAATAGCAAGTCTTTAGAAGCAAACACATTGGGGACAACCCCATTCAGCTCCGTTCTAAGAATATTGAAGATGTTATTTTCAGGATCTATTATTTCCTTCTTTATCACACTTCTATACTCCATATTCAAGCGTTGTGATTCGCCATCAGTAAACTGACAAGTTCCATCATCAAAAATTTCCGCCATCATTCCATCCTCAAGACTTATCATTCTTTCGGTATAATTAAGTACGGAGGTAATCTCATTAGAAACTATGAAATCCGCTGCACTCAATCCGACATACAGATTCAATCCTTGATTTAAGCAGTAGTGCTTCTTACTCCACTCATTTGTCTCGTAGACGAAAGAATACTGTCCTTCAAGTATTTCTTTAACCATCTGTATGGCCTTCTTAGTTCTTTTTAGTTGAGTCGCTTTTATATACTCTACAAGATCATGCACTAAGTGTGCAGGACTCTCAAAGTTTATTTCTACTCCCACTTCATTTAGAGCTTTGCTAAGTTCATCCTGATTGTCAATTACTCCACAGAATGTAACAATTGTCTCATTCTTACGATATTTTTGGTTTTGCCTCAGATTGATTTTCGTTGCTCTCATCACGTTGGTTATTCTATTTATTAGACCCATTTGACCTAGTGTTCCCCCCATAGGATATTCTTAAAGAGGCCAATTTTAACATACTTCATTTCTAAATACTATCCGACTACAGATCATATAGTAAATATTTATTATATGTATCTTTGGTTTTCTATATGAGAAAGTATTTTTTGTTCTTTGTTGGTATTCTTTGGTTGGGTTGTGGTGGTGATGATTCCACGACAGGTCTTAGCGGCCCCAATTCTTCATCGTTCTTTCCAACCAATAATCTTATAAGAGAGTATCGGATGTTCAGAGTGGATATTTACAACGAAGGACAGACTCGGGATACATTTGATTATTTTTTGCGTGAAAGAATAATCGGTGCCGACCAAAATTCTCTAGGAGAAGAAATTACAATAATTGAGCAAGAGGAACGCATTGACCCGACACAAGAATGGAATGTAATAGGCAGAGTATCAGAGCAGGTTATTAATGGCCTGGCTATTCGTAATGAGGGAAATTTAAGTCAAGTAAAATTAATAGTCCCTCCTGAAGAAGATGTTTTATGGCAAAGTACTCAACGATTCGATCCGAGTATATTAATATCTATAGGAACTGATGAAATCGAATATTTCAAAGACTGGGAATCTCAATATCTCGACCTCGATGCTAACTTTACTATCAATGATCTGTCTTTCGATAGAGTTATAAGTGTGCAGCAAGCAAATGCTCAAAATAGATTGCAATATCGTACCAGTCAGGAACGCTACGCCGAAAACATAGGGTTGGTAAGTCGAGTTACTGGTGTATTCGATACTCAGTGCTTTGAGGATTGTGAGTCCATTCCTTGGGAGGACAAAGCAGGTGTGGGTCAAGTCATAATCCAATCGCTCATCAACTATAGTAATGAGTAAGTACAAGAGACTTTACAAGTCTAAATATACAACGGTTGGAATCATACGCCGATCTCATGGATATAAGGGTCATGGAAAAATTACAATTGACGATTCGTATTTAGAAGATTTTAAAAAGCAAAAATTCGTATTCATCGAGATAGATGGATATAAAGTGCCCTTCCGAATAGAGGAAATTTCTGAGGATAGAGATATCATCATTAAGCTTGCAGGATGTGATAGCTCTGAAGAAATGAGTCGATATCAATTAAATGCTCTATATCTGCTGAGTGAGGACGTTGAGGTTGATGACAATGAGCCACTCTCTCAACCCAATAAACTCATTAGCATGGTTATTATAGATCAGAGTGTAGGAGTAGTAATCGGAAACATCATCAGAGTAGATGATTATCCACAGCAAAAGATGGCCATAATCCTCGATGAAAATGGGAAAGAAGTTCTCATCCCATTACATGATAGTCTTATTGACAGCATATCAATAGAAGAACAAACTATATATATGAACCTACCAGAGGGATTACTCTAAATCAGGGCTCCAGCTATGCATCCTGTAAGCATAGTTGCTAAAGTCCCACCCACCAAAGCCTTAAAGCCCAATTCGGTTAGATCTTTTCTTGTCTTAGGTGCAATCGAACTGATACCTCCGATCTGAATTCCTACTGAGGCAAAATTTGCGAAGCCGCATAGCGCATATGCAGCAATGATAATAGATCGTTCTGATAGGATACCACTTCGCTTCATATCCCCTAGAGTAGAATATGCAACGAACTCATTGAGAATAGTCTTCTCACCAAGGAGTTGTCCGATATACAAAACTTCATCACCTGCTATACCAATTATCCAAGCTAATGGTGCAAACAGATAGCCGAGAAATAATTGTAAGCTCAATTTATCGTACTTACCCCCACTGAACTGCTGGATACTGTCATTGATCGCAAGGGAATTGCCTAAGAGCTCAAGTAGACTATTGGTGAGAAATATGATGGCCATAAAAGAAAATAACATTGCCGCTACATTAACTGCCAACTTTACTCCATCTGTTGTCCCTCTCGTAAGTGCATCAAGTGCATTAGAACCAACATCCGATTTGGGCACATCAAGTCCCCTATTCAATTGATGATCTTTCTGCTCAGGAACCATAATCTTAGCAATCAGAAGCGCTGCTGGTGCTGAGATGACAGAAGCTATCAACAAGTGCATCCCAAACTCCTGTTTGGCAGCTAAATCATCGCCACCCAATATGGATACGTATACTCCGAATACACTACCAGCAATAGTTGCCAATCCTCCGACCATTATCGTCATGATCTCTGAGCGAGTCATCCTTTCTAAATAGGGTTTGACCACTAACGGTGCTTCAGTTTGACCAATAAATACATTAGCCGCTGCAGCAAGGCTTTCAGGTCCACTTAGCCTCATAGTCTTATTCATCAACCAAGCAAAACCATAAACTACCTTCTGAAGAAGTCCAAAGTAATATGCTAATGAGGTAAGTGCAGAAAATAAAATGATTACTGGTAAAGCTGAAAAAACAAAACCATAGGATAAATCAGTCGCTAGATCCCCAAATAAAAATGCTGCAGATTGTTCGGAGGCGTTAATCACTACAAGGAACACGTCAACAATTGCCTTAAAAAAATCTCTGATAAATGGGATTTTTATCGCACCAAAAGCTAATACAAATTGTAGCAGTAAGCCTCCTATGACTACTCGCCATTTTATCGCTTTCTTATCTGTACTAAACAGATAACACAAGCCGATAATAATAACAACACCAATTACTGCTCTTAGGGCATGCATAAGCATGTCGAAATGTATTGCTTTTAATTGAAACTTCGCACCAATACTCAGAAATATAGGCCACTGGTATTTCGCAGCGCTATATTTGGGTATATGAAACCTTATGTTATTGGTATCACGGGTCGCAGCGGATCAGGTAAGACAACTCTTGTAGATCTTCTTCTCAATAATTGTGGTCCTGATCATTTAAGTGTTCTTTCATTGGACGACTACTATAAGCCTCGTAAGGAGCAAAAATTAGATGATGAGGGATATTTCAATTTTGATCTTCCTGAATCTTTTGATCTTATTAAACTTCATTCAAACCTCATCTCACTACTATCGGGAGAAGATATTTCCATTCCCTCGTATATATATAATTCTACAGAACGTCTAGAGGATAAGAAGATCGCCTCCCGTTCAGTCATCCTATTAGAAGGTCTATTCATAAATTACCTCCCAAAGATTAATGACCTCATTGACTATAACGTTTTTATAAGCTCGGACAAAGAAACCAGCTATAATCGAAGACTGTCGAGAGATATCCATGAGAGAAACTATCAACAAATAGAAATAGAGCACAGGTTCTTTAGCCACGCTGAACCTGCCTATGTGCAACACATAAAAAACAACCAGGCACTTGCCGATTGTGTCCTTACTAGTAGTATGACCTTTACTGATGATCCCACATTCTATGAGCTAGTGACTCATATAAATGGATATATAAAAAAATAGGAGCACAATTGTTAATCGTACTCCTGTATTCAAATTTTATTGAGGGTATTTCTTTAAAATACTATCTGACAGAAGTGCCGTCTAGTATGATTAATTTCTTCAAGATTTTTTCGCCTCCATCACCATTTTTCACAGAAACCCAATATACGCCAGGCTTAAGTCCTTCAGTATTGATCCTAGCTTTAGTTCGACCCGTTTTAGTTACTTGATGAACTATAGATGGAGCCTGTCCAATATGGCTAATTACGAATTCCGTATTGGCATCACTAACATCATAGTCTAGATAAACGAAATTATTTTGTACTGCTGGATTCGGATAAACACTCAGCGTCATAGGACTTTCAGCAATAGCATTAGGTGCCATTCTTGCTAAACTAAAGTATTCATATTGTGACAAATCTACCTCACTCAAGGTAGAGATTACACCTTCATCAATATTAGTCTTTTGTGATAAATATGTCGGCACACTCCTAACTAAGCTGAGCTGACTCTCCTCTATTTGAGACGGAATGACTACCCACTTATCTCCATCAAATCCAACAATACCAAGTTGGCCCATATCATCTACCAATCTATCAACTCCCGTGAAGTGATTCCACGTCAAGCTAAACTGCGTTGGCTTAACACTCTCAATCTCATAATATCCATGACTTGATAATTGCTCTATATCAGCACTCAATGATTGAGCCACTACGCTCGGATCTTGAGCAAAATAACTTGCCGCAGCATTTGATCCTCCTGATACGATTATTGGTCTATAATCTTCATTATTCCCAATAGGTAAAACATAATCCTCTTTGGAATAAGACCTAGCAAATCCATCAACATAGCCGTTAACAGAAGCTTCTTCCCACGAAGCGCCTTCAGCAAAGACCATATAGCTTCTATCTGATCCTC
>CAZFWJ010000052.1:0-23465 GCA_964522505.1 uncultured Saprospiraceae bacterium
GATAACACTTAATACGTTCAGCCTTAGTTTGTTAGTTCACCTCTGAATACGCCTTCACCTAGCGAGTACCCGATCGAATATGTCGCTTAGGCAATTTATATCTCAATCACTAAACCATCAGTTTACTGATATACTCATAAATTTGAATATTTCAGGCAACCTCGAAATGACAAAACCTAAAAAACGAATGCCCACGTTTTCATGCCGACTAAGTGTAGGCATCTCAACCATGCGATCTATCTGACTAAAGATTCCTCCGCAGGTCTGTCGGCCTTAGAAGTAGTCGTGAAGAAAATTTTGCTTTGGTGTTTTCTTTTTTCATTATAATCTGAGTAACAAGTCACGGGCAATGAGGGAACGGCGGGAGCCATCTGGAGAGCGAAGTATAATGGCATACAAAGTAAAACAAAATAGAGGTAACTCACCCACCATCAATTTAGACTCCAAGTAGATTATTTAAAGTAATGGAGCACCGTAATAAGGTCTCATATTTCTGGTCCCTAACCATGAACAAAACTAAAGTTCATATGAAGCGAGTGGTTCGTTCATAATCTGTCGGGGATCGACTGATCTTGTAGAGTAGAGTACGATAGTGTAGAAAAGAGGAAATTATGTATATCGATGGACCGTTCAAAGTAGCCTTGAAGCATAGCTATTTTATGAGCTTGATTTTTCTTTCTTTTCATCAAAGGAAAAGGAAAATTAGATCATGATTAAGTTTCAGTAAATAGCCGGAAGAGAAACCCTAAAAGACTTTCTATGGGTATAACATAAGGCAGAAACAAATAAAGGATGAAATCATATGATTTCATCCTTTATATAAGTTGTAGTATACTCTTAAGTATATTCTATTTTCTTCGTTGCACCGGTTGCAATGCACTCTGTTGGATATATACTAATCCAACAATGAATAACATCAAAGACATCAATATTAATCCCCACTCTCCAAGAGTTGGTATAGGTGCACCACCGACGCACTCACAGTACAGTTTTAATTTGAAGGTGAAATATAATCATTATAACTACCATTGCTCTACACATTAAAGCTTTAATTCATATATTATCGAATAATATGTGTTTATATACTGAAAAACAGCTATTTATATATTAAAATTAAATTTTTCTCCTACTTAAGCTAATTGACTCCTGGATGACAGTTTTAATTCCTCCATATCGAAACATCCCTATTCTTGATCCCAACCTTCAGGCCTCTTAGACCTAATTGGAGCAGGCGGCTCCGGCTTCATTTCAAAAGAATTAGTTTTTAATAATCTCAGGGCTTCCTTCACTGCAGCTTCAAGCTGTGGATCTCGCCCTTTTAGGACCTGCTCAGGATCCATATGAACTTCTATATCTGGGGCAATTCCTTCTCCTTCTACGGCCCAGTTGCCATCTACATCGTAGAAGCCGCCACGAGGAGCTACCATGCGACCGCCATCAATAAACGGTGGCGTATCCCATGTGCCTACCAAGCCTCCCCAAGTGCGTGTGCCGACAAGTGGTCCCAGGTTTTTGGCTTTAAACATATATGGCAGGAGGTCTCCCCCAGAACCGGCTCGCTCATTGATAATCATCACCTTAGGTCCATATATGCCCGCAATAGGTGTCGTCCATGGTCGCCGACTCTCAGACTTACTGTTAAAATAACCTACTACCTCTCGGCTCATGATATCTATCATATAGTCTGCAGCTGATCCTCCGCCATTGTTGCGTTCATCGACAATGACACCTTTCTTATCCTGCTGCGAGAAGTAATACCTGTTGAAATTAGTAAAGCCTCTGCCCGACGTATTAGGAACGTATACATAGGCCAATTGTCCATCCGAGAGCTCATCAACTTTGCGACGATTGGATTCCATCCAATCGATAGCTCTCAAGTTGTTTTCACTCGAGATAGGGATTACCGTCACAATACGCTCGGGATCATTAAGTCTTGATTTTATCCCTAAGCGGACCTGTTTTCCTGCCGTCTCTATTAGATATTGATGGATATTGTCTTCTCCAGATATAGCATGACCATTAACCGAAGTGATATAATCTCCTTCCTCAACATTTAAACCGAGTGTTGCCAGAGGTGCAGATGTATTGGGATTCCATTGCTCGGCAGAGTAAATCTTGCTGAGCTGATAGTATCCGTTATTAATAGAATAGTCCGCTCCCAATAAACCACCTTGCACTCGATCTAAATCTGGGAAATCTCCTCCAGAAACATATGAATGACCGATCGCTACCTCACCACTCATGATATCCACTACATAATTGAGATCTGACCGATGTCGGACATGATCTATCCACGGTGCATACCAAGACCAGACCTGATCCCATGGTGCGCCATGTACATTGTCTACATAGAGGAAATCCCTCATGTATCTCCAACCCTCTTTGAAGATCTGATGATACTCCTCAGTAGGGTTTATCTTAATCTTAAGATCAACAGGTATTCCGTCTTCTTTTGCATTTGGCTTACCATTAAGCGAGGAGATACTCCAGGCCGAGCCTGTCCTATACAATGCGTACGCTCCATCATATGACGTAATGATTGAGTTCAGCCCACTAGCCCAATCTTCTTTTTCTTGCTCATTAAAATCGTAGGTGACAGCATTTAATCCAGATTCTGTCGCTTCTAAAATGAGGGCTTTCCCTTCTGGCGATCTTTCTAGGCCTACATAGTCTCCCGAGATATCGGGTACGGACACTACCCTATCCATGATGCCGTCAAAATGTATGGTGAGAGCTTTTGACTCGTCTGAATCCTCTTGCTCCTCATCTTCTGTGTCCTCGGATGGTTCCTCGTCGTCACTCTTGGGTAGAAGTGGAGAAACACCCTCTTTTTGAAGGGCTGTTACGTAGAGTGTTCTTGTCAGGTCGGGGTCATATGAACTCATATCGAGCCATCCCGACGCCAATCCATAATCTGTGCTCGCGAGATAATACAAGTATGCCCCGCTCTGATCAAAGACAGGCGTGACGACATCTGCAAGGCCATCAGTCACCTGATGACTGGTCGATGTCTCTATATCATATATATGGGCTGCCTTGAAGTGAGTGGTCTGCTGTTTCACATAGCTTATATACCGACTATTAGGGGACCATTTGGGGTTCAACGTTCTATTAGGATGCGCAAAATTATCTGCATCTACCTTAGTAAATTTATCATTCTTTAGATCTACATACCATATGGTATAATGGGTATCTGTGAATACGATCTTCTCGCCATCAGCTGACCAATCTGGTCTATAATAGAAGGTGCCTGATGGGATTGCAATACTTTTCTCAATTGCTCCATACTGATCTGCTATGATCAACTCGTACTCGCCCTCTCCATCACTAAACCAAGCAACTCGATCTCCCTTAGGGCTCCAAATCGGCGATCTATCTGCTACTCCAGAGGAATTAGTGAGATTTCTAGAGCTACCGTTCTTCTTGGGTACGGTCAACACTTCCCCCCTATGCTCAAATATAGCCCGCTTACCATTAGGGGAAATACTTGAATTGATTAACCTATTAGCAGGCACAGACTCCCAACGCTCTCTTGCGAAATTCATATCACCTTTAACTGTGATATTGAGCTGATTCTTCGCCTTAGTATCGGCATTAATGATGTGTAGATATCCTCCCTGCTCATACACGATGTCTTGCCCATGAGCATCGAGGCTTTTTACATCAAAAGTCTTGTAAAAGGTGATTTGTTCTTCCTCTTGAGTCTGAGTATCAAAGGACCAGATATTGCTGACATAGTCCCTTTCACTTAGGTAATATACTTTTTGTCCGATCCACACAGGATAGAGATGTCGCTCACCATCGAGTCGTGGTGTCATCTGAGTCTTTCCGGTCTCCAAATTTTGAATCCAAATCGGCATAGCTTGACCTCCACGATAGTTCCTCCATTCAGGATCCCAAGAATTAATAGGAGTATAAGCCACAAATTTACCATCCATGGATACTTCCCCATATGCTGCTCGGGTCACATTGAGTGGGCTAGGCATTCCTCCATCCAATTGCGCTTCATATAGCGAAAATGTCTCGGTCGGATGACCCATACGATTGGAGCCAAAAACTACTGCTCCATCAGGTGTCCATCCCTCTACTCTATCAGCACCTGGATGCCATGTGATTCTTTGCGGCGAACCTCCTTCAGTAGGAAGAACATAGACATCTGGGCTGCCGCCATACTCGGCAGTGAATGCAATCATACTTCCGTCTGGAGAAAAATGCGGTGCACCTTCAGCTCCTTCGTTCGTGGTCAACCTGATGGCTTCACCACCACTACGGGCTGCTTTCCAGAGGTCATTGGCATAGATGAACACCACATGGTCATCCGATAGTGTGGGTTGGCGTAACAATTGCGTACCCTGACTGTATAATAGAATTGACACTAAACAGAGAATAAGAAGAAAGGAGAGTTTTTTGAACATCACGATCTATTTTGTTGGTATAACATATATAAACGGTAAAATGCTAACTAAGATTTATAAAAACAAAAATGCCACCCAACTGAAACGCTGAATGGCATCTGTGAAATCATCATTCTTATAGACATCCTTAATGTGCCATTGTCACATCTGCTGTCTTATTTTTTTGCCAGAAATATAAGATCAAAAATCCAAATATCAATATCGCTGGTATCATTGCTATATTTTGAAGGGTCGCTTGGCCGGCCATTAATTCCAATTCATCTCCAGTAAAGCCCTCTAATGCTTTGGCTTCTCTATTGCCATCCATCCAGCGACCTATGATAGGCTGGAAGATAGATAGCCCTAACATACCCATACCACCGACTACAGACATGCCAAGGGCACCTGTCTCTGGTAGATACACCGCAACGAAAGAAATCATATTAGGCCAGAAGTAGCATACTCCAATTGCGAATAATATCGCCGAGAAATATACCATCCCACCTGTAGCGCTACTCATCAGAAAGATTCCGATAGCAGATATCACAGCGGATGCTAAGAGCACTCCAGCAATGTTAAATTTCTTAATAACTGGTCCCGCAAAAAATCTGCCTGCAGCCATCAGTCCTGTCACTAATGCAAGTATTACCAGCGGTTGCGCACCGGCATTGGCGAGGATACGCTCTACCCATGACTGAGTACCCAGCTCTGTAGTAGCCGTCAATGCCATAATAAGCATCATTAACCAAAAAATTGGTGTTGACAGTATTGCTTTAAGATTATCACCGGTATTAGTCTCTAGGGACCGCCCTGTCTCAGGAAACTTCTGCCCCATGAACATAAATAAATAAATTAGTGCTGGTAAATACATAACGGCCAGCTTGGCTTGCCACCCTAATCCCAGATTAGTGAATAGTAGTGCAATTAAGGAACCTATCGCGATCCCTGCAGGAAACCATACATGAAACCGATTAAGCATCTTAGCCTTTTGGGTATCATACATATCTGCAATCATGGGATTATACGCAGCCTCCACGATACCATTACCAAAGCTGATAAAAAACGTACTTAAAAAGAGCGTGAAGAAACTCCCTGACAGTATAGAGAAGGTGATCCCCATTATATGGGCTGCAAAGGCAATATAACCCAGTTTTTTAGGACCTATTGTATTATAGAGAGGCCCACCGATCAACGTGGCGATGGGAAATCCAAATATTCCCATGAAATTTATCCACCCCAATTCGGTGTCTGAGATCTGTAGATCTATAGCTAAGTCATTCATAATTCCTGCTCTTAGCCCAAATGCTAGTGAGGTAGTCAACAGGGCAAAGCAACTGGCTACAAACAGCCTTGATTTATTAATTCCTTCCATAGTACTAGATTGTTATGATTTATAAAGTCTTGATTTTTATGTTCTTGAACCAGACCCGATCGGTGTGGTCTTGGAGTACGATCTTTCCTTCAGAAAATTTTCCAAAATCCGACATTGAAGCGAATTTACTGCCTGCAACCATGTCATTCCATTGATCCGTATGCATTGTGAAACTGACCACCTTCACACCATTTTGCCAGAACTCATAGTCCCCGTCTGCGGAGACGATTTTTATGCTGTTCCACTCGCCAGCAGGCTTCACATTCACTTCGCTGCATTCAATGAGATCATAGAGGTCTCCTGCTCGATGCTTATCAATCTTGCCATCAGGATGACAACTCGCATCGAGGATCTGCATCTCAGGACCAGTTAACCAGGGATAACCATAGTTATCACCCTCTTGGACATTATACATTATACCACTATTGCCGCAGTCTTGTATGCGCCAGTCCAGTTTAAAGGTGAAATTCTTATAAGATTCATTGCTAGTTAAGTCTCCACCGTCTCCATGGTCAGGGTTGAAGTGTATGGCTCCATCATCAATAACCCAATTCTTATTAAGGCCTTCTGAATTGTATTTGTGCCAGTGATCTGATATAGAAGCTCCATCGAATAGTAAGACCCAACCGTCATCCCGTTCAGCTGCGCTGAGGACATTGTCGGCTGAAACTTCTTTAGTGCTTTGCTTAGTTGAATCAGTTTGCACCGACTGATTGGGTTTCTGGCAAGATGATATACACACCCATAAGATGAGGGCCATCCAAAATAGTTTGTTTTTCATACGACTCGATCTAATCGAGGCGGTAATATAGTAAAGACTCTCATAGTTTAGTTCAGGTCTGAAGTCGATTTTATCGCCTTCTTGGCGTTTGGTCCTTCGTGAGGACTTATTTTTGAAGGAAATCTTTTGAGCTAATGAGCTTGTTACTTTTGTTCAAGGCATTGCATATCGTTGGGTTCACGGCATGGTTCGGGGGTCTATTCTATCTAGTAAGGATATTGGTCTATAAGCGTGAAGCTTACGACATGGCTCAACCCGAGCAAGACATATTACTAGCACAATACAAGATCATGTCAGATCGGGTCTATAGGATCATCTGTAATCCAGGCATGATGCTTACCTGGGCATTTGGTTTAACCCTATTGTATCTCCATGGATGGGACTGGTTTAAAGTCAATACTTGGATGCATGTTAAGTTGCTATTGTTAGTCGGACTGACGGCCTATCACCTATATTGCAAACGGTTGATCAGACATCTCAATGCTGGTGATGTGGCTATTTCCTCCTTCACATTTAGACTACTCAACGAAGTTCCTACGCTCTTTTTATTGTCGATAGTTCTGCTCGCCGTATTCCGCAGCACTTTGCATTTTGGGGTAGCATTTTTAGGAATATTACTTTTTGGTGTAATTTTAATTTTGTTCGCTCTATTGTACAAGAACCAGCGACTTAAGGATTAACTAGCGTGATATGAAAACTTTCCTCAAGTATTTAGGAATCTTCTTATTGATATTAATACTGATCTATGCGGCATTGTGCTTCTTAGGACCAAAGAACTTTAACACTGATGAATCTACCTCTATAGATGCTCCCGCACCAGTAGTGTTTAATTTGGTGAATAGTCTGCAAAAAGCAGCGCTCTGGAATGACTGGAGTCTCACGGATACAGCCATGGTCACTAGCTACAATAATATTCTCGAAGGAGTAGGTGCTGAGAGCAGTTGGGAAAGCGCTTCACAAGGCAAAGGATCTCAAAAAATTATTGAGTCAAATAAAAATGAAAAAGTTCGCACACAACTTGCATTCGAAGGATGGGACGGTGTCAATACGGCGGATTTCTTATTGACTCCATCTGCAGATGGCACAGACTTGCGATGGACATTTGAGAGCGGCAGTGATTTACCCTTCTTCATGAGAGGAGCTTTTATGGTAATGGGCTTGAAAGGGAGCATGAAAAAGAGCTATAAGGCCGGATTAGCCAATATCAAACGCATCGCCGAGGAAAGAGCCCAGAAGAGCCTATATGGTGGATACACCATAAATCTCGTAGAACTCGGAGAACGCAATTATCTCATGAAGCGCGGAGAGGTGCCAATGAGTAGTGCAGAAAAGTTTTACTCTAACAGCTTGACCTCATTATTCGGGGTATTACAGCAATCTGGTATTGAAATGGAAGGGAGACCATGTGGTCTATATTATAAGTGGAACTTTGAGACAAGCACGGCAGATATGGCAGCAGCCATACCTATCGCTGAAGCACTCTCAATTGATGGTGCAAGCTCACTACAGATTCCTGAAGGTCAGGTTATTCAGGTAGATCACTATGGAGATTCTGCATCTTCTGCAGATGCTCATTATGCCATTGATGATTACATGAAAGATAATGGCCTGTTTCAAGAGTTGCCTATGGTTGAAGAGTATATCACTGACTCCTCAACAGAGAAAGATCCATCCAAATGGTTAACAAGGATAAGCTATTATTATTCCGAATAATCATCTCTTTCTTTTGTTGAGCATTATTATATTAATGGTGCTCAGTACTTCCATTAAGTACCAAACGATCATTCTAAATTAAGGGACGGATCAGGTTTATTGTAGAATTAGTTCACTATAAGACCAATGCGAGTATTTAATTCTATCAATTTCTTTTCTAAGAGATATTTATTCTTTAATATTCGTGGTATATGGATATTGAGGTTTAAGAATTGAAGACTACACCAAACTTTATGTAACTCTTTTCTTATTGCTTGTTATTCTTTCTATAATTGGATCATTATGCAAGTCAAGGGGGTACACACATTTAAGGTTTCTAAAAGTCAACTATGGCAATTTCTCATGGATCCCGAGGTGTTAGCCAAAATCACACCTGGCGTATCCAAACTAGAAACGATTGATACAGATCACTACAGAAGCATATCGGATATAAAGATTGGGCCTGTCAAGGGCTCCTTTAAAGGAAAGCTAAAAGTCCTAGACAAAAACGAACCTGAGTCTTTCACCATAGAAATGGAGCAACTCAGTAAAATAGGAAATGCCCACGGTAAAATAGCCATGAATTTGGCTGGCAATGATTTGGATTCAGCAGAGTTGAGCTTTGATGGTAAAGTAAATTTGTCGGGCGTAATTGCTCGGACTGGACAGCGAGTATTATCTGGAGTTGCGAACACGATTACTAAGGAGGTATTTGCTTCATTAGAACAACACATCGAAGAAGAAGGCACAACTACGCAGCAAGCCACTCCCGCTCTAGAGTCTGTATCACATGAAAAGACGGAATCAGAAATTACTTATGCTGCAGAACCTGCGTCACCCGATATTACAGAGTCAGACATTTCCTCAGCGTCAGGATCAAGTTCAGCAAAAGAGCATGCAACGAGATCTGAAGGTATCTGGGGTTGGTTCAGCAATTTTTTCAAAAAACTATTCGGATAGCTAAAACTCGAATCACATAAAACAAACGTATGAAAAACAAAATCTCAATGTCGGTAAACGGCAAATCCCATGCAGGGGAAGTTGAACCAAGGACCCTCTTGGTTGACTATCTAAGGGATCATTTATCTCTGACTGGAACTCATATAGCCTGTGATACAAGCAGTTGCGGTGCTTGCACCATACATGTGGATGGCAAGGCAGTTAAGTCATGCACACTGCTTGCAGTACAAGCGGATGGATGTGAGATCACAACAGTAGAAGGATTGTCTACTAACGGGGAACTGCATCCCATACAAGAAGGATTCAAGGAAGAACATGGCCTACAATGTGGCTTTTGCACCCCTGGCATGATGATGACAGCCATAGACTTACTCAAACATAATCCCAATCCGAGCGAACATGAAATTCGGGTAGCCTTAGAAGGAAATTTCTGTAGATGCACGGGCTATCACAACATAGTCAAGTCTATTCAATACGCCGCTAATAAAATGAATGCAGTAAATGCATAGCCTCAATTCATCAAATTCAAACGGAACAAAAAATGACTAAATACATAGGTAAATCGATAAAGCGCACAGAAGACAAACGCTTTTTAACAGGTCAGGGAAAATACACAGATGACATCGTACTCGCCAATATGTCATATGCCTACATCTTGCGTAGCCCTTATGCCAATGCAACAATCAATAGCATCGACACATCGGCAGCAACAGACATGGAGGGCGTTATAGCAGTGTTTACGGGTAGTGATATCCCAGAAGCCATAGCTGGTGTCCCTTGTGGTTGGCAGGTGGACTTCAAGAATGGAGACACTATGAAGGAACCGCCGCATCCATTGTTAGTGCGAAAAAAGGTCCGGCATGTTGGAGATGGCATAGCGTTGATAGTCGCTGAATCCAAGAGCATAGCTAAAGATGCATCGGAGTTGATTGATATAGATTATGACATATTAGATGCCGTCACCGATCCAAAGGCAGCAGCTCAGGCTGGTGCGCCTCTAGTACATGATGATGTCCCAAATAACATCTGTTTTGACTGGGAATTAGGAAATCCTAAAGATGAAGTGTCAGCAGCACTAGCCAGTGCAGCGCATGTAACAGAATTAGAATTTGTCAACCAGCGGGTAGTGCCGAATGCAATGGAGCCAAGGGCTGCTATTGGGCATTGGGATAGCGCTCATGAGCGCCATACCTTATACACTTCTACCCAAAATCCTCATTTAATCAGGTTACTCCTGTGCGCATTCGTCTTAGGAATTCCTGAGCACAAAGTGCGAGTGGTAGGTCCAGATGTCGGCGGAGGTTTTGGCAGCAAGATATTCCACTATACTGAGGAAGCACTGGTCGTGTACTTTTCCAAGATCTTGAATCGTCCAATTAAGTGGACAGCTGATCGTAGCGAAGCCTTCTTAACGGATGCACACGGTCGTGATCATGTAACACATGCTAAGATGGGCTTTGACGGAGCTGGTAAAATAGTCGCTCTACAAGCCTATACCTATGCCAACATGGGTGCGTACTTGTCATCATTTGCCCCAGCAGTACCGACATATCTGCATGGCACATTGTTCCAAGGCTTATATACCACACCTAAAATCAATGTTGACGTTACCGCCACATTTACACATACTAATGTAGTCGATGCATACAGGGGAGCTGGAAGACCTGAAACCACTTTTTTACTGGAGCGATTAGTAGATCTTGCTGCATTAGAGATGGGTGTAGACCCAGCCGAGTTGCGATTTAAAAATTTCATTCCACCATTTGATGGAGTTAATCAGGAAGGATATGTTACCCAGGTGGCTTTACAATATGATAGTGGCAACTATGCACCAGTATTGGAGCGAGCCTTAGAAATGGTCGGCTATAAAGCCTTTAGAAAAGAACAAGCAGCTCAATCAAATGGCAAGCTATTAGGCATTGGCTTTTCGACATACATAGAGGCCTGTGGTATTGCACCATCAGCTGTTGTCGGAGCACTCGGTGCTCGTGCAGGATTATTCGAATCTGCGCAGGTCACTGTCCAGCCAACTGGTAAAGTAAGTGTATATACTGGCTCACACTCTCATGGTCAAGGTCATGAGACCACATTCGCTCAGGTAGTAGCCGATAAGTTGGGTATTCCACTGGAGGATGTAGAGATTATTCATGGCGATTCCGATCGAGTCGCATTTGGTATGGGTACTTACGGATCAAGAAGCCTTGCCGTAGGTGGAAGTGCGATTGTCAAGTCCGTTGAAAAAGTACTTGAAAAAGGCGCCAAGGTTGCGGCTCATTTATTGGAGTCGACACCCGATGACCTAGAATATGCTGATGGCAAATGGACTGTAAAGGGAACTGATAAATCAGTAGCTTTTGGTGATGTCTCTCTGACTGCCTATGTCCCGCACAACTATCCTGAGGGACTAGAGCCAGGACTTGACTTTAGCAGCTTTTATGACCCTGCTAATTTTACGTATCCATTTGGTGCCCATGTGGCTATAGTAGAGATTGACAAGGAGACAGGGGCTGTTGAACTCAAGCGCTTTATCGCTGTCGATGATGTAGGGAATGTGATTAATCCGATGATCGTAGATGGACAGATACACGGTGGTTTGGCCCAAGGTATTGGACAGGCTATGCATGAAGGAGCCATCTATGATGAAACCGGACAATTGATCAATGGTAGTTACATGGATTATTGTATGCCTCGTGCGGATGATTTCCCAAGTTTTGAAATAGATCGTACAGTTACTCCATGTCCGCATAATCCACTTGGTGTGAAAGGTGCTGGTGAGGCAGGCTGTATAGGATCAACACCTGCCGTGGTCAATGCGGTGATCGATGCACTTTGGAAAGGTGGCCATAAGGTAAAGGACATCCGTATGCCGATGACTCCTGAACGGGTTTGGACAGCCATGCAAGACTAAAATGGTTCTGACTTATTTATTAATTACAATCGACAAATAATGATACCAGTTTCATTCAATTATAAAAAAGCATCCTCAGTAGAGGAAGCACTCAATATGTTGGACGACGATGCCCAAATATTAGGAGGTGGCCACAGTCTCATTCCAGCATTAAAATTGCGACTCAATGCCCCTGGCACACTAGTGGACATATCCAAGATAGATAGCATCAAGAATATCTCAGACAATGACAAATCTATCACGATAGGCGGGGGTGTAACCCATGCAGCCATTGCTAACAGTACGGTGCTTGCCGAGCACTGTCCTATGATGGTGCAAGCGGCTAAGGAGATAGGTGATATTCAAGTGCGCAATTGTGGCACCATAGGAGGCAGTATTGCTCATGCGGACCCAGCAGCAGATTGGCCCGCAGTCTTATTAGCCGCAGATGCCAATGTCATGATTCATGGCAAAAGTGGCAGGCGCACGGTTGACATAGATCAGTTCTTCAAAGGTTTTTATGAAACCGCTTTAGAAGAAGGTGAGATTATCACTGGCATTAGCATACCAAAATCACCTTTTAATCGCCACTCTACATATGTCAAATTTAAGCAGCCAGCGTCTCGCTTTGCCATTGTAGGATGTGCGGCAGCAGCAGATATGAGTGGAGGCACAGTCAACTCTATTAGGATAGGCATCACGGGTGTAAGTGAGAGCGCCTATCGAGCCCTAGCGGCAGAGAATGCCCTCAAAGGACAGACACTCAATAATGATACTATCGAATCTGCAGTGACCAATATTACTGAAGGGGTCAGCGTGATGGGCGACCACTATGCGTCTGAGAAGTACCGTTCTCATTTGGCACATGTATATACCAAGAGAGCGTTGAAGAAATTAAGCTGAGTCCTCATCAAGAGCTATATCTTGAGCCTGCCAGTCCTTACCAAATTGGCAGGCTCTTCATTATAAGATTGTATGATTTCCCAAACGATAGCGCTAGACGTTTACGGTACTTTAATAGACACAGCTGGTGTGCTTTCAACATTGACTCATATCGTAGGAGAACAACAGGCTGAACCTCTATCAAATCTCTGGCGGACAAAACAGTTAGAATATTCTTTTCGTCGAGGGTTAATGGGCAGATATGTCGATTTTTCTGTAGTAACTAAGGAAGCACTAGAGCACAGTTGTAAGGTGTACAAGATAGACTTGAAGCCTACTGAAGTTGATCAATTAATGCAAGAATATCGCACCTTGCCACCATATAGAGATACTAAGCACGGAGTGGAACAGCTAAAACAGCTAGGGTATCGAGTATATGCTTACTCTAATGGTAGTAATAAGGCAGTCACACAACTATTAAGACAGGCTGGAGTACATCACTTGCTAGACGGTGTAGTCAGTATGGAAGATGTTAAGACCTTCAAACCAAATCCTATCGGATATAATCATTTCTGTCAATCAACAGACTCCAAACCTCAACATGCATGGTTGGTCTCTGGCAACAACTTTGATGTAATCGGAGCCAAATCTTTTGGGATGCATACCGCATGGTTAAAGAGGAATCCTGATGCTATATTTGACCCGATGGGCTATGAACCTACCCTTACGATCTCGACATTAACAGACTTGGCTCTTGCCATAGATGAATTTCTCTTATGAATAGTCAAGAATCCATTCTAAAAATCCAGGACCTGCTCAGTGCACAGGGTTATATCGCAGATAGCTCTATTGCCATGTCTATACATCTGTCGATGATCCTTAATAAGCCATTGTTGATAGAGGGCCCGGCGGGTGTCGGTAAAACAGAAATTGCTAAGGTAATGAGTAAAGCCCTACAGACAGATCTCATTAGATTACAATGCTATGAAGGGCTAGATGCCAACCACGCCATATATGAGTGGAACTATCAACGTCAGCTGCTCTATCTTAAAATGACTGAACAAAGTCAGCTATCATTGAAAGAAAAGGAGGCAACGATATTTGGCAATGATTTTCTGTTAGAACGTCCACTGTTGAAATCAATCATGGCTAATGACTCTCAAGTCCTGCTAATTGATGAAATAGATCGAGCCGATCAAGAATTTGAGAGTTTCTTTCTTGAATTGTTATCAGACTGGCAGATCACCATACCAGAAATCGGGACCATTGTAGCTAAGAGTATTCCTCATGTGATTATGACAGGCAACAGAACTCGAGAACTATCTGAAGCGCTGAGGCGTCGTTGTTTATATTTATGGATTGACTATCCGACATTCGATAAAGAACTGGACATAGTATTATCTAAGGTTCCTGATATCAATAAAGACCTAGCCACTGAAATCTGTCGATTTATGGAAGAAGTCAGAAAAATGAGACTGGAGAAATTGCCTGGTATCGCCGAGACACTTGACTGGGCAATAGTGCTGTCATCAATGCATATTGACCATCTCAATAAAGAAGTGGTTGAATCAACCTTAGGAGTTGTACTAAAAGATTGGCAAGATATCCGAGAAGCACAACTATCGCTGTCGGAATTATTCGATAAGGTCGGTGTCATCTCCAAAATGAATTGATGGAAGCGCTCATAAAACGCCAAACCACGCTACCTGCACATGCAATTCAATTTGGCCGTTTTCTAAGAGACAAGGGATTCGAAATTGGCCCAATAGAAGTTCTTGATTTATTGCAAGCCTATCAAAAGCATGTCCCCAGTTCAGCAAAAGATCAGCAACAGCTCTTTAAGGCCATCTGGGTCAAGAATCGGCGACAACACCTCTTGTTTGATGAGGTTTATACAGCGTTTTGGCAAGAACTAACTCGTGCCGAGAACAGCAAAACAAAAGAAAATGAAGAAGTCCAGAAGAAGCCAAAACAGGGTAAATCAAATCCCCCATCATTACAAGCATTAAAGAATTGGCTATACGGTGGTAGAATCCAAGAAACAGAAGAGATCGCTTATTATAGTGCCTTGGAGCGTATGGGAGAAAAAGATTTTGCCCAGTTTCAATTAGATGATCATAAAGCCCTATCCGAAATCATTAGAATAATCGCACAGCGATTAGCGAATCGTCCTAGTCGGCGCTATGCGCGATCCAATACCCAAAAAACAATTGATATAAAAAATACGATCCGGCAATCTCTGCGAAAAGGCGGGGGAATAGACCACATACTTTTTAAAAAACAGCGAAATCGTAAAGTCAATATCATCATGCTGTGCGATGTGAGCAAATCCATGGAGTTGTATAGCAAATTCTTGATTGAGTTTATGTATAGTTTTCAGCAGGTAATTCAGCACCTAAAGACATTCGTTTTTAGCACACAGTTGATCTCGTTGAGTCAAATCTTAAGAGATGGAAATTATGCTCAAGTATTAGAAAATCTCTCAGCACAAGTGCCTCACTGGTCTGGAGGCACTCGCATAGGCGCTTCTCTTGACATGTTTAGGTCAAAATATGGAGACCGTATTTTGAATAAGGACTCATTTGTGATCATTGTAAGTGATGGTTGGGATACGGGAGAGCTCGATCTACTAGAAGATTCCATGCGTTATCTTCATAAGAAGAGTCATAAACTAATATGGCTAAATCCATTAGCTGGCAATCCTAATTATACCCCTAAGACACAAGCAATGCAGCTCTGCTTACCCTATATCGATATTTTCTCTGCAATACATAATGTGGATTCCTTAAGAGCAGTATCTAGGATTCTACGATAATAACCCGACAGTTGGTCTCGTCAAGGAATGCACTACTCCTCTAGCTGATAGATAGCAGGCAAATCTCTACCCAACTCATCAAAGTCAAGTCCGTATCCTACGACAAACTTGTTTGGAATACTCTTGCCAACAAAGTCGACTGGGATATCATACTGCAGGGCTTCGGGTTTGAGTAATAAACTGACAATCTTAATAGAGCTTGGCTCTTGAGACCAAAGATCCTTGATGGCTCTAGATAGCGTGAGCCCAGTGTCTACAATATCCTCTATCAGGATGACATCTTTGCCCTTAATATCTGACTTGAGCCCAAGAATTTTAGTAACTGTTCCGGTAGAATCAGTCCCTTCATAAGAAGAATACCTGACGAACTCCATCTTGAGATTAAACTTGAAATGCCTGATTAGATCCGCGGCGAATATGAAAGACCCATTGAGGATACAGAGTACAATAGGCACTTTATTTACATAGAGGGGATTGATCTGTTCTGCCAGAGATTGGTTGATCTGCTCAATCTCTTCCTTACCGATATATATGTCAAAACTCTTGCCATGCAGAGTTACACTGTCTTTACTCATTCGTAACTTTAGTCAATCCGTGATTATCCAATAAATATACAAGACTAGTCATAGCGGCAGCGCCTAGCTTGAGTTCTCTTTCGTTCACAGCATCGATTCGATCATTTCGAGTATGGTGATAGTCAAAGTAGCGCTGTGAATCAGGCCTTAACCCAAAGAGCAATCCGTTTTGATCCTTTAGCGGATTAATATCTGCACCAGATCCACCCTTAGTCAAATGAAGGCCATACGGCTCGAGGAGCGATTCCCATTCTATGATTTGCCTATACAGTGGTGCAAAAGCTTCGTCAGTAGCATCACAGCTAAATCCTCGTGGGGAAAATCCTCCAGCGTCAGATTCTATAGCTGCCATATGATACTCTCCATTTGCATTTGAAGCTGCCGCATATGCCAAGCCTCCTCCGAGGCCATTTTCTTCATTCATGAATAGAACGCATCTGATAGTCCGTTTTGGTTGATAGTTCAGTTTTTTAAAAGCGTTAAACACCTCCATGGCATGTACACATCCTGCACCATCATCATGTGCTCCTCCACCAACATCCCAAGAGTCTAAGTGGCCTCCTACTAATATGATTTCATCTGGATACGTCGACCCTTTGATTTCTGCTACCACATTATAAGACGGTTTTTGTAGATCAACCATCTGACAATGGGTCTCCACCCGCACTGTTATTTCTTGTTGCTTGAGATACGTAGAAAGCCTATCAGCATCCATTGTGCTGATAGCCACTGCTGGTATCTCGGGTACGCCATCTTTATATCGTGTTACTCCGGTGTGTGGGATGTCGTCCGTAAGTGTGGTCAACGATCTCACTAAGGTGCCGACTGCACCATATTCTGCAGCAACAGCTGGACCATTTACTCTTTGGTCTGCTGCACCGCCATAAGCAAAGAATGTCCGGATCTGCGTAGGATCCATCGGCCTATTGAAAAACACGATCTTACCTTCAATTTCATCCCTACCTAAGGCTCTGACCTCATCGAGAGTCTTAACTTCGACTACTGGCGCTTCGATGCCCACGCTACCAGTTCCTATTGAGTTGCCTAGTGCGAGTGCGTCTATCATTATGTCCTTGCCTATCTCAAGATTAGTAATAGTAACTTGCTCTGCCCCCCCACGAGTCCAATAAGGAACAGTACAATACTGCTTGTATATCGTATCAGATAGACTGGAAAGCACCTCAGCCGTATAGTCTACAGCCTCTATGGACTCTGCTGAACCAGCTAATCTGCCACCCACTTCTTCAGATAAATGATACAACCAATCATAGCAATGACCATCGGTTAATATGTTATTGTGGATGTTTTTTATCATCCGAGCATCTTCATCAGACTGAGCAGTCAAAAGAACACATGTAATTAAAATTGCATAAATCGTCAGAACAACTCTCATCAAAGGTGATTAATATGAACTAAAAAGTAACTTTGCGGCATAAATACGTCTTACTATAGCCATGTTAAAGGTACTCTTTGCGCTCTTATCACAAAGTAAAAGAAACTCGCTTTCAGATGAAGAGGTGATAGCAGAATACCTGAAGAGTCAAAATCCATATTATTTTGACGTCCTCTATAATCGATATTCTGCTAAAATCTTCGGAAAGTGCTTGACATTACTTCGTGATGAATTCAAAGCTCAAGACGCTACTCAGGATATTATGATGAAGATCCTATTGAACTTGAATAAGTTCAGCGGAAATTCAAAATTCTCAACTTGGGTTTATTCGATTACCTACAACTTCTGCATCGATAGCATACGCAAAGCGAAAAAGAATAAGAGCATCCTTATGGATGACTTGTCTATGCTATCTGACGTTGAAGATGAGGTGAGTGACAAGTTTCTACTGGAAGTAAAACTTGAGCGTCTTAAGAAAATCCTTGAAATGATCAACGTAGAAGATAAATCCATACTACTGATGAAGTACATGGACGGACTTTCAATCAAAGATATCGCCTCAATCAAGGATAAATCCGAAAGTGCAATAAAGATGAAAATCAAGAGAGCCAAGGAAAAATTTATGAAGGTGTACCGGAAACAGTACAAAAACAATTGATGATGGCTAAGCAGGACAACAACTCATTTGAAGAATTACAGCGAGAGAACGAACAGAAGTTTGAGAAATACGATCAAAAAGTCAAACACAATGTGGATGGCAGAAAAGATTTATGGGGATTCTTTGGAGAGTTGATAGAAATGTACATCCCTCGAATCTTGAATACCATCTTAGGAATATCTCCTACAGAACAGGAGGAAGAAGAATAGATATTAATTAATTGAACAATCAAATCCTTTTCAACTCAGAAAAATATATGCTATGGACTTAAGCCTTATGACAGATACGTTAACAAAATTGTGGGGTCAATTCGTCGAGGTCATTCCAAATTTTGTGGGTGCCTTGACCATATTTATTGTTGGTTTCATTATAGCTAAGATAGTTTCGAGAATTGTAATCAAGTTATTAGAAAAAATACAGATCGATAAATTCGGTGAAAAGCTTGCTGAAATAGACATCTTTCAGAAAGCAGATCTCAAGATTAAACTCTCCAAGATTTTTGGGAAAATAATCTATTATTTCTTGCTACTATTCTTTATGGTGGCTGCTACTGATATACTCAATATGCCTGCGATATCGAATCTTGTAACTGGAATGTTTAACCTCATCCCTAAACTCATAGTTGGATTTATCATACTGATCTTTGGAATCTTATTAGCTGATGGCATAAGAGGAATTGTGGAGACGACATTAACTTCTCTGGGCTTACCCTCAGCAAAGATGATCTCATCATTTTTGTTCTATTTCCTATTTGTTAATGTGGTCATCTCTGCAATTGCACAAGCAGAGATCAATACGGCATTTCTTGAGCAAAACATATCTATAGTGATTGGTGGTGGAATCTTAGCTTTTGCGATAGGTTATGGTATGGCCTCTAAGGACTCTGTTGGAAATTTTTTAGCCTCCTTTTATGCTAATGGAAAAGTTGCAATTGGTGACGTAGTCGAACTTGACAATGTCAAAGGAGAAATCATAAATATGGATAAGAACAGTGTTACTATTCTGAGCGAGGATCGTCACATAGTGTATCCTCTCAAAATGCTACTAAACGAGAAAATTTCTATTTATAAATAAACGATTGAACTAATTATTTTAAAACAAGCACATTATGAAACGAATTTTTACCCTTTGCTTGATAGCCGTATGCGCTTTTGGTACATCATGGGGTCAGACTCTTGATGAGGATCTTAAAGCAAAAGCAGCAGAACTCGCTGATGCTCAAGCAGTAGTGGATGGACTTGCTGCCGAAGTAGCTGGTCTAGAAGCACAGATAGAAAAAAATGCTGGATGGATCAAAGGTTATTCAGGACAGATTGGATTTGACTTCAATAACTCTAACGGATGGATTGCTAATCCTAATCCAGATGCAACATCTTCGGGATTAAGTATATCTCTTGCTGGCTGGGCTAATAATATTAATGAAAATAACTTTTGGAGAAATAAAGGTCTCCTAACTAAAGCATGGACAGACATCGATATATCTAATAGTGATTTGACTGAGGAAGATGATGGTTTATTTGATAATGGTACCGTAGACATCCTAAACCTCTCTTCTCTATACGGACTGAGACTAAGTGATTATTGGGCAGTATCCGGGTTAGCTGAACTTAACACGTCAATAGAAAATTTCTTGGAACCAGGTACCTTTGATATTGGAGTTGGAGTTACTTGGACTCCAGATATTGATGACTTAGTAGTTGTGATTCATCCTTTAAACTATCATATAGCATTTCCTGCGGATGGAGCTGATTTTTCCACTACTGGGGCGATAGGTGCTAAACTTAGAGCTGACTATAACCGTAATTTTGGTAAAGTAGCGTATAACTCAACTTTGACCTCATTCATTCCTTATGGCAATAACGATCCTACTTTATTCGAGTATACTTGGATCAACGGATTATCATTTGATATTTGGAACGGAATAGGCGTTGGTTTCAACTTCGGCATAAGAAATGCTGAATTCGAGAGTCCAGATGTACAGAGCTTCTGGTCTATTGGCCTAGCATATACCCTATAATTTTGACTTTTAATAAAAAAATATTTGGATAGAAGAGGGTGACCGTGTAGATTTACATTACCCGATTTTATTCTTGTTGATATCATAGTCCATCCTGAGCAATTGGGATGGGCTTTTTTTATTTTTGGCTCCACATAATCAAGTCTTACATGTCAGAAAAGAAGCTCTTCTTGATAGATGGTCACGCCCTCACTTATCGCTCTCATTATGCTTTTATTAATAGACCTTTGATCAACTCAAAAGGGATAAACACTTCAGCAATTACAGGATTCGTTCGGACACTATGGGATATGATCTCACGCCAAAAGCCCAGTCACCTGGCTGTGGCATTTGATCCACATGGCAAGACCTTCAGGCATGAGATGTACGAGCCCTACAAGGCTAACCGTGATGCACAACCAGAAGATATTACGATAGCTTTACCATATATCAAGTCAATTGTCAAAGCATTCAACATTCCTATCGTCTGTATAGACAACTACGAGGCAGACGATGTGATTGGAACACTTGCGAAGCAAGCAGAAAAGGAAGACTTCAAAGTGTTTATGGTTACTCCAGACAAAGACTTCGCACAGCTGGTATCTCCCAACATATTCATGTATAAACCCAGCCGTCAAGGAAATGGGATTGACATACTCGGTGTTCCTGAGATTTTGGAAAAGTGGGATATCGCTAAAGTAGAGCAGGTTATTGACATACTCGGTTTACAAGGAGATAGCGTTGATAACATCCCCGGTATCCCAGGTATAGGAGCCAAAACTGCTGTCAAGCTATTGAAGCTCTATGATAGTGTGGAAGGACTCATTGAGAACACTGATAAACTTAAAGGGAAACAACAAGAAAAGGTAATAGAGTTCGCACAACAAGGATTGCTATCCAAGCAGTTAGCAACGATCAATACTGAGGTGCCAATACAGTTTGATGCTAAGACCTATAAGATCGAAGACTTTGATAGAGATAAACTCAAAGAACTTTTTGATGATTTGGAGTTTAGGTCGATCTCTCGATCAATTCTCGGCGAGGGTGTTCAAGGTGAACAGGCCAGCTTGTTCGGTGGTACAGCTGGAACGGCACAAGCTGCCCCAGTTGAGATCGTCCAGAACAATCTTGACAATAGTAAACATGATTATCTGCTTGCGGATAATGAAGCTGAGATTGAGCAGCTAATTGAAAAGCTAGCTGCTCAGCCACTCTATTGTTTTGATACCGAGACAACAGGTCTTGATGCCCATAGTGTCGAGTTAGTTGGTTTGGCATTTTCATGGGGACCAGAGACTGGATACTATGTCCCCATACCAGAAGATCAACATACGGCAAGAGACATAGTAAACAGGTTCAAAGGAATTCTGGAGGACAGCTCTAAAACCAAAATTGGTCAGAACCTGAAATATGATATCAATGTGCTTAAGTGGTATGGGGTAGATGTGGCGGGTCCGTTTTTTGATACGATGATAGCCCACTACCTCCTAGAGCCAGACCTCAGGCATAAATTAGATTATTTATCGGAGAGCTACCTGGGCTATAGCATGGTGCCTATTGAAAAGCTCATCGGCAAGCGTGGACCTAAGCAGAAATCAATGCGCACTGTCGAGGTTTCGGAAGTCGTCGACTATGCTGTAGAAGATGCCGATATCACCTTTAGACTTAAGGACAAGTTTGAACCTAAGTTGAAGGAAGAAAAACTGACTAAGCTATTTGATACGATAGAGATGCCACTAATATCGGTGCTCTCCAAGATCGAGTGTAATGGCGTAAAAGTTGACAAAGAATTTCTAAATAACTACTCTACAGAACTACATGGCATCATCCTCAGTAAGCGAGAAGTTGTCTATGAGAAAGCGGGTCAGGAATTCAATATAGCGAGCCCTCGACAAGTCGGCGAAATACTATTTGACAAATTAGAAATCCCATATCGATGGCGCAAGACTAAGACAGGGCAATACTCTACTGATGTTGAGAAGCTCACAGAGCTCTCTGTCCATCACGATATTGTCAATGATATCCTGGAGTATCGCAAATTCACTAAGCTAAAATCCACCTATGTCGATGCGCTCCCAAATATGATCAATGAGCGCACTGGCCTCATACACAGTTCCTTTAATCAAGCCCGAGCTGCAACAGGAAGGCTAAGCTCCGAAAACCCTAATCTCCAAAACATACCCATCAAAAATGAGGCAGGTCGAGAGATTCGAAAAGCATTTGTTCCAAGGGATGATGATCACATTCTTATGGCCGCAGACTATAGTCAAATAGAGTTGAGACTAATCGCAGAGATCAGCCAGGAGAAAAACATGCTCGACGCATTCATCAAGGGTCATGACATTCACGCTGCTACCGCCGCAGGTGTATATGGTGTGCCTCTCGAAGAAGTTACACCTGATCAACGCCGCAATGCTAAGACGGTAAACTTCTCGATCATCTATGGCGCAGGATCTACAAATCTGTCAAGACAGCTTGGCATCAAGAGATCAGAAGCCAAGGAACTTATCGATAGCTACTTTAGGCAGTATGCAGGATTAAAAAAGTACATGGAGGAAACTGTGGACTTCGCTCGTAAGGAAGGGTATGTGAAGACGCTTATAGGTCGAAAGCGCCACCTTAGAGATATTAATAGCCGTAACTCGCTGGCACGCAGCAATGCAGAACGTATGGCGATCAATACCCCTATCCAAGGAACAGCTGCAGATCTCATTAAGATCGCCATGATTCAGATTGATCAGGCACTTACTTCTGGTGGCTATAAATCTAAAATGATTATGCAAGTCCATGATGAACTGGTATTCGATGTATACAAGCCAGAACAGGATAGGGTAAAAGAACTCGTCGAGAATAAAATGAGAAATGCTCTACCCGAACTCAAGGTGCCAATCGTCGTAGAGGCAGACGTTGGGGCTAACTGGCTCGAAGCGCATTAGGAGGAAAAGTTGAAAGTTGAAAGTTGAAAGTAATCTGATAAAGAACTTCTCAAACCTACAACTCGTCGCACTCGATACTCGATACTAAGTTCTACATATAAGTCATCTCCAGATAGTCAAAGTG
>CAZFWJ010000053.1:0-11179 GCA_964522505.1 uncultured Saprospiraceae bacterium
TTACAACCAGGAAACCAAAAATTTATTAAGCTAATCTTATTAGCTAAAGACTCATCCGTCAAGAAATTGCCTTCTACATCGGTCCAAAAGTCATTCTTATACTTGTATGTTGATCCTGTTTTAGTGTTCACCTTTACTGATTCAACGAATGTAGGAATGCTACTCTTTGCTAGAGAATCCATTAAACTCTGTTCTCTATATGGGTTATCATGCAGATACCCATATATATGTGTTGCCAACAGTGTATCTCTATTGTGCTGATGATAAAGCCTTCGATATGCAGCGTAGTTATATGCCTTCACGTCATCATCTAAATTTCTATTTAATAGCGATTTGAATGAAAGTGCATTGGCCCGATTCGTACTCCTATAGAATTGCCCGTATGCCATGTCCATCGATGTCATAGAGTCATAAACTACTGAATTATCTTCTGCGATTCCGATATATCCTCTCCTGTATAGGGCTATCTGTGCATATTGCTTGAATCTGTCATAATAGATTTCCGTGTCCTCTAGTTGATAATGCTTATCGGACATTCCGTTTGCCCTGTAGTGCTCGAGTAACTGTCGCTTGCCAGCGGAATATTGATCAATACAGACGATTCCTTCAAGTAGACTTGTTGCATTACCACAATTGTGTTCACTTAAGTATGCCAAACTATTGATATAATTGTGATATACATCAGGATTCTTTATGTAGCCATTGTTGTCTAAGGAATAAGAGAACTGATAGATGGATGGCTCTATTAGAACATTGTTTTCTTTGTTATTAATTTTTAACTGGGCTATAATTGGTCTATAGCTCTGATATTCAAAGTGATGCTGATTTCCCGTGTTACCACTTTCCATCTCGTAGAAAGAATCACCGAAGGTGTCATCGATCCGGAGGCTTACTGTATTGCTATCTTTTTCCGAACCATCTAGATGGATCGATATCTTAGAGATTGGTTTTAATAACTCTGATTTAGTTTGATCAGTACATGACGACAAGCCGATCAGGAGTAATGTTATAGTGACTAGTAGCTTAGTTGTTTTCCACAGTTTTATATACTTCCTACACATTCATTCGATATCATGGATTACCACTCAAGTTATGCACATATTGGATCTTGGAGATCTCGAGCCGTTGCAATTCCGTTTTTATACCATTGACCATAGACATTGGTGACTCCCCGTCAATGTAGAGATAGGCTTTGGGGATGTATAGGCCGTTTTGGCGCATGCGCTTCACTTCTTGAGCTATGATCTCAGGATAATTATCAATTGTTGACGTCAATTCATTGACCTGAAATACACTTTCCTCCGCTGTTGCACTGAGATAGATTTCTAGGTCACTTAGCTCAGTATTTTCCTTGGTGCTAATATTATAGGCCTCAGGTAGTTCTAAGGTGTGCAGGTTTTGATTTTGCATCACGGTAGTCACCATAAAGAAGAACAGCAACATGAATATGATGTCTGGTAGGGCAGTCGTATTGACTTTTACAGGCTCTCTATTTTTGCGTGGTAGTCTCATCATAGTTAATTTCTTTTTCGCTTATAGAATAGGTGGACTTTTCAATAATTACGGCCTGCTCATCTTTAGTGAGGTTGGTTGTGGTCTTGCCAAAAAGCTCTTGAGCCAATTCTAGCTGTAAGGCAGCTTTATCTTCTTTTAGCCTGGCCAATACGCTGATATAGTGGGTATAGGGAGTCTCAGGGTGCATCTTGATGGCTACCAATCCATTTTTCGGATGTGCACATATCTTTCGCAGCTCAGAGGTCAGGTCATAGGATTCTCCATTGAGATAGAGTTCATCATTGATTAAAGTTTGTGACAGATCATTTATGTGAATGGTGAGAACTCTATTCTTGTCAATCTTAGCGGCTTGAGCATTTTCTTTCAATGGTGGCAGTTTCATAGGTATCTCGTAGGCCCTATTAAAGGTGGTTGCCACCATAAAAAAGATGAGTAGTAAGAAGGATATATCGGCAAACATCCCCGTGTTGATCTCATGATTATGTCGGCGCTTTTTCATAGGATTAGTTTGCTTATAGATGCCATTATCTAGAGAATGGGTGTGTGGTGCTACTTACGCTTGTATCAATGAGCTCATGAGATAAGTGTATAGCTGTTCCGATCACCATCGGTGTGATTATTAATTTTGGGTATGTCTACTTCAGCAAACAAGTATTCGGAGCAGTTGCTGCTACAGGTTAAGATGAAACAGTCTAGCACTGCAATTAGGACGGCACTGTCAGAATTGAGTGAAGCACAATTGAGGCAGGAGCTATCTACCGATGAGCGTAGGAAAGCCTTCTGGATCAATATCTACAATGCCTACTATCAGATCCTGAGACAAGAGACTGATCTGGTCAAACCAGCAATCTATAGAGATAAACTCATCAATATCGCTGGTAAGATGATTAGCCTGGATGCCGTCGAGCACGGGATACTGCGTAGGAATAGGTTTAAGTACTCTTTAGGATTCTTTGGTAATCTATATACTAAACCATTTATCAAGAGACATATGGTCGATGAGATTGACTATAGGATTCACTTCGCACTGAATTGTGGAGCAGAGAGTTGTCCGCCTATTGCATTTTATAATGCGGATGGCATCGATGCTCAATTAGACATGGCCACCCAATCATTCCTAGAAGGTGAGACCAGCTATGATGATGATCGTAAGGTGTTCTCGACGACCTCATTGCTTAAGTGGTACTATGGAGATTTTGGTGGGCGCAGTGGTATTAATCAGATCTATGCTGAACTGCTCAACAAAGATATCAGTGATTATAGCATCAAGTATAAGGATTACTCGTGGGAAGATGACTTAGCCAACTTTGGCTAAGCCCTTAAAAGAGTCGACTCTTTGATGGATAGAGCTGGGCTTTTTAGATAACTTTTATCATGTTGTACGAAAAGAATCTGTCAGAAAGCCGTATGGATAACTGTCGGAGAATCAAGAGCAACATTAAGGCTCAAAATCTTGTATAGAAGAATACATAGATTTTTTCAAAGGCATATCAAATCGATTTTGACGAGCCATATATTTTAGAATAGCAAATATGTCGCTCCTCTGGAGCTAATCAATTGTGCATAAGGTATGCTATGAATATTGCACTCTTATGGAGCGGGTTAGACCGTTATTCGTTAAATTCAAAGTAGTCTATTCTTCGATTATCACCACGCCACGGCAGGAGTGTAATAGATTATTTCAGATGTGAAGTGGTAAGAACAGGTCAGGAGGAGCGATTTATAAAACGTCGCATCAATGGCATAAAAATGAGCTCGTCATGGTTATGTAACTCGGTCTCTAGGGACACCCACCTATAATCGCTTGAAACTCGGCTCCTTCCATTACTGTAAACCCTGAATTCATATTGATTTCATTAGGAGCTCTAACGCTAACAGCAGATCCGTCGCTATGTAATGAAGTAACTATGGCAGACTCAGTAGTCGCAAAACTGAGCTGCTCTCCATTTGAAAAACTTTGATCCAAGACAATGACTGCCTCACAATCAACAGCTTCTTCCTGCTGGGCAAATGTGAAATAGCTCCCTGAGAGCATCTCAATATCCGCTATATAATTGCCGACTCCGTCATCTGTCATTTTATATACAGTTGCTAAGGAATTAAAATTAGAATCGCTGCCAGAGATGAGTAGGGGAGTATCTCCAAAAAATGATTGAGGAATACTCACTCTGATCTTGTCAAACACACCAGTTTGCTGAGTTTTCCATACTCTAGACATTCTTTGAATAGCGTTAACGCCATTATGGGTAAGACTCATAGCAATATCAATGTTAGTAGAAGCGCCATTGTTACCCCACATCAGGAAGCTAAGATCTCGGGAGAAGGAATTTGGATTACCCAAATTAGTTGCCGCTATCTCCCCGAGTCCAATTGTGACAATACCGATGTTGTCGATATGTACGGCATCAGTACTATTAGAAATGGACTGTTTTTGATGCAGTGCCGAGGCATCGTCTCTACCAATTCCAGCAATGTTAAATGAAAAGCTTGGGTCTAGGTTATAGATTGATATTCCTGAAGAACTCACATAATCTTGAGCGATGCTTTGATCCAAAGTTAGACCGTACTTTAGAGCCAAGTAAGATTCAATTTTGATGAGATCTTGATCACTTACTCTCGTGGAATATGATATGGCCTCTAAGACATCTCCATTATAAAATATACCTCCACCATGTCGTTGACCAATCGTGAATGGGCGATTACTATGAACCCCATATTCTTGAGGATTGATCACGATGGTTGCCTGTTCTTGTCCCCAGAGTCGATGCTCTGGCATAGTCTCT
Organism: uncultured Saprospiraceae bacterium; assembly: GCA_964522505.1. GTDB lineage: Bacteria > Bacteroidota > Bacteroidia > Chitinophagales > Saprospiraceae > GYS-P2D. Next base: position 4,299 of record CAZFWJ010000053.1, read on the forward strand.
GTCACATTAGTTCTAATTGTACCTAGAATAGGGTCTTCAGTGGGGTTCTTGACAGCATCGCCTGAGCACCCTATGTGCTCGGGAGGCCTGCCTGTTCCAACTATGTTCTGATCCCCAGAATTCCAAAAGAAGGACTCTGTGCAGTCACTATACATGCTGCTCACAGCTCCCAGATTACCGATGCCTATACCTGCATCGACAAGACTGTTGTTAGGGATGTCATAGACTAATACCGCTTGAACATCTGATGTCGTGGATAGAACTTCACTCGGATTAAAAACTATGATCACCGTATGGCTATCCCATCCATTGTCAGTCCTAAGAAAATCATTGACTCCATCAAAGTTTATAGCTGGATTAAAGTTTAAGCCATTTTCAATAAATAAAGGCCTTTGAGTATTTGCTATACCTGACAACCCATTCACGCTTCCAGATGCTTGATTATCCCAGTCAGAGACACGCTGCGCAGCTTGATCATCAAACGTGGTTACACCAGAATTAGCTTTCACCCAATAGTTAAGATCAGTACTTACACCGCCTGGAGCTTGCGATAGACTATTGTGTGGTGAGAAATAACATAAAAGACAAAGGACAATTGACAGATAGTTCAATGGAGATGTATTGGGGTGATTAAATTTCATGTATGGAGTAAGACTGAACAGATAAGTATTAAGTGATCCAATAGGTTTTGATTAAGAATCATTTACTTACTGATAAGACCATTCTTAGTTCCAATTCACCTATTTAGCTGCTTCAGGCAATAGGACCCTCTACAGAGATTTATTCTCTGCGTCTTGCAAGTCAGGAGATTTTTAGGATTTATCATCCCTGATATCCACGGTGAAATTTCTTATTTTACAGCAATTACTTCTGCAATCAATCATCATGAAAAAATACCGGCTCCCGATTCTGAATAATTCAACCAGTTCTTGCGCTCGGAGCAGTTTACCATTTCAGCAGTTTTCGATTCAGGAAGGGTTGGGCAAGAGGATAACGACTGCAATCAAATTGTTAAACATTTAAACCAGTTTTATGAGCTTTTTTGAAAAGGTGTTTGGAGCAGGCAGCGATATAATTGCACTTGATCAGCAGGAGTCCTTTGCGGGTGTCCTATATGCTATCATTTCAGCAGATGGAACTATAACGGAAGAAGAGGACGATGACTTTATGACGATGGTGTTTAGATCCAAGTTAATGGAAGATGTAACCAAACAACGCTGGAGAAACATCATGACCAAGATGAATAAATTGATGAGTAAAGGTGGGGCAGAAGCTCTTGTGAGCTTAGCTGTTCAAAACATCCCAAGTCATCTACGAGCAAGTGTGTTTTGCTATGCTTGTGAGTTAGTATTCGCAGATGGTCATGCACATATGAATGAGCAGAAAATTCTTGATATTATTAAAAGAGAACTCAATATTGAGGATGAATTTGCTTATAAGGTGGCAGAGGTTGTCATGGTTAAGAGCAAGTTATAGATTTACACCTAACAATTTCGTCCTTTGAAGATTAATGATCTTTTTTGGAGCTGGCCTAATTTAGCGCATTAGAGCTAGTCCAGTATTGCTGAAACTATTATGCCTTTTCAACACAGACCCATTCTTTCTGATATCAAGGAGCTTTATAGGAAGCCAAGGTCACCGCAGCGGTTTCAGGAATATCTGGCGATGCTTCAAGGTGATACCAAGGGTGATATGGCTCTGCCTATTACGGGATTCAATCCGATGGCTAAGGATCACATACTAGAGAAAATCGCTCAGTTAGAAGCCTTGCATGCAGAAGAACTCATAGCCGATGTTTTACGCAATCTCAATAATTCTGTAGAGACGAACTCTTTTGGAGAGATCACAGTCGTGGTCAATATAGCTGATGATCTCAAGGGGGCATGGACAAATCGCTATACCACTGACTATGATAGCAAGTTTAAGCTCAGCGCTTTCGTCAGCCGCAGGTTTTGTGTGCCTCATTTTTGGACTTCAGAGAATTATTCCGCTCACCTTATCGAGACTAGGGTGAAGTCCTATGCTTATCGCATGCAATACCTTATGGTCAATCCCTTACCCGTGACTTTAGAAGATCATGTAAAACAAGAAACATACGTTGAGCGCCTATTGGATTTTAGCTCGGATCTCGATAGTCATACTTATGAAGCATTAGATTCTTTTTATTTGGCTCATCGAGATTCTGATGACTACAGCTTGATCTTTAATTTTTTCTATGGTGATGCTGCCTCATTAGATCTTGGTTATAAGACTTATGGGGTCAGTGGAGCTACTGGTTATGATTATATAAGATATCAGTCTTCAAGAGTAATAAGATATTAACCCTTCCTTAATACAGATTCGCTATCTTGTCTATGAGCCAATCTAACTATCGGATGTATCACAACGCAGTGAAGACTATTATAGCCGGAATTATAGCGTGCTGCTTCTTGGCAGGCTGTAAGATCCATAAAAGTTCAGTTGCTGAAAGTCAGTGGGAATTAGTATTTGAAGATGAGTTTGATGGAGACTTGAGTCGCTGGGATGTGTGGGAATCTGGCGCCTACAACGAAGAAATACAATACTATACCGGAGAACAAGTAACGACTGAAAATGGTCTTCTTACTATCAAGACAGAACGTCGCATATTTGAAGGGCCATCTAAGCTAAATCACAAAGTCATTCAGAAGTTTGAGTATGTCTCCGGTAGAATCGAGAGCAAAGAACGATATGGGCCATCTGCCACCCCAGGAGAGCAGATCTACAGATTTGTAGCACGTATTAAGTTGCCACGAGGACATGGCATGTGGCCGGCGTTTTGGACCTATGGAGATCCTTGGCCTACCCAAGGGGAGATTGATATTTTGGAGGCTCGGGGAGGGGAGCATCTGAGATACCAAAGCAATATATTCTACGGTATAGAGCCTGGAAAGAATATCAATAGAAAGACTGAGAGCTATCACGAAATCGGAGTAGATCTTACGGCAAACTTTCATATCTACGAGATGACCTGGAGTGAAGATCGCATTGAGATATATTTCGATGGGCGCCTGCTTCATCGATATCGGTCAAATGGCAAGAATAACATCAACAAGATCTTTGAGTGCAAGCAGAAGGTCGTGCTTAATACAGCTGTAGGCGGTTGGTTCTTCAAAGATCGAGATTCTCGCAACTACGCCGATAGCTCGATCATGCAAGTGGATTGGGTGAGAGTGTATAGACGATAGTTTATCCGTCTGAACAATTATTTGACGACATTTATCATGGACCATTGATCATAATTGTCTGTGTACGAACTTCTCCAGTAGATGCTGATCCTAAACATAGTTTTCATTATCCTCTGTGTCTTATTATCTGGCGTGACAGTGATGGTTTTGAGGTGGCATCACATTATTTAGGTAGCAATCTAAAGGATGGCTTACGTGGCGCTACGATCAATGCTATTGAAGGGTCATGATCTGTGTTCATTTAATATTGCTTTGAAATATTGCAAAATTGATGACCTCGTCAATGCGGATCAATAGGTAATTGATACGCTTTATAGAAATATCAATCAATCGTCAAAACCGTATCATGTACGCAGAGTTGAATCATAAAATGCAGAATTTTCAAAGGGCAGTTCTTGTGGTTCATTTTTTCTTATTTTTAGGTCCAATAGCGATCTCTCAGATCGCAGTTTTGAAATACTCATGAGCAAGTTAGAAGGTCGTGTTTAAAAAGAAAGCCAAGGACTATAACACTGTAGCAATTGCCATCGATCCTAATAAATACTATGATGCTGCCGGAGCAGATATCCTTCTTGCATTATTGGAATCAAATAAATCCATTGAGAGTAATGAGGACAACTGTCAAGATGAATTATTTATTGAAAACACTGATATATTCTTCAGTACGATCGAGGCATTCGGTAACAATGATCAGTATAAGGACCTATATCATAACTTCGACAGCAGTCTGGCTGAAAGAGATCATCTGACTATCTGCTGCAAGTATATCACCCAAAAGTTTAATGATAATTCTCAAATCTGGCTATCAAAAAACGAGCAAAGACTCCATGATTTTGATTCTTGGCTACAGGAGAATTAAACCGGTAGCCAGGTTAGAGTTTCTACTCAACAATGACGAGCTAAATAAATAAAATAGTATAATGAAAGATTATGACATCATATTAGAGGCTGCATCAAAAGGGATGGGCTTTGTGCCTAATAGCCTTCATGCAATGGGTAAAAAGCCGAATATTCTGGGATCATTCTCGATGCTCTTTAGCAATATCAAAGGATATTCCTCTTCTCAAGTGTCTGCATGGGCAAGTATTAAGTTGATGCTCAAAAATATGAAGTGGTCTATCCAGGCTAAGAAGAATAGTCACTTGGAAGTGCCAGCTTATCTTAAGGACCTTGTCGCCTATGTAGCCAGCAATGCGGCAGGATGTCGATACTGTCAAGCCCATACTGCGCATACAGCTCATAAGAATGGTGTGGCACTTGAGAAAATTCAGAAGATATGGGAGTTTAATACTTCAGACTTGTTCACGGAATCCGAACGAGCGGCCTTAAACTTTGCACTGGCAGCAGGCAGTACGCCAAATCAAGTGACTCCCCAACATCACGAACAATTGCAACTGCACTACACAGAACCTCAGATCGTCGAAATCGTGGCTTATATCGCGGTATTTGGATTCTTAAATCGATGGAATGATTCGATGGCTACGACTATTGAAGAGAAGCCATTACAATTTGCTCAGGAGCACTTGTCTCACCATTGGGAGGCAGGAAAACACTTGAAATAGACTAACTGTAACGATCAAACTTAAATATGGGAACAAGTTCACATGAATTCAAAAGAGGTTGGTCAGTATTACTGGGCTGCTTTGTAGGTATAGGAGTAAGCTTAGTGTCTCTGATCTATTATTCCGGTGGTATATGGATAAAGCCATGGCAAGAGGAATTTGGTTGGTCTAGGGCAGAGATCGGCTTGGGACAGGGCTTAGGAACTATTGCGATTGTTTTAGGTGCCCCCATAGCAGGATTATTGATAGATCGATATGGCTTGAGGCGTATGGCATCCCTATCACTCATATTGTACGGTGCCTGTATCTACCTTATCAGTTCGATGTCGGGAGAGTTATGGATGTTCTACATTATGTTTTTTCTGATGTCATTAGCGGCTCTGCCATCTACTCCATTGGGTTTTACACGTGCGGTTAATGCATGGTTTGACCAGAATAGGGGCTTGGCCCTAGGAATCAGTCTCACTTCAACGGGTGTAGGGGGATTTTTAATTCCTAAGCTACTTACACCCTATGTTGAAGCGCAAGGTTGGAGATCAGGTTTTGTGATATTAGCAATAATCGTTTTAATCGCTATTCCCATAGTTTACTTGTTGATCAGAGATCAGCCGGATGTAAATGATGACGAGGCTGCTTCTTCTACTCAAGAACAAGAAGGCCTTACGCTTAAGGCCGCAAGTAGGACATCTTCATTTTGGATGTTGGCAGTTATATTCTTTTTGATTGCAGTTGCAGTACTTGGCTTGATACCTGCGTTTATTCCCTTATTACAGGATGCAGGTATGGATGCTGCTGCAGCAGGAGGACTGGCTGCCTATTTAGGATTGTCCGTAGTGTTTGGAAGATTGGGAACAGGATGGCTTATCGATCGAATTTTTGCGCCTTATGTTCTTTTTGGCGTATTCACTATTGTTGCATTGGGTTGTCTGGCTCTTGGTGTCGGTGGAGTTAGGTTTGCGCTTTTAGGTGCTATAGCATTAGGCTTAGCGGTTGGTGCGGAGGTTGACTTGATTGGATACTTTACGGCGAAGTATTACGGCTTGAAACACTACGGGGCGATCTATGGTGTGATGTATAGTATCTTCAGTCTTGGTGCCATCATCAGTCCAGCTGTGACTGGGGCCATTTGGGATCATACAGGAAACTATAATTTGGCTCTATATATAGCATCGGGATTAGTTATCACCGCTGCAGTTTTGGCATTGGCATTACCAAAATTTAAAAATTAAATGTTGTTCAAGTGAAAATCATCGATCTTTCTAAGACTATCCAATACAACCCTGGAGATCCTTCATTTATGAAGGTTAAAATCAAGCATAAGCCGCATAAAAAATCACGCTGGCTAGTCCGTCTATTTGGCTTACCCTTCAACTTGTTTCCATCAAAATTTGAAGGGTGGGCGGATGATACCATTAAGAAAATGGGAGTACACTCTACTACGCATTTAGATGCTCCTTGGCACTATGGCCCCACTTGCGAAGGCAAAAGAGCTAAGACTATTGATGAAGTCCCTCTGGAGTGGTGCTATGGTGATGGCATTGTCATCGATATGAAGCATAAGGCAGATTTTGACCCGATCACTTCGGCTGATATCAAGCAGTTCTTGGAGCAAGAGCAAGTCTCTCTTGTTCCCAATATGATCGTACTAATTAAAACCGGCAGGGATCGCTTCATGGGAACGAAGGAGTTCTTTCAAAAGGGCACTGGCATGAGCGCCGAGGCTACGGAGTGGCTCATCAAGCAGGGCATCAAGGTTATGGGTATAGATCAATGGGGTTGGGACCTTCCCTTACCATATCTGATCAAGAAGGCTAAAGAGAGTAAGAATGCCGAACTGTTCTGGGAGGCTCACTTAGTAGGTATCGACCACGAGTATTGCCATATGGAGCAACTCACCAATCTTGATGCATTACCAACTACAGGATTTAAGGTTTCCGCATTTCCGTTGAAGATTAAAGATGGCTCTGCCGCGCCAGCGAGGGTCGTCGCGATAATGGAAGATTAGGGACTACTTTTGGGCTTACAGCATCCACTTGAGCTAATGGCATTAGCTCTTCTTTAGCAACGACCTTGCCGCTGTCATCTAATAGATAGGTCTGTCAGGATTGAATCT
>CAZFWJ010000053.1:11279-17030 GCA_964522505.1 uncultured Saprospiraceae bacterium
TTAGCAACGACCTTGCCGCTGTCATCTAATAGATAGGTCTGTCAGGATTGAATCTCCATATGGTGCCTTTTTCAACGCCGCTGGTGATCTCCATGCGACCATCGTAGTTATGTGGATTGTAATCCAATGAAAACGCTATCTTTTGCTCCTTGAAAGGATGTGCTTGCTTACCTAGGTATCCATAAAACTCCTCCATGAAATCAACGTGGTAAGTTGCCAGTCATTACATCATTGATTACATACCTTTGTACACATGGACAGAGCTTCGTCAAGAACCCTTATACGCATCGGTCACATTGGATTCTATCCAGCGTGTACATGATTTGAAATCTTCAAAAACATTGTCCTCAGGGACTAGGTCAGGGATAATCCTAAACTGCTCAATTAAAAACCTGGGTTGCTCTTGCAGCCCTACGAACAGTGGGGTTACCCCTTTAATTTCTAGGTCAAGTAATACGTCTTCCATGGTAAAGACTCCTGATTGATCGACATACGGCACTCTGTTCATCCTGATTGCAACGTGTGAGGCAGTATCAGGAATCTGTGTCATTAAGTCCTGAAAATCGTTGGTAAAACCAAAAAACAAAGGTCCATTGAGATGCTTGAGGTAGACCTCTTCTTTGTACTTGTCGGATAGTATTGATTCGTCCTCCCACAGCTCTACATCCTCTGCGTGATCTTTGAGGTTTTTGATTTCGGATTCTTGTGCGGTGATGTCAGACATCTTCTTCATAAATATCAATGATGCAATCACCAAGCCTATACCCACTGCATATACCAGGTTCCAGAATACAGACAGGATGAGGACTACGATCATGACGAGGATTTCTTCTCGTGGCATATTCTTAAGGGCTCCTAATCCTTTATAGTCCATCACGCCGATCCCAACAGTGATGAGGATTCCTGCTAATACAGCAGCTGGGATCTGAGATGCAAATGGTCCCAATGCGATCAGGATAAAAAGTAGCAGTACTCCTGCAATCATCCCAGAAAGTCTGGACTTGCCACCCGCTTGGATATTCACCACAGTTCGGATTGTAGCCCCAGCTCCGGGGATACCTCCAAATATTGCTGCAACACTATTACCTATACCTTGACCAATGAGCTCTTTATTCGGATTATGCTTCGTCTTGGTCATATTGTCAGCAATGAGAGAAGTCAACAATGAATCTATGGCGCCTAGCATCGCCAACGAGAATGCTGAGAATATATATGGCGTTATATTTCCCAGACTGAATCCGGTGAATATCTCTAGGTTGGGCATGGGGAACCCAGAAGGTATAGCTGGTATAGGTCGATAAGAGATCGTTCCGTTCAGCTGTAAGAGATAGGCACCAATTGATACGACTAGTAGGGCGACAAGAGTGCTTGGAATAGCCTTCGTGATCCGTTTAAAACCATATATTATCAATATCGTCAGTAGGGCCAAGATCAACTCTGTAAAGTCTATATTTTGAAAAGCATTGCCGATTACACGCAGTGTTCCTATGACGCCCGAGGCATGATCCCCCGCCAATTTTTGCGCTTCGACAGCTAAATCTGTTTCTGACAGATTCGCCATCTTATTGACGCAATACTGCAGTTCTTCAATTGTTGGAATCCCTCCTTCAGTTTTCTCAGCCATATATTGCTTATACAGGACTTCTTTGGCCTCTGGTTTGAATTGATTAACCAGTAGGGTATCCTCTTTGGGATAATAACCCATAAATGGAAGCAGCTGAGTGATCAGGATGATTACACCTATGGCTGTCATAAATCCCGATACAACTGGGTAGGGCATGTACTTAATGTAGCGTCCGAGTCCTAACAATCCAAGACCGACAAGGATGATTCCTGCGAGAAGGAATACCGTTAATATCGCCGGAAGTGCCTGTTGCACATCACCATTATTAGACTGAACTATGCCGGCAACTATGAGCATACTCACCGCAGTCATCGGTGCGGTGGGGCCAGAGATCTGTGTGTTAGTTCCACCAAATAGCGCAGCAAAAAACGCAATAAATATGGCTCCATAGAGGCCAGCATCAGGCCCAAGACCAGAACTTAATCCAAAGGCTAATGCCAGTGGCAATGCGACAATACCTGAAGTGAGCCCTCCAAACATGTCTCCCTTGATGTTAGCAAATAGACTGCTCTTGTTCTTTTCCGTCATAACTTATATAAAACTACTGATCAGATGTAAGCCTGTAAGACCCTTACGCTTTGGTGCAAAGATAATTTTCTGATAGCTATTAATACAGACCAAATGTTCACGGCACCTAACAACTATTATCGAAATTTAGGTATTAATTAGTCTATGTCATTCCATTGAGGGATTGTAATTGATGCCAAGAAAAAATGAAAAAGCTAATACTATCCGTTGTTCTATTGTTATTGTTTGCACATGTTTTAGTTGGCCAGATCCCAACTAATCCCATTGGTTCCAATCCTTTCGCTTGGTCGTGGCATCAGATTAACAATGACAAGATACAAGTGATCTTCCCAGAGGCTATCGAATCCCTGGGCCTGCAAGTATCGCAATTGGCCTTACAAATCCACGATCGGCAAAGTCCTTCCATTGGAGATCAGAAGCACAAGGTCACCATCTTGCTTCATCCAGAAAATGTCAGATCAAATGGATTTGTGACTGTTGGTCCCTTTAGATCGGAATTCTTTACGGTAACACCACAATATAAGAGTCCGCTCAACTGGATAGACGAACTAACCATCCATGAGTATCGACACATCGAACAGTTTGCCAATTCTACCCGAGGGATCACTAAAACAGCGAAGTCTATATTCGGATCATGGGCCTGGGGAGGCTTTATGGCGACGGCACTACCGAGATGGTATTTCGAAGGGGATGCAGTAATAGCCGAAACTTCCTTGACAGAAGGGGGGCGTGGTAGATTTCCTGAGTTCAATATGCAGTATCACTCCTTAATTCATGAGGGGATCCACTATGGCTATGAGAAGGCCGGTGCACGATCGCTGAAGGATTATGTACCAACCTGGTTTCCTTTGGGTTATAACATCTTGTCATATGGGCGCGAAAAATTTGGGGTAGGACTATGGCGGGATGTCGTAGATGATGCCGTGCGCTATAGAGGTTTGACTTATGCCTTTTCTAAGAGCCTTGATAAGCGCACAGGACATAGACCAGCCGATATGTATGAAGCCATGCTCCTAGACTTGGCAGATAAATGGGCAGCAGCAGATGCCGACAAAAACCCTAAGGGTACCCCCATTAACAATATGGATAAAAAGACTGTACAACACTACAATGCGGCGACTCAGTTGCCTGATGAGTCTATGGTAGTGATCCGCTCTGGCTTTGATCGAATTTTTGAGTTAGCGCTCATTAACAAGAATGGCGCTGAGTCCAGACTCTGTGATATGGGTATAATGCTTGAGTCCCAGCTGGCCACACTTGCCTCTCATCAATACACGGTCGTATGGAGTGAACTCGGATTTGATCATCGATGGTCTAACAGAAGCTATTCTGACATCTATATCTATGACGTCTTACAGCGTAGTAAGAGACGACTCACGAAAAGAAATCGATACTTCAGCCCTGCCTTTAATCCTGATGGAACCAAGATCGTAGCGGTTGAGGTTATGGAAAATCACGAGAAGCGCCTCGTTATTATTGACAGCGCTGATGGCACCGTAATAGGACATACCGAGCCTACTTATGATGAGTTGAGTTACCCCATATATCTATCGGATACTAAGATTGCATTCGTCAACACCAAGAACACACAAAATGCCATCTTCATATACGACCTGAGCACTCAGCAGACTACGACGCTATTAGCGTATACCTATGATCACATCGCACATCTGAAGCTTAGCGAGAACTACATCTACTATGCCCAAAGTGTGAATGAGGTCAGCCAGATTGTAAGAGTATCTATAGACGACGGCAATGAGCAATTGATGACAGAGTCGATCATTGGGGCATTTCAGCCGGCAGTATCACAAGACGGTAGTCAATTGTTATATAGTGAGTTTTCCTCACAAGGATATAACTTAATGTATGAGGATATCAAGGAAGCGAGAGAGACCAAGAGCAAGAGCCAAGGGATAGCTCCGAGACTCTATTATCACAACAATCGAGCGCAAGAAGAGCGCTTGGTGCTTACAGAAATTCCTGATTTGCCAGAGTCTGAGGTCACTAAATTTAACAGATTCTCAGGTCTGCTAAATCCGCATAGCATTTTACCACAATGGACCGATCCAGAGGTGAGTTTATCGTTATTGAGTGATAACACCTTCGGGACATTATCAGGCCGACTTAGCGGTGCTTATAACTACAATGAAGATGAATTTAGATATGGTGCGAGCTTACGCTATGCGGAACTCTACCCAATTATTGATCTGAGCGTATTTAATATAAATAGGAACGCCTTGTTCTTCGACTTCACTTCACAAACTGATACTTCATTCACTCAACAGATATATGTCAACGAATGGAGTGAAAGAAGACTATCAGCAGGAGTCACGCTTCCTTATACTTTCTCACGAGGACAGATGTCCAATCTCATGTTACTGAGTGTCCAATACCAAAATGTCAAAACATCTGTTGATGATGAGTTTGCTCCTGAGATTCTTAGGTCTGATACGATTGCTTTTCCAGTGAATTTGACTAATCAGGTAGAAGAGATATTTAGCACCCCCTTAGGAAATGATAATCTCCACGTCATTCAAACTCGATTTATATTGCAGTTACGTAAGTTTCAGGCTATCCAAAATCTGAATACTCGCTTAGGATTTACACTTGACATCAGGCATCGCAACAACTTGAGCGACGCTGTCTTAGGCGGAGATAACTTGCTGATCCGAAGTGACTTGTTTTTACCGGGACTCACACGCAATCATAATTTCTTTATCACTACTGCCTATATGAATGAGTCCATAGCTTCAAGCTATCGCTTTTCAGATTTGTTTGTCTATCCACGGGGCTACAACTTTAGTCTGCGCCGAGATAACTACTTCAAGATTGGGTTTAATTATAGCTTTCCGATATGGTATCCCGATGTGCCGATTGGAGGCCTCGCATTCATTACTCGTGTTAAGGGTAATGCCTTTTATGATTACGCACGAGTAGAAACCGATACCTTTCCATTTAACAATGGTGTTGATAATTTGAACTCTGTTGGCTTTGAACTGGGATTTGATATTAGAGCCCTGAGGCTCTTAGAGATCGACTTTGGCGTCCGATATAGCTACCTCCTGAATGAAAGCTTTGCTCCAGGCGGACAGCGACACCAATTCGACTTCTTTGTAATCAGTATATCAGAATAAGATCCCAATGGGAACCTTCATCCCAATGGATAATTCAATGGGTAAATTCAATGGGTTTTAACCCATTGGACCATACCATCACCCACGAATAAATCGAGTACCCCCTCGTCCACCTCTGCCACCGCCTTGCTGACCATTATTAGCCCTAATGGCATAAATCACAGATAGCAGTCCATACCTGCCGAGCGATATGATCTCACTGTTTTCGATGAAGTTCAGACCATTAGAACGTGAGATGCCTACATTCTGATTCAGGATGTCAAATACCGATAGCTTGATCTCTAATTTTTGATTTTTCAACAGGTACTTAGATACACTCGCTTTCCACACAGGTACGGTTGTCGCTTCTCCAAATTGCTCCTCGGAGTAGAAGTTTACATCGAGGGCAGTATTGATGGCAAATGACTTCTTGATATTATAAGTGATATCGGTGAACACACTCTGATTAGAGAATGACTGATCTCG
>CAZFWJ010000053.1:17130-23380 GCA_964522505.1 uncultured Saprospiraceae bacterium
TGATATTATAAGTGATATCGGTGAACACACTCTGATTAGAGAATGACTGATCTCGCTCACTCAAGTTGTAGTTCGTCACATTAAAGGAGTATCTGCCGCCAACCTCCCAGTCGATTTTCTTCTTGGTGCGATTTTCGATACGCGCATTGACGCTTGGCGTCCATCGATTCCTGATGTTTTCGATGCCATTGATGAACACAAGACTGTTGTTATAAGCCAAGCGAGACCCTATATTTAGTCTGGTCCTGAATAGCTTCAGTGGGGTGCTGAAGTTTAGGTTTCCTGAGATATTAAAGTCGTAGTCAACATTGACGGGCTGTGTAAACTGTGTGAAGTTCTCATCGATCACCGTCTGATTGGTGATGTTATTACGAGTATATCTGGCATTGATAAATGCGAAAAATGACCTGAAGGAGAATTGATCAAAATTCACATAATTCACCCTGAGTGTATGTCTATACTCCGGTATCAAGTCGGGATTACCGGCGAATACGTTGATCGGGTCGGAATTGTCTGGCACAGGTTGTAATTGTTGAATGGATGGCTCGTTAACACTGGTTGAGTATCTCACCCTGACGTTTTGCGACTGGCCAAGCTCATGCCTGAGGTTAATTCTTGGAAGAAATCTGAATACGCGATTATCTATCCTCGTGATGACCCCAAGGTCTTGAGATAGGATGTCCCCTTGCAGGATAGAATTTTGAAAGGCGCCTTCGAGGCTGAGGCTGGTTTTCTCAGCATTGAGGTGCCAGGTCAAGGAAGCGCGATCATATACATAATCACGCTGATACAGATTGCTCAAGTCATCATTAAACGTTGCCGTTCCACTGACGATATCTTCTACCACTCTTCGCAGCTCATTATTGAAATTTTGACGCGCATATCGCAGCTCTAAGAAGGTGTTCTTAGATAGCGGCTCTACAAACGAGGCCTGTAGGCGATAGCTTAAGCCGTCGTCAGTTTGTGACTGCAGTTGTACGAGGTTGTTGACGAATGTTTCCACGCCACCATCAAAAAATGCATTGTCAGAAATTAGATCACCCTCGCTATCGCTACGCTGATCATTGATGTTGCCCTGTATGGTTAGGATTCTCTTTTTTACTTTGCCAAACTTCTTACGATAGATGGCGCTGCCCGATACATTCGCATTGGTGCCATCATTGAGGTAATCTTGTCGGCTACTGTTCTGTAGCGCTTGATCATTGCTGAAGCGTTCGGAGAGCCCCTCGAATATGGAGGAACCATTGTTAAACACCAAGTTAGATCGCAGCGTCAGGTCTTGAGAAGAATCTATTTCTATTTCCAGTTCTGCATTGAGTCTATGATTGGTAGAACTGTTGAGTTCCTCATTAACTTCATCATCCACGAAGCTGAGGTTCTCACTAAAGGTCTCCCGAGAAGTAAAGCTTCTGGTTTTATTAGTGATGTCGTTGAGGAAATAACTGAAGGTCAGCACCACATCATCCGAAAAATCATGGTTTATATTTAGACCGCCAGCATTTGTGGTGACAAATCCATTGCTCAATCCATTGTTTAATGCGATGCCATTGCCTCGATTACGGAAGCCTATACCTTGCAGGAAGCTGACATAGTCGTCAGAAGAAAATCCCTGCTCGTTGATATTGTTAAAGTTGCCAATAGCTGAGATCTGTGTTTTAGTAGAGAACCTGTTGAGCGACAATCGCCCTTTATAGCGTTCATTGGTGCCATATCCAGCCTCAAAGGTTCCAAATTGTCCCTGACGACGATCTTCTTTGAGTTCTAGATTGATGGCCTTCTCGCGCTCGCCATCATCCAGCCCAGAAAATTCTGCAGCATCTGACTTGCGGTCGTAGATCTGAACTTTATCAATAGCATCTGCTGGCAGATTCCTCGTAGCTATCGTGGGATCATTGCCAAAAAACTCTTTGCCATCTACCGTCACCGATTGGACTTCTTCACCTTGGGCGGTGATGGTACCATCGGTATCGACTTCTACGCCAGGCAGCTTACGCAACAGGTCTTCAACGACCTCATTGGGTTGTGTCTGAAATGCTGCAGCATTGTATTCTAAGGTATCCTTCTTGACGACAATGAGCACATGATCTGCGGTGACCTCGACTTCCTCAAGCGCATACTGTGCTGATTCTAATCGTATGACGCCCATCTTAGGATTAAATCCATCTGCTATGGTAACAGCGCTGTTATGCTGGGCATATCCGAGGTAAGTCACTTGCAGGAGGTAGGATCCATGACCGACATCCATGATCTTGTATCGACCTTGATTGTCCGTAAGCCCAAAGCTTACTAAGGTAGAGTCCGCTTGAGAGAGTAAGACCACAGTAGCACTCAAGAGCGCCTCGTTATCATTGCCTTGCACAGAACCTTCGAGATCATATTTAGATTGGCTGATGCCTACTGTAGCAATCAACAATAGCAGTAATAGGGAGAATAGTTTTTTCATGAAGTTGTGTTCCAAGAATTCAGATGATTGGATGTCGATGGTTGAGGTGGTTATCACCCTCCCGAGCGAAATCGTCCAAAGCGCCTTCCTCCTCCTGGACGCCCACCAAACTCTTCTTCCATTTCCTTGATTTTTTCATCTCTGATTTCTGTGAACTCATCTCGTGTAATCTTCTTACCCTTTGTGGGACGGATGATCTGTTCTTCAGCGAGTGCCTTCAGAGAAATATCCGTTGCCGTGATCTGGCGAGTTCCCGAGTCGAAATCCATATGTAAGATCATCCCAGGCAAGCCAAAATAGTCGTCTGGTCCTGATGACACGGGGATCATAGGCGTGAACCACACTTCTATGCTCTGTGAGGTATCTTGAAATGTTGCTTTCTGACAGAGATACGACCCCACTTGCTTTTGCTCGCCAGTGATTTTCCACTTGAGAGACTCACGAGAGCCTTCGATTAGGAAGTCCTTACCAAAGAAGTTACGAGAATCGACGGCGCTACCTTCTGCAAAATTAGTGTAGTATTTATTGTCATTATTCCTGCCTCCGAATCGCCCGCCTCTTCGACGTCGACCTTCTCCTCTAAATTCTTGTTGCTCAGCTTTCTCGGCTTCATCCTTAGGCTTGTTGATATAGAGGGCCTCCTCAGCATTGAAGTAGAGGATCTTCTTGGATTCTCTGAATTCAGGTATTCGGTCCTTCATGGCTTCCATCTCTGGTGGAAGACTCTTGTGGATATTGACCTTGTCAAGATAGACGATTTCGCCCGTATTATTTTGGGCAGTTGCGCCAATCGCAAACAGCGAAAGGAGTAGAGAGAATAGCCCAAGGCGCATTGCAAGGGGAGTAGTGATCATAAGCTGCTAAGTACTATTTTATAATGTATACTGAGTATAAGACCAGAACAATGGTAGATGGTTTAATCGGGGGGGGAGATTATTTTGGAATGTTTTGGCAGGTGGTATCTAACTAAGTAATTAGTGGCTTAAGTAGCATTTCGAAGAGCTCAATATTCCGGACTGACTTAGACGTTGAAAGTAAGCGACATGATATCATAGTTCGTTTAAGGCGGTGTTATTCTATAAGTTTTTAAGATAGCTGAATTTAGTACATCATTCTTGTACCTGTTTAATAAGTCCATTGTTCCTTTGTATATATCTAGAAAGGTATCATAATTTACTTTTAAGAAATTTCCATGTGCAATAGTGTTTCTGTTATCTACTAATTTCTTATTTATGAAATTTTTTCTGAGCTCATAGTTGGACCTGTCCAAGCCTAAAATTGTTATTACCTCTTCAAAAACATCATATCTCAAATTAGAAGTCCTAATTGGATTAGTGCTTGGTAAATGAGCGCGATTTCTCATTTTTTGCCTTAAAAAATTTACAGCATTAGATTTGTTTACAATCTTCTTTGTTGATAGAAGCTCTTCAATTTCTCTACTTAGAGACATTGCAACAAAACAACTGTGAAGTTCTTCATTTTTATACCTTTGTTTTCTAACATGTTGATAAAATTCATTAGCTGAATATTTGACAAATCCTTCCCAATTTGCATAAAGCATAACAATTCCTGAACGGATTAAAATTTTTTGTGTTTCACTTTCTTTTTTTGGAATTTTGTTCTTTAGTGCAGCCAATTCTTTAATTCGCCATGTATAATCTTTTATGATCTGAGCAGATAATAAATCAGTAAGTTGTCTATTACTCATTACTAAAATATGTCTTGCCAAAAGGTATTATGTTTGGTATCCTCACTTTTGAATTTGTTCCACTTCCCATATAATCAGTAAATCCATCTTCGTTCCATAAGTTTTTAATTTTATTGATAATCAAAGCATGATTTTCTGAATTGTCACTGTACTTATCTATATTCTCACTTAGGCCAATGCTTATCACCTCAAATAGTGAAACTAAAAATTTTCCTCTAAAAGAGTTTCTATCCTTATCATATTTTTTAAAGACTTGATCCTCTAAGGAATGATTCAAGATCATGAATGTCTTCTTAAATATTTTCTCATATTTGTCTCTGTCATATTTGCCCTCTAAATCAATCTTTATAATGTCATTGAGGGAATCTGTTACATACTCACTTATTTCAGATTGAGTGAAATCAAAACTTGGAAAAACCAAGTATCTGCATAGTAGTTCCATATCATATTTCTCTTTGAGCAATTTATCTGACAATGAAATACATGACTGAAAATTTTCATCTTTGGACAGATTGTCTAACCATAAATAGAAATTTTTATTGATCATTAAGAGAATGCAGTTCCTAAATTCTTGGTCTGAAAGAAGTGATCCTCCGCTGTTCAGTCTCTGAAATACTTCATATTTTGCATTATCATCAGATTCCTTCTTAATAATTTCTACATTAAGTTTTGATCTTTTAAAATCTAACTTGAGTGGTTCTCTTGGAAACTTTTCCCAAGTCATACCTTGAAGAGCAGGTAGCATCTTTGTTTTAGACAATATCAAAGGTTCTAAAGTCTGACCATTTGAATCAATCAATATACCCATAAACTCCAAAATAGTTGACACTCTTTGTAAACCATCAACCAACTCCCATATTCCATCATCATTTTGATATACAAAAATTGAAGGAATGGGAATTCCTAATAGTATTGATTCTATAAATTTGGTCTTTTGTGAATAGCTCCATCTAAAGAATCTTTGAAAATCTGGATTTATTAGAATTTCATTCTCTTTATACATATTGGCTATTTCACCTATTGACATCGGGTAGCCATCTGTTCTAAATAAATTCTTATTCTCATTTATTTGATAAACTAAATCTCTCATCTTTTATATCTTATTATGTAATGATGTCTAACTAAGCGATAGCTGGCCAAGCAAGAGGATATCCTGTTATTTGATTGATCTGCTTATTGGTTATGCAGTTAAGATATGCAGAATATCTAATGGGCTGGTAATTCTTGTGTTACTAATAGGAAGTACGCACATAAGGAATGTTTTAATGATTCAGCTGAAGAGACTACCCTTGGTGTATTAGAACATGGCTTAAATCTCAATGAGGGCACATCTGAATCCTTTGAATAAGGCTTGTTGCTTAGGCATAATTAAGATTATATTTAGTCCCATAATCTCCTGTTTAATAAAATTAGTCATACCTGTTTTATTCCTTTCGTTAGGTTTTTATATCTCGTGCTATGCTCAAGAGGGTTATCATGTGACGGATGAAATCGACAGTCTATTCATCTTTGATGTAGATACCTCCTTGTGGCATATTAAGGATCCACAAAGAACTCAAAATATAATTGAGAAAATAGTTAAGGACGAGAGTACAGTCGAGAATATGACTGTGTTAAGGCAGTATTCGCATTATAAATCTCCATTTTTATCCTATCCATCCATAGCTATTACACAGTTTGTGATACCGGAAGGAATTCCAGATGTTGAGGCCTTGCTAAACCAGTATGATAACAGCGATTTATCAGATGATAAGGTTAATAGCAAATTGACATATCAGGATATGTTATCTGATATAGAGGTGCTCGAACCAATGGTTGATCGAAAAGCTAAGTCCATATTTGAAATATTTACAATGGACAATAAGATTTTAGGGAGAATTATAGTTGAACAGTTCTCCTTTGTTAGGAAAAACCGGATGGTCATGATACAATTACATTACCTGGAAACAGGATTGCCTGAGGGATGTAGGGATAGTTTTTATGCGGCCATAAGTAAACTGCGTTAATCTCTTCTAAGAACGTCTGGTCCATTTGTATTCAGACTTCATTCAATCATGTTGTGAAAGAGACCTGTCCGTTGAAGGGGGAGTCCTTCAGAC
>CAZFWJ010000054.1:0-23278 GCA_964522505.1 uncultured Saprospiraceae bacterium
CAGATCGTCGGAATACGAGTGACTCCTCGGTTAATCAAGCTCTATTGCTGAAGTACTGTACATCATACCCCACTAACTATCGTTCTATCAAAGAGGGCGTGTCTGTTAGATTTAAGTCTACGTATACGGGTAATAAGGCTGGCGATGAAGTTGTAGGTGCCCGAATCAAACCAGACATAGATGGCTCATTTGCTTGGGTCGCCACTAATGACCTCAGATTCACTCCTACAGAAGCTTTTGCATATGATACGGATTACGAATTCACCTTTAATTTGCCTGAGCTATTTGCACCAATAGAAGTAGAAGACAAGATACTCAAAGTGCCCTTTAGGACTGGTCCACTAGGCTTGAAGATGACTCTTGAAGGCATAAAAATTGATAACCTCTCGGGAGAAGAGCAGATCAGCTACAGAGCTGTAGTAACTAGCTCTGATTATGTTTCAACCGAAGCTATCGAGCATATGGTTACAGCAACGCAAGAAGGCGTTGGGAAGGAGATCACATGGGCCCATGAAAGATACGGCAAGAAGCACACATTTGAGGTGGTCGGCATAGAACAATATAAGCATGAATCCGAGCTCACAGTTCAGTGGAATGGCGCGAAGGTTTCCCCAGATTTTAGAGGAAAGGAGGATATCCACATTCAACCTGAGGGCGTATTTGAATTGTTGAATTTAGACCTCAGCGCGAGCGATGAAAATATCATTACAGCATCATTTTCGAGATCAATCGATCCAGATCAAGACCTAGATGGACTCTTTACGCTAGATAATAAGATGAAAATTAGAACCTCCATTGAGGGCAACCGAGTTTATATATATCCAGCACAGCAGATCAAAGATGAATTTGGCTTGACCATATCTAATCATCTTAAGAGCATCGGCGGCACAAGTCTGGCAGAAGCGCATGAGATTGACAAGCTTAGGTTTGATCTGTTAGAACCTTCTATACGAGCATTGAGTCAGGGGGTTATCTTACCACGGTCAGCTAATTCTTCATTTCCAATTGAGAGCGTCAATCTGAGGGCTTTAGATATAGAGATTTTTGAAATCCATGATAACAACGTCTTGCAATTTCTTCAGGAGAATAAACTCGATCAAGACTACTATCTGGAGAGGGTAGGAAAGATCATCCATCGAGAAACCATAAACATAGAAGATTACGCTGGATCCCTGGAGACTAATGCTTGGTCTCGGATCAGTTTAAACCTCAGCGAATTAATCGATACTGATAGTCGGGCGATACATCAAGTCAGGATAGGGTTTCAACAAGCTTATGCTATTACTAATTGTGATGACGATTCTTCAGGGGAACCTGTTGTCCGAAGTGGCAAAGAAAGTATGATCAGCTATACCGATGACTATTACTATAATTACGAAGATCGGAATGCGCCTTGTAAGAAGGCTTATTATAATCCTGACCGATACATTATCAGAAATGTTATTGCCTCCGATGTGGGGATGATTGCCAAACAAGGCAAGGATAATGCGTATCACTTTGCTATTTCTTCATTGAGTACGGGAGAACCGATTGGCGGTGCACGAGTATACCTATATGATTATCAACAACAGTTGTTAACAGAGAGTCGCAGCAGCCATGACGGTTTTCTGGTGATCAACGCAGAGGAGAAGGCGGCCTTTGCAATTGTGGAGCATGATACAGGGTATGCGCATGCGGTCCTCGATGATAATGCCTCTAATAGCCTCTCTTCTTTTGACATCGGGGGCACTAAGCGACGTGGAGGTATTCAAGCCTTCGTCTATGCAGATCGTGGAGTACATCGCCCTGGCGATACCATATTTCTTAATGCTATGGTGACTTTGCCATCATCAGAAGAACCCTTCCATCCGGTCAAATTATCGGTGAGAGACCCAAAGGGCAATGAGAAGTTTACTGATGTACAGTTAGACCATGTTGGCGGCATTTACTCTTGGGCCATTGCGACAGATGATAACGACATTACGGGTAAATGGAATGCACATCTATCCATAGGGCCGAATAAGTTCACCAAAGGTCTGCGTGTCGAAAGCATAAAACCCAATCGACTCAAGATCGACCTCGTCACAGAAGATGAAATAAGGTACTATGATAAAGCCAAGCGAAAAGCCTCGATTTCTTCGACATGGCTTCATGGGGCTCCAGCTAAAGACCTTCATGCTGAGATAGATGCACAGTTATTTAATTCTCAGCCCTCATATGAAGGCTATGAAAGCTACACCTTTAGTGACCCAGCAAAGAATGGGGTAAATACTTTGCTAAAGCTTTTTGATGGAAAGCTGGATGCGGGAGGCAAGAAAGAATTTGACCTTAAGCTCAATGCGAATGCCTTTCCAGGCAAGATCAGTGCTGATGTGAAGACAAGAGTATTTGAGCAGGGTGGAAATTTCTCTGAAAATTTTTCTCGCCTGAAGATTAGCCCGTACTCACACTATACTGGAGTGCGCTCGCCAGAAGGTAAATGGGGCGGCAAGCGAGTTGAGATTGGAGAAAATTCGACTTTTAAGATTGTATCAATTTCGGATGATGGCAAGCCAGCGAGTGGTAGAAGGCTATCCATCGGATTTTACGATGTCAACTGGCGATGGTGGTACTATGAGGGGGAGCGTCGCAATGTATACAAGTTTAACTCAGCTGAACACAAGGGCTCTTTTTACAACGAGGTCATCACAACTGATGCTTCTGGGATAGTTGACCTAAGCTACGATTTTCAGGATGCCACTTTTGGCCGTAAGCTGATCAGAGTCTGTGATCTGGATTCGGGCCATTGTACAGGAGAATTCTTTTATGCATCAAGATGGGGGAGCTCCATGCAGCCCGAGGAGCGCAAGAGCCTGACGAAACTCAATTTTAATGCTGATAAGAAATCCTATGATGCTGGTGAGGAGGTTGTCGTAGAGATCCCTTCAGAGGCAGGGTCCAGGATCTTGATATCTGTGGAGACGAGCGATGATGTCATGATACAGGAGTGGATAGAAGCCCAAGGAGACTTGACCGAATATCGATTTTCCGTCAACCAAGAGATGACTCCTAATGTATACCTGCACGCCACTATGGTGCAGTCCTATGATACTAAGCAAAATGATCTACCGATACGCATGTATGGAGTGATCCCCATATCTGTCAATGATCCAGAGACGATCTTGACTCCTGAGATTGCCATGAGTGATCAGCTGGAGCCAGAAGCTGAATTTGAAGTACGAATATCAGAGGAGAATGATCGGGCTATGTCCTATACCATTGCCATAGTTGACGACGGACTCCTGGATCTTACCAATTTTTCTACTCCAGATCCACATAGACATTTTTATGCTAAGCAAGCCCTCGGCGTAAAGACCTGGGATCTATACGATTATGTGCTTACCAAGTATAGTGGAGAGATAGACAAGATGATCTCAGTAGGCGGTGGCGATGGTGAATCTGATAAACAGGGTGGCAAGAAAGCCAACCGGTTTAAACCTGTGGTAATGACCGCAGGACCTTTTACTCTTAAGTCAGGTGAAACTGCCAACCATAGGTTTACCATGCCGAATTACATCGGATCAGTAAGGACTATGGTGGTGGCTAAGGATGATGATGCTTTCGGTAAGGCCGACAATACTAGCTTTGTTAGGAAGCCACTGATGATCCTGCCGACCCTGCCACGAGTCTCAAGCCCTGATGAAGTTGTTAGAATACCTGTGGCAGTGTTTGCGATGGAGGATCATGTCAAGACTGCGGAGATTAAGATTGAGGCCAGTGATAATGTAGAGATTATCGGCCCATATACCAAGCAGGTATCGTTTTCGGAGATAGGTGATAAACTCATTTATTTTGAAGCAAGACTGCTTGATCAGTTGGGAGTAGCTTCATTCGATTTCAGTGCGAGTTCTGGTTCCTTGAAAGTATCGCAGCAAGTGGAGTTGGACATACGCAATCCTAACCCAGAACGAACCGAGGTACAATATCAGACTGTTGCTGCGACAGCAGAATGGACTGGAGATCTGGAGGCAATAGGCATGAAAGGCACTCAATCAGGACTCATTGAGTTTAGCTCACTGCCCAATCTCAACTTGCGGGAGCGGATGGACTATCTTGTGAGATACCCCTATGGCTGTCTCGAACAGACCACCTCCGCAGCATTGCCTCAGCTGACGCTGGGATATTTTAAAGACCTATCCCTGTCTGAGACTCAAGAGATTAAGAAGAATGTAAATGGAGCCATAAGACGTATAGCTCGTATGCAGAGATCTAATGGAGGATTCTCCTACTGGCCAGGGTCGAACTCTTCTAATGATTGGGCGACCTCTTACGCTGGATTCTTTCTGATGCAAGCCCAGGAGCAGTCATACTATATTCCCAATAATCTCTTATCTAAGTGGTTGACATACCAACAAGGGGTTGCCAGGAAATTTAGGATCAAACGAGATAGTAAATTGTATTACCAGCAGTATCAGATGCGCAATCAAGCCTATCGCTTGTTGACAATGGCCATATATGGTTCGCCGGATCTATCTGCTATGAATGTGTTGAGGCAAGAAACTAATCTCCCTGCTACGGCACAATTTATGCTTGCCGCATCTTATGCCTATGCCGGTAAAAAAGAGCTGGCTATTGAGATGACTCGCAGCACCGAGGCGACGGTAGAGCCCTATCAAGAACTTAGCTTGAGTTATGGCTCTGACCTCCGAGACATGTCACTAATTGCCACGGCGATGTTGCAACTGGATCGTAAGAATGAGGGATTTGAAATCATCAAGCGCATAACAGAACAACTAAATACTAGTCGATGGTATAGTACACAGACTGTAGCGCAAGCTCTCGTCGCCGTCGCCGCATATGTACAAGATCAAGAGGGAGGAAATTTGCATTTTAAATTTGAAGCTGACGGAATACCTGAACAGACCGTGAACACGGATAAACCCACATTTGTAGTGGCATTGGGGCTTGAGGAGTTAGAGAATATCACAACTAAAGTTCAAAACTTGTCCGATGGCCCGCTATTTGTCAAGACGAGCATGGTCGGTCAAGATCCACCTACAACTGTACTGCAAACCCAAGAGATTGATAAGCATATAAGCCTCTCAGTGCAGTATAAAGATCTCAATGGTGGAATCCTTAATTATAAGGAGATCGAACGCGGTACAGACTTTATCGCCCATGTGGTTATCAAAAATCAGAATAGTCGAGGTGGAACAATTGAGAACTTGGCGCTGACACAGGTATTCCCCTCAGGATGGGAGATACAGAGCGGAGGCTTGAGTAATGTATCTGATGTAATCAAGGAGGATAGCTACGACTATCGAGATGTCCGTGATGATCGTGTATATACCTTTTTTAAGCTTGGCAAGCGAAAGGATTTTAAGATACTCTTGACGGCGTCTTATGATGGGATTTATTTCCTTCCTCCGGTTAAAGTGGAGGCCATGTATGATCAGGAGATTCAAGCCTTGACTAAAGCATACAAAGTGAATGTTGTCGCACCATAAAATGATGGTCATGCCTAATAAGAAAAAGATCATATACACAGTTGCGATGCTCACGTTGGGAGCGCTGATATTCCTATGTTGGCCTCAACGCTTGTTACTTGAAGACAAACCTTTCTGCACTGTATTAGAAGATGAGCACGGAGAATTGTTGGCGGCACAGATTGCCCAGGATGGGCAGTGGCGATTTCCGATGATGGATTCGCTACCAGAGAAGTTTATTGACTGCATCTTGACCTACGAAGACAAGAGGTTTTATAGCCACGTGGGTATAGATTTCCTTTCGACCGCTCGTGCAATTCATCAGAATATTCGGGAACGACGGGTGGTCTCAGGGGCGAGCACGATCACTATGCAGATTATGCGAATGTCAATGGGGCACAACGATCGGTCGATCTCTAATAAGCTAATAGAGATGTTGGCTGCTGTACGCCTTGATTTCAAAAGAAGCAAGTCAGAGATCATAAATATATATGCTTCTCATGCTCCATTTGGTGGAAATGTTGTAGGTCTTGAGGCTGCAGCTTGGAAGTACTTTGACAAGAACCCATATCAACTGAGTTGGGCCGAGATGGCTACACTCTCGGTATTGCCTAATGCACCCTCACTTATTACCTTCACTAAGAACAGAGACCAACTCATAAAGAAGAGAAATATACTCCTCAACAGCCTGCGAGATCGAGATATCATAGATGATATAGAACTTGAGCTGTCTCTGTCAGAGCCTCTTGCTACTGGCTTGTATGAACTCTCACATGATGCTTCTCACTACATGCATTTTCTCAAGAGTCAAAGTCATACTGGTCGCCTTCAATCGTCAGTCGATCGATCTCTGCAGGTAGCACTTAACAAGATTCTCGATCGTCATTATGATGTCCTATCTCAGAATGATATCCATAATGGGGCAATCCTGGTCATAGATAATAAGACTCTGGATGTCAAAGCTTATTGCGCTAACGTGCCCAAGACTTCTGAAGAGCGCAATGTAGATATGATCCTGGCACAGCGCAGCTCGGGTAGCATCTTGAAGCCATTGCTTTATGCTGCCATGATTGACGGGGGACTCTTGGCCCCAGATGCATTAGTCAGAGATGTACCCATCTACATGTCTCGATTTACACCCACTAATTATAATGGTCAATTCAAAGGCTTGGTGCCAGCTTCAGAGGCACTGAGCAAGTCGCTCAATGTTCCATTCGTCGTGCTACTACAAGAATATGGCGTGGAGAAATTTAGGCGGCAATTGGAGCAGATCGGCCTGAGGACCGTCAACAAATCTGGCAACGCCCACTATGGTCTATCGCTAATACTGGGTGGTGCGGAGGTGAGACTCTATGATTTAGTTCATGCATATGCCGCTATGGCGAGAACACTATCTGGTGAGCAAGACTTTATGTGGGACAAAGGAAGCATATATCATACCCTTGAGGCCATGAAGAAGCTCGAGCGACCTGATGATCGTGGCAATTGGCAGCTATTCAATTCTTCACAGCAGCTAGCATGGAAGACTGGTACGAGCTATGGCCATCGAGATGCGTGGTCTATTGGGGTGACTCCTCAATATACTATAGGGGTATGGGTAGGCAATTCGGACGGAGAGGGCAGAGATCAGATCATTGGTTCATCAACCGCTGGCAAAATCTTGTTCGATGTGATGGAGGCTTTACCTGCTGACAATCATTGGTTTGATACGCCTTATGAAGAGGTGACCTGGATGCAGACCTGCAGAACTACGGGGATGCTGCCATCGATCCATTGCGATCGGGTTGATACGACGCTAATCTCTCAGTCAGTCTTGAAATCTGGAACCTGTCATTACCATAAGACTATTAGCACAGAACCTGAAGGTCAGTGGCAGGTCAATAATTCCTGTTACTCTGGAGATATCATAAAGAAGTCTATCCTACAATTGTCGGCCAGAGAAGCCCAATACTACCTGCCATCATACCCTGATATAGTCGTTGATGTACCGTGGCACCCAGATTGCGCCGATCCGCCCGTGGCAGGTGCGATGCAGATTGTATATCCCAATTCATCTGAGCACATATATATCCCCAGAGACCTCAATGCCCAACGCCAAAAGATCATCGCTGAGGTCGCCCATATCGACAAAGATTCCAAAGTGTACTGGTATGTGGACGATCATTATCAAGGTAAGACCGAGTCTTTTCATAGTATCGAAATCGATTTACCAGCCGGAAAACATACGCTCTTCTGTGTCGATGAGCTGGGGGAAGAGAGCGCTGTGAGCTTTCAGGTAATCAGTAAGTAGGACCTTCAAATTTTGACACGAGTTTCCAATATTCCCAAGGGGTTTTAAACCCCTTGAATTCAATAGTTGGAGATCAACCTGGTGAGGTAATTTCTCAACGGGTTTAAACTCCCTGAAGCGAATGACTCGGGATGAGATCATTGTGAATGTATTCCACCCAAGGGATTCCCCACCCCCTTGACGTGATTATTGTACAGTAAACCTATCCAATACATCCGTGCCCAGAAGTCTATCATCCTTGTGAGTATACCAGGTCCTGCTTTTAGGAATGCGTACAGATTGATGCACTTCTTCGCCTTCAAATATGATGTACTCACCATCATTGACCGATTCGTTATGATAGAATCGATAGCCAATCAGAGCGTAGGAGTTCGGGTCAAAGTAAAAGTACCAGATATCCTTACCTACAGTTGGATCATAGGTCACTCGTATTTGCAAGGCTTGACGACCGAAGAAGTCCGTTTGCTTAGTGTCGGGATCTATAATCGTACCTGGATCTAGAAGCTTCATAGGCATATACCATAGATAATGGTAGTAGGTCCGCATAACATCGGAGCGACGATCATCGAGCCTAAAGCTGCTAACTTCCTTTGGGGTGGGGCTGACACCAGCAACTGTGTAGCTGTATACTCCTTCATTAAGAGAAGTGACAATCTCTTTTTCTTCAGCTTGGCGAATCAGTTTGAATTCCTCCTGCCAGGGATTGAGTACCACCGTCGTCTTACTGTCTGACGAGTTAGGCCTGGACTCGATGAAGTGCAAGGTCGTATTTGCCTGTTCGAGAAGACCCTGAGGATCGTGATATTGTATGCTTTGATCTATAAGTTGTTCAGCAGTTAATTGAGCGTGGACAGATAGCGCGGCTCCTATAAGTATGAGAGAAATGAATAGTTTGACCATAGGCAAAGGATTAATCTTGCAATGTGTAGCGCAAGATATCTCAATTAGCATTAAGGGACTATAGTTCATTTGATCAAGGCATAGGCTATGTCGATATAGTGTCTTACTTTACTGGTCAATTCCGAGGGATTATGAAGATGATTTTTTATACGATGCTGTTGGCATTAGTTGGGGGTTGTAATACAGATACAACTAAGCAGGGAGCCGATAATAAGAAGACAATAGATAAAATTAGGCCGATTACACTTACTTTGGACGAAGCCAATCGCCTCGCCACCTTACCTATACATTGTATCCAACAACTACTCCCTTATAAACCTGGAGTCGTCATTCCGATCTACTTGCTGAAACCAGTTGGTCAGCAGAGCTTGGAGTAGATTTTAATGTCGCCCGCAATTGGACCTTGAGTAGTACACTTTACAGCCGATGGTCTAATGATCTTGTTGACTATATATTCACTAATCAAGCCGACATAGGATTTGTGAGTGAGATCGGTAGTCTGGTAGAGAACGAAAGTTACTTCTTCGCAACTAATATAGCAGATGTACAGATCCGAGGGGTAGAGTTCGAGTCTAATGTCAAGTTCGATCTTGGAGCCAACACCAGCCTAAATCTACACAACTCACTCAGCGTTATTGGCCAGAGCAGTAGTCTGGAAACCGTGTCGGTGTATCTCTCCAATACAGCGAGGTTTTTCAGCACGAATCGCCTCAGCCTGAAGACAAGTTTGATCGATGTTAATATCACTGGGCTATACAAGGATCGCAATGCTCGCTTTGCCGAGGCTATTGGAGCGAATCTCACAGAGAATTACTTCTTAGTGAATGCCTCTGCATTCTTGAAGCTGACCGATAACATCAAGTTAGGTGCTCATATGATTAATGTCGGCGATGTCGCGTATCAGAATATACTTGGAGCACCACTACCCGGTAGATGGTTTAGAGGAAGTGTGAACTGGGCCTTTTAGTGGGTTGATCTTACTTTGAACGATTGCAGTAAAGTCTGAGAGGGCATTCTGCCTTTCCTTAGAATAAGTTAAGTTAACAGGTTATTTAATACTAACAATTCTTCAGAATTTGAATGGAATAGAACTGAATACCCCTAAGTTTCTTAGAAGAAAACTGCGATCAACTACATTGACATCTCCATTCATATCATAATCTGAGGATATGTATATGCTATGCTTTCCTATGTCATTTGCCAATAAAAAAACATCTCTCACATTAAGGTCTACTCTTTCAAGGCCTAGTTGCGACCCATTGCCGGCATACATAGCAAATAATCCTGTTTCTATTTCTATTTGGCCGTTTGCAAGAGTAGATGTGAATGCCTCATTCGTCGTAAAATCAACCATTGTTTCAACTGAAGAAATAGAGATCGGTTCGGGCCAGAGAATTGGTAAATGATTTCGATGTTCTATAAGTATCTGATAACTCAAGGCATTATCTATTTCGCAAAACGAGTCGGCCTTTAACGCTATATTTCCATCGGAGAATAGGACTCCAGTTGTGCTGCAAACAGTTTCTAAACTGTCAGTCATATGTACAATAGATAAGAGTATAAAATCAACTGGCGATAGTTCATAATCGAATTCATCAAGTGATATGGAATCCTGAGAGTTCCATGGTTCTATACTGTATGGATTTATGGCAGGAGTGGCTGTACCCAGAAAGGTAGATGGTGTTAATCCAGGTAAATAACCCAAATTATAAAGTCTGGTAGACATAGATCCTCCTAAAATGTATGGGCCTTCTAAATAGACTTTGGCTTTGATGACTTCTGAAATATCTATGGAAAGTAATGATGTTGTATCAGCTCCATCACAATTCTCATCTATTCCATTATTCGGAATTTCAACTACTCCAGGATTAATATTAAAGTTATTATCATCACATTCCTCATAAAAATAATAGCCATCCTCGTCTCTGTCTAAGGTTGATACAAAAGTATTACGAACTTGATTGGTGATTATGGGTCTATTAAAATCAAAGAATATCTCGGCTTGATTGGATATGACACTTTGCTCTTCTATAGAATCAATTGAATTAATAGAAAATTGTACAAATCCTTGGCTACCTGCTAAGTTAGTTAAGCTATCAGGTAAAAGGATATCTTCAAATAAAAACTCTAAAACTTGGTCTTCGGAAATGATTAGCTCAAAAGGGTGGCTAGCTACTAAGTCACTGATGCTATTTACGTCAAGGTTGTTGTCTAATCTGTCAACAATTCTAACTGTAAAGGCTGTATCATTTCCAGTATTTTGAAATCTAATTGTATACTCTAATTGTTCATCTATAAGAGTATAATTATTCATGCCTGGTTCAATACGAGAGGGACTTACTAATTTATCATTAGGGTCTATCGCGCATCTCAACACTACATCCGTAGCATCATTGTTCTCGATTATTTCTCCCGCTTGGTTTTCAAAAACTGCTTGAGTTTCGATCCTTATATTTTGTCCGACGAACTCTTCATTTGGGGACTTTACAATGAACCTAAATCGTTGACTGCTATTTGGCTGAATTTCATCGATTTCAATGGACAATTCATTTAAGGAGGACTGAGTTATCCCTTCATCTACGCTTAGGATATCTAATAGCTCGTCAGCTAATACAATTACCTCTCCAGTGAGCTCATTACATCCAGTATTCAATATAGTTACCCAAATAGGACTGGTAAATCCACATCGTAATGTCCCGGTAGTTACGCTCACAGCAAGATCTGAGCGGTCCGAAATACTTTTGAAGCCTAAGTTAACCACCTGAGTACTATCTGGTATAGGGCGAAATTCAAGTAATTCTTCATTGAAGGTTGGCTCCCAGCAATCATTAGTACTGGCTTTTAAAGTGAAAATATTTCCTTCAAGAAAACCGCTAAAATGGCCAGCTTGATTTGAATAGGTAGAATGGCCTCGTTCTCCTATATATTGGATTTTTATATTTTCTATGCCGGGTTCTTCTGCATCTAATAGACCATCTTCATTCAAATCATTGAAAGCTGTCCCTTCAAGCTCCGGCTCAAAATCGAGATAATATATTTCATTGCCATATTTGAAAGTGTGCCCACGAAAATATACAGTGCTATTATATGCTATTAAGTCTCCTGTGAACCGAAATTCGTCATATGGCAAATCTAATGGCTGGGTGCCTTGTGTGGTGCCATCAGTAAACCAAATTTTAAATGATTCATTATCTGTGGCGGTAAAATACATTAGGTCGTCAACAACTGCAAAATTCCCGGGATTGCTACTGCCACTAGTATTGATATCTTTCAATAATCTAGTCCCTTCAGTGGTGCCATCCGTTATCCATAATTCACGGCCTAATCGTCTATGATCAGCTGTGAATATTATTTCATCTCCGAGTCTAACTTCACGGTCAAATTGACTGAAATTATCAACATCGCTATCCTCAAAAAATTGCCTTGTCTTGTCAGTAGTGCCATCAGTTACCCACCAGCTATCATTTCTGATATAGTAAATTTTGTCATTAATAACCAAGTGGTGCCCAGTTAGAGATGCCTCGTCACCTATTAGTTCAGTTCCTTGCTCTGTTCCGTCTGTAGCCCATAGATCTCTACCATGATTTCCAACAAGTTTATTGTTTACATTGACCCACAAGCTTGATGGGGCAGCTAGGCCCTGTGGATTTCCTGGTCTTATGTCCTTAATGAGCGCTGTATTGTCTATGGTGCCATCAGTCATCCAAAGTTCAGTACCAGTCTCGGGTGTTTTAATTGTGATAATTAATCTATCATTCAAGAGCCCAACAAAAGATATGACCTCAATAGGTATTGAGTCTGGTTGTAAGACATGGGTAAGATCTATTCTTTCACCTCCTGGTAAGCCATCTGTGCTCCAGAGAGCATTATCGGCAGTAGAATACCAGAATCGATTTTTATATTTTACGAATCCACGAGTAGACCCAGAGCGTACCAATACGTCCTGAAATGGGAAGTCAAATAAACGACGAACATCATTGATGTCCCTATATAATAAGCTACTATCAATTATTTGAATTTGCTCAGGGTCAAAAGCTATGCCCGTATTTGTTGTGTTATTTGTATGACCTCCTGATTCTATTAGTTCTCCATCAATTGTAAAAATTAATCTACCATTAAATGTTGTTAGATTTTGAATCACATTACCATCTGTATATGGGAAAAGGTCTTTAAGTAGGACAAATGAATCTGACTCCTCATCAAATTCGAAGAGTACCTGGACATCTTCAGGTGTTCGACCAAAGAGCAAACATCGATCATTCCATTCAACAAGGCGTGGTCGTTCTTGTGTATTTGATGGACTTGGAAATATTGTTCCCCTTGGAATAGTCCTAGTCCCTGCAGCCGTGCCATCAGAAAAAGTTATAAGATTGTCTGTAGTTTGGACGAACAGCCTGTCGTTGCAAACCAATCTGTATTGAAATTTATCTACACCGCTTAGTCTTAAAGTTCCGTCTATAGTACCATCAGTAACATATATAAGCCCACCTAAGATATCTCCAAAATACAATTTTTCCTGTCCTGGAAATAAACCTATAATCCTATTAGTTGGTACATCAATAAGTTCTATTGCGGTATTATTGGAATTTTCATATTTCCAGAGAGTTTTATGATTAATGTTGTGGTTTGTGACAAAGTAGAGATCACCATTGCCATTTTGAATTACGTCTTGAACAACCCATCTTTCATTGAATGAAGATGTAGGCAAAATTTCATGCAATTCTTGTGTTCCATCCATGGAACCATCGCTAATCCAAATGGATGCGCCATTACGGAATATAATATTGTCACCTAATACTCTCGGGGTGGCGGTTCTTATTGTATCTCCTACAGCTAATGTCGGCTCTATATCTGGATCTTCTATAAGATATAGAATTGATGTACCGTCATTATTAAAATCGATGAACAGGGTCCCACTAGGTGTATCTTTTAAAAGTGTGACAGAGTTGTACGATTGGAGCGATGCATCTCTTAAAGGAACTAATGATGATCGAGTGCCATCAGTAAACCATACATTTCTGTCTGGAGAGATGAAATATACTCCTTCATCGGATTCTAGTATTGAGCGAGAATTGAATCTAGTAGCAGGTGTTTCAGCGAGTAGAAAAGTGCCTTCAACGGTTCCATCGGAGCGCCATAACGAGTTATCTCTAGTACGAAGAAGTGCATAGTTCGGACTTTGGTTCTTGGTTACAAAGAAATCGTCGACATTTTCAATTGTACCTATTGCATGAGTGTTGGACAAACTTCCTTCCGTAAAGTACAATTCATCGTTGCCCTCGACTGTATAAAGTAGACCGTCAGCCAATAATGCTGCTTTATCGACATTATCGTCCAATGGATCACTTAAAATCTCGCTTTCTATATTAAGAAAATGTAATTGATGCTGCGGGGCGGGGAACAGACCTGAAACTAGATATATGCCAGTGTTATTGATGCCAAGTGCGTCTAAAGATTGTCCGTTGTAAACTTTGGATACGAATTCACCATCAAATGAGCTTATTCTCCATCCTTCACCCGTTCCAGCAGAAGTAAAAAGCAATTTCTCATTAGTAGGCCAGACTTGCTCCAGTGCTCCTACTGCTATCTCAGTTCTATCAACATCTACAACATTTACTGAGGCATTTCGAGTCTGAGCATATATGTTGTGTAGAGATATTAAAATCAGAATAATAGTGAACAGTCCCTCCTTCATATTAGAATTGAGTTTGTTTAAATATTGATTGGTTCTTTATATTATTAAATATAATAATATGTTTTTCAAGGACATATTATTTTAGAGCTAATATTAAAGAAGGCTAGAACAACACTTTAAGTTACGATGAACATTTTAGTGGTACTGTAAGAGTTTTCTTTTCATCCTTGATTAAAGTCTGGTATAGACACTGAATATTTCTCGATCGAATGAAAAAGGTGTTAACAGCTTTCGGTTGCAGACTACTTTTACTATCGTTTAATTTTACATTTTTCATCTCGATCTTGCCAAGACCTGTCTACTTGTAAAGGATAATTTACTGATATTGTATCCACAAGTTGAGCTATAAAAATGTATCCCTTGAGGGGCTGGCGGTGAAATTGTCCTGAATCAGATGAGGTAATTGGTACTGTTCGATAAACCACTTTTAGGAACGCTTTTACAACAATATCTTATCTCTTACCTCACCCTCAACCTATCAAGCACATCCGTGCCTAACAATCTATCATCCTTGTGTGTATACCAAGTCCGACGTTTTGGTAAGCGGACGGAGCCATCTGTTGTCTCACCTTATAGGAGGATATACTCTCCATCATTAGCCGATTCGTCATGATAGAACCGATAGCCGATCATGGCATAGCTGCTTGGGTCAAAATAGAAATACCAGATGTCATTACCCACCGCTGGTTCATAAGTCACTCGGATCTCGAGAGCTTCCTTGCCAAAGAAGTTTGCAGACTTAGCTGACGGTTCTACGATTGTGCCGGGGTCGTTGATCTTCATAGGCATATACCATAGATAGTTGTAGTACGTCCGCATTACATCAGATCGAGCATCCTCGAGTCTATATTGTTCTATTTCTGCTGAGTTCGGCGCACGATCATCGACCAGATGGCTATAGGTTCCATTGCTGAGGGTGGTGACGATTTCGAGATTATCTGCCTGACAGGTGAGCTGATACCTTTCATCATGAGGATGGAGCATTACTGTGGTCTTACGGTCATGCCCTTTTGGACGGGTTTAGGTGAAGTAAAATGTTGCCTCCCTTTGTTCCAGTAGACCTTGCGGGTCGTGATAATTGATGCTGTTCTTGATTACTTGATCTGCAGTGATCTGAGCATGGCATGTTAATGTCATTCCTGTTATGAGAAGGATGATAAATGTTTTGAACATAGATGATGTGTTAATCGTGGCTTGTATACCACAAGTTATCTCAAATAGACATAACGAGAAGACCGCTTTCCTTTAGATCTTATGAATTCGTAGGTGTATGTCAAATAAAGGGAGTGATTCATTGTGTAATAGGCTATGTCGTAATAGTGTCTTATTTTAACTCTAAATACTGATGAATTATGAGGATCCTATGTTTTATGATGCTGATCACATTGATTGCTGGTTGTGGCACTGCTGAGCATAAGCAAGTAGATCATAAAGATCATGATCAAGTCACAATAGAGCGAATCACGCTGACCTTATCCGAAGCCAATCGCCTCGCCACCTTACCTATACATTGTATCCAACAACCCTTGCCATACAAGTCAGGTGTTGTCATCGCCACTGAAGATGACCTTGTGATGCCACAGGTACATCATCCAGCTTTCTATGGGTGCTTTGATTGGCACTCTGCCGTGCATGGGCATTGGTCGTTAGTCTATCTACTGAAGAAGTTCCCACAGCTTGAGAATCGAGATCGGGCAATACAGATGTTACAAGAGAACCTGACTGCCTCGAACATTGAACAGGAAGTAGCCTACTTCAATCTGAATAAGGAGAGCAAGACATTTGAGCGTACCTATGGATGGGCATGGTTACTCAAATTAGCTGAAGAACTATACACTTGGGATGATCCTGTTGCTCAGGAACTCTACGTCAACTTGAGACCACTATGTGACTACGTCAGCAATGGTTATATAGAGTATCTGCCCAAGCTTGTATATCCCATACGAGTAGGGGAGCACTCCAATACAGCATTTGGGTTGAGCTTTGCCTATGACTACGCTGTCACTGTCGGACATGCTGAGTTAGAAGCCAGCATTGTAGAGCATGCTAAGCGCTTTTATCTGGATGATAAATCCTGCCCCATTACCTGGGAGCCGAGTGGATATGATTTCTTGTCGCCTTGCTTAGAAGAGTTAAATATCATGAGAAAGGTCCTTGATGATGATTCATTCAAGTCATGGTCTGAAGATTTTCTGCCTGGCCTGTTTTCAGAGCAATTAGCATTAGAGCCCGGTCGTATCCTCGACCGATCTGATGGCAAGTTGGTCCACTTAGATGGGCTTAATTTTTCAAGAGCGTGGTGTCTCTACAATCTGACAGACTGTGAGTCATGCAAGAGTATTGCAGATGAACATCTTCAGTATTCACTGGGTAACATCACTGATGGAGATTATGCCGGCCAGCATTGGCTTGCTTCTTTTGCCTTGTATGCATTTAGCCAGCAAGTTGAATGAGGATAGAGGTAAGGCATGGTCCAATATGACGTACGACAAATTGCAACCATATTGGGAACAATTTGTACATTTACCTTGTTGTGAGAATAATAGCTATAAGTACTCTTAGAAATTATTGGACAAAGCATAAATCTGCTGAGCAACCATTGAAATCTTGGATTCAAGAAACTGAATACTCCCCTTGGAAGAATTCAGCGCAACTTAAAACAAAGTATAGGAATGCGTTAATTATCAATTCAAAGAGAGCAGTATTCAATATAAAAGGAAATGACTATAGACTAATTGTCGACATAGAATATAGATTGAAAATAGTATTCATAGTTTGGATTGGAACTCATTCTCAATATGACAAGATCGATGCTAAAATAGTACGTTATGATTAAGCCTATCAAGAGCAAAGTACAATACAGGGATTACCTTAAGCAAGCATATGGACTTATGCAGCTTGATTTAAAATCAAACTCAGTTGAATCAGACAGGTTGGAAGTATTGAGCATACTCTTAGAGCAATATGAAAAAGAGAACTATCCAATTGAGCCCCCACATCCAATTGAGGCAATTCTCTTTAGACTTGATCAGCTGAACATGAAAAGATCCGATTTGTCCAAGATATTGGGAACAAGGAGTCGAACAAGCGAAATACTAAGTGGTAAAAGGAAATTAAGTCTGGCAATGATTAGAAGACTAAATGTTGAACTCAATATTCCAGCTGAAGTCTTAATAAGAGACTATCAGATAGGTAACGCCTCATAACAACCTAATCAGCCATTCCTTTTTCATCAATTTATTATCGACTATTAAAACCGGTATAATCTAGAGCCTTCTTTAAATCGATACAATTATCTGCTTAATATTAGATAGCAGAGTCAATCACTTTATCAAGAACTACAACTTAGTGCACTACACCCAATCTTATTCTTAGCCCAGTCGGGACGCTTGGCATACCACTTGGTCATGGCTGCTTGCTCTTCATAAGGCTGCTTGAGTAACTCATCGAGCTCATGTATGAGCTGATAGTTTCCTTTGTCTGCCTCATCGATGGCCAACTGTGCCATGTAGTTGCGGAGCACATATTTGGGATTCACCCTATTCATGCCGCTTGCTCGATCTTGATGGGATGTACCCGTTTGCTCAATTTTGCCAATGTAGTCTGATAGCCATACTGCCCATTGTTGTAATCCATCATTGGAAATCTCCCCGTAGAATGCTGGAAGAATCTTTGTTAGAGACTCTTCCGGTCGATCACTCGCAGCTATGTTACTCAGCTGCCTGAAGAATATGGTCATATCGATTTCGAATGATCTCATCAACTTATCGAGATGATTGAGATAATCCAAGTCAATCTGATCGGTTTTGAGGCCCAGTTTTTCAGCCATCATTTTATGGTAGTCTTTCTGATAGGTAGACTTGTACTCGTTGAGAATCTCAATGAACGGCTCTTGCTCTTCTACTAATGGATAGATCGCATTAGCCAGTTGAGCGAGGTTCCACTGTGCGATATAAGGCTGATTGCCAAAGCGATATCTCTTCGTGGCATTATCAGTAGTATTTGGGGTCCAGTCGGGATCATAGTTGTCTAACCATCCATAAGGCCCATAGTCTATTGTTTCTCCAAGTATAGACATATTGTCTGTGTTCATCACGCCATGAACAAACCCTACTCGCTGCCATGCAATCATCAGTGTCGAAGTGCTTAGGCTTACCTGTCTGAAGAATCGGAGATAACGCTCTTTATCCGATCCTTCTATTTGGGGAAAGTACTGACTGATCGTATAGTCTAACAGCCGTCGCAAACTATCAAGCTCACCACGTGCAGCGAATATTTGAAAATTGCCAAATCGAATAAAGCTATGAGAGACTCGACAGACAACGGCTCCAGCTTCATAAGCCGCATTGCCGTCATACATCATATCACGGAGGACTTGGTCACCTGTAAGGCACAGCGAGAGTGCTCGAGTAGTCGGAACACCGAGGTGAAACATAGCCTCACTCATCAGGTATTCACGTATAGATGACCGTAGTACTGCACGACCGTCAGCAGTCCGAGAGTAGGGTGTGGGACCGGCACCTTTTAATTGAAGCGTATAACTTTTGTCTTGCGCACTAAGCTGGCACAAATTGATTGCTCGACCATCGCCGAGTTGCCCTGCCCAATTACCAAATTGATGGCCGCCATAACACATGGCATAAGGCTTAGAGTTAGGGAGAACAAGATTGCCCGACATGACGTCTCTAAATCCTTCTGATTCTAGTTCAGACTCTGTAATATTCAGCTCCTTTGCCAAATCATGGTTGGCTATAATTAATGCTGCTTTAGCTGTTGGCGTAGGTGCAACTGCTGAGAAGTGTGCGTCCCTAACTTGACGTGGGATATTAGTTGAGATTGGATCAGCAGCGAGCTGATCGGCAAAAGTGTTTTCAATACTGTCGGTCCAAGTCATTATCAGTTATTGTTGTCAACTAAACGTGTCATTAGCTGTCCAAGTTGACGGATCTTGCAAAATCTAACTGCTCTTGTCACGCTTAAGCATACTAGAGTTCATAAATACGGCTACAATTTCCCTAAATTGTCGATCCGACCAATATATTTGATACCTATGAGAAACTACCTACTGTTTATCCTCTTGAGTTGTGTCAGTACTTGTCTACTCTCTCAAGAGATGATGAAAAAGAAGATGATGAAGTCCACGGAGCATGACCGCACCTTGGAGGTTGAGTCAGAAGTGATTACTAATCATCAGACTACCATCAAAGGACAACGCATCAATTATACCGCCAAGGCCGGTACTCTACCTGTTTGGGATGACAAGGGCCATGCTATTGCGTCACTGTTCTATACCTACTATACTAGGGATGGTATCTCTGATCGGACCAATAGACCATTATTTATATCGTTCAACGGAGGACCAGGATCAGCATCAGTATGGATGCATATCGCCTATACAGGTCCACAAGTTCTGCGGATAGATGATGAGGGGTTCCCTATTCAACCCTACGGCATTAAAGAAAATCCTCACTCGATCCTCGATGTTGCAGATATCGTATTTGTCAATCCAGTCAATACTGGGTATTCGCGAGTGACTGATATGGATATGAAGATGGAAGACCAGAAGAAGAAGTTCTTTGGTGTCAATGCCGATGTGAAGTATCTGGCAGAGTGGATCAATACATTCGTCACGAGGAATAATAGATGGAGATCACCTAAATATCTGATTGGCGAGAGCTATGGAACTACTCGTGTGTCGGGCCTCGCCCTGGAATTGCAAAATAGACAATGGCTTTATCTTAATGGTGTCATCTTGGTATCGCCTACTGGGCTTGGCATCGAACGAGATGGACCTGTTGATGCCGCCAATAGACTTCCATATTTTACGGCTGCGGCATGGTACCAGAAAGCGCTCCCTACGGAGTTGCAGTCCAAAGATCTTGATGAAGTCCTCGCAGAGTCTGAAGCGTATACTATTAATGAGTTGCTGCCCGCCATGGCGATGGGAGGATTCCTCAGTCAAGAGAAGCGAGAAGCTGCCGCCGAAAAAATGGCCTACTATTCTGGGTTGGACAAAGACATCATCCTCAAGAGTAACCTCGATGTATCGACTCGATACTTCTGGAAGGAGCTGCTCCGTGATGAGGGATTCACCATCGGACGATTAGACTCGAGGTATCTCGGGATCGATAAGATGGATGCTGGTGATAGTCCAGATTATAATAGTGAGTTGACCTCATGGCTACATTCTTTTACACCAGCGATCAACTACTATTTGCGTGAACATCTTGAGTACAAGACCGATATCAAGTATAACATGTTTGGGCCAGTGAGACCATGGGATAGAACCAATGACAATACAGGCGAGAATCTCCGTCAAGCGATGGCGCAGAATCCTTATCTCCATGTCATGACACAGTCCGGCTATTTTGATGGCGCAACAACCTACTTCGATGCGAAGTATACGATGTGGCAACTGGATCCAAGCGGCAAGATGAAGGATAGACTCAGTTTCAAGGGTTATCGCAGTGGTCATATGATGTACTTGCGCGCTGAGGATCTGCAGAAAGCCAATGATGATATAAGGGTATTCATCAAAAACACTTTACCTGGAGAGGGTGTTCCAGCTAAGTATTGAAATACTTCGGTTTACTAAAACATCAACTTAATTATGCCAAAAAAATACGATGTCATCATCTGGGGCGCCACTGGCTTTACTGGCCGGTTAGTGGCCGAATATATCAATAAGCAATATGGAATAGACCAGTCCTTGCGCTGGGCAATGGCAGGCCGTAATATGGATAAGATGTCAACGGTCGCCAGTGAATTAGGAATTTCTGGAGTAGACTTCATACAAGCTGACAGTCATGATAGAGTAAGTCTGGATGCCATGTGTACTCAGGCCAAAGTGATCTGCACTACGGTGGGACCTTACGCTAAGTATGGCACTGAGCTTGTGGAGAGCTGCATAGCCAATGGTGCTGACTATTGCGATCTCACTGGCGAGGTGCAGTGGATGCGCAAGATGATCGATGACCATCAAGGAGCTGCGAAGGCCAATGGGGTTAGAATCGTACATACCTGTGGGTTTGATAGCATTCCCTCAGATATGGGTGTATACTTCCTGCAACGAGAAGCAATGGGAAGGTTGGGACAGTATTGTGATCAAGTCAAGCTACGTGTGAAAGCATTCAAAGGCGGACTAAGCGGTGGGACCTACGCCAGCTTATCATATGTTATGGAGCAGGCTCAAGAAGATCGCAACGTATACAAAACATTGACCAATCCGTATGGCCTAAATCCTGTAGGCGAACAAACTGGTCCTGATAAACAAGATCTCAGGTCCGTAATTAAGGACGAGGACCTCAATGTCCATATAGGCCCATTTATTATGGCGGGCATTAACACCAAAGTTGTTAGACGTAGCAATGCATTAAGAGACTATCCTTATGGGAAGGACTTCTTGTATGATGAAGCCGTAATCACCGGAAAAGGCTTGGGAGGGAAGCTTAAGGGTTATGGCATGCTCGCCGGTCTGGGCGTGATGATGGCTGGAAAGCCAGGATCTATCATGAAGAAATTGGTCGATAAGACACAACCTAAGCCTGGCGAAGGACCTAATCAAGAACAGCGAGAAAATGGCTTTTATAACATCATCTTATTGGGTAAAATAGATCATCAAGTAGTAATAAAGGCCAAGGTTACCGGGGATAGAGATCCAGGCTATGGCTCGACCAGTAAGATGCTTGCAGAGAGTGCGATATGCTTAGCGCTTGACAAAGACAAAACACCTAAGACTTCAGGTATGCTCACACCATCTGTTGCGATGGGAGATATTCTATTAGAACGATTGGAGGCCGATGCAGGTCTCACTTTTACAATTGAATCATAATCACAATAATAACTTAAAGACGAAATTTATTATGAGACTACTTTTTCTATCCGCCATATTACTTGCATCAGCACTATCCTATAGTCAAGATGATAGCAATGTATTCAGATATCCTTCGCTCAGTAGCGATGCTACACAGATCGCATTTACTTATCAGGGAGATTTATGGACAGTCGCGACTGATGGTGGAGATGCCCGCAGGCTCACTATACACGAGGCTTATGACTATGCCCCACAATGGTCTTCGGATGATAGCCACATCTTATTCAGCTCTAATCGCTATGGCAACGATGACCTATATACCATAGGTGCCAATGGGCAGGAGCTCGAGCGATTAACATACAATAGTGCTGGAGACTATAATGCGAGCTATAAGAGCGATAATACAATACATTTTTCTACTCGACGTAACTGGGCCATGGTGGAGCGAGAGGCAGAATATTATGAAATCAGCTCTGCTGGCGGGACACCATATCGCTCTATGGATGCACTTGGGTTAGAATCTTCCTATAACAATGCTGGTAACCTGCTGGCATTAGTGAGGGGAACATGTCGTACTTCCAGAGAGAAGTATCGAGGCCCTGCTAATCGCAATATTTGGATTTATAACCCTACTACAGATACCTACACACAGCTCACTACTGATGAGGGGCAGGATACGCAGCCGCAGTGGGGTAGCGCTAATGAGCTATACTACCTCTCGGCTAAGGATGGAAGATATAATATCTACAGGCAAAATATCGATGCAAATGGTACGGCCAGCGGTGCTGCAGTCAAACTCACTAACCTGACTAAGCAAGGGATAGACTGGTTCGAGGTATCTCGGGATGGTAGAACTATAGTATACACCTTAGGTGGATCGATATACACCAGAAACACAGATGCCAGTGCTACCTCAGAGCGTGTCAGTATTAATGTGACAGAAGATTACAGATTCGATCCAGATGAATATATGGATAACACCAGAGGAAGCAATGACCTTGCGCTTTCGCCA
The DNA here is from genome assembly GCA_964522505.1 of uncultured Saprospiraceae bacterium. Lineage (GTDB taxonomy): Bacteria > Bacteroidota > Bacteroidia > Chitinophagales > Saprospiraceae > GYS-P2D. The sequence continues at coordinate 23,155 of CAZFWJ010000054.1, forward strand.
AATGAAAAATTGATAGCCTATACAGTTAGAGGCGATGTATTTATCAAGAAGAATGATGAAGACAAGTCGCGATCTGTGGCACCATCTCCGCATACTTCTCGTGAAAGTAACGTAGGCTGGCTCA
>CAZFWJ010000055.1:0-22539 GCA_964522505.1 uncultured Saprospiraceae bacterium
CCAAGACTAAAGCCGATTCTATCAATCTCGCACTAGCCGTAAATCTGAAGAGTGTACTAAGAGATGGAATTGCAGATGACGATGTAGAAATTAAAGTTGACAAGACCGTAGTTTTTATCAATCTATCGGATAAGATGCTATACAACAGTGGTAGCGCAGACTTAACACCTCGTGCTAATGATGTCCTTGGTAAAATTGCTGAAATCGTGCAATCAAGGCCAGATTTCGAAGTAATGGTTGAAGGTTATACAGACAATCAGCCAATAAGCAGAGCGTGCTTTAAAGACAACTGGGATTTGAGTGTAGTAAGAGCTACATCTGTGGTAAGGGTCTTGCAAGATACGTACAATATAGATCCTAATAGATTGATCGCTGCAGGACGTGGCGAGTACAATGCTCTGGCATCTAATGATACATTCGAAGGACGTTCCACAAACAGAAGAACACGGATAATCATTCTTCCGAAGTTAGATCAGTTCTACGATCTGTTGAATCCTGATATAGTACCGAATTAATAAAGGTTGCTAATACTATAAGCTATAAAGGGCTTTACATGTAAACACATGTAAAGCCCTTTACTAGTTGTACATAAAACATAAGATACCTTATTCAGCACATGACTGCAACTACCCGCTTTCAAGTAGAACATCGCTGAGTTATGTAAGCTTATCAGGCTGCTCATCCACTAATCTCTCCTTCTGGTCGAATAATAATCACCGCTCAATATTCGTCTATTATCTTCCAAAGATTCTTCAAGTTTAATAATCCAACTACAAATGAATTCCGGTAAAGATTTCTTCCTTTTTTGTTCAGGTGTTAATCGCTCCATATTAAAAAGAACCCCAACAGAGGTCAATAAATTCGTTGGCATCGGCGCTACCATCTTCTTTACAGGAATCTTTGCTGCCATGGCTGCTGGTTACGCCATGTATACAGTATTTGATTCTTATTACCTCATTGTACCAGTAGCTCTATTGTGGGGGCTTATGATTTTTAACCTGGACCGATTTATTGTATCTACTATGAAAAAGAAGGGTTCGTTCTTCAAGGACTTTGGTGCTGCTACTCCTCGACTGATCCTTGCGGTTCTAATCGCAATTGTCATAGTGAAGCCTATAGAGTTGAAGATATTTGAAAGTGAAATCGAAACAGAGCTGGTACAGATGCAACAGGAAAATTATAAGAAACAGGATGATCTGGTGAGATCTAGGTACAACCTTACAATAGATACATTGAAGTCTGAGATATTGGCGTTAAAAAGTGAGATTGACATCAAAGCTACCGAGAGAGACCGTCTCGTAAATGAAGCCATCATGGAGGCCGATGGCACCGGTGGTTCGCTGAACAAAAACTTAGGGCCGATATATAAAACCAAGCGAGCTGCTGCCGATCTTGTCCAAGTAGAATTGGATGAATTGAGCCATGAAAACAATCAACTGATAGCAGCTAAACAATCTGATATCGATCAGTTGCAATCTCAAATGAAAGGAGACATGTCGTCACTCGGAAGAGTGGCCATGACTGGATTTGCAGCACGAATAGAGGGATTGGAAAGAGCCACACAAAGAAGTCGAGCAATATTTATCGCCAACATTTTTATAATGTTACTATTTATTGCAGTGGAGACAGCTCCTGTCGTCACCAAACTAATGCTCGAAAGAAGTCCATATGACTATGTCTTAGATAAGCATGAACAGATTTATGCTTCCAATCACAAAGCCTATACATCAAAGCAAGTACATACTGTTGAAAACGAGGCTAAGTTCACTCAAGAGACATCAGATCACAAAACGAGGCTCGCCATAGAAGCTGAAAAGGAGCTAGCGAATGAGGCTGTTAAGAGGAAGATCCAGGAGCTGAAAGGAAGGACGACTGTATCCAGAGGTTTTTTCAGAGAGTCGAGTTTGATTGATGGATAGTATTATTCTATTTGATCCTCTTGATAGAATCTATTAATCTTAGGATAGGATTCCTGTGAACTTTTAAATAAAAGAGCTTTGCATTTACGTTTTGTGAAGCCCTCCTTAGTCGCCGTATTCTTAATGAGAAGATCAATCAAGTCAAATTTAAGTTCTATCTAAAATAGAAGTGTTCATGTTCATTATATTAGATTGATATGAAACTGCTATTCTCAAGATATGGCCCATGGGCCGTTATTGCTGGTGCATCAGAAGGGTTGGGAGCTGCCTATGCCAGATGCCTTGCGAGTATGGGTTTTAATCTGATTCTCATAGCACGACGCAAATTAGTATTGGACGTTCTGGCTCAAGAACTAAGGGCAGATAATCAAATAGATGTTATTGTCGCAGTCATGGATTTAAGACATACGGCTGATATGGTTAGCTTTCTTCATAATCAACATATCGATATTGGTCTAGCCATATACAATGCCGCCTATGCCCCACTTGGTCAATTCTCAGAAATCTCGGCTGAAGCATTAGAAAAAGTTACCGACATCAATGTGAGATCGGCACTCCTGTTTACAAAGGTCATTACAGACCGATATCGATCACAAAAAAGACCTGGTGCTGTTGTGTTAATGTCATCACTGGCTGGTGGACAAGGCACTCCACGATTAGCGAGCTATGCCGCATCCAAATCATTTAACACTATACTTGCAGAAGGTCTCTGGCACGAGTTGAAAGGTGATGGCATAGATATCATAGCAAGTGTCGCTGGTGCCATACGCACTCCGGGTTATGCTGAACGCAGCTCCACTAAAGATGCACCAGGCACGCTTGATCCAGAAGAAGTCGTGTATAAAACCTTAAAAGCTATCGGAAAGGGACCTATAGTTGTGCCAGGTCGAATAAATGCCTTAGGTCGATTTGTGATGACCCGCTTAATGCCAAAAGCTGCTGCAATCAATATGATGCATAATAATACCAAATCGCTCAGATGAACATAATACTCGGTCTAATTACACCACTTGTGGTCATAATATTGATCACCATATTGCACTATATCCTCCCGGGAAGATGGATAACGGGATATGTCACAGGTGAACAATCAGGCGCATTGTTGCGATATCGCTTGAATGGATTACTTCTTCTAATCGTCTCTATCGGGATATGGTACGGCTTGGGTCATTATGACATCGTAGACTTCACTTGGTTATATCGTCATCGCTGGTGGAGTTTAATAGGTGCACTGATCTTAGGACTAAGCTATAGCCTAATTATGACCGTAGCATATCCTAGTGTAACAAGCTCATTTATTAAAGATTTTTACTACGGTCGAGCGAAAAATCCTCAGCTACAAAATGGCCGAATCGATCATAAGATGTGGCTTTATATTATTGGAGCTGTATTGTTAGCTCTTCATTGCGTCAGCTTTGCCACACAACATATCATCATGTACGGATCATCATTCAACCCTGGAGTATTTCTAGCGACCGTGCTCATACTATGGTTTATTTTGGACTATTGCATATTTGAACATGTCCATCTCTATACTTACGACATATTCGCAGAGCGTGTAGGGTTTAAGCTGGGTTGGGGTTGTTTGTTTTTCTACCCATACTTCTATTCTATATCACTCTGGTTTACTGTAGATCGCCCTAATCCTGATATGAATGTAGTTCAGTTGGTGATATCCGTTATTGTGTTTTTAGCAGGTTGGATAATGGCACGAGGAGCCAACATGCAGAAATACTATTTTAAGCGATATCCAGAAAGAGCCTTTTTAGGTATTCAACCTAAAGTGATCACTGATGGTCATAAGAAGATCTTAGCTTCTGGTTTTTGGGGCGTAAGCAGGCACATAAATTACCTAGGTGAGATATGTATGGGTCTTGGTATAGCATCTGCTGTTGGACATTACGATCTCATATGGCCGTGGCTCTACCCGCTCTATTACATCCTACTGCTTGTGCCCAGGCAACTTGATGATGACAAAAGATGCCTTAAGAAGTACGGCAAACTATGGGAGGAATATCAGCGTCAAGTTCCATATAGGATTATCCCAGGCATCTATTGAAACTTATGAAAGCTTATATAGCAATTGTGTTTTATCTTGATGACAGGATGACTTTTATAGACAGATCTATATGCTACTTCCTATTGATGTTGTCTCTTGGGCTGTCCTGTCAAGCTCAAGATCGAGCTAATGATATCGTCCAGATAAGAGAAGATGCAATCAATACACCTGCCGCTATTCTTGATGATACAGTCTATAATGACGCACCAAATACCATTACTCGTAATATCATAGAGGATAAGAATGGAGTCATCTGGTTTGCCACATTCGAGGGGATTATCAAATATGAAGGAAGTGAATTTACTAATTTGACTAAGGATGATTCGGTGAGATTTTTTGCTGTCTTAGAAGATCGTCAGGGGCTCCTTTGGTTTGGCTCTATAGGTCATGGAGTGTATAGCTACGATGGAAATTCATTTCGGCAGTTCACGACGACGGATGGCTTAGTCAACAACCGAGTATCCAACATATATGAAGACAGCGACGGTAATTTATGGTTCGGTACTGAACAAGGCATAAGTGTTTTTGATGGAACGAACTTTTCAAATATTACCATGGAGGACGGATTACTCGACGATGACATCAACAGCATCATCCAAGACAATTCTGGACTTTATTGGATTGGCACTCGTGGTAAGGCCTTTACCTCTGACGGTAGCAGCTTCTCAGAAATCATAAATGATGATGGCGACTCCTATTATAATGTGCGTCATATCATCCGAGATTTCCGTGGGCAGATGTGGATGGGCGGCAATGATGGACTTTGGCGGTATAATGGTTCCGAATTCGCTAGATTCTCTAGAGACTTTACAGGTTATATCTATGAAGATTCAAGAGGAGGCATTTGGACGAGTTCGGTCAACGCCAGTCTACAAGGATGGACGCTTTCACAATATGATTCGATATCATTGAATATAGGGTTACCCATGGCTACAGAGATAAAATCCGGAGAAAACATGTTCTTTGGTATTGTCGAAGATTCGAGTAGCAACATCTGGGTTGGTAAGTTAGATGGTGTCTATAAACTCAATGGAGAAGGGGCTGTCCAGGATTTTAAAGCTCGTTAGACTACCTATTTTGAACAACATCATGTATCCTTAAGCTTACCTCTTCATCAGCTATTCATTGGAAAACAAAATCAAATACAACAAGGACATATAAATGAGAAGATTGATAATATGAAAGACATTTTGATAGAAATCATTCGCCCTCGCCAACAATAATTTGCTAATACTATTTAAGTTATTGGTTTTGGATAACTAATTAATTGATCTATGAATACTCACCGCTATATACTTCTTTGCGTGATATCTCTTATTTGCTATTCTATAGGTCATAGCCAAATAACTTTGCAAGCGCAACCATCAGATCATAGTCACGAACCGTCAGATAGCATTTACAGCTGTGGTATTTGCGATCATCATTTGTTTGACAGTGATGAAGTTACAGATTTGGGAAATGGTGAATTGCACTATCATGGGATCGGCACTGCTAATGCACATAGCTTATTTCAATGTGCGGCGTGTAATGGTCACTTAGGGGTATACGATCATCAACACGAACAGTATCAACTAATTAAGGAAAATGTAACCTTAAATGATTCAGGAGTTTACGTATGTACCTCTTGTCACTTACCACTTTTTGATCAAGGTACTCTCCTAAGTTCAAATGATTCATTTCTTTCTTTTAAAGAACCCGTTAATAGTGATCGTATAATCCTAAACAAAAGTGACAAGTTTTATAAAGTGTCGGAGTCTGGGTCTACCCTGTCTTGTAAGGCTTGCAACGGAAGTATAGGTGGTAAAATCCCAAGTATTAAGGGCGGATTCGGATTACGAATAAATCTATCCAAAGTCAAAAAGAAACAAAGGACTTTTTAGTCGGGTACAATCTTAAGAAGCGTTAATCAACATCCAAACAGAATACACTGGTGCATCTAAGTATTTTGTCATGGCTTAACCCGAGCCTCAACTGTAGTATTTGGCCAACAATGCTTCCATCAATACGCAGTAGTGCATAACGAATAACAAATGAGCCAAGCAATAATCACCACAAAAAGACTTGAACTAAGACCAATAGAGCTCAGGGATTTAGACTTGATCCATGCATTGCATTCTTTAGCTCAAACCGATGAGTATAACACCTTGGGTATTCCAGAAGACATTGAAGCCACCCAGTCCATAATAGACCCTTGGATTACTGATAACAATCGCATTGAGGTTAGGAATTACACCTTGGCTATTGAGCTTAAGCATGGAAAGGAGTTCATTGGCCTATTTGGATTAAAACTTGACCATGACAAATATAACAGCGCTGAAGTATGGTATAAAGTCCATCCCGACTATTGGAATCAAGGATATGCCACTGAAGCATTACAGGCAGTATTGCAATTTGGATTTGACACATTGGGCTTGCATCGGATAAAAGCGGGATGTGCTGTCGACAACATAGGTTCATATAAGGTGCTCGAAAAAGCTGGAATGACTAGAGAAGGGCGAGGCAGAAAAATCCTGCCTCTAAAAACTGGTTGGTCGGACAATTATCAGTATTCTATACTTGATACAGATGACAGAATCAAAGACTAAATTTTGAATATATCGTGAGAAATCCTTCTGAATATATCAATAACGATGCTCATTTACTGTAAGAGTTCGTCACTTTCCTATGATTCAAGGACTCTTAATCGATACTACATGAGTCATCTAGTTCAACATTGAATATCGATTGTGAACCAACCTCAAAGCCAATATCAAGAATAATCTCTTGACCCGCAGTGAAGCTTATATTTCTTTGGTTAATCTGTGCATTAGAGCTAATACGCTCGACTGCTGCATAGCTACGATCTGAACCATTTGGTAGTATCTCCACCTCAGCCGTAGATACATTGTCAACCAAAGGACAGACAGTTCCTCCTCTCAGGGAGATTGCAAATGAGTCATCCCCATCAATAGTCATCCTGAGTTCAGCTACCGATTCCATTGGAGTCGCTTGTGGATTATACCTCACCATGACTTTATAATTAAGCCCTGCAGCTATTTCTAATGGCTCAAATCCGATCAACTCAAACTCATCACTCTCAGAATCAATATATAAGTCCTCCAAGGCTATTGGGTCGATCCCGAGATTTTCGATAGTCATCTTCAACGTATCTCCGACAAAGTCAGCTCGGAGCTCGATGTCTCCACGATCAGTTCCGTCTGCTCTGTTTGCAACATGATCGGAGTCAATATTCTCAATCGTATTAATAGCGGTGTAGACAACAAAGTCTTCTTCCAGCTGGTTAGGGCCCCAATAGAGGTCTGCTACATTAAGTTCAAAATCTTGAGCGCTCTGACCATCACCGATAACCGTAAATTGTACCATGAATACATCTGACCAATCACCAGATACGCCATCATCATTCTTGAAGTGATTTTTAGTCAAACTATAGCTCCTCGCCTCATCCGATAGCTCGAGCAAGAACTTGCCTTGATCACGAAATTGGTCTACTTCCTCTTTCATGATCGCTACTTCTATAGTTCCTTGCCCAGAAATAGTGAAGTTTAAATTCTCATAAGCATCCACATCAACAGCAGTAAAATTAGAGTTGAATGATCTGAAAACATTTATGTAATTAGTAATAGATCCTGTTACACTGATGTCACGATCCATCTCATAGTGATCCTCTGCGAAGTAATCTCCAGGTGTAGATTCAAATGAGGTCAAGACGTCGACAGATTCATTAAAAGATGTATTCCATGAACCATCAGATAAGAAAATCACGTCATGCGCATTGAGTGATTCATGATAGAATGTAACACCAAGATCATACACCCTGCCTAAATCCAACATTATGGTTTGTTCGCTCGCACCAGTTAGATTGACAGTTAGATCTACTTCTTGCTCGTCATCAGTCTCAGTATAGCTCATCGTACCAGTCATGCTCACATCTGACAGATTTGATTTGTTAGTGATATCAAGGAAGATATGATCATCCTCATATCGAGCTGCATTAATATAGAATACTGGAGAGCTGCCTATAATCGTCTCATTTATCTTCTTACCAAACTCATTAGTATCAGTAATCTTATTGTAGATGTCTCTGAGTAAGATTTCCAGATCGTGCACACTACTTGCCCAAATCTGAAAATTGAGATAGTCCTCATCTTTTTTATAATCTGCCAAGTTCCAATGACTCTCCATTACCCATTGAACCTCGCCACCAACTATAGTCTCTCTTACACTGATGCTCAGAGCATACTCAATCAACCCCTCTTCCAACTCTAACTTAGGTATGATAAGATCTACATCTACAGTACTTGGATTTTCACCAGCAGAAACCAATTGAGTATTATAAGTGAGTATGTCCAAAATCTTAGATCCAGCAAGACGGTCGCAGACATACTTCGTATGTTCATACACACCTTCTGAGGACCGAAGTCCCAATACTGCTCCTTTTCTATTATCACCTTCATAGATATCTATGGCATACAGCTCAGTAGCATTGGTAATACTGAGGAGATGACGAGGTGAACTCTCTCTACTCTCTGTATTCGTAATCGCATCGATTGGCATATATGCCTCAATTGGCGCATTAGACTTGTTATATCCTTTAAGGGCCTTTTTCATACTGGCACTGCTCAACAGCCCTTGAACATCTCGGTCATATCCTCGTCCGTATACGCCACGCTTCTTATTATAGTTTACGAGGTTCACCTTATGACTTAATCTATCGTTGCTCTCAAGGCCTCCATCAAATCCGGATTTAGTTGTGGTGAATTCACAGCTTTCGTAACAGTCAGGGTCATCACAATCAACTAAACCGTCATTGTCATCATCGAGTCCATTGCCACAATCAACTGTCGTATTACCATAGAACTGATAATCCTCGACTTCACCAGTAACATCATCTTCGTATAAGTCAATGTCATCAGCAGTCAACGAAATCTCACTAACGATCAAGCGTACTGCTACTGTGGTATCACTAAAGGTTGGAGGAACAACTACTGGCAGTGCCACTGTGGTTAATCCAGCGATTGTTGCACTGCCATTATAGAATGAATCGACTTTTTCGTCAGCATTCCAGTCAATCCACAAGCCGAAATGAGTTTCCTTCTCGAATTCAAAATTAGTATTTAAGGAAATCTCCCAATTGGATGTGCTACCCGAAGGTAGATATGTATTAAATCTCAAGCCATCATCATGTTGGTCCAAATCTGCAGTAGTAAAAGCCAAAGATTGACTTTCTATGTCAACACCATTTCCTGCCCAAACAGCAGGCAGATCTGGAATACCGTCAGTACTCTGGCTATAAGTAAATATACTTGCAGCTGGAAATAGGCTATAATCATGATGATCAAATGTCAACGGTGCTGGAATTTCCAAAGGACAGGAGAAGCCATCATTAAATCGGAGTCCAGCGGTAGACTGCATCATCAACTTAGTCTCACGAGAGACTACGTCAACTCTGAATATCTGACCAGTAGCATTGTTAGATATGTACAGTCTACCGTCAGACCCAGTCCATTGCGCGCCAAAGCCACTATTCGGAACGGCATCGCCTACTAAGGCTCCTAAGGTTTCTTCTTCTCCTGTGTTAGGGTCAAACTTGTATAATGTCTTGTTATGTACGGCATAGAAGTTACCATCTTTATTATAAGCCATGTCCCATCCTGGCATACCCGCACCAGGGTATCTTGTTATGAGGTCATTCGTCTGAGCATCGAGCATAGATTCAATATGAATCTTGACCATGTCATTACCATCTTTGCCCCAATAATTACCGAGTGTATCCGTGTCCCCTACATATACTTTTCTATTGAATACTTGACCAAGGTTTTCCACAGTGCCGACAGAATCTAAGGAGATAAAGAGTTGCCCTTCAGCTCCGTAGGCTAATCCCGACAAATAATCAAAACCAAGTCCATTAGCCTGATGAGATATCGGTGCGATTTCTGTATAGTCACCTGTTTCGACATCCAGCTTGGCATATGTATTTGGCTCACCTTTTTTCTTGTATACTTGATAAAAGGCTGGGTCACAGCTCAGGATCTGGTGAGCATCGATCAGATAATTGGAAACCAAAATTTCGCATGTAACGAAGTTTGGATCAAGAAGAACTCCTTCGGCATGTATATCGTTAGTATATATCCCTTCTGTCGCATCGCTATCCACAAGCACAGAATATTGTATCTCAAGAGTATCGCCAACCGGAATATTAAGTGTTCCCCAGCTTAATCTACCTCGATCGCCAAAGGCAGGTCTATTATTCTGATTTACTTGTGAGGCTCCAGTTGAAAGGGAAATGGTATCGTATAACATACTCATACCATGCGGCAATATTTCTTGTATTGTGAAGTCAATCGCATCGGCTTCGCTATTATTTATCAACTTCAAATGAAATGGAATGATACCATTTGGGCCAGTCTCAGCAATACAGGATAAGCTCACAGACAATCTAGGACAGGTGCTATCAATGAAACAATCTGGATCATCACAGTCTACCAGACCATCACCATCATTATCCATCCCATCAGAACAATCTGTCTCAAATGGAGGTAATGAGTTAGAACAAGCCATACCATCATTTGAATTTGTCGGTTCCCCTGTAGCTACATGGAGTAAGTTAAGGGGGCTACCATCATTATAAAACGACAATTTATAGATCCGTCCGTCATTGTTGTTAGAAAAGTATGAGTTGCCTTCACTATCAGAGTATGCTGCTCCAAATGCTCCACTTGTAGTCACATCCCCTACTACAGTTTCATCTAAATCAATCGTTAATGCAATTGGATCAATTACAATAATCTTACGATTGGAGGCAAGCCCATAGAACTTTTGATTAACCGGATTATAGGTAATATCTGCCGCACCTGGAATGCTGTATCCGCTAAGATTAGTAAGATCTTGAGCTATGTGTTTTAGAGGGGTAACGTTGACGTCTACATAGTACAACACCGGAAAGCTACCACTCTTGTAGGTATACAAATTACCACTGTGATCAAAGTCTCCAGTATAAGATAGTCCACCAAAATTATCTATTATGCCCAAGTCCTGCTCACGACCCGAATTATCTATTTTCCAAAGCCGGCTTGATCCATTTGATCTATTGACACCATAGATATATCCATCCTGAAAATTAAAACCTCCCCCATTATATCTGGAAGATGCGACGCCTATATCATCATACGAGCTTGTAACTACATTAAGCTCTTTTAAAGTAGCCGAGATAACCTGATAAAGAGTGTTGGTACACTCATAGGCATCAGCACAGGCTACATCACCATAACAGCTAGTATCTCCGCAGTCTATTAATCCATCAGCATCATCATCTATGCCATTGTCGCAAATCTCTTGGGCAGAAATACTTACCACAGAAAACAAACAAATTAGGTATATGTAGATGTTATTCAATTGCATTGTTAGGGTTTTAGTAACAAGTATAGTATCTGTCTTAGTTTAGAATAAGGATAATAGTCTGATGACCTATTGGTGTCGATGAATGGTCAAAATTGAAGGTTAAATGAATGGCAATTTTTAAGTTGAGAAGCATTAATTTATTAGAATGAATCTCATCACCTTATCAGGCTAATTAGTATCTTATCTCGATAATCGTATGAGTAAATTAAGCTATACCTCCGGCATCAGCGATGTGCCTCTGACAGGCATGACCATCGGAGATAAATTCGATCAAACTGTCGAACGATATCCCAATCGAGAAGCCCTTATTGTGCGCCATCAGAACATTAGATGGACCTATAGCGATCTTAAATTTCAAGTAGACCGATGTGCCAAAGCACTTATTGCCTGTGGCTCTAACAAGGGAGATAGAGTCGGAATATGGTCACCTAATCGCTCAGAGTGGACTATACTTCAATTCGCAACTGCTAAAGTGGGTGTGATCTTGGTCAACATCAATCCAGCATATCGTCTTCATGAGTTAAAGTATGCATTGACACAATCTGGTTGCAAGATGCTCGTATTAGCAGATCAATTCAAAACATCTAATTACTCAGAGATGATTCTGGAGTTAGCTCCAGAGCTAAGGAATAGTGCCTTTGGAAGTCTGAATTCTAAGGAATTTCCAAATCTTAAGAGTGCCGTTGTACTCTCAGATTCTCCTGAGCAAGGATTATGTGGATGGAGTGACTTTCTCAGTGGTGCTGAGCAGATTTCGACCGAAGCATTGTCAGAGCGTCAATCAAACTTAGCTTTTGATGAGCCCATAAACATTCAATATACCAGTGGCACCACGGGATACCCAAAGGGCGCTACGCTGAGTCATCACAACATATTGAACAACGGATATTTCGTAGCGAGAACGATGAACTTTAGTGAAAAGGACAGCTTAATCATACCAGTTCCATTATATCATTGTTTCGGGATGGTAATGGGCAATTTAGGCTGTGTCACACATGGAGCGAAAATGATCTACCCAAGTGAAGGATTCGAACCTATAGAGGTCTTACAAGCAATAGAGGAAGAGAAGGCCACTGCCGTCTATGGTGTGCCAACTATGTTTATCGCTCAGCTCGAACATCCCGAATTTAACAAGTTCAATTTGTCCTCATTACGCACTGGAATCATGGCAGGCTCCCCATGTCCAATCGAAGTGATGAAAAAGGTCAAAACTTTGATGAATATGACTGAAGTTCAAATCGCTTACGGTATGACCGAAACCAGCCCTGTGAGTACTCAAACGAAAATCGGTACCTCTCTTGAAAAACAGGTCAGCACGGTCGGACAAGTCCACCCTCATATCGAGGTTAAAATCATCGATCCAGAAACAGGCTTTGTTCAAGCTATAAACACTCCAGGTGAATTGTGTACACGAGGTTATAGCATCATGTTAGGCTATTGGAACGACAAAGAAAAAACAGCCGAAGCAATTGATGACGCTCGCTGGATGCACACAGGTGATCTGGCAGTTATGGACGATGAGGGCTACATCAACATTGTAGGTCGCATAAAAGATATGATCATCAGAGGTGGAGAAAATGTGTATCCAAGAGAAATCGAGGAGTTCCTATATCGACATCCTAAAATCAGCGATGTACAAGTCATAGGTGTCCCCTCTCAAAAGTATGGAGAAGAGATTATGGCATGGATAAAACCCAAACCTGGTGAAAGCATTACTGAAGAGGAAATTAAGGCATTTTGCGATGGGCAGATAACTCATTTCAAAATCCCTAAGTTCTATAAGTTCGTCGACGAATTTCCTATGACGGTAACTGGTAAAATCAAGAAGGTTGAGATGCGCGAAATAAGCAAAGTCGAACTGGAACTAGTATAACTTAGAAATATATTTTTTATAATACTGTATGAGCAATTACCAATAGATGAGATTATTACTATTCCTGACATGTCTATGCTTATCGTCCTGTATTACAAACACTGATACATCAGATAGCCGTCTTACAGCGCAAGAGAAAGAAATTGCTAAAAGCCTCATTCAAGGTGCTTTTGACGACCTCTGGGGTGGCGTTGACTCAACTAAAATCGAAAAGTATCATACCGCCGATTTCATCATACTTGAAAATGGTGAAGTCTGGGATAATGATCGCATCAAGCAATTCATGCGTGAACAACTGGCCAATCCAGAACGAGCTCGAAGGGTAAACCTTATGGACTATATCTCTATTGAGAAGTACGGGCCATCAATGCAGATCGCCTATAACAATCGAGCAGAGTTCTATCAGCAAGATAGCTTGGTAGGGACAGGAAGCTGGTTAGAAAGTGCCACTGCTGTAAAAACTGATGATGGATGGAGACTTAAAATGATGCACTCCACTTGGAATAAGAAATAGTATTACTCATAAGAATAGCAGGTCATGCCTATACAAACAAAATACCGCACATGTAACCTCTGTGAAGCGCTGTGCGGTCTTGAAATTGAAACTCAAGACAATCAAGTCGTATCTATAAGAGGCGATAAAAAAGATGTGTTTAGCAAGGGTCATATCTGCCCTAAAGCAGTAGCTTTAAAGGACTTACACGAAGATCCTAATCGCTTGAAATATCCCATGGAACGGAAGGGTGATTCATGGACTCGTATTAGTTGGGAAGATGCGTTTGCGAAGGCAGCAGCAGGATTGTATGCTATACAAAAGAAGCATGGACTCAATGCTCTCGGCATCTACCAAGGTAATCCTAGTGCACATAACATAGGTACGATACTGTTCTCACCTCAATTTGTCAGACTGATCAAGACCAAGAATAGATATTCTGCTACCTCAGTGGATCAGTTAGCACATCATATGGCTGGTGAGTTTATGCTGGGACATATGAACTTGGTTCCAGTGCCAGATATCAATAGGACTTCATATTGGTTGATATTGGGAGGCAATCCTATGGTCTCTAATGGTAGCTTGATGACCGCACCAGATGTCAGTGGCAAATTAAAGGCAATTCAAAAAAGAGGTGGCAAAGTAGTCGTGGTGGATCCCAGAAAAACTGAAACGGCTAACAAGGCTGACCAACATCTATTTATTAAACCAGCAACAGATATCTGGTTGTTGCTAGCCATGATCAATCTAATCATCAGCAAGGATAAGATGAAATTGGATCGAGTCCAACAGTTCATCGAGCTTGAGAAGATAGAAGACATCAAAAAAGCAGTACAGGAGATTACGCCAGCAGTAGCATCTTCTATTACTGGTATTCCAGCAGAATCGATCGAAACTCTAGTAGATGAGTTCACGTCAGCAGAGAGTGCTGTGTGCTACGGTAGACTAGGTGTATCCGCAACAGAACATGGTGCATTAAGCCATTGGGCCATAAATGTACTCAACGTCCTCACAGGAAATTTTGACAATCCAGGTGGAGCCATGTTAAGTTCACCGGCACTCAACCTTGCCCAGCGAAAGAATAAAAACAAAAGATTAGGTCGATGGCATAGCAGGGTTCGAAATCTTCCTGAATACGGTGGAGAATTACCTTCGATTACAATAGCTGAAGACATACTTACACCTGGTGATGGACAGATAAAAGGATTCATAACCTCATGCGGCAATCCCGTACTCTCTGTTCCAAATGGTCGTAAGATTGAAGAAGCTTTTAGCTCATTGGACTTTATGGTGAGCGTAGACATCTTCATTAATGAGACCACTAAACATGCCAACATTATTTTGCCTCCTGCCACAGGTTTAGAGACACCACATTACGGAGCACCATTTCATAATTTTGCAGTGCATAATACGGCGAAGTACAGCCCTGCAGCTATAGAGAAAGAAGAGGGAACGAAATACGACTGGGAGATTTTCAACGGGTTGGTTAATGCTTACAATGAACTGCTTGATGATCCTAAAGAAATCCAGACGTTCACATTAGAACAAGCCTTAGGATTTGCCCTGATGTCTTCATCTCGCGGAATCTCGCTGCAGCAACTAAAAGACAATCCTCACGGAATTGATTTAGGCCCCTTAGAATCTAAACTACCTGAGGGAGTACTACTAGACAATAAGAAGATGGATATCCTACCTGAAGTATATCATGAAGCCTTAAAGAATCTCTTAAACACACTTGAGAATAAAACAAATGACAAAAGACTGCTACTAATAGGGCGACGACATCTCCGAAGTAATAATAGCTGGCTGCACAACTCTTATCGCATGGTTAAAGGAAGGCAACGATGTACTGCACTAATCCATCCTGACGATGCAGCAGAGCAAAAGATAGAAAATGGGGATACAATAGCGGTGACCTCAAGAGTTGGATCAATACAGATCCTGGCAGAGCTTACCGATGAAATGATGCCTGGGGCCATTAGCATTCCTCATGGATGGGGCCATCACCGTGAAGGAATCCAATTGGATATAGCCGCCGCTCACGCCGGCGTCAGTATCAACGATATAATCGATGACGAGCTCGTTGATGAACTCTGTGGAGTATCAGTAATAAATGCGACACCTGTGACGATTGAGAAGGCTCAGGCATAAAATGAGCAGTACCTACGCATTGGAATAGAGAAAAATCAAATCTCCTATCGCATTAGTCTTGATATTCAATCTCTCTGTCGATTATCCGTAACTCAGCACTAAGAATGGAATATCTTCAGAAGCAAATCAGAATTAATGCATAAGATTTCTGTTGGCTTCCTATTCCTTATTACGACACTACCCTGCTTAGCCCAGACCAATGATTCAATAACTGATGCATTAACTCGAGACTTACAAGCATTAGCTTCTGAAAATCTCATGGTTGGATTCTCTGTAGCCTTGTATAATAAAGAAGGTACTCTATATGAGCGAGGATTTGGATATGCTGACAAATCCACTCAGAAAAGCTACACAGAACATACGGTCCAAAACATTGCCTCCATATCTAAAACAGTTAGTGGCATCGCACTGCTCAAGGCACAGGAACTTGGCAAGCTGGACTTAGATGACCCCATCAACAAATACCTCCCTTTCACTGTAGTCAACCCCAATTATCCCGATGTCCCGATTACGATCAGGCAAATCGCCTCACACACATCAAGCATTCAGGATAGAGGCTGGTGGTATAGCTTCAATTGCTATGTGATGAAAGACAAAAAGCAAGCTGGTGAAAAGAAGAAAATATACTTCAGCAAGCCAGATAAAATGTTATCCCTTGCCGAATTATACCACAACTATCTTAATGAAAATGGTAAGAGCTACAAGAAGAAAAATTTTCTAAAGTATAAGCCCGGCGAGCATTATCAATACTCCAATATTGCCTCCGCAATAGGCGCCTATATCATCGAGCTCGCAACGGGAGAAGATTTCAAGAATTTTACTCAGCGACACGTATTCGATCCATTGGAGATGTCTGCTACTGGGTGGACATATGAGGATATTGACCTCAATCAACACTCGAAAACATATACGGTGTCACAGAAACCACTTACTCCCTATTCCTTGATTACTTATCCCGATGGAGGACTAAGAACTACAGCCCATGACATGGCCTTGTATGCATCAGAATTAGTAAAAGGATATCAAGGAAATGGAAGTCTATTAACTTCAGAGTCATATAAAGAGGCCTATAAAGGAGCACTAAGTGAAGAGCAAGTGGCAGCCAGAGGATACGACGACTATGCCGTATTCTTTGAGATTTCTGAGAATCGTCAGATCGGACACAGCGGTTCCGATCCTGGCGTAACTACTCTCATGTACTTTGATGCTGAATCTGGGGTCGGTAGATACCTCCAAGTGAATACAGAAGTCAACAAGAAGAATAGAGATAACTTTAGAGCTATCTACAACAAGCTCAAAGAGTATCAGGGGGAGTTTGAGTAGGTGGATTTAGATGTAAATCCCTGATCCTCCTAATCACGAGGTGAAACGAAACCACCTTAAGAGATTATCTCCATAGTCAGTAGCCACTAAACATTATGGGTTAAATTTGCGCATAGCCTGTCGCACTCAAGTGGGTTGCGAGAGCAGCTCTGTGTAGCGCCATAGGGCAACGAGTTTTTGGAAACTTTTTTCGATAAAAAAGTGTCATGAAGAAATAGCGCTCCACTCGCTTCTTATCAACTCAGCTTAAGTTTTGTCATGGGTAGGAGGATCACGGGATCCACAGCTTCATAGGCGATTTCGTTGCCTCTCTACGTGATCTTTTATTCTCGTAGATGCACATATGTAAGCTCATATAGTGAGGACAGAATCTATTACTTCCCCAAATAAGCCTTAAACTCCTCTACCACTTCGGCCACCTTCGAATTATCCTTACCTCCAGCCGTCGCAAAGAATGCCTGTCCACCACCACCGCCTTGGATGTGTTTGGATAATTGTTTGATAATCTTACCAGCGTGCAGATGGTCCGATACAATGTCCTTATTGATTAGACAGAGTAAATTGATCTTATCGCCATTAATGATTAAGAAGAGCAATGCCGTTTTATCCAGACTCTGATCGATGGCATAGGCGAGCCCCTTGGCATCAGCGACCTCCATATCATGGAGCTCTGCAATAACGACATCGAGGTCTTTTATTTTCTCTGCCTGAGATAATAATCCCGACTTAAGAGAACTTGCTTTTTCTGCTTTAAATGCTGACAGTTTCTTGTTAAGATCTTTCTGCTCATCGAGGAGTTGTTGTACTGATTGGCTGACGTTCTTAGGGCTCTTAAGCATGAGCTTTATAGCTTTATGCTCATTGATTATTCCATTGACATAGTCGTATGCCACCTGTCCCGTGAGGGCTTCAATCCTCCGTACACCCGACGCAACAGCACCTTCACTCTTAATCTTAAAGAGTCCAATCTGACCAGTATGATTCACATGGCATCCTCCACATAGCTCCACGCTATAGGATTTGTCAAAGGTGATCATCCTAACATGCTCTCCATACTTCTCTCCGAATAGCATCATGGCTCCACTATCCTTCGCTTGATCGATAGGAACATTTCGAGCTTCTCCAAGTGGGATATTCTCCCGCACTTTTTCATTGACAATACGTTCTACTTCGGCAACTTGCTCATCAGTCATCTTTTCAAAATGGCTAAAATCAAACCTCAAGTATTTATCATTGACAAGAGATCCTTTCTGAGCAACATGATCACCAAGCACACTTCTCAATGCTGCATGTAATAGATGTGTTGCAGAGTGGTTATTTTCTATCTTTCTGCGACGTCCTGCGTTTATCTCAGCATTGAAAGCCACTGATGGATCTGCAGGAATCTCATTCACCTGATGGATAACCAGGTCATTTTCTTTTTGTGTATCTAGTACCTTGATCGCAGTTCCGGTGCTAGTCTTCAGTAATCCAACATCACCGACTTGCCCCCCACTCTCTGCATAAAATGGCGTCTTATCCAGCACTAACTGCACCGTTTCTTTTCCTTTGTTTGTCTTAGTACGATACTTGATGATTTTAACTGCCTCAAGGCTATCGTAATCATAGCCTAAGAACTCGGCATTATCAAACTCATGAACCTGTACCCAGTCACCAGTTTGCGATTCAGCATCCTTACGACTTCGTTTCTTCTGATCCGCAAGGCATGATTGAAAACCTGCTTCATCAATGGTCCAGCCCTTCTCTTGCGAGATTAATCTCGTCAAGTCAATCGGAAAACCATAGGTATCATATAGCTCAAAGGCCACATCACCTGCTAATACTCCATCACTGATCTTCACTTGACTCAGGCGCTTCAATCCTTGCTCCAATGTCCTAAGGAAAGACTTCTCTTCCTCAAGTACGATCTTCGCCACGAAATCCTGCTGCTGTGTTAGCTCTGGAAACACATCTTTAAAATACTGAGCCAATAATGGTATCAACTTATAGATTAGCGGCTCTGATGTGTCAAGAAATGAATAATAATAACGCACAGCTCTGCGCAAGATCCTTCTGATCACATAACCAGCTCCTGTATTGGATGGAAGCTGTCCATCAGCAATACAGAATGATACGGCTCTGACATGATCTACTATTACTCTGAAGGCAATATCCTTCCGTGCATCGAGATCATATGATCCTTCATATTTTTTGCTGGTTAGCTTCTCCAATTCTGCTACAAACGGCGAGAAGACATCCGTGTCATAGTTTGACTGCTTGCCTTGAATGGCCATACACAGTCGCTCAAAGCCCATACCCGTATCGATATGCTTTGCTGGTAGGGTTTGTAGGGATCCGTCTGCTTTTCTATTGAATTGAATGAATACGAGATTCCATATTTCTACAACTAATGGATGATCTGCATTGACGAGCTCCTTACCACTATCGCCTATTCTATCGGCATCAGGACGCAGGTCTATATGTATCTCGGAGCAAGGCCCACATGGACCTGTCTCGCCCATCTCCCAAAAATTGTCCTTACGGTCGAAGTATAATACTCGATCTGAGGGGACATATTTCTTCCAGATACTTGCAGCTTCTTCATCTGCTTCTAAGCCATCCGACTGATCCCCTTCAAAGACAGATACATATAATCGATCCTTAGGTAGGCCATATACTTCAGTGAGCAACTCCCATGCCCAGGCAATAGCCTCCTCCTTAAAATAATCTCCTATAGACCAGTTCCCTAGCATCTCAAACATCGTATGGTGATACGAGTCGATACCAACTTCTTCTAGGTCATTATGCTTACCAGATACACGGAGACATTTTTGAGAATCAGCTATCCTTGGGTTATCAGGAGTAGCATTACCCAAGAAGTAATCTTTGAACTGATTCATGCCCGCATTGGTAAACATGAGGGTTGGGTCATTCTTATTGACGATCGGGGCTGATGCTACTATTTTATGGCCTTTACCTTGAAAGAACTCAAAGAACTTAGATCTTATCTCTGTGGATGTCATGATGAATAGGGTTTTGAATATAATCTACCTCAAATAGATCACTATGTATCAACGAGTTATCAATGTCAATAACTCATATATAAAAATTTCACAAATATGTTTCGAAAGTTTTGCTGAATCCATCTCATCTGTTAACTTCGCAATCCCATCCATGAACTTTTCACCTTTCTTTTGAGGAGACTCAAAAGTAACATATAGATGTGAAATCAAAATCTGATGAATAGAGAAAAGTACATTTTTAATCCAAGTACGCTACAATACGAAAAACAAGAGTCTACACTCAAAAACGCTCTATACGCTGCAACTAAGTATCTTTCTGCCGTTGCCTTTACTTCCTTAGTAGTATTTGCTTTTGGATATAAGTATTTACCTACTCCAAAAGAGAAGGCCCTCGAGCGAGAAATTGACCAGATGGAGTTTCACTATCAAAACTTGTCAACTCAGCTCGATCAGCTAACTGGGGATATAGATCTATTACAGAAGAAAGATGCCGACGTTCACCGAGCAGTGTTTGGCATGGATCCTATAGATGACGGTGTTTGGAATGGGGGTATTGGTGGTAGAGAAAAACTAGTACACCTCGGCAACAATTTGGAAGCCAACGAACTCCTTGATGTTGCACTTTCTAAATTGGATAAACTAAAGAGAAAAGTAGACCTACAGACTGAATCGATGGATAGCATCGGAATGTTAGCGGAGCTGCATTCAGACAAGTTGGCTTCGATACCAAGTATAAAGCCAATACAAGAGGATAAGTTAAAGCGTAAGGTTAGACATCTATCAGGATTTGGAATGCGCCTTCATCCAGTGCATAAGCTAAAGAAAATGCATGAAGGAATAGACTTCACGGCACCTCGAGGCACCCCAATCCAGAGTACTGGTAATGGCAAAGTAGTGAAGGTTCAGAAAATCAGAACGGGCTACGGCAATAACGTCACTATAGATCACGGTTTTGGCTACACTACTCTATATGGCCACATGGCCGATGTATTCGTTAAAAAAGGCGATGTCGTCACTAAAGGACAACCGATCGGCACAGTCGGTAGCAGTGGAACATCTACTGCCCCGCATTGTCACTATGAGGTAAGAGTGAATGGTCATGCTGTTAATCCTATTAATTATGTGTTGGATGGACTGACACCACAAGAGTATCAAGAACTTGTAATCAAAGCATCAGCGGACAATCAAAGTTTGGATTAAGAACTTCTGTTCAGATAAACTTTACGGCTCACTAGATGATATCGTGTCGGATATCAAGAATTTCTGGACAATAGAATTGAGTTGGATATTCACATCTGGATGGTCAGCAATAAGTTTGGTAATACGCTTGCGATTTTTGCGATGACCCACATCATGAATTAGGATCTGCTCAATACGATCTCCATATACTCGATACATCTCGAGATAATAGTCTATATCACTCTCTGCGGAGTCACCTATCAGTACAAACTTCTGTGTTGAGAAGGTACTGATGACCTTATGCAACATACTGAGCTTGTGGGTGATGTTGGACTTGTTTCTAAAGATCAGCTGACGTCCATAATCCCTTAGGAATGTCGGGCCATCTACATAGCCATAATGCTTGATGAATCTCTTGAGGAAGTAGTATATATTCCAAGGGCTATTGGAGATATAGAAAACTGGTCTTTTAGACTGAAGGATTGAATTAATACAAGTACTCATCCCTGCTACTGGTGTTCGCTGAAATGGCGAACGGGTAAAGGTGAAATACATCATCTTTATCTTAAGATAGGAGGTGACATATGACCACATAATGGTATCATCTATATCAGAGATCACGACGACATCTGTACGATCTGGCACATAGAGCACCTTGGTTGTAGTACTTACCCCCTCAAAGTCTGGATGATCTACACTCACCTCTAAATCAATCCATTGTAAATCATCCGTAATCGATAGTGATGCGACGTTCTCTTGATCAAAGACATAATAGCCCTCGTGGTCCGTCTGCGTATGATACACCTGATCACCAACGGTCAAGGAGACATCTACATACTCGTACTCGATGGTAACAAATCTCAAGGCAGTCTCAATAAAATTGCCTCCTGCTGATGTATTAGAACTTCGTCTGAGATATGGCGTCTTCATTACCCTACCCTTGACATATAGGCGCTGCGAACTGCAGTACCCATCATAGCATGTCACAGTAGGATTAAGTTTTATCATGGTAGGCTTTATGGATAACGGATGATTGAATACAGAGAAGGAACGAGGATGGCAATGTGCTGCAATTACGTTGGCTTATGAGGCTATGCTGAAAAGTGTGTCAGATTTGTATAACTAATAAATTTGACATTATG
>CAZFWJ010000056.1:0-21901 GCA_964522505.1 uncultured Saprospiraceae bacterium
TGGCCTGCGTCTTCTGGAAGGTAGTGAGCCTTAGATGAAGAAGGGATGCTTTCGTAAATCCCCTTCCAGTTGTTATACTCATTTTTTGCGGAGGTGATAAACACTGGAGTCTCAAGGCCAGCTGCATAATCCGCTATTTTCTTCCCTTCGTAGGTGAAGTATTCTCCTGGAGCAAAAGATAGAATCGCAGAAACATTGTCCGAATATTCATTTCCAAGGATGAGCACAAGAGATGAGGAGTAAGAACTTCCCCATAGAACGATCTTGTCAGTATCGAACTCTTTTAATGAGAAATCTATAGTTGCTCTGAGGTCGTCAATGGCGTCTACGAATTCGGTTGCTTTGCCCGCTGCTTTAGCGACTTTATGTGTTTCATTCGTTACGCCATTTACGCCGTCACCTGACCTTTGGTCAATCGCTATACAGGTGTAGCCAAGCTCATTTAATTTTGGCGCAGTTTCGATGTATTCACCTCGACTATAGCCTGCCTGATGAAAGAGCAGTATGACTGGCTTGCTGCTGTTTTCAACTTCGTAGATATCAGCTGTAATTTGGAGGCCATCTTTGGACTTAATCGTAGTTGTCCTAACATCTTTAATTGTATTCGAATTCATAGCCTTGTCATTTGTGTCTGCTTGCCCAATGTGATCTGTAGTAACAGAGCTTTCAATATTGTTGGTAGAACTACCATTCTTGCAGGAGAGCAGAATGGCCAATAGCGTGAGTAATATGAATGTATATCTCATGTGATGATGTTTATATATTTTTTTAAAAGTGAGCTTCTTTAGCGCGCTCAACACTGTGTATAACCTGTCATAGCCGATTTCGGTTTAAGAGAGTGTAATGTTCTTGCTGCTGAATAAAGAGATTCCGATAGTTGGCTTGTCTATCTATGTCATCATTATTCAGTAGGTCTCAATACTCGTTATGCTATACTAAGAAAACTCCTTTATCAAATTTCGCAACATGATCATGCAGAGATCCAACTGCTCCTTCTCGACAAATTCATTTGCTCGATGAGCTTGTGCAATATCCCCTGGTCCACAGATAACTGACTCAAATCCTGCCTCTGCAAATTGACCAGCTTCAGCGGCATAGGCGACTGCAGTAAGATCGTTCCGTCCCGATAGTTTCTGTACAAGAGGCACAATACTTAGATTCTCAGGCGTATCCAAGGCTGGCACATTAGAATGACTTTCTTCAGTAGAAATGGCAAAATTAGGAAAGCGCTTCCTGTTCTCTTGTTCTAACACCCGGCAGTAGTCATTAAATTCAGCAAGTATGTCAACGGCCTTATCTTTTGGGATGACCCTTACATCCCAATAAAAGCTCGCCGCATCAGAAATGACATTTGGAGCTATGCCGCTTTTTTCCATCAGTCCACAGTGTATAGTAGTATGGGGAGGTGTAAACCGATCGTCTGTCTGACCTGCATCGATAAGACTGTTCATCTTGGCTTCCAGCCACAAGATTAACCGTGCCGCTTCATTGATAGCGCTGACTTCCTGTCGTATCCTGCTGCTATGACCTGCAGAACCATTAACTGTAGTGTTGTAGATGACGATGCCTTTTTGTCCTACGGCAGGCTGCATCATTGTCGCCTCGCCGATAATCGCATATTTGGGATGCTCGTTATAGTGAGTCATTATATCTGCTGCCAGCTCTGGCGCTGACAGACAACCGATCTCCTCATCATAGCTAAACGCAAAATATATGGGCCGAGTGAGATTCGCAGAGATAAACTCTGGAACCATCGCCAGGCAACAGGCTATGAAACCTTTCATATCGCAACTACCACGTGCATATATCTTTCCATCACCCTTATCCGTCAGCGTGAAGGGCTCCGAAGTCCATGGCTGCCCCTCCGTAGGGACAACATCCATATGTCCTGATAATACGAGGCCACCATCTACAGCAGGCCCTATCCTGCAGTGGATCGATCTTTTCGTGCCCTCTGGATTCGGTAGTGTTCGGTAGGTCACCCCATGCTCAGTGAGGTAGTTTTCTATCCATTGTGCTATGCTGATGTTGCTCTCTCCGCCTAAGACTGGAAACGAGACTAACTTTGATAAGATGTCTACTTGATTCATAATTTTATTTATGTCTGTCGTTAGCTTATGCTAAGCTAACTATTAGAGTGTACATTTTTGAAAAACCATAGGATTGACCTTATGGATTTTAGATGGAGAGGGCTTATGCATTTTGCAATGCTATAAATCCCAATAGAGGAATCAACTATACCCAATCAACACACTTATAACCAAAAAAATCAAACTTACTAAGAGAATCGTCAACATAAACGGTGCTATAAATCGTAACCACCGATCAAAGGGTACCCTCGCCATGCTCAGCATGGCGATTAATCCACCGAGGGTAGGGTTGATAAGATTAGTCACGCCATCTCCGATCTGAAAGGCCAGTATCGTCACTTGCCTGTTGAGTCCTACAATGTCGCCGATCGGTATCATGACTGGCAAGGTAGCCAGAGCTTGTCCACTTCCAGATGGAATCATAAGGTTCATCACGCATTGTGCCAGCGACATGATAATTGCTGACCCATAGGTGGGTAATGTTAGCAGCACTTCTGAGAGGTGATAAGCTATAGTATCGCTGATGGTACCCATCTCAAGGATGACCTTTATAGTTGTGGCTATGCCTACCATAAATGCGCCAGGCGCAACTACTGCTACAGAGTGTAGGGTAGTCTCGCTAATCTCTTTGGGAGAGAGCCTGGCGACGATTCCTGAACCAAGCGCCATGATGATGAACATGGCCGAGATTTCCTGGAGATACCAGTGGTAGTTAAATATACCGTATAGCATGATCGCCATGCCGCCTAAGAACACCAAGGCGACTAACCAATTGTTGACGCTCATGCTGTAATCTTCCAGCTTCTTGGAGAGCGTAAAGCCTTCTGTGTCCAGTCCAATGCCGAGGCTATTGGCAGCATCTGCTTCTATTTTTTTGAAATAACGCACATTGTAATACGCCAACATAGCCAGCGCAGAAAAACACAATATCGACCTGAGCAATGCTCCTGAAAACATCGGTAGCTCAGCAATCTTATGACCAGTGCCAATGGTATATGGATTGATAGGAGAGAGGCCGAATCCTATGGTTATCGCTGCCACAGATATGCCTACCGCCAGTATCAAATCTCCACCGATGGCCATCGCTAAGATAGCGCCAATAGGCACGAGTGCTATGTTGTTTTCATAGCCGACGCCAACACCCAGCATACCGAATACAAATGTCATCAGCACCACCAGCATATACTTACGCTTTAAGCCGAGCTGCTTGACGATGGTGCCAACGGCATGTTCTATCATTTGAGATTTTTGGAGTATGCCGAACATGATACCACTTGTTAAAACAATCCAGATGATATCTGATGCGGTCTTAAAACCCTTCGCAAAAGCCACGAACATGTCTAAGAAACTAAGCGGTGATTGGGGCAGATATTTAAATGTGCCGGGAATCACTCGCTGTCGTCCATCGACTAACTGTCTGTCGAAGCTTCCTGCTGGCAGTAGATAACTCATCGCAGTCGCCAGAACAATGATCCCAAATAGCATTACGAGCGGATGGGGGATGTACTCGTACCACTTCTTCTTATCTTTCGGCATATCGTAAATATATCGGATATCTGTCAGCTATACACACATTGGATACCAGTAAAGGAATGGAGCTTTCTTGCACAATATATTTGCTATTCTGTGGCAAGAGCATATCAGTTCTGATAGACTTTGTTTTAGTGACCTTCTACGCAACAGCATTCCAAAAACATGAATGCTGCTGGTGGGCTACAAATTGAAGTAAAACCTATGCGCAATTTCTGATAGCGCTGATCAATGAGGAAGAGCTCTCTTAGCGTCCAACTTTCTCTCCTCCAAATTGAATCCATAAATAGCTTTTAGAGCCCAGACTAAAACCTTCATTTTCTGGCGAACCAAAAGTAGTGTGGTGAGAGAAAGGAGCAACGATTCCATTGATGCTTTTGAAATCTACAAACTGAGCTGTGACATGTACAAATCTGGCTTTCCCTCTATAAGTGAAATTTAGCCATTCAATCAGTTTGGTATCCTGATTTAAGTATAGCACATACTGGTCATATTCTCGATTGACATCCTCACTACCCCAAGTAGCGTATAGTAAATCATAGCTTTCCCCTTTCACTGTACTTTCTCCACCATAGGCGATGATCGGAGCTTCGCTAATGCGGAAAGGAAATTGAAACCAGTAATTACTGTTGACCATTTTTTCGTAGTAGCTTTTATGATGTTCAAACTCCTTTTGGCCACCCTTGAGTAGATAAGATCTCCAGTTGTCCATTCCCCATGTTTGTCCTTTGTCAACACCGTTTAATAGTGTGTACTCACTATCATCTGTGCCCAAGATGGAAGTCATTTGAAACTGTATAGGTGCTTCTCCTTCGGTAGATAAGGTATCATCGGGCACACCTGCAAGCTGTACAAAACTGCCAGTCTTATGTGCCAGGAAATTATCCTTTCCACCGTAAGCGGCTTGCATTTCATTCATTAATATGTTGCCTTTTGCAAAATCTTCTTCAGTGATTTTATCGCCCAAGTAGTTCGGTTTTATATCGACTGGTGTATTGACGAACCAAGTTCCTCCGATCAGAAGGACACCTAAAATACCTCCGATTATTTTCCATTTTTTTTTCATAGTCATTGTATTCATAGACTGCCAGTGACATATAATGATCCGTTCAGTGATTCGTTTGACTGACCATATTCTTGAGTTGAGAACCAATCTTAAAACTAACTACTAATTGTCGAATTGCTCGGATATGAGTCTATTACATGTCTATTATTGATATGAAATAGACAAGATGTGACACACATTCCGATGAACAATTATAGCGTATTATCCATGTATATGCGGATGTTATATGTATTATGGTGCATAGGCTGTTGCAGGGCAAATGCTTTCTTTAGATATTAATGTTATAAACAACAATATATAACCATGCAATAGCTATTGAGTCGTACTATAAAGCAGTCTTCTTACATTTACACAGATAGATATTATGAATCCTGCAGAAGTCGCTAAAGAGTTTGTCCTACACACCGATATGCACGTATTTCTTACGGGCAAGGCAGGTACAGGTAAGACCACTTTATTGCGTAAGATTGCTGAAGAGAGCCGTAAGAATATGGTAATCACAGCACCCACAGGTGTGGCGGCGATTAATGCTGGGGGGATGACCATACACTCGTTCTTTCAGTTGCCGAGTAGTGCATTCGTGCCGACACATCCTGGTTATGCTGTTGATGGCGTAATGGACTGGCGCACGTTGGCACAGCAGCATCGCCTACGCAAGGAGAAGCGCAAGATCTTGATGGAACTAGAGTTGCTCATCATTGATGAGATCAGTATGGTCCGGGCGGATTTACTCGATGCCATAGACTTCACTCTACGACGTATCCGCAAGCGAGAAGAGCCATTCGGTGGGGTACAGTTACTGGCAATCGGAGACTTGTTTCAGTTGGCACCAGTAGTACGAGAAGAGAGTTGGTCACAACTCAGGTCTACCTATCAGTCTCCATTTTTCTTTGACTCGCTGGTCTGGCAACGCTGTTCGCATGTCGCTGTTGAGTTACAGACGGTGTATCGTCAAGAGGACCAGACCTTTGTGGATATCCTCAATAATATCCGAGAGGGTAATTATGAGGAGGACGATTTTGCTCAGCTCAATGAGCGCTATCGTGATGAAGTAGAGGAGTCAGACATCATCACGCTTACGACACATAATCGAAAGGCCGATGCTATCAATTCTCGTGAGCTGGCTCACCTCGAATCAACAGAAATCAGTCTCGAGGCAAGCGTGACAGGTAAGTTTAACGAGAACTCTTATCCCTTGCCTGAGGAGATCATCGTCAAGAAAGACGCTCGGGTAATGTTTGTCCGCAATCATCCCGATGGCTTCTACTACAATGGCAAGATCGGTGTGGTGACAGGTATGCATGACGAGATGTTATTCGTAAAGGCAGCGGATGAGCGAGAGCCCATAGCCGTCGAGCCCAGCGAATGGAAGAATAATCGATATGCCCTCGATGATGAAACTAAGGAAATCAAGGTCGAAGAGGTGGGCAGCTATAAGCAGTATCCGATCCGCTTGGCATGGGCGGTCACCGTACATAAGAGCCAAGGGCTGACTTTTGATGAGATCAATGTAGACTTAGCAGATACCTTTGCTCCTGGGCAGCTTTATGTGGCGCTGAGTAGGTGTAGAACTTTAGAAGGGCTTACCCTCAAGAGCAAGCTGCGTCAGGAGAATATTAAGGTGGATCAGCGAGTACTGTCATACTATCGACAGATCAGGATAGATCAGGACCATGCGGCTATCCTCGAGGAGCGCAAACTAAAGTTTGAGCAGAAGCGGCTAAAGGAACTGTTCTCCCTGCAGAAACTTATCGTGTTGACAGATCAATGGGTCGATTACCTCAAGGATGAAGACCCACCAGATAAAAACAAGTTTCTTAAGCTCGCCCATACTATCAAGACGACCCTGACAGATCTGGATAAGACAGGTATTAAGTTTAGGCAGCAGCTCGAATATTTGTTTGAACAAGAGGGCGATCAGCAGAAAACCATCGTAGGGCGTGTAGATAAAGCCATAGGGTACTTTACCGATCAGCTTTATGATAATTGTATCCAACCGCTGGAGGAACTGTATAAAGAATACAAGAAGGTTAAGTCATCGGTCCTCATCAAAAATATGATGTCACTCAACAATGCCCTATGGCATCATATGCAAGGAATCTATGAGCTGAGTTATCAGAACTATAAGATATACTCATCGATTCCTAAGCATAAGAAGACGATCTATTTTGATCCTAGCAAGAAGGCTCCTAAGCGAGTTAAAGGGGCCACCTATGATCTCACTTACAAGTTGTTCAAGGCAGGGCAGACCGTAGCGGATATCGCTAAACAGCGCTCTTTAGCATCGAGTACGGTAGAGAGCCATTTAGGTAAACTGTTGCAGGATGAGAAGTTAACGATCAATGAGTTGATGCCGCAAGAGCGCATCGATAAGGTTTATCCTTTACTAGTTGAGCACATAAATCTGGAGCTGTCCGATATGCGCAACAAGATTCCATTCTATACGAGCTTTGCAGAATTGAGGTGGTTGCGGACTTGGTATAAGAAGACTGGCGCTGACAAAGTAGAATAGGGCGACATAAATTGTTAAATTGATGTTGTTACTAGTGACTCTTTCTTGCCTTAATTCGTCCAAAGAGCATTATTTCATGTTTTAAATTAAACAGATACATGCTCGAAGTTCTAAAACAAATGGCTATCAAACAATTGATGTCCAAAATGGCATCAAATGCATTAGGTGCTGCAGAAACACAAGAAGCGGCTTCAGAAGGTGCTGGCGGAATCATGGACATTCTAATGTCAAAAGTTTCTGGTGGTCAATTAGATCAGGTGAAAGATCTCTTTTCAGGTGGAAATCTTGAAGAAAGCGGAATTTTTGCAGAGGCCAAGGCAAAAATGCAAGAGACGTTACAAGCTAAAGGAATGAGCGCTGAGGAAGCTCAAGCTGAAGCGGCCAATACTACTCCTGATGTACTTAATAGTTTAAAAGAGCGATTTCAATCATCAGATGAAGCGGATTCAGCTTTCGATCTTAACAATTTGTCAAATTTGCTCCCAGGCGGTGCAGGCGAGATCTTGAAGAATATCGGCGGTGCTGGTGACCTATTAAATAAGGCTAAGAACCTACTCGGATAAGAAATTAATTCGAGAGCAAACAAACTTTTATAAGCCAGCGGACTTTGTTTTGCTGGCTTTTTTTAGGTCTGTGTTATTGATCCATCCACCCCTTGAAACTGGTCATTTTATTGCGACTAACAACGAACTCTATGCTAGCCTTGAGTTTAGGGTCCAACATCACTTTTAGGCGCTGATTCATGTATGGATGTACCTGATGAATCGCATTAATATTAATAATCTGACTCCTGTTGATCTGAAAGAACATGGTCAAGTCTAACTCCGTGAATAGGCGCTCAATGGTCTTGCCATAGATATGGCGCTGGCCATCCATGGTATGAAGGAAAGTGATGCTGTCTTCTGAATTGATGTAGGCGATATGCTGCACATCAACATATTCATAGTGTCCGCCACGCTTGACAAGACATCGATTCTTCTTTGATTTATTGATCGATTGAATCATCTCCGTGAACTTAACGGCATCATTGGATTGACTGGTGTAATGCTGCTCATACCTATTAATGGCATTTCTGAGATCATCGATATGAATAGGTTTGAGGAGATAATCCACCGTGTAGACTTTAAAAGCGTCAAGCGCATATTCATCGTAGGCCGTAGTGAATATGATAGGCTTATTCAGCTCAATATGATTGAAGATCTCAAAGCTCAAACCGTCGGCCAACTGGATATCCATGAATATTAGATCGAGGCTATCCTGATGCTTACTCAGATAATTGAGAGAGCCTTGAACACTGTCGATGTTGCTGATCGACTTGATTTCGGGTTTGATCTTATAGAGCATGCTCTTAAGATATTCGTAGGCATTGATCTCATCTTCTATACTTAGTATATTCATAGATCTCGGTTAGAGCAGTGGTAGTGATACTCGAAACTCATCAACGTCATGAGAGCAGATCATCTTACGATCTGTGAAGAAGGCAAATCGCTCTTGAATGTTCTTTAGTCCCATACCGGTAGAGGAGACCGCTTCGAGTTTTTTCTGAATATTGTTAGTGACTGTGATATACTTAGACTGATCATCGATATCAATATTGATTGATAGAGCTTGACTCTTAGACACGATGTTGTGCTTGACGGCATTTTCTATGAGTAGTTGTAGGCTCATCGGCAATATGAAGTACGTTGATTCAGTAGGTGTCGGAAGATCGATATGCAGGGCATCCTTAAATCTCACACCGAGCAGTTCTGCATATAGCTGTGCTGATGCTAACTCTTTGTTCAGGGGTACTTTCATTTCATCTTTGGCACTGACAGAATACCTATAAAACTTAGACAGCTTAGACAGGTAGTCCATGGCATGTTCTTGATCGATAGGGATTAGATTCATCAGGGTATTAAGACTGTTGAATAGGAAGTGCGAATTGATCTGATTGCGAAGATTGTGTAGCTGCGTTTGAGCATGGACTTTCTCCAACCGTTCATTTTCGATGATGGATTCTTTATACTTAAAGAAGTAGAAGCCAGCTTCATAGAGCGCAACGATTAAGGCCGACGGGACATAGATATTGATAAGTGCCTGTAGGTGACTAGGAAGGACATCATCATTTATATTACATAAGTGGAATAAATATGACACGCAGATCCCCAGAATAGCTTTTATAATCGGAGCGGATAATAGTATAAATAATACTTCAAGGCCGACTCTTTTGTGGGCATCCTTAACATCTGGAAAGCGCTGATGCAATTTGATCAGCATGGTGCGATAAAATATCCAGAAGCTCGTAACGAATATAAATGATTCAGGGACGAAATGAAACCAATATTCAAAGATGCCTGAATATTTCAAACTCAGCATTATGGGCATGATGCTGCTCATTACTGGAATGCCAATACGCATTAACCATCTATCATCAAAACCCAGTATGTCTACACTTGGCTTCAGTAGGCCCATGAACTATTTGTATGTATCAAAATTAAAAATATGAGTGATGGTAAGATACCATCACTCATCTTAAACAAAGTAACTGAACGGTTCGATTTTCTCAATTCTTAAAATGAATCGGAATATGAACTGTACTCACTCCTTGATAAACAACATCCTTTGTTTTTACAGCATTAAAACTGGATAGTGATTCTATGACGGCTTGATCAAAAGCGCCGTTGGCTTTTTGTACGATGCGATTTTTGACGATGGTTCCATCGACATCCAGTTGTACTTCGATGACAACAGTTCCTTCCACCTGTATTGATTTCAAATAATCTGGATACTCTATATGCTTAGCAATATGCGCTGACAATTGGCGTATTGCTGTTTGCGAATGGTCGGTTTTATAAGCAACTTTACTAACTGTTGTAACATAGGTATCCGTCTTAGGAAGGTTTACGAGCGCCAGATCCGCCTGGGCATTAATAACGATGGCGGAGCTCAAGAATAATCCTAATCCTAATAAATGACGTGATAAGACTTTAACCTTTTTCATAATAACGATATTTAAATGTTTAATAGATGATTAATTATTTTTTATGATGACTCAAAGATGTGCCTCAGGACAGGGCAGAAGCTACCCAATTTCGCTGAACGGTATGAATTCTACATTGAAGTGTATAGTATTGATGATTTTGATTGGGTTCTTATCTATGTCTGTACTGAATGCACAAGAGAGACTGGGTCAGTCAGATGCTGATGCCATTGAATCTAAGATTGATATGCTCTTTGATGCCATGAGGGCGAATGATAGCACGACGATTACTGACCTGTTTGTTGATGGCGCCACACTGTCCTCAATCTTTACCGAGGCCAAGAGTGGGAAGGTGGTGAAGAAGTCATCGCCGGCTGCGAGATTTATCACTGCTATAGGGACCCCCCATGATAGCCAATGGGATGAGAGACTGTCATCCAAGGAAGTAAAGGTAGATGGCGCCATGGGGTTGGCATGGACCGACTATAGCTTTTATGTGGATGGGGAATTGAGCCATTGTGGTGTGAATGTTTTTGAGTTTATGAATACTGAAGCTGGATGGCAAATCTCGAATATCACAGATACCAGACGCAAGGACAATTGTGGTGATGCCTCAGAGGCAGATATAGAAAGTCTACTCAACGGCTGGCATAAAGCTGCTGCCGAAGCTGATGAGGCGGTCTTTTTTGGCTCCATGCTCGAAGGCGGCATCTACATTGGGACCGATGCTTCCGAGCGCTGGACTAGGGAAGAGATGTTAGCACTCTTAGGGAAGTATTTTGAGCGTGACTCGGCTTGGAACTTTAAGACCATAGAACGCAATATTACCATGGCTGCTGACAATCGACTCGCATGGTTCGATGAACTACTAGACACCTGGATGGGTACTTGTCGAGCTTCTGGTGTAGTGCAACTCATTGATGGAGACTGGCGGATATCGCACTATCACCTATCTATAGCAGTACCTAACGATGTCGTCGATGGCTATCTGGAACTGATCGGCAAGACCCGAGAAGATTAAGCGGCTGTTCTATACTTCCACAAGAGTCTCGATGCTAAGACAAGAAGTATGCCCCAGAAAGAGTACCCTAATAGACCATGTCCAGCATGGTGATGTGCAGCAGTGGCTAGGATCACATCAAAGAAAAACCCTGCATAAGCCCATTCTGATAGGACTCGATTAGCATTAGAGATGATGGCAAAGATTCCTAAGACTTTGGCTATAGCCAGAGGTATGACGATGTAAGTAGGGTAGTTAAATGACTCGAAAAAACCTTTGATCGCTTCCGTATTGGTAAAATACATTGATGCCGAATAAGCAAAGAGGGCACACATCATAACGGTGACAATCCAATAGGCGATTTTAGCAGTTTTATTATTCATAGCGAGTTAATATTAGTGTTGTTTTTAGACCTTAAGATTAATAAATACATCGTTATAAACAGCACGAGCAAGATAAATAGTGCGATTCTAAGATTATAAGCGTCCGCTACAAAACCTATGAGCGGCGGACCGATCATAAAACCAGAATACCCGATGGCCGACACCATGGCAATTCCAACACCTGGCGAAATCCCTTTTAGATTACCCGAAAGACTGAACGATATCGGCACGATGTTAGCTAGCCCTATGCCGATCAATCCAAAGCTTAGGATGACGATGATGTAGTGGAGTGCAGATAGCACGCCGATCATACCGATGATAGAACAGATAGCCCCTAGAGTAAGTATGGTGTAATCGCCATATCTAAGTCTTGCTCGATCACCAAATAGTCTGCCGATGGTCATCGCCCCAGCGAATGCTGTTAAGCCTAAAGTTGTATAGGCGCTGGGAGTGGCAATGATGTTCCTCATATAATTTGTACTCCAGTCGGACATTGCGCCTTCTCCCATCATGCAACACAGTGTTATTATGCCAAGTACTAAGACGATACCCGTGGGCCACCTGAAGGGAGAATGCTTTTCTTTTTGTTCTGGTATATGATCTCTGATCATGCCGCTCCTGCCAACAAGAACCATGAGGATAGCAACTACTGATATCAGTCCAAAGTGAGTCGGTACGACTACCGCTTGGCTGATAAACACGGAATCGAAAATTCCACCAGTTACCATGCCGATACTGAACATTGCATGAAAGAAGGTCATGATAGGACGCTGATAGAATCGCTCGACCTCTACGGCTTGGGCGTTCATGGCGATATCCATAATTCCAGTACTGACGCCCATTAAAGCAAAAGAGGCTAGCAGTATCCAATAGCTACTTGATAGGGTGGCTCCAGCAAAGAACAAACTGAAGAATATACCAGACACCAGTGCCACGGTTCGACTACTATATAGCTGTGTGAGCCATCCCGTAATGGGCATGGTGATGAATGCGCCAATAGAGTGAGTCAGAAGAATAAATCCCATGAGTCTATTGTCCATGTGGTACATATCCTGTAGATCGGGTATGCGACCTGCCCAGCTGGCATACTGCAACCCATTGGCAAAAAAGTACAGACTAACGGCAATTTTCGGATTCATTTCAGGCTAAAATGGGCATTGAACATACCAGATATTTCTGAATAAATGATAAATCCCCATTAATAGGGATATACCGCATGGGTAAAAAAGGCTATATTTAGTTCGACTGACTTCCTTACACTGTGAGTCAACTTTAAACACGTCCTTTTTTAGGTAGTGTGGACAGGTAAATTTGTTTAGAAAAAAGGTGCAGAATCCTTCCGCACCTTTTTTTAATTCTTTTATCCATCTTTGGCGCTTACTAATGTATAAGCAGCTATGGTACCTATAATAGATAGAGAGATATTTTTTGGGAATCCAGAGATTTCTGGCGGGCAGATCAGTCCTGATGGGAAGTATATTAGCTTTATCAAGCCGCTCAATGGAGTGCGCAATATCTGGATTAAGAGACGCGATGATGACTTTGGGTCAGCCATTCCAATCACCGAAGACAAGACACGTCCAATTGGAGGATACTTCTGGAGTCGTGATGCTCAGTATGTTCTCTATGTGCAGGACAAAGCTGGTGATGAAAACTATCATGTCTATGCGGTCAATCCAGCAGAAGCCTCAGCTAAGAAGATCATTCCTGAGGCTCGCGACCTTACACCTATGGATGATGTGCGCGCATTTATCTATCGCATGCCTAAATCTGATCACAATAAAATCTATGTTGGCATAAACGATCGAGACAAGGCCTGGCATGATTTATACACCGTCGATATAGATTCTGGTGAACGTAAGCTGATTCTGGAGAATACAATTAATTATAGCTCGCTCTATTTCGACCTGAAGGATGAGTTGAGACTAGCATCAAGATCAACGGCAGATGGCGGTACAGAGCTTCTCAAGTTAGTAGGAGACAGTTGGGATTCTATCAAGAGTTGCACACATGAAGAGACCCTTAGCCCATATCGATTTCATCAGGATGGCCGCCTCTATCTAATGAGCAATGTGGGCGACGACGTAGATTTGACTACTCTGTATCTATTAGATCTGAAGACACTGACTCAAGAGAAGATTGCCTCAGACCCTGAAGAAGAAGTGGACTACGGTGGCATGATCTATAGTGACCTCCGTGAGGAGATGATCGGCAGCAGCTATACGGGAGATAAGAAGAGGCTATATTGGCTCGATAAGGACTACGAAGCTGATTACCAATTTCTAAAAAACAATTTTGCTGGGGCCGAAGTATCCTTCGGCAGCGGCACTGCAGATGAGCAGACCTATATCGTATATGCATCGTCAGATACTGATCCTGGGGCGGCATATTTATTCGAAAGGAGCAGTCGCAACATACAGTTCCTTTATCGGCCACGTCCTGAACTGCCAATAGAACACCTCTCCCATATGCAGCCAGTGAGATACCCCTCCATCGATGGCCTGGAAATCCCTGCATATCTCACACTACCTAAAGATTATGATGGGAGGAGGATACCTGCCATCATGTTCGTTCATGGTGGTCCGTGGGCGAGGGATCATTGGGGCTACAATTCATACGCCCAGTTTCTGTCCAATCGGGGATATGCTGTACTACAGCCTAATTTTAGAGGATCGACGGGGTTTGGCAAGAAATTTCTCAATGCTGGCAATGGTGCATGGGGCGAAGCCATGCAAGACGATATCACCGCGGGCACGCATTATCTCATCAACCAAGGCATATCTGATGCCAATAATATCGGAATCATGGGAGGATCATATGGAGGGTATGCTACACTGGCAGGTCTGACCTTCACGCCAGATACGTACGCCTGTGGCGTGTCTATAGTCGGCCCGTCCAATTTATTCACGCTATTACAATCTATACCTCCTTATTGGGAGTCGGTTCGAGAGATGTTTTATATCCGCCTGGGACATCCTGATACATCAGAAGGGCGAGAACAACTTAGGCGAAAGTCACCATTCTTCCATGCAGACAAGATTAAAGCTCCTTTGTTAGTTGCTCAAGGTGATAATGACCCCCGTGTTAAAACCGCTGAATCTGATCAGATAGTCGTTGCTATGAGAGATCTTGGATTCCCTGTCGAGTATGTCAATTTTCCAGACGAAGGACATGGATTTGTCAACCCAGATAACAGCATGGCATTCTTGGCTGTATGCGAGGCTTTTTTGGCTAAGCACCTTGGCGGTAGATATCAGGAGGCCGTGCCTGAACGACTACAGCAAATCATTGATAAGGTGACCGTGGATATCAAGGCATTAGAATTGTCTTAATCTCATACTCCTGATACATTTTAATCCATTATACTTATGTAATATTGAACTACCAAGAAGTACTCTCGCAAGATCCCATACTTAAAACTCTACTTGCTAAGTATGGACCTATAGAGTTGAGCTCGATTGACAAGTCCAATTGTTTCAGGCATCTGGTTAAGTCTATCATAGGGCAACAGCTTTCAGTGAAAGCTGCCGCTACGATCAATTCGAGAATGTTGAACTATTTTGACAATGATCCAACTCCTCAGAAAATTCTGAACTGTAGTTCTGAAGACCTAAGATCCCTCGGCATCAGTAATCGAAAGGGGAGTTATCTAAAGAACCTATCGGCCTATGCAGAAGAGAATCCATTAATTCTGTTGGATACGCTCTCAAACGAGTCGATTATAGAAGCTCTTTCGGATATAAAAGGTATTGGCACTTGGACAGTCAAGATGTTCTTGATATTCGCTCTGGGCAGAACAGATGTCAAGCCATATGAAGACTTGACCATCAGACAACAGGTGAAGGCATTGTATGAATTGAGTGAAGATTCTGACGTAAAGGAGTTTTTCTTGAAGCAAGCAGCAATTTGGCATCCTTATGAGTCTATTGCATGTCTATATCTATGGAAGGATAGGGATTCAGATTAGACAGTATTGTGAGTGTGATGTTTTTCTTCCAATTGTTATGATCCATTAATGACTCTGATCTTTAACTGAAGCTTCTCCAATCTCATTTGCCTTGGTCCTTAAGAGTAGCCAAATGTTGACTTCCCTAAACCTATTGGATTGATCTCATCGTCAACGAAGTTATCAGAACTGTACTTTTCCTTACAATTAATACCGCATTAATCTAAAAACCAAATCAAGTTGACACATTTGGCTGTTGAACCGTAATTAATATTATCGAACTAAAATTAAAATAACATGAGTGCACTACGATTAGGAGATGAAGCTCCAAATTTTTCTGCGAGTACTACAGCAGGAGACATTGATTTTCATAACTGGTTAGGAGATAGTTGGGGTATATTATTTTCACATCCTGCGGACTTCACGCCGGTATGCACAACAGAGCTAGGCACAGTTGCTAAGTACAAGCCAGAATTTGAAAAAAGAAATGTAAAGGTGGCAGCGTTGAGTGTAGATGGATTAGCCTCTCACAATGATTGGGTCAATGATATTAATGAGACACAAGGGATCACTGTCAATTTTCCATTGATTGCCGATGAGGATAGAACAGTTGCTACACTCTATGACATGATTCACCCTAATGCAGATAGCAAGCTGACCGTAAGGTCTGTATTTGTCATTGGGCCAGATAAGAAGATCAAATTGACGCTGACTTATCCTGCAGCTACTGGAAGAAATTTTAATGAACTGCTCAGAGTTATAGACTCCTTGCAATTGACGGCATATCATAAGGTGGCTACGCCTGCTAACTGGAACCACGGTGACGATTGTGTTATCGTACCATCAGTACAGAATGCCGATATCCCAGAGATGTTCCCTAAAGGCCATACAGAAGTAAAGCCTTACTTAAGGATTACGCCGCAACCTAATATTGATTAGGATTGATTTAAGAATTGAGAACGGAATAAAGAGTATCATGTGATACTCTTTTTTTTGTGCTTATAAACAGTAGTGCTTTCCACTTCTTACAGCGATGATCAACTTAGAAAGATGTATCTTAAATATGCCGAAATAATCTACGTATTAAAACGCGAATTATGATCAAGCACATTACAGTAGTAGCATTTTTAGGATTAACCGCATGCAATAATTCCTATCATCCGCCGGGCGCTGACGAATCATTAGCACAGAACACAGAAAACACTATTGACACTGAACTAAGACAGATTGATAAAAGAATCTCTATTGAAGACGCAGCATTTAATGACTACTTTTTCCAGGAGGGAAACATTCCTACTGTCAGAGGCAAGATTCTCAATATGTCAGATAAGAGGATCGAGAAAACCAAGATTAACTATACCATTGTAACTCCATTTAGACAAAGTCAAACAAGTAAAAATTGCAGCATTAACTCAGACGGAACTTTTGAGTTGGAATTAGATTACGCCTTTCCCTATCAGCAGATTTGGTTTGATATAGATAGGGTATTCTATGCAGGGCTCTATGCACATACAGATTTATTTGTAGAGCTTGACGCAAGAGTTCAGAAGTTTAAAATAGGAGGAGGACGATTTAATGGTACTGGAATTCGATATTTAGGGACGGATGGTGAGCTAAATAGTTATATGAATAACCATGTATTATTTAAGCGAAGAACACAACTGGAAATTGATAAGGCTATTAATAATCTCCATGACGATAGAAATATTGATTACGGGACATTCATTCAGGCATACGACAGTTTATATGCTATTCTACAACACCTTGATGAGCAATTTATCGAAAAAAACCCATCTGAATATTCTTGGATGGTTATTAATGAAAGACAATCAGCTTATTATGGGGACTTATGTGTAAAGCATTGGGGAAAAGAAATGGAACTGGATCTTTTCAATGAAATGAAATCACACAAGGCCTATCTGACTTCTAATAACGGAATGAGCTTCTATAATTATCTATATGATTATATAGACATTAAATCAAATAAAGAATTTAAGAGAGATTATAGAGCTTATAAGTCTTATTCTGAGATAGTTCCTGAAAATGTGTCAATCCTGGATTCTTTAATTCACATGGACCTGCTTCTTGAGAAATTAGAGCCAATTGATTCGGCTAAATACGAATTGCTTTATAAACAAGCAAACCTACTGCTTCATGATACTCTTGTTGTTGATCAGACATTAGAAACGATCAACCGATTGGACATTGAGTTTGAACAATCTAAGGCTGATTTTCTAAAAATTAAAATTGAAAGCAGAGATATAGAAGAGGATTATTTGAAAAAGCAGGTTGTTTTAAGTAAGATAGAGACGGATTGGTGTAAGTCAATAATCAATAATCAGCATGATAAGGTTGAAACCAAATTAGCAGCAATCAATGAGGTCTTAACTATGGCTAAGCCGCTTGACTCAGATTTTGTGCTGGGCCAACCGATTGCCGAGATGCCTTCTGGTGCAAGACTGTACAAAGTAGATGAGTTGGAATCGAAGCAATTGCTCGCAAATTTGAAAAGTTCCTTTGAAGACAAAGCCATTGTTATTGATTTCTGGGCAACATGGTGTGCTCCCTGCCTTGAGGAGATGCCGCATTCTAAACAACTTTATGATGAAGTTAAAGACTTGCCCATCAAGTTTGTTTATTTATGTACATCCAATAACTCAAATGAGAAAAAATGGCGATCTAAAATTGCTGAGTACGATCTCAATGGGACGCACATTTTTGTCGATTCTCACATAATGAATGAATTGATGAACCTGTTTTCAGTAAGTGGGTTTCCGAGTTATGCTTTTATTGATTCCTACGGGGAGTATCAACCTGGAGCGATAGATAGAATGTCACATCTGAGTAAAGAGAAACTTACCAAGTTGATAGAAGAGTGAACCGGTTGTTACAGCCTAATACCTGTTGAAAGTTAGTTTCTGATTACACCTCCTCAACTGTTCCTTACAACCTACTGCGCTCAGCGAAGGCCATAAGATGGCTCTCCACAAAAGCTTCGATAGTAGAAGAGAGTAACGGGCGTATCTCTCGTTGCAACAGCCTTGGAGTTGACCATAGTTAGTCGTTCGGAGGTCCTCCAAGATGACATCTCCATGCTCCGTTCAATCATAACAGGGCTTTAAAGCTTTTTTTGATGATCCCTATAGCCAGT
Source organism: uncultured Saprospiraceae bacterium (assembly GCA_964522505.1). GTDB lineage: Bacteria > Bacteroidota > Bacteroidia > Chitinophagales > Saprospiraceae > GYS-P2D. Next base: position 18,641 of record CAZFWJ010000056.1, read on the forward strand.
TTGTGAATTAAAGCCTAGGTCACATCCATTTATTTTAACCTAGGATTCTCAGCTTCTAATTCTTTCAATTGTTTTATTGCTTTAGAGTTCATACCAGTGTTTTAGCCTCCTTAATAGTCGGTCATTATTATGGTACAAAACTGTAACAGTAAGATTATCAAAAAAGAATCGAGGTGAAACAAGAAACATGAGAATCATGACAAGTAGCTAGCAAACTGAAATTTTTCTCTAAACAAAATGCATGTAGAATAAGGGTGGCCTATACCTTTAATGTCAATTGTCTTGTAAACTCGACTCATTTAATAATAGCATAGCTGCACTATGTATGTCAAGATCATCAAGGCTCTTACAGACTGGATTAGTTTGATCTTTATAGATTCCCAATCGCTGGAATTATGTGACGCTATACTTCAATTAGCGCATTCATTTATAGGAATTGCACCACTTTCATCTCTTTAAATAATGCCTATAAAATAACTAAATAACAAATGTCTTATACTATAAATATAGTAGGTGGCAAGTATTAAATATCTCATAAATTAATTCCCATATCTCAAATTTCATGATATGTTAAAACACTACTCAAAATTATTCGCACTACTAATATTGCTTTGCTCGTCTTTAGCAAGTGCGCAAGAAGAACCCGAATATTATCGGTTATTACAAGAAGAAACACCTAATCTTTTTGAAATTCAAGAGGCATATGACAAATATTATGAGACCCATGAATGGAAGAAAGATGACTATTTCCGAGCCTATAGATCTTTTGTACGGGCTTATGACCCCTCTACTTTTGATGAGGAGGGGTATGCATTGCCTTCAGTAGAATCGAATACTATAACTGCTCAGACTCGTTCTGCAAGAATAGGAGGAGACTGGAGAGCTTTGCCAGTTAGTATAAATCGAGATGATTGTTATTACACTGGCCAAAATGGGGTCATATCAGCTATAGCCTTGCATCCTACTAATGCCAATACAATCTACGCCGCAGGGCTAGCAGGAGGTATCTGGAGATCACGTGATAAAGGGGTGAACTGGTCTAATAGTCTGGTTAGTAACATTCCTAGATTAGGTGGTATAAACAATATGGCTATTGCCAGAAGCAATGGTAATTATGTCTATGCAGCTACTGATGCAGGAATAGCGAGAAGTACAGATGGTGTTAATTTTCGCATGACAAGTATAGATTATCGAAGCAGATTTCCTAACATGAGATTTCCAGGAGATGATTTTAGAAGCGAGTATATGTTTGTAGATGTAGCCCATAATAACCCCAATAAAGTAGTAGCTACAGATTATAATTTAGATAACGGTATAGAATCGAGAGTAGCCGTTTCTACAGATGGAGGTCAAACATGGACTAGAAAAAGTTTTGGAAAGAAAAACCTTCTGCTTGATGTCAGATTTCATCCGACTAATTCAAATATTATTTATGTATTAGTATTGGATAATGCGACTAGAACGATTCGGTTTCATAGGTCTACAGATAGCGGTCGTAATTTTACGCGTATAACGAGTGGCTTTCCAAATTATACCAATCCCGATAAGAGAGAAATAAGAGCAAGATTGTCTGTAACACCTGCACAGCCCAATTTGGTTGCTTTTTACCTCAATGTATCTACTGACGGATCGACTTTTTATAAATCTACCAATTCTGGAGCTTCTTTTACAAGAACTTGTTGTGGAGGCACTAGCCCATTGGTAAATAAATCAAACAGGGCTCGAGATTATTTTGGTGAAGGTTTTTCTTCTACTCAAATAAGGTGGGCGACTACACTTACAGTTTCTGAAACAGATGCGAATTTTGTAGCAGCTGCTACCAATGTTCAGCCTAGATTTTCCTCTGACCAGATGAGGACTTGGTATTGGGATGGCAGCAGAACTAGTATTCCTGCCCGACCTAGGAATGTAAGTAAATCAGCTGATAGATCCTGTACTACAATTCATGGGGATATTAAGGATATGATCATCAGAGGCAATGATGTATGGGTTGCAGGTGATGGCGGTTTAGTTTTATCCGAAAATAAAGGAAGAACATTCACCGAAAGAGCTGATGGAATACCTATAACCATGGCATTGGGTTTTGATATGACACAAGGCAAAGATGATGTAATACTAGTTGCGATGGATCATAATGGTGTGATGGTCAGAGACGCTAAGAACTATGGCAACCAGTGGAAACCTCTAGGTGGAGGGGATGCACATAGCGCAACCATCAATCCTGTTGAAAACCTATGGGTTTATGCACATCCTAGTGGACCGGTTGTTTTCCAAAGACCAAATGTAGGGCCTACTCACGGTCATCCTCGCTGGACGAATTCCCCAATTAGATTTGGTAATGGTTATAGACAGCGATTCAATAATGTTCAAGTTCATCCTAATCTGCACAATACTTTATATTCAATAGATTATGTGACCAATTCGGTACAAAGAAGTACGGACAATGGGGGAACTTGGCAACAGATTAGAAAATTACAAACAAATTCTCATTCTTATTCCGAAGTAAAAGTAAGTTTCTCCAACCCTAAAGTATTATACGTGGCAGATAGAGCTGGCATTACCAGCACGCTACATCGCTCAACCGATGAAGGACGTACTTGGGGAAGTATTCTTCCATCCAATATACCAAGTGGATATAGAATTCGAAATATTGAAATAGATAGTGAAGATCATAATATTGCTTGGCTTACGCTAAATAATAGCAGAGAACCTAAAGTATTTAAGACGACCAACGGGGGTAGCTCCTGGACCGATTATTCAGCGTCCTTAGGAGGGCATCAAATATTTTCTATTGTCCATCAAAAAGGGTCTAATGAAGGCGTATATATAGGCACTCGGAACGGAGTCTATTTTAGAGACAAAGGAATGTCTTCTTGGAGTTTATTTGGGAGGAAACTTCCAGGGACAAGAATTAACTATATAAAAATAAATTACGCCAAAGGCCTCATAAGAGTAGGTACATCAAATGGTATTTTTGAAACACCATTGGCTAATATCAATTCGCCACAAGCGAATATTGCGATGAATAGAAATGTGCTAAACCCAGGCGGCAGGGTAAATTTTAGCGATTATTCGGCCGCAGGTATGGATGCTACCTATAGCTGGAGTTTCCCTGGCGGATCACCTTCTACTTCTACGAGTCGTAAACCTGTTGTCACCTATAGGAATAATGGTACTTACAGTGTCAGTTTGACCGTTAGAGATTCTAGGGGATCAAATACAACGACTTTTAATAGTATTAATGTGGGTTCCGGTACAACT
>CAZFWJ010000057.1:0-21542 GCA_964522505.1 uncultured Saprospiraceae bacterium
TCGGCGAGATGTCTTCTACAGATCGAACACCAATCTGCTCTATAGAACACCAGTAGGACTGGGCGCTCCTCAAGTTCTTCATACAGTGAAATCAGGTTACCACCTTGATCTTCAAGTTCAAAGTTTGGCGCTAAATCACCTTGCTTGAGCCCACCAAGAACGTTGTTGGGATTGTTCGCAATACCATGCTTGGCGAGATCAGTAATATCATCTGGTATGACTGTCTCCTGAGCAATTGGACTGTTTTTGGTCTCCTTGTTTCCTGATGTACAAGATCCAAAAATGAACATGGCGAGAATGAATAATTTGAGATTCATTGGTTGAGTTTGTTTGAGCATATTCAAGTGTTGATAGGGATTTCTAAGCATTATGGAGCTATGTCCGTTATTACGAATACATATGCAGCCTTTTTGTTTGCCCATGTGCTATTTGCAATTGGTGAGCAGACTATCTATTAATAGGTCTTGTTCTCTCTTTATTCTCCATTCCTGTTTATCTGAATAGACTTTATTCGTTTCAATATTGATGCTTATGTAGCTTGATTCTCCTATTGCTCCCATTCCTCCGTCCCAATATCCAATTATTCGCTCTTGCATAGTAGTATCTTTATCTTCCAGTTTAGTAGGTCGCATTCCATTTTCCAGCTGAACAAGCTCTCCAGTTTTTTTTCGGAGGAATACTCGTCGATCAATGTAGCCACTCTTGAGTTCCCCATTAAACATGTAGATGTCACTCATAAGGATTTCATTTGTTCTATAATTTTTGTAGAGCGTATTGGTAGTCCAAATGATGGGTAGTTAGTTGCTGGAATTTCCTAAAGAGACATTATTCATTATTTACGAAAAGCTCATGAATAGCATTTGACGTGTATAATGCTGCAATTTTGGGAGTAAGGGCAGTATCCGAAATTCCAGAAATCACTCTGGATATATTATGATCAACAGTTCCTTTAGTGTTCCAGATAGCTGGTTGAGCTACTGTCAAGTATGCTGAAAAATTGTGATGGCCTGATCCTGGGCGTTCACCAATTATATGAATAATTCCATGACTTCTAGACGATGTCTTTTGACCAAAAAGTATTTCTCCACAAGCATAACCTGCTCTAACGCGTCCATTCTCTATAACGACATGCTGATTATTTACGGTATAGTTTTTTTCTTTCAGTAAATTGATCAGCTCATCTAAGAATGGACGTAAATGTCCTTCATCCATTAAGGCTCTGGCATTCAACCCATCGGAAATAATAATTTGAATATCTGGAGTATCTCCATCCCAAGTATTTCTTATGGCTTTAATCTGTTCTACTGCATGAGATCCTAATGTTTCGCCAGAATTAGGATGATACACATAGTCTTTTCTATCTGTTGATTGCGTGGCGATCAACACAGGAGCCGGGATGCTTTCTACAAATTGATCATTTAGTGTTGCCCATAAGCTCACTTTGGCATCTTCATATAGATGTTGCACCCTTTGTTCAAGTTCAGGTTTTAAATCCGAATAATTCTCTCCATACCCTTGCGAAATTGAAACGCCTCGTTCTTCTATTCGAGCTATTGCCTCTCGCCCTTCTTTGTATATTTCTTTAAGAGGTCTTTCATCTTTTTTGGCTTTTCGGAATTGGTAATAGACCCAAATAGGATCTCCAAAATGCTCTGTTGGTTTTCCTGTCGGATCAACTATTTCTAATTTTTTAAAGAACTCCCACATGGCGTCATTTACCTTATAGCCAAACTGTTCCCTCACTCTAACATGATTGTTGAACGCCGTAGTTAAATAACTGAGCATTGGGTCATTTTTGGTTGGCAGCGCCATTAAATACGCAGGATTTGCCAGCATGACTTGTTCAATGCACCAATCCAAATCATCCAAGTTTACATCCATATGCAAGGTGGAGCAGATATCTAAACCAATGGTTAGCCCATGAAGCTTCCCCATCGCAGTATCCTCTAAGCAACACCGCACAAGCTGTTCTTTCGTTCTGAATACCTCAGGACCAATAAATCCCGCAACATCATTTACATGCACCCAAGAGTTATTGTCATCCTTAAGCGCGTCAATCCGTTGTTTTAGAACTCTCAGAAATCCATACTTCCTCGATTCATGCATCACCATGTCAAAACCTTCAGCATGACCATTAGTCAAGTCTGCTCCTTGTCCAGTTTCTGCATAAAACCCGTATTGACCATTTCTCAGAGATGCATATTGTAGCATTTTGTCTATGGTAACATCAAAAGTTTTATTGGCCTCGACAGTGCCTGCAATACTTTGAAACCATATGCCAGTAGTGCCTGGATATTTTTCTTCTACTTCAGCCTGAATATCTACGTGCGATAGCACGCAATTAGGAATCGTCTCTTCGAGCTCGAAGCTTGCAATTATATCATAGAGCGCCTTTTCTATATTAGCAACAGACTCTGGATCACTTGAAACAGGATTTGTACCCAGAACCACATCACCAACGCCATAAGACCATGCATTAAACACTTGCCAAGAAATATCCTCTATATTATCCGTAGGAGAGTTAGGCTGTACCCGAGCCCCCATATATCCTTTACTACCAATCTTGCTATTGGGTAGGGGATTGAAAACTTTTTTGCCTATTTCAATGAGTTCTTCATTTGACATAAGCTTTACCAAACAAGCAATAATATCGCTGCTTAGGCTTGGCATAATTTCTTTTATTTTCTCCTCAGATTCTGAGAGCGTAAAATCCTTCAATTCTTGCACAGTCCAATTTCCCAATTCTGGATTTGGTTTGACGGATCGTTGGATTAATTCGAGCAACTCATCTGTATAGACGATATGCTCGTTGAAGTTTTTTATACTGGTATTAGCGATCAACTGTCTGGCATGGCTTCTGGAATCTTCATCATGCGCCGCAATGTTTAAGGTTTCATCTCCTTCTTTAAATTCATTGGCGGCACCCAATATTTGCCTGTAGAGAGTTTGGTCAAATGATCCTTTTTCTCGACGGATATAAGCAAAAACATCTTCGCCAATCTCTGGACTCTTGATCATAGCTCCAGCTACAGTACTGTCTGACACTCCATCGGTTGCCACGAATAGGTCACATCCATTCAACAACAACATGCCAGACCCAATCATTCCTGTTTGTGATATAAACTTTTTTCTTGTCATAGTGATGCGCTGTTATAGGATCAAATATTGGAGGACGTACATCATTATAATGTTAGGGGTTCTGACGAATGATGTATTAGCTCATTATAGCACGTATTGCCATGCAAGCTTATGTCGTCCCTTGTCAAGATATAAGTTATAATCTAAAAAAATGAAGGCTTTTTATGGACGGGTTGATACGCTGAACGATTAGTAAGCGATCGCATCCTATAGATGAAGATCTGGGAGATATGCTCCCATGGTCGATGTGGCTTGCTCAATATCTAACCTCTTCTTCCACCATTTCCAGGTTTCTAAAAAATCTATATGTAGCAATCAGGGTTATCAGAAAAACAGTGGTAGCCGCAACAAAGAACCAACTGAAACCAAAAACAATAGGCACAAAAAAGGAGATGAGAAGTCCAATAGCAGCCCCTATAGCATCTGCAGCAAAGACCACCAGCGGTTTTTTTGATGCCGCCTCAAACAGTACAGGGAAGAAGCTGCCTGTAACAAATGCTGCGGGGGCTAAGAGCGCCAAACTCGCCCATAATGGAAGCTCGTTATGCAAGAATAGTAATACCAGCATGCCAATACCGCCACTCAATTGTAGCAGAGGTCTACGCTTAGCCGTGATAAATGTACTCCCCAGTCCAGTTATGATTAAGAAACCGATTGCTCCCAGCACTAAGGCATTGTGATATACGTAGGTTTTCTTGAAGAGCATTAAAATCAAAAAGTGTTCAACGATTAGAAAATTCGCTCCCACTAATAAGCTGATCCATAGAGTCTGACTAAAAGACTTTCCTGGGATATTAGATTTACCCTTTCCTCTCAAGAAAAACATCAATAATCCTGAGAACAAGACTAACAAGCCCGCTACCATCAGAAACAGGCGTCCTACCTGTCCCAATGAAAAAATGTGCTGTACGTTACCGGCTAAGAAAGGTTGATTATCCGTGATGGGTTTAAATTCGTCAGCTTCCCAGGTCTTATCTATTGCTTGTGGTCTATTCATGATATTGGGTGGAAGCGGGGTCTTATGATCATATCCGTATGTGAAAAACTTGCTCACATCTGCTAAGGTAGGCAGGGATGCTTCGTTCTTAGATCCCAGAACCAAGATCTCCTCATTGGTACGATACGCTACAACATTAAGGTCAATGCCCTCGCTTTCGAACGTACGCATATACTGCTCGGTTAGTATTTCCTTAGGATCGAGCCCTATGGGATACCAGACCGCCAGGATTCCATCTTTGGCCAGTTTTGAGGCTAAAATTTCAAAAGCATCTATGGTGCGAATCATATTGCCAGGCTCTAACATCATTTGGGGGTAGCCTCCTACACTCGGCAGGTAGATAAGATCAAAATGCTCGTCGGTACGCGTCATATAACCCCTGGCTTCGGCGTTAATCAGCTTTACGTTCTCACCCTTATAGACGCCATTAAACTGCTCCGCTAAATCATGCTGTACAGCGTCCAGTACGCCCGGCTCTAATTCAATGGCTAAAATATCGAGATCTGTCTTGGTCTTTTTAGCATATTGGACTTGGCGGCCACCACCAGAACCAATAATTACAATTTTAGCATCATTAGCGATGATATCGATAGGGATCATCCCCATACCATGTTTCTCATAGCCGTACTGCGGTGCATAGTCCCACTGGAATATATCATTGTAAAATCCCGCAAAGTTTTCTGAGCCCCCCTTGTCTTCCATGATCTCCACGAGCCCATATTTGCCCCATTTCTGATGGATGATCTCATATCCATATTGCTCATAGTATTGAGTGGATTGAAAGCTATCGCCTTTGTATAATTTTAAGAAAGCGCTGTCCATTCGTGGTATGAATACTAATGCAACAAGCAAGACGCACTCAGCCAGGATCAAAGGTGACCATTTAGTCTTCAGTAGATAAGTTACAAGTGCGACACAGAGGAATGGAATGATCATCATGGGGATGATACCCAGCGTGGTGAAGAAGAATTCTGCAAATAAATACCCTAATGCAGCGCCAAAGAGATAAAGAGCATAGACCACATACATCTTGCCTTTGACGACCTTTCTGCCGATCTGATATCCAATGTACTCACTCAATCCGTATGCGACGAAAAAAGGCAAAAAGAAGGCGGTGAAAATCACAATCTGAGCAAAGAGCTGGGTCAGCTCAATGTCAAACAAATGAGCCCGTAGATAGTCATAGTGCTTACAGATGAACATCGTCCCTACAGAAAACAGCATGGCAAGCTGGAGGAGCCAAAGCGATTTAGAGAAGGAACTGATATTGATTTTGAAAAAATAAAATCCCAACAGTGCACCTACTGGAAACCCAATAAACAGCAAATCAAAAAATAGGGATGGCATTATAAAAAATGACAACAACCTGAATAAGATCACCGTGAATAGTACGGTCCCAAATGACAGAAGAAATAGGACTGCCGAAACTGTAAATGAGGACAGTCCCTGATTATGCTGATCTTGCATTGATTATAATTCTATTGGTAGTGCTTTGGTCTTGTTCTTAGAGCCAAAATGCGTAAGATGACAAAAAAAAATTGGATCGACAAGCATTGTGCAAAGTGAGGAAAGTTGTACGAGTCGTACGTCATTTCCTTATTGATCATTATGTCCAGAGAATGCTCTTATACAATCCAAAATGCCAGAGTATTCAGCAAAGTTTGGTTTACAGGTATACTTAACAAGACAATTTAAAATCGTATGATCTGAGAATTAACCCTTGGCTATATCCATACGTCATTATCCGCAGTAATATCCGAGGTATCCCCATCTCCAGTATTCACCACATTTCTCGGTTCTATAAGCATGAGGTGAACTTCATCTGTACAATAGGGTCGATGCTCAACACCTCTGGGTACGACGTATAGCTCTCCCTCTCTGATGGTTACTTCGCCGTCTCGTAGTTCAATCTTGAGTTCACCCTTGATGACGATAAAGGCCTCATCGGTATCTGCATGACTATGCCAAATGAAATCACCTTGCAGCTTGGCAAGCTTAAACTGATAGTCATTTAGTTCGCAGATGACCTTAGGTGACCAGTGATCTCCGAATTGGCTAAATTTCTCTTTGAAATTGATGGCTGTATAACTCATGTGCTAGCTTCTTGATGGTATAACTCGGGTAATATTTGGGCCAGGTTATGATATTCTTGAGAGCAATGGTAAAACATCTTGGCTGGAAGTTCTTGAGGAATGATAGATTTTTTAATCAAGGATTGATTGACGAACCAATGAATGGGACCGTTAAGTACGCCTCGTTTCATACGAGTCAGCTTGGTGCCGATCCAAAATCGACTGCGCATCTCGACACCAGTAGCAGTCCTACGCACATAATGGCACATCTCGGTGCCCCACATTTTGCGCTCTGGAGATCCAACTCGTGCACAGATAATGGTTTCAAGGGAAGGGTCGATTCGACCATGATTAAAACCGAATTCCTTTGGAGACATAAAGTCGATCAAGATTTGTTCCCTACCAACGCCGATATCTTCTATCACCAAGTGCTGACTCAGGTGCAGACGCTCACGATAAGTCATGGACTCATTATTGTATTGTCCATTAAAATCTGCTTTAATTGAAAAGTGCATGTCTGGATACCACAATTGATACCTAACATCTTCTGCGGCATGCCACCAAAACCACCAATCGATCATTTCTATCGATACCTCAGGCATGTCAATGTGTGCCGCAACATATACGCTGCCATCGGCTAAGCGACGATAACCGTTCTCACTGCTGAGATATCCTGCATTACTCAATTGATTAATTTCAGATCGACTCAGTAGATCTGATAAAGCTAATTCTTCACCCTTATTGATGATCTCATTATGTTCTGCGGCAATTGGGGCATTAGCTCTCTGAAGATAATGATCATATTTACTCATCCTATAAGGCGGTTTTGAATAATTGCTGCGAGTAAGTTACATCGATTTATGCTATTGACAGACTCAGGTTAGGCACAGTGCATAATTAGGTCTGGTTTCTGGCTCCTTTAGACAAGAAAGTTTGAGCCAACTGGGGAATGATCCGTGAGATTCAAGAGATAGTTGATACATTCGTTGAGCATAAAACGACGTCTATGAAATTGTGTTTACCAGCCCTCATGATTCTTAGCATAATTGCTTGTCATAAGCAAGATCGTGTGCAACCAGATACATCAATTTACACAGCAATTACGTTGGATACTGTCCAAGCTCAATTAACTAAAACGATTGAGGAAACTTCTGGACTCGCCAAAATAGATGACACCTTTTGGACGCATAATGATAGCGGAGGTGAGCCGGCGCTCTATCAGTTTGATCCCTACAGTGGGGAAGTACTCAGAACCGTGTTCTTTAATGACGCCGAGAACAAAGATTGGGAGGACATGACCACAGATAGCTCCTATGTCTATGTAGGCAACTTTGGCAATAACTTCGGAAACAGGAAGGATCTCAAGATTTATAGAGCTCAGATATCGGATCTCTTAGCTCAGGATGAGATTGATGCTGACGAGATTGCATTTAGCTATCCTGACCAAGATGACTTCTTTAATGGTTATAACCATAATCATGATTGTGAGTCGATTATAGCATATGGAGATAGTTTATACCTGTTTAGCAAGAACTGGCAGAACATGCAAACTAAACTTTACAGTCTGCCTAAGAAGCCTGGAACTTACGTAGCTAATTTGATTGACTCAAGCGACGCCCGTGGCACCTTGACCGCAGCTGCGTTGTCGGATGACCAGAGTCAGCTCTATCTGCTCGGATATAATCCAGGTGATGGTTTTGATCCCTTTATCTGGACCGTTTCCGACTGGTCTGGAACCAATTTTCTAAATGGTAGTATGGAGCGTAAGAATATCACTAATAGACGCCAGACCGAAGGCATCGTCATGGCAGATGACCAGACTCTTTTCATTTCTGCCGAAAATGAAAGTGCAGGCTTTCCAATATTATTTAAGCTAAATCTCTAAATAGATCGTTCTGTCATCATGCATAGTAGTGCTAAGGACAAATTATGATAGAGATAAAACATGCAGCGACGGTGTGCGTATTCCGTGAAAATAAAGGCCTTGAGGTACTGCTTCTTAAGAGGAACGAGGAGCTAAAATTTGCCCCAGGGTTTTGGGTCTTTCCTGGGGGTCGAATAGAATCCGAAGAATTGACCTCTTCTTCAGATATCAAACAAGCTGCTGTCACTGCTGCCAAACGGGAGGCGAAGGAAGAAACTAATCTAAATATCGACATCGATCCATCACATCACTACTATCATTGGACCACGCCTGCGGGAGAGTCGAGGAGGTTTGCAACTTGGTTTTTTCATGCTTTAATAGATTTTGACAATAGTGAAGTCAAAATAGATGATAGTGAGATCGTTGATTACTCTTGGGTTCCAGTTCATGCCATCTTTACTGCAGATCGTAATAGGAGTCAACAATTGCTCCCTCCAACATATATATCCTTACAGCGTATCAAGAATGCACGGAGCTATCGAGATGTTGTGGCAGAGTTTAACCGCACTGGCCCGATCACGGTAGCACCTAAAGTAGCATTTGAGAATGGGGTGTTCTGTAGTATGTATCCAGGTGATTCTGGTTATGAGGCTGTTGATCCCACTAAGAAGGATACGCTTCATCGTTTAACCGGAAATATGCTTGAGGGCAATTATTTGTTCCACTATAGTGATGATTGCGATGAACCCAGCATTACTGGGGGCGTTATGTTTTAGTCCTTACTATTGCCATTTCTGATCATTGAATCAAACTGCTCAATGCCCTCCACACAATAATAAATGGTAAGCACAAAATTGTGAGCCATATGCTCAGTACTTGTAATTCGTAACTCTCAACTTTCTTACTAGCAACTGGTATCAAATATCTACACAAATCTTATAGACTCGAATAAATCCGACCTCCCCCAATCACATCATCGCCTTCATAAAACACAGCGGATTGACCGGGAGCGACACCTCTTACATTAGCGAGGAACTCTACTTTCATTTGATTGCCATCCTGAGGGAATAGCTGTGCCATCACACCACGATCATTATATCTCACCATGGTGCGGGCTTCAGTACCATCCGTAATGGAAGCATATTTCTGCATGTTGATCTCGGATACGATCATTCCATTGCGCATCAGATCGTGTGATTCTCCTAATACGACCACATTGTCTTCTGGTCTGATCTCAGTTACATATTTGGGCGTCTTAAATCCTCCACCGAGACCTTTGCGCTGACCTATCGTGTAAAAAGGATATCCATCGTGCTTACCAATGATGTTCCCTTGTTGGTCAATGAACGTTCCGCCAGCAACTTGATCTTCTAATCCAGGTACTCGGCGCTTAAGAAATCCTCTATAGTCGTTATCTGGGACAAAGCATATCTCATAGCTTTCAGCCTTTTTGGCCAATGACTCATAGCCTCGATCTGCAGCCATCTGTCGAATCTCAGGCTTGGTATATTCTGCTAATGGAAACTTGCTACGTGCCATACATTCTTGATCGAGACCCCAGAGTACATATGATTGATCCTTATTGAGGTCCTTAGCCCGGGTGATATGGTATCTACCATCAGTCTGATTAATCTTGGCATAGTGACCTGTGGCGATGAATTCACAATCCATAGCATCGGCGCGCTTGAGTAGGGCAGACCACTTGATATGGGTATTGCATAGAATGCACGGATTAGGCGTGCGACCTGCGATGTACTCATCTACAAAATCATCTATGACATAATCTCCAAACTCCTCTCTGATGTCTATGATGAAATGATGGAAGCCCATCTCCACAGACACCTCTCGAGCATCGTTGATGCTATCTAAGCTACAGCATCCCGTTTCCTTCTTCGACCCTCCTGAGCTGGCGTAGTCCCAAGTCTTCATGGTAATGCCAATCACTTCATAGCCAGCTTCATGCATAAGCATGGCAGTCACGGTGCTGTCAATGCCGCCACTCATAGCTACTAATATCTTTCCGTGCTTACTCATATGTGCCTCGTTATCACAATTAATGGTGCAAAATTATCAAAGTTGACATCCATTTTATTGTTTACTTAACGTTACATAGCTTTATTTTCAAGTCTTATAGTCATAACTAAACAAATCTTAAGGCATGTCTTTCAATATTAAAGCGGCAATATCCCTAATTGCTGGAATAGTCTTACTTAACTCTTGTGCTGTTAATCCGGTCACTGGAAAGAAAGAAATAAACTTTATATCGCCGGAAAAAGAGCTTGCTCTAGGTGCTGAGTCAGATCCAGCCATTATTGCCAATTATGGCCTATATGACGATGATGAAATTCAGGCATTTATCAATGAGAAAGGACAAGAGATGGGAGCTATATCGCATCTGCCAGACTTGGAGTATAAATTCAGAATACTAGATTCTCCTGTCGTTAACGCCTTTGCTGTTCCTGGTGGTTACGTTTATTTTACTCGTGGGATTATGGCTCATTTTAATAATGAGGCGGAGTTTGCTGGTGTATTAGGTCATGAGATCGGACATATCACTGCTCGACATAGCTCAGCACAGTTATCTAAGCAGCAGTTATACGGTGGCTTGTTCGTAGCAGGTATGATTGTATCGCCAGAGTTCAGGCAATTAGGAGAGCTTGCTCAGCAAGGACTCGGATTAATGTTTCTCAAGTTTGGTAGAGACGATGAGAGTCAGTCTGATGAATTAGGTGTATCCTATAGCACCCAGATCGGCTATGATGCCAATAAGATGGCGGGATTCTTTGAAGTATTACATAGACTACAGACTCAGGCTGGTGTATCAATACCGACGTTCCAATCCACACATCCAGATCCTGTTGATCGGTTTAATACAGTGCACCGACTTGCTGATGCATATCAGGCAGAATCAGGGAAAACTGAGTTTATAGTGGGCCGTGATGAGTATTTACAACTCATCGATGGCATGATCTTCGGCGAGGACCCACGTCAGGGCTTCGTGAAATTTAATACATTCTTTCACCCTGACTTGAAGTTTTATTTCCCCGTGCCTCCAGAGTGGCAAATCGTCAACACACCACAGATGGTTCAGATGGCAGCACCTGATGGCAAAGCGTTGATGATTATGACCTTATCTCCGCAACAGAATCTTCAAGCAGCCGTGCAAGCTACGGTGGAACAAGATCGTTTAGAGGTACTAGAATCAACAGAAACGAGGGTCAATGGGCTGCCTGCGGTAGCCTTAGTGTCGACCGTCGCTCAACAACCAGCACAAGCGGGTCAACAACAGGCCCAACAGCCGGATCTGCGAATATTGACTTATTTTATTGAGTATAATGGGCTCATATACATATTCCATGGTCTTTCCGCTATGACCGATTTCAATACATATGTAAGAACCTTTAGCAATACCATGCAAAACTTCGATGTGCTTACCGATCCTAACATGATCAATGTTACACCAGATCGTCTTAAGATCCGTAAGGTTAATCGTGCAGCGACACTTCAGTTAGCTCTCAATAGCCTCGGTGTTCCTGCCGATGAGATGGAGTCAATAGCGATCCTCAATAATATGCAATTAACGCAGCAGTTACCTGCAGGAACATGGATCAAAACCGTTGAGCTGGGTACTGGCAATTTCCATCAATAAACTGAACCTTTAGAATAGATTAAGAGGCCTTCTGAGCAATCAGGAGGCCTTTTTGTTTGTCGCCACTCGCTGTTTCGTACTATTGAATTAAAATTTAGTTTTTACTTTCAATCCCATAAATCAAGATGATAATAATTATGAAATATGTATGTCTGTGTATTGCAGCCCTATTTTCACTGCAACTGACGAGTCAAACTGACTCTGTGCTAATCAGTTCATCAAGCTATTCTTCATTGAAGTTTAGGAATATTGGACCGTCTATAACCTCGGGAAGAATTGCGGATATAGCTATTCATCCAGAAGATAACAGCGTGATGTATGTTGCCGTAGGCTCTGGAGGAGTTTGGAAGACGGTCAATGCTGGAACAACTTATGAGCCAATATTTGATGGAGAGGCCTCCTATTCGATAGGATGTGTGACTATAGATCCAAGTAACCCACATACCGTATGGGTTGGAACTGGCGAAAACGTAGGAGGACGCCATGTAGGATTTGGTGATGGCATCTATAAAAGTGATGATGATGGCGCAAGTTGGACTCACATGGGCTTAAAAACAACAGAGCACATCTCTCGCATCATAGTACATCCCAATGATTCAGATGTCTTATTAGTGGCAGCTCAAGGTCCACTCTGGAGCAGTGGAGGCGAGCGTGGATTATATAAATCAACTGATGGTGGTCAGTCATGGTATAAGACACTCGGCGATGAAGAATGGACTGGAGTGACTGAAGTCATAATGGATCCAAATAATCCTGATGTATTGTATGCTGCCACTTGGGATCGGCATAGAACTGTAGCCGCCTATATGGGTGGTGGTCCAGGAACGGCTATATATAAAAGTACTGATGGTGGAGAGACTTGGAACAAGACGGTTAAAGGTCTGCCTAAGTCAAACCTCGGTAAGACTGGATTGGCGATATCACCTTTCAACTCTGATGTGATCTATGCAGCAATTGAAACAGATCATGCAACTGGGGGATTATATATCTCACGTAATCGTGGCGCGAGCTGGACTAGACAATCCGATATGACATCAGGAGGGACAGGACCACACTATTATCAAGAATTATATGCAGATCCTCATCACGAGGGACGTATCTATCTGATGAACAACAATGTCCTTGTATCTGATGATCATGGTAAGACCTATAGACGGATTAATGAAGATAATAAGCACGTAGACACTCATGCAATCAGTTGGCGAGCTAATGATCCAGACTATGTGATTATGGGTACTGACGGTGGACTCTATGAGACTTTCGATGGACTCAAGACTTGGAGATATACACGCAACTTGCCCCTTACACAATACTACAAGGTTGCTGTTGATGATAGTGAGCCATTCTATCGCATATATGGAGGAACTCAGGACAATGGTTCTCATGGTGGTCCTTCTCGGACGATGTATGAGGATGGCATCCGCAATCGTCATTGGGATGTGGTGCTAGGTGCTGACGGTCATCAGTCTGCTACAGAGCCCGGCAATCCGAACATTACTTATGGAGAGTTCCAAGAGGGATTCTTATGGCGCATAGATCATACCACTGGAGAAACTACTTATATACGACCAGAAGTCGGTCCTAATGAACCATATGAGCGTTTCAACTGGGATGCTCCCATATTGGTCAGCTCTCATAATCCTACGAGATTGTACTTTGCTTCGCAGCGAGTGTGGCGCTCAGATAATCGAGGCGATGACTGGACAGCTATTAGCCAAGACTTAACCAAGAATCAAAACAGATTTGAGTTACCTATTTTGGGTAAACAGCAGAGTTTTGACAATGCTTGGGATGTAAATGCCATGTCAAACTATAATACCATTACTTCACTAGGCGAGTCTCCGCTAAATGAAAATTTGCTTTATGCCGGTACGGACGACGGAGGCATTCAGGTAACAGAGGATGGAGGGACTAACTGGCGAAGTGTGAATCTGAGCAGAGTGTCAGAATTGCCGAGCACGGCATTTGTGAATGATATTCGAGCGGATTTGCACAATGAAGGTACAGTCTATGCGTGCTTGGATAACCACAAGTATGGAGATTACAAGCCATATCTATTGAAGAGTACTGACAGAGGAGTTACTTGGCGAAGCATTGCAAATAATCTGCCTGAAAAATTGTTGGTGTGGAGAATAGTTCAAGATCATGTAGATCCTAATCTATTGTTCATAGCAACAGAATATGGTATCTACTTTAGTGGCAATGCCGGTGCAGAATGGATTAAATTGACGGGAGGGTTACCCACTATTTCTTTTAGAGATATTACGATTCAGAGAAGAGAAAATGATTTAGTCGCTGCATCATTTGGACGTGGCTTTTATGTGTTGGATGATATTAGTGCATTAAGAAATATTCCAGATAATATCTCAAAAGATACTGATGGTAAGTTGCTTGCGACGAGACCCGCCCAGTGGTATGCTCAGCGTCAGGGTATGTATGCTCAAGGAGATAACGAATACAAAGCCGAGAATCCAGCATATGGTGCAACGTTTACCTATTTCTTGAGAGAAGAGCTCTCTGAAAGCGCTAAAAAATTACGTTCAAAAAATGAAAAGAAATTGACTAAGGATGGTAAGGATATTCCGTTTCCTGGCTGGGATGAACTTGATGATGAAAAGGCGCAGGAATCAGGATCTGTGTATCTGATCATTCGAGATTCCGATGGCAATGTCCTCAATAGAGTGAAAGCTTCGAGCTCGAAGGGTATGAACCGAACTACATGGGACCTGAGCATGTCCTCTAATCGACCAGTAAGTATAGAGAGAAGAGGCCCAAGAGGCGGCGGTGGATTTTTTGGAGGCAATGGTGGATATCAGGTAACACCTGGTACTTATAATGTCACCTTGTCTAAGATCGATCAAGGCGAAGAAACAATCATGGATGGTCCAATGGATTTCCAAGTAGTCCCATTAATGGAGGCGTCGATCAAAGGTGCGTCTTATGATGAGATTGCAACTTTCAGATCACAGTTCGAAGGATTTAGCAATGACCTAAGAAAGACATCTCGCTCTCTCGATAAAAGCCAAAACACGGTCAACGCTATGGCAACAGCATTTAGCCGAGCAGATGAGCAGCCATATGAACTGTTGAATGATATTAACACACTGAAAGGGTCGTTGAGATTAATCGATCAGCGTATGAATGGAAATGAAAGTAAAAATGTAGTTGGTGAAAAGAATAATCCGACACCTGGCGATGCCAATTTGCTCGGATGGGTAGCATTAAATGGTACTTATGGACCGACAGGAAATCATAAGAAAGCATTTAGCCGAGCAGTCGGTCAATTGACTACCATCAAATCTGATCTCGAACAAGTGGTGAGTCAATTGCCAGCTATACGGCAGAGGTTGGCAGATATCGGAGCTCCCGAGATAGAAGAGTAACTCTACTACCATAGATGGAGTAGATAGGCAGTCAGAACATTGTTGTGACTGCCTTTTTTTAATTCTGTGTTATATCTTACCGTCATAATCTTGAATACTCAATGGATATAGAGTTGTGGCAGCTGGCGATCTACTTTTTTGTCGTAGCTCTTGTCTATGGCTCAGCAGGCTTCGGTGGCGGCTCTAGCTACCTAGCTATTTTGGCACTCACCGCCATCCCATTTATTGAGATAAGGATGCTCGCATTGTTATGCAATATTGCCGTGGTTACTGGCAGTGTATATTTAACTTGGCGCAGTAAGCTGCTCGATTTAAAACGAGTAATGCCATTAGTCTTGTTGAGTATTCCCTCCGCTTATATCGCTGGAACAATAGCGATCGAAGAGCAAATATTCTTTTATCTATTAGGTATAACATTGATCATCGCTGCTGCACTTATGTTGATACCCAAGTTTGCTCAAGGCGACCACTCAGAACGCAGACAATCTCATTTATTTAATGCGATTATCGGCGGATCTATTGGATTTCTGTCTGGCATAGTCGGAATAGGGGGAGGGATATTCCTATCTCCTATACTGTATCTGACTGGATGGGGCCGTGCTAAGGTAATTGCGGCAACCACAGCTTTTTTTATTCTCGTGAATTCTCTTGCGGGTCTTGCAGGACAGGTTCATACTAACGATTGGATTCTCAACTCTAGTGATGTGATAATTTTGATTATCGCAGTAATACTAGGAGGTCAATTGGGTATTAGACTGACCATTAATAAATTAAGCCCGATCACGGTTAAGCGAGTTACAGCCGTACTGATATTGATTGTGGCAATCCGTTTATTAATGTAGAATAAGCGCTGAGTGGAATACAACATATTGATCTCCAGATCATTAGGATGTAGATATAATTAGGGCACCGCCGATTAGATATAGCAGTATTCAAAGGCTGAGATGATTCCCAAATATGCTCATAATAATTTCTTATGAATCAATAAAAATTATAAGATAAAATTATTGAAATAAATATTTTCCTTTGTTCTAAACTTAACTAAACATAATCGCATGCATAATCTTGATAATGGAGATAGCTCAATGTGTCCTTTCTTAAGTGGCCAGGTTAAAGCTGCAGCAGGATCTGGAACAACGAATAGAGACTGGTGGCCTAACGCCTTAAAACTTAATATACTCAGACAACATAGTAATCTCGCTGATCCTATGGATTCAGAGTTTGACTATGCTCAGGAGTTCAAATCTCTTGACTACGAAGCATTGAAGAAAGACCTCAATGCACTCATGACTGACAGTCAGGATTGGTGGCCGGCAGACTATGGTCATTATGGTCCATTCTTTATACGTATGGCTTGGCATGCAGCGGGAACCTATAGGATTTCTGATGGACGAGGTGGTGGTGGCACGGGAGCGCAGCGATTTGCTCCGTTGAATAGCTGGCCTGATAATGCCAATCTTGATAAAGCCAGATTATTGCTGTGGCCTATCAAGCAGAAGTATGGTAAGAAAATCTCTTGGGCGGATCTATTGATCCTAGCAGGTAATGTGGCCCATGAATCTATGGGACTTAAGATGTTTGGTTTTGCAGGAGGCAGAGAAGATATCTGGCAACCTGAAGAAGATATTTACTGGGGAGCCGAAAAAGAATGGCTAGGTAATGAAGATAGATATGCTGACGGTGGATCACTGGAGCGTACTGTAGGTGCCGCTCATATGGGGTTGATATATGTCAATCCTGAAGGCCCAAATGCCAATCCTGATCCACTATTAGCTGCGCATGATATAAGAGAAACTTTTGGGCGTATGGCTATGAATGACTACGAGACAGTCGCATTGATCGCCGGTGGTCACACATTTGGCAAGACACATGGTGCAGCGCCAGATTCAGAACATGTAGAAGCTGAGCCAGCTGGGGCATCTATCGAGATGATGAGCATGGGCTGGAAGAATAATTTTGGTACAGGCAGCGGCTCAGATACGATTACAAGTGGCATCGAAGGAGCATGGACTGACACGCCTACACAGTGGAGCAACAAGTTTTTAGAGAACTTATATGGCTATGAGTGGGAAGTGGTTAAAGGACCCGGAGGAGCATGGCAGTGGAAACCAACTGGTGGGGCAGGAGCCGGCACCATTCCTGATGCTCACGATGCCGGTAAGAAACATGCACCATTCATGTTGACGACAGATTTATCATTAAGATTTGATCCCGAATATGGGAAGGTCTCCAAGCATTTTTTAGAGAACCCGACAGAGTTCGCAGATGCGTATGCTCGAGCATGGTTCAAGTTGACACATCGAGATATGGGACCCAAAGTGAGATATATAGGACCAGAGATTCCAGCTGAAGAGTTGATATGGCAAGATCCACTTCCTGCAGCTGATTATGGGCAAATTAATGATCAGGATGTCGAGCACCTGAAAGGAGAGCTTTTAAATTCTGGATTATCAATTAGTCAATTAGTGGTGACTGCATGGGCAAGTGCGTCAACATTCAGAGGATCTGACAATCGTGGCGGCGCCAATGGCTCAAGAATAAGATTAGCCCCACAAAAGGATTGGGAGGTTAATAACCCATCTCAATTAAGGGAGGCTCTCAGTGCCATCCAAAAAGTACAAGCTGATTTTAACAATGCACAGAGCAATGATAAAAAAGTTTCTATTGCCGACCTGATTGTATTAGGAGGTTGTGCTGCTATTGAGCAGGCTGCAAATGATGCTGGGCATAACATTTCAGTTCCTTTCACAGTAGGTCGTGTTGATGCATTGGCAGAGCAGACAGATGCAGAATCTTTTGATGCTTTAGAGCCTGTCGCAGATGGATTTAGAAATTATAGCAAGGGCATTTCATATGCTAAAGCTGAAGAACTGCTGATCGATAAGGCTCAGCTATTAACATTAACGGTGCCTGAGATGACTGTTCTCGTAGGAGGTCTGAGAGCTCTTAATGCTAATTATGACCAGTCTCACAAAGGAATATTTACGGCACGAGCTGGACAGTTGACCAACGACTTTTTTGTCAATGTCCTTGACATGAACACTAAGTGGAGTGCTCAAGATGATACAGATGAGGTTTTCGTCGGGAAAGATCGCAGCAGTGATGATTTTAAATGGACCGGTAGCCGAGTGGATTTGATCTTCGGCTCTAATTCAGAGCTAAGAGCCATATCAGAGGTGTATGCTAGCTCGGATGCCAAAGATAAATTTGTGGCAGATTTTGTTGCCGCCTGGACCAAGGTGATGAACTTGGACAGATTCTAATCGTATAAAGTTTTTTGAATAGCGAATTGAGATTAAACCTACGAGAGGTAACATCAATTGTGATGTTCCTCTTTAGGTTTTTTTTTACGTCAAAATATGATGTTTACCTATAGATAAACGAGCTTACTAGAATGTACGAATGAGAAAATTCATTGAAGTTTTCGCAACAATGAATTTTCCGACATGTTTCAATTGCCTATGAGTTAAATCTTGGGATCTACATATTATTTATGTACTAAGACAACCTTCTTTGAAGTAGTTGTATAATACAGATGATAATATAGCAGAACCGAACAGAAATCGGAACTTTTGAAGAATAGAGAGCGAATTTTTAAAGAACATTATCAGACTTATCGTAAGCATTGGTATCTTATTTGTCTTCGATATCAAAGAAACAGTCATAATGCTGATGATGCACTTCAAAATGGCTTGATTAAAATTTTTAAAAGTTACCATCAATTTGATGAGACAAAAGGGAGCTTCAAAGCATGGTCATCAAAGGTGATGGTCAATGAGAATCTTTTATTCATCAGAAAAAATAAGAGTGCATTGGCATTTGACGAGCTTACGGATCGTACAGATACTTTCGACACAAACGAAACTCCAATTGATAGAATGTCAATGGAAGAACTGGTGTTGATGGTGCAAAAATTACCTACCGGATATCGGTCGGTTTTTAATCTGTATGTGATAGAAGGATATAGTCATAAAGAAATTGCGGAATTACTCAATATTTCTGAAGGAACTTCTAAATCACAATTATTTAAAGCGAAGAAGATCTTGAAATCTGAGATCGTAAGCGTTTTTTAAGATTGACTCATGAAAAGTGATAATTTAGAAAATTTATTTCGGAGCAAGTTCAAAGAGCCATCATCAGATGAGATGGACTGGCTTGATCCGAGTGATGCCCTATTTGATAAGGCGTTTGCTTCTTTTGAAGAAGAGGATAGCGATAATAAGCCGTTCTTATGGAGACTTGCAACATCTGGTGTGTTCTTAATACTTATTACGGCTGGTGCATTCTTCTTCTGGAATAGCACCGAAGGAAACACAGATATCAATCAGATTGTGTCAGAATCTACGGTGATAGAAGATAATTCAGTTGCAAGCGTTGTGTCGACTGCAACTCAGTCAGTTGGCACCGCAACTAAACTTGGCTTAGACGATGTGACGCCACAGGCGAGCAATGAGAAGAGTTCAGTCAATAATAGAAGCGTTGCGATATCGAGCCATGAAAGCTTTTCTGCTTCGACTGAATCTGTCTCATTTAATAATAAAAACATTAGTACCGCACAAGCTAATTCAACACAGAATGTTGTTTCGAGTCAATCCCAGATAAATGGAGCTAACAACAGCATATCAAACCGCAGTTTTGATTCAGAATTTGCAGGACCTGCTTCAGTCAATAGCATAAGTGATAACAATAATATTAATGGTCAAAATATTGGAACATCGCAAGCTCAGAGACCCAGCACATTATCAACAATGAATCCAATTGATATCGCTGAGACCGCTCAGAGTAATATTTCAATTCTTCCTGTGTTGACTATAGAAGCCTTAACTGGTATGGACATTCAGTTACCTGTATTACAACAAGCACTGATCGTTGATAATGATATAGAAGATAAATTCAGAAGATCTAAATCGATATCATTATCAGGAGGAAGAAATTATTCTTCTATAAGTCATAACACCACAGAGATAAGTCATTTATTGGAGTTAGGAGGAAATCAAGAATTGCAGGGCGGATGGTCCGTAGGCTTAGATTTTCGTACAGATTTAGATTCTAAATGGACTTTGATTGGAGGTGTCTCATTGAACAGAATTAATATGCAGGCTTGGACAAATTCCATTTCAGTTTTTTATTCTAGACTTGCGTCAGTTAATGCTGGGCAGAGAGTATTTAACACGGATGTGGGATTTGTTAGCCCTACTACATCATTTAGAGATAATGCAGAATTTATAATTGAGAATGTTGCTATTGAAGATGGTGATCTGTTTGATCATAACATGCGCGTAAATCAGGATATATCAATTGTATCAGCTAATGTTGGAATTGGTCGAAGGCTCATTCAATCCAACAGATTCAGCGTCAGTTCTGAATTAAGTGTCGGATTGGATTACATATCACGCATACAAGAAAACTTGAACTTGGAGGTTAAGTTTGAAGATAATTTAGTTTATCAGAAGCAGTCTGATTGGGTCAATCACAATGGTATTAATAGAGTAGGTGCTAATGTGGGGTTGAATATTCGAGCAGAATGGGAATTGTCTGATCGTTTCGATTTATTCGTTAGTCCATCGTATAAAAGATCTCTTACCAGTATAAAGAACAGTGAGATTATACAGACAAGATCTTTTTACAACCTGTATAATCTATCAACAGGAATATCACTTAGATTTTAAAAATTGAGTTGAGATACTGGCATATGGCAAAAAAATTATAAAATCGTGATCTATTGAGATCACGATTTTTTTTGTTGACATGGGGATTACACACAGCACATGTTGCATAATTACATTGAGCCGGGGAATCCGAATTCAACATCTAACAGACCATCATAATGCTTGATTGCGAATGAAAGTGGCAATTATTCAAAAAAAGCGAGTCAAAGTGCGTTGATAGGTATCAGAGTGGACTTAAATACTGGATTTTCATTCGCCGAATCACGAGCATCGCAGAACAGTACGGCAAACTGACCATTTTGAAGTTTCATGGTATTCATTAGCATCACCTGCAATGTTACAGTCACACACTGTTAATGTCCTGTTGAAACAACTGTATGTATAAAGTTTTGTAATACTATGGTGTGTTCTGAACAGCCTAACCTTACTTCCTAGTAGTACCTACGATTACAGATATAGATCTTGGAGTCTATATGGATAATCTTAATGCTGATGGAGCATCATCTATAGCTCCAATAATCAAGAAATAAGAATGATGGACGTCTAAGACATTAATACATAAGGAGGAACGATGAACTCGACTGTTAATAGGAGTGATCTCGTACAATGACTATATCAGCGTCGTGCGAGACAGCGGCTTATCTGTTGTGAAAACGCTTATTAATGCGAATTAATGGTCATATTATAATTAATTGATATTAGATCCTACTATATAGTATTAAGTTGGATTTTTTACTTTCTATTTGCTCTTTCTATTTTAAAATGAGCTA
>CAZFWJ010000058.1:0-21147 GCA_964522505.1 uncultured Saprospiraceae bacterium
TACCAATCTTTATCTTGCTGATATTAAGGTGCTTATCCTCTGTGAGCTCATTGAGATATCGGGAAAGACACTTTCCCGGCAGCGGAGAAGTATCGTATATAATTACCTTTACAAAATCTATAAAACTAAAAATTACTTCGCCCAGAGATAGATTATTCAATGCTGTTACGAAAATATTGCTCTTCTAATGATCGTGATACTGACAAATCACTCTTTAAGCTTGTATCCATGAGAGGGTAATTTTTGTGCATCTCATATGTCTTCCAAATGGCACTATCATACCGTGGTGTTATAAGCCTAGATAAATGATGGGAAAAATGCGCCAATTCAAATTCTCCAATAAAACCAGTTTGGGCGATTGTTATACCCAATTCCAATACTTTAAGTTCTCTCTGGACTGTATAAGAACGTTCATGTAGTTCATCAGCTAAATATTTTTGCTCTGAGGTTATCATGTCTAGGTGATACTTTTGATCTATCTGCTTTTTATAATTAACCACAACAGAGCTTGCATCGGCCCATTTTTGCCAAGCTCGTCTACTAGCATATATTGTTGAGGAGTACATTTGTGCCTCGAACTTAACTATTGCTTTATCTCTTTTATGGAGATATATAGTTCCTGCTAAGAGCGCATCGCTGACCCTGCGATGTATTCCAAATTTCTTTTTTGATTGATCCAAAATAGGCTTAAAATTTATCACATAGCATTCTTCCCCATCTATTGAAATAATCTCAGATACAGAAAAATCATATTTTTTCAATATTTTCCGATCAAGCATGTCATATTGATATTTCACCTTATCCATGGTCAAAAGATCCAATGCCCCCCCTGCCATCGAAACCCGAACAGAATTAACACTTAGATTATCACTAAATCTGGCTCCTACAATAAAGCATCTCTCATTTAGACCCGCGTAATAGCGAAAAAATTGACAATTGAAACTGATTAACCCATCATTGAAAGGCTGACGTCGTTTAGAAAACAGAGTTTGCTTTTTCTCTTCGGAATAATATTGCCTAAAACCTTTCTTATGTGACACTCTTCGTGGATAACCTTCAGATGTGAAATTGACAATAGCCTCATTAAAAGCAACATAAACTCCATCTTCTTTTACTTTTTCACGATAATCAATTAAATAATTTTGTGGAATAGTTGAATAGTTCTTTTCTATTATTTTTTTCTCTAAAGCCTTTTTGATTAGGTCTCTCGCGTCGATTGCAAGGGGGGCATTTGGAGTAACAATTACTTCATCCAGAAGGGTATACTTCGGCGTTAAGATAATATCAAGTTTTGTAGTCTGCTCAAAATCAACGTGTATTAGCTGGCGTTCATACCCAATGAATGTACAAACCACAGAATCCGAAAGGACTTCTGATGGTACAAATAGCACAGCTTCACCCTCCAAATTAGATGCCACTCCTTTATTTAATTCTTTAAACCAAATATTTGCATAAGCCACAGGCTCATTTGATGAAGAACTTGTTATTTTCAATTCTACTCTCTTATTCTGAGCAGATAAGGTGGTTTGAATTAATAGAAATAACAAAAGTCCTCTGTATAAATAAGTCATAAAATAATTTATTAAGGTCACTCCGATTACCTGCGGTGCATTCTTATCAGCTCGATGCACTTAAGATAATGATTTGCTCAGCGCCATACCAGCCCTTGTCTTGTAGAGAATCCAGATGCAAAATGAAGTCATATGCAGTGGTAAGAACAACATCCTGGCATTGTCAGTATCACTAACCCCTAGTGTAGAATTGTGTTCTATAGTTCTTATTGTACCATACATATAGATGATAACATTACGAATAAATCAATGAACCAGAAACATAGTTTCCTACTCCACGCTAATCAATAAAACCTGCCAGGAAAGACACTTTCCCGGCAGCGAAAGTTGATGAAGATAGAAACATAAGGTATCGTAGCAGCTACCCCTTTTAGTTCTGCGATAGCAGCTCTGGACTTAGCACATTGCTTTAGAATGGCTTTAGTTTCGACATCCATCGGAAGCGGAAGTGGTGGTATCTGATATGTGGTCATCTAATAGTCTCTAGTTAGCACGATAAATGTAGACTAGTGCAATCAAATTGTGAGATAATTTCAAAGGCCCAATTTTCTTCAGGTATTCATCCATCTTAGTTTCTACTTTTGCTAATTCTTCAGAGGGTAGTCAAAAATTGAGTCGTTTAAGGTGTTATCCCTCCGATTATAATTCAATGTGCATTTCGTCCACGCTACCTTACAGCTCTACAATCAACCCTTCATTGGCAGGTATCTTTCCTTGACATACCGTCTGATGAATTTTAGATAGTTCAGTAAGACCATCGATATTTCTATAGGTAATCCATGAGTTAGTTTTCGCCGCTGTCTCCTTCATGAAAGAGGCCGTCTTCTCTGCGAATCCAACCGGGCCCCACTCCTTGGTGCGCCGTTCGATATGACCTGGCGCAAAGAAAAATCCGCTACGCTCCGTAATAATCCCCTCTTTAGCCTGCGGTGACGCCTTATCCCAATGAGTAAGCCCTACATTGACACACCACTTCATCTGATCTCCCAACAGAGTATGCAGTTTGACCAGGATGTCCGCATTACCAGACATGTCAATGATTACTGTAGGAATATTAATATCAATCTGATCAATCATATCATAACTCATGCATTGATCATAGATCTTAAAGCCCTCTACAGTAGACAGATTTCTTTGTGATGTAACCCCGATTACATGGGGGGCTTTTTCATCGGCCTGTAGCGCATATCCCAATCCCGTACTGGTCTTACTTGAAGCACTCAAAATGATAATCTGTTCTGCTCCATACCAATCTTTGTCTTGAAGGGAATCCCAAATACAAAATGAGGTCATGTGCAGCGGAAAGAATAACATCCTTGCATTGTCAGATTCAGAATTATAGCCGGGCTCATTGTTCACTCTTGTATAGGAATTATAGACCATAGGTAGCTGAGCACGGTGTTCCACACCATCAACAAATCGTCCATTATTAATCCTAGTAGGCATCATCTTCAGGTGACTTGCAGGCGGAAAATATCCAAATAAGCGATCCCCTACAGGTACACCATCGGCCTTAGATTCAACCACATCAGCAAAACCCCATACCGGGATGACCCCATAGTCATCAGTATCAACTCCGAGGGCAGGAAAGAACTTCCAATAACCGACCATATCAGCCGCCACAGCATAGGTAATATTGTTAGAGGTATAGGCAAATTTGTCTATTTTGACTAGCACTTCGCCATCTACTATCGACGTGGCTTCGTCTGGCATTTCGGATAGTCGGCCATTAAAAAACATCGACTTGTTTACTTGAAACTGTGGGTTGCTCATATCTATAGTGTTGTTAGTTTTAATCTCAGTAATATATTGTTGCAGCTTCATTACTGCAGGTAGTGCATTGTTCCTCAAACGCTTCAGAATCTCTACATGTTTAGCATTGCTCTTATCTACGTTCTTGATCATTTTGGCGAAGCCGTCAAGGCGATTACCTCTAATCCATCTGTTGAGTGTTTTGTCTTGAGACCAGATAAATTGATTGCGCATCTGGGCGGCGAGCAGTACCATCCAGTCTGTGTCATAATCTGGCAATGGCACCACCTGACAAAGCTCATTCTTTTCTTTGTCGGTGTCGTAATGCGCTTCTACATAGGCTATCATCGCTGCGCTAAATACGGGTTGATACGAACGGACCATTTGTGGAGTGACGACTTGCCCACTAAATATTGGCTTAACCTCCAGATTGGTAATTGCTGAAGCCGAGCAGTCTACATGGACCATATCAGCACTCGTTGGTATAGATCCTTGCTCAAGGACGATATGATCTTGAGCGATATGCTTAACCTTACCCTTCCTGATGACATTGTTGATTTTACGCATCTCGGCAAGTTCCAATTGACTGATTGTCGCTCCATGAAACATCTGTGGTTTTACGCTCTCATCGATTCTGACGAGCACGCCAGTATCTTCCAATCTTTGGAACATGTCTTCTACAGAAGTTGACTGCGCTACAGCCTCAAATTGATTGGCTTGATTCCCTATCGTCTTTTCGAAAAATGCAGTTGTTGGCTGCGTAGTCTCCCTATCAATCATCCATCCATCTCGAGAGACGATCCAAGTAATCTTATCATGAGGAACACGATTTTGTATCAACCAAAGGCATGCGTCGATACCTGTTTTGCCGCCACCTATGACCACAAATCCTTCTGGTGGGGCAGTGATTGTTGGTAGATCATTAAGGGGCATGAAATTCACTCCATGATCGATGGAGAAGTTAGGGGTATGTGTTGATGGCACATTAGCCGTATAAAATGCCGCATTGATCAACTTGGTCTTGATAGATACATCATAGTTCTCCCCCGTAATCATCGAGCTGAATTGATGATTACCCTTATACTCACATAAAGGGAAGTATCTCACCCGGCCTGACGATAGGAAGGTATCCCGCATCACCTCATCATAATAAGCGCTTACCTCGGCTCCTGTGGCAAGGTCATATAAGCCCTTGTTGAGACCCACCGTATCGAGCTCTCCACGACTCAATTCTTTAGAGCTGACTCCATAGAACTGTGATGGCTGATGTAAAGTAACGAAAGGATATGCCAGATTCCAATGTCCCCCAGGCTTAGCATATTTATCTACGATAATGATGTCTGCATCCGTCTCAGATAACAACACATCAACAAATGCCATACCTACGGCCCCACTCCCTACGACTAAGTAGTCTGTTTCCAGTTTCATATAACTGTCTCTTTTATTAATTCATTGGCATTATATAGGACATGATCAAGGCTTGTATGAAACCCACTGTTCCTATTACAGCCAGTAGTAGGGTCCATGATCTGAAAGTCTGTTGTTCTGTCATCCCGCTGAGCTTGCCAACAATCCAAAAGCCACTATCATTCATCCAGGATCCGACCATCGAGCCATATCCGATTGCCATAAATAAATAGATCGGATGATAGGGCAGATCAGCACCCGTACCTACTATTGCTGCCATGATACCCGCAGTAGTAATTACCGAAACCGTTCCTGAACCTTGGGCAAGCTTGATGACTACCGCCATCACCCATGCTACGACTATAAGGTTCATACTAAATCCGTTGGTCGATATGGCATTAATCATATCACCCAATCCTGTCTTACTGATCATGGCACCAAACGCACCTCCTGCACTGGTAATCAATATGATTAAACCTGCGATCTCTAGTGGGCGTTCCATCTTTGAACCCAAATCCTTCAGAGATAGGTTTTGATTTTTTGACCAGAGATATAGGGCAATAATCAACCCCATAAACATGGCCACATTCTTATTGCCCAAGAAGGCTATAGACTTAGAGAATCCAGTAGTACTATCTGGTTGATAAACGGTCATTACCGAGGCCGCTATGATGAGCAGCAGTGGCAGTAAAATAGGCATCATAGACACGCCAAAAGAAGGTAGATTCTTCACTTGCTTTACGCCATCTTCATCGCTTAAGATTGGTGGAAGTAGGGTAATCTTACTATCCTGTCGTTGCGCGAATTTATATCCGGCATAAGCAGGAATAATCCCGCAAACTAATCCAGCCACAATGACCAATCCAAGGTTGAGCTTGAAGGCCTCAGCCATTAAGATCGGGCCAGGAGTTGGTGGTATGATGGAGTGCGTAATAACGGCACCACAGGATATCGCCATCACGAATAGTAAGAAGTGCTTGCCTGTCTTCTGTGCAAGCACCAGTGCAAGCGGCATCAGCAAAAAGAATACGGTATCAAAAAACACAGGTATGGATAGAATAAATCCTGCGACTAATAATGCAATAGCGGCCCTCGACTCTCCAAACGCCTTAATGAGCTGGTTAACGATTCGTTCGGCAGCACCGCTCTCTGTCATTGCGACACCCAATACGGAGGCTATAGCTATCACGAATGACACCTTACCTGCAGTAATACCAAATTCTTTCATGCTCGTCTCAACAGCCACTACCCAGACGTTGCCATCTCCAACATGGGGTGATAATATTCCAACTATGATTGCACCTAAGATCAGTGATATATATGCTGGCAATCTAAGTGCTACAATGAACAACACCACACAGAGTGTTCCGAACAAAAGAATAAGCAAGGGTGCATAAGAGATCGTGGCTTCCATATATGATTGGTTATTGCTGAGAGTTGATAAAATGGGCTGTTTTCGCCAAATACAATGGAACAATACGACAATTTTCTGGAATTGAAAATCCTATTTTGGCGTCAATAGTCAAAATATTAATCTATCAGCTATGGATAGCAAAATACTTTCAGAAGAGCACCTGATGTTTCAAAAAACAGTTCATGATTTTTTTGAGAAAGAGGCTGTACCTCACGCAGAAAAATGGGAAAAAGCAGGCGTTGTCGATCGAGACATTTGGACTAAAGCAGGTGCAATGGGTTTCCTATGCATGGATATGCCCGAAGCATATGGCGGTTTAGGCATTAAAGATTTCAGGTATAATGCGATACTCCAGGAGGAGATGATAAAATTAGGTGTGAGCGGTCCTGGTTTTACCCTTCAAAATGATATCATGGCCCCCTATTTTGAGAAGTATTTTACTCAAGAACAGAAGGATAAATGGCTTGCAGGCATCATATCGGGAGAGATAATTACCGCTATAGCTATGACAGAGCCAGATGCAGGCAGCGACCTTGCAGGGATGAGGACTACTGCTGTCAAGAAAGGAGACCACTACATCCTTAATGGTGCCAAGACTTATATCACCAATGGCATCCTCAGCGATATTGTCTTAGTGTGCTGCAAGACTGATCCTGAAGCTGGTCATCAAGGCATAAGCATACTAGTGGTGGAGCGTGGTATGGAAGGCTTTGAAAGAGGAAAAAATCTAGAAAAAATTGGTCTAAAAGCACAAGATACTGCAGAGCTGTTTTTTCATGATGTTAGAGTTCCTATAGAGAATCTTCTTGGCGAAGAAGGAAAGGGATTCTATTATCTCATGCATAATCTACCTCAAGAACGTCTGTCTATTGCCGTGGGTGCAGTGGCAGCGTCTGAACGTGCTTTTGAGGATACGCTAAGATTTGTAAAAGAACGAAAGGCATTTGGCAGACCGATCGGAAAATTTCAAAATTCTCGTTTTCGTATGGCAGAGATGCAGACAGAGATTACTATTGCCAGAGGATTCGTAGACGACTGCATCATGGAATTAAATGATAAGAGCCTCACTAATGAAAAAGCGGCAATGGCGAAATATTGGACCACAGAACTCTCTGATAGGGTGATTGATCAATGCCTTCAACTTCATGGTGGAGCTGGGTTTATGTGGGAGTATCCCATCGCTAAGGCCTACGCTGGCAACCGGATTATGCGTATCCTCGGCGGCACTAATGAAATCATGAGAGAGATCATTGGAAGATCCTTAGGTTTGTAGGGCCTTAAGTTTATATACTAGCTGTTACACGCAATACTTAGATAGATTTGGATAGCATAGTACTGCCAGAATACACCCTATACTTAAGGCAAACGCATCAGATAGATAGTTTGGATTGTGATAGTTTGGGTTGTGATATGCTGACCGAGATAAGGAGAACGTAATTGGGTATAGAGCTGTTAGTTAATTGTATCTCTACTCGCTTATCGCTAAATATTAGTGAGAATTTAAGGTATCAATTTAATAATCTTGAAAGCGCATTATAAAGCCGTATGGACACAGTTAAGGTTATAAGAAAAAAAGACTACGCTATTGTTGAAATAAACAATGGCAAGGTCAATGCCATTAATGAAGCATTAGGGAGAGATCTCATTGAGGCTTTTGATGAGTTAGAGCGCGATGATAATATTAAGGGAGCAATCCTTGCAGGTCGGCCACATTGCTTTAGTGCAGGGCTTGATATATTAAGTTTAGCTCAGTCTGATCATGAAGGTGGTAAGAACTTCTGGAGAGCCTATCTCGGTGCCATTCAGAGCTTGATACGATTTCCTAAGCCTCTGGTATGTGCCATCACAGGTTATGCGCCAGCAGGTGCCACAATACTCACCTTGTGTGCGGATTATCGAGTGATGGGTAAGGGTGATAAGCATAAGATCGGCATGCATGAGTTCAAAATGTCCATGCTGATACCAGAGCTGCTCTGTGATGTATATGCCTATCATCTTGGTGAAAAAGCAGCATGGAAAGCCGTGCAAGAAGCAAAATTATTCAGTAGTGATGAAGCTTTAGCCATTGGCTTGATAGATGAGTCCGTTGAGGTGGAAGAGGTTATCGAGAGAGCTGAAAAACACCTTAGAAAAATGATCAACGTCTACTTGCCAGT
The DNA here is from genome assembly GCA_964522505.1 of uncultured Saprospiraceae bacterium. Lineage (GTDB taxonomy): Bacteria > Bacteroidota > Bacteroidia > Chitinophagales > Saprospiraceae > GYS-P2D. Next base: position 8,301 of record CAZFWJ010000058.1, read on the forward strand.
CTATGCCAAGTCAAAAGAATATCTGCGTAAGGCATTACTGAAGATAGTAGATCGACCTATAGAGCCTATGGTTGACTTTATTGCAGAGGGATATGATGACCCATTTGTCAAGCAGTCAATGAGTATGTTCTTAAGGAGTTTAAAAAAATAGCATTCGTTCAAAATAAAATTATTCAATAACATGGAAGCATATATCTATGATGCCATAAGGACCACCAGAGGCAAAGGCAACAAAAAAGGATCACTGAATACAGTGACACCTACACATCTGATCTCAGAATTATTAAAAGACTTGAGGGAGAAGCATGACTTTGACCCAGAGTTGGTCGAGGATGTCATCTTGGGCTGTGTAACTCAAGTAATGGATCAAGGAGCTAATATTGCAAAAACAGCTGCACAACAGTCTGGTTATGGAGATCACCTCTGTGGGGTAACGCTCAATAGATTTTGTGGATCAGGACTAGAGTCAATTAATCAAGCTTCAGCTTATGTCAAGAGTGGATTTAGCCAGTTGTTGATCGCTGGAGGTGTTGAGAGTATGTCGCGTGTTAAGATGGGGAGTGATGGAGGAGCATTGTTGCTGGATCCAGCTGTAGCGCTACCCGGTCATGCCATACCTCAAGGAGTATCAGCTGATCTTATCGCGAGCAAGTACGGATATAGCCGATCAGATGTTGATGCCTTTGCAGTTGAGTCTCAGACCAGAGCTGCCGCTGCAGAAAAAGCTGGATTGTTCAAATCGCGTATCGCAGTAAGGGATGTTAACGGAGTTACTATGCTCGATACTGATGAGAACATTCGCCCTGGTACATCAATGGAAACCTTAGCTGGCTTGCAACCCTCATTTGCCATGATGGGAGAAATGGCAGGATTTGATGCCGTGGCAATAGATAGATATCCTGAGATCGAGAGGATGAATCACGTGCACCATGCAGGCAACTCATCAGCTATAGTAGACGGCGCAGCACTTGCCCTAATAGGCAATGAGGAGATGGGAAAGGCCCTAAATATGAAGCCTCGTGCAAGAATGAAATCAGTGGCAGTATATGGTACAGATCCCACAATCATGTTGACAGGTCCTGCTCCAGCATCAGCGAAAGCCCTCAAAAAAGCGGGTATGCAAGTTTCGGATATTGACCTCTGGGAAGTTAATGAGGCCTTCGCCGCAGTACCTATGTTGCTGATGGATAAGCTCAATGTCCCACATGATATCATCAACGTTAATGGTGGAGCGATCGCTCTCGGTCATCCTCTTGGAGCTACGGGATGTATGCTCATGGGTACATTAATCGATGAACTTGAGCGACAAGATAAGACAACAGGCTTAGTTACATTATGCATAGGTGGCGGCATGGGTATCGCTACGATAATAGAACGAGTTTAAACTATACCTCACTAACAAATAAGAGAAACAGAATAATGGCAGAGACAATATTGAGCAATAGATTCTTCACTTACGAAGTAGATAGTGATGGTGTAGCAGTAATCACAATAGATCAGAAGGATAATCCGACTAATCTATTCAGTTATGGATTCATCGAAGAGTACTTAGCTACTGCTCACAAGGCGATAGCAGATGATAAGGTCAAAGGGGTAATCCTGACTTCCGGACGTCGGATGTTTATGGCTGGTGCTGACCTCAGAGAACTAGAAAAGCAAGGCGTATCCGCAGAGGAACAGGTCGAGGCAATGATGAAGATGCACCAAGGCATGCGTGCCATTGAAACTGGTGGCAAGCCATTCGTTGCCGCAATTAATGGTGTAGCCCTAGGGGGTGGACTAGAATTATGTCTAGTATGTCACCACAGAATATGCCTAGACAATCCAAAGATCAAGATAGGATTTCCTGAGGTTCAAGTAGGCCTACTTCCTGGTGGTGGTGGAACCGCTAAGGCTCCATATCTGATGGGGCTACAGTCGGCCCTTACGTATATGTTACAGGGTATACAGGCCAATCCTAAAAAAGCTCAAAAGGATGGCTTGATTGATGCACTGGCCTCATCACAAGAAGAAATGATGGCAGCCGCTAAGGAGTGGATCGCTAACAATCCTACACCCATGCAGCCGTGGGATAATAAAAAACACCGAATCCCTGGAGGGGGCTTAATGACTCCTAATGGTGTACAGACTATGATGGGAGCTATAGGTAATGTGCGCAAGATGACGCATGGTAATTACCCAGCAGCACAAGCAATCATGAGTGTGGTGCATGATGGCATTCAGGTTAAGATAGATCGAGCTTTAGAAATCGAAGCCAGATACTTTACTCAGGTCCAGAACACTAAAGAAGCTAAAAACTTGATCCGTACAGGTTTCCTCGGTATCCAAGCTGCGAAAAAAGGAAAAGCCAAGCCGAAAGGACTTGACAACTATGAGATTAAGAAACTCGGAATCCTGGGTGCAGGTATGATGGGAGCTGGAATAGCTTATGTCTCTGCATTTTTAGCTAAGCAAGAAGTCGTGCTTAAGGATGTTACGCTCGACGGTGCTGAAAAAGGAAAAGACTACTCACGTGCATTACTCAAGAAAAGAGTATCTCGAGGTAAGATGACACAAGAACAAGCTGACGAAGTATTAGCACGCATCAAGACTACTGCTGACCCTAAGGACTTAGATGGCTGTGATATGGTGATCGAAGCGGTATTTGAAAATGTAGACCTTAAGGCTAAGGTCACGGCTGAAACTGAGGCAGTGCTCGCTAAAGAAAAAATCTATGCATCTAACACCTCTACCATTCCGATTACTTTACTTGCTAAAGCATCGGAGAGACCCGAAAACTTCATCGGCATACACTTCTTCTCTCCAGTAGATAAGATGCCTCTTGTGGAGATCATCGTTGGAGAAAAGACGAATGATAGAGCCATCGGCGCTGCCATCGATTATACGATGGCCATTAAGAAAGTGCCAATCGTGGTCAATGATAGCAGAGGATTTTATACTTCTCGATGCTTTGGCACCTATACTTCTGAAGGAGCATATCTCCTCGAAGAGGGTGTACTGCCAGCAGTAATTGAGAACATCGCTAAGACTAAAGGGATGCCGGTAGGTCCATTAGCCGTATCGGATGAAGTGTCGCTGACGCTTGGTCTCCATGTAATGGAGTCAGATCCACGACTCAAGGACAATGCCGAACTGCAACGTAATTATAACTTATCTAAGAAGATGGTTGAAGAATTCGGCCGTGGTGGAAAAAAAGCTGGAGCCGGATTCTATGAATATCCTGATGGAGGCAAAAAATTCTTGTGGCCAGAGCTTAAGACGATCTTCAACAGCAAGATTGATGTCATGCCTAATGAAGTAGTTGCCAAGCGACTTCTTCATCGTCAAGCTATAGAAGCCTTTCGTTGTCTTGATGAAGGCGTATTAAGATCAGTAGTTGATGGAGATATAGGATCATTGATGGGATGGGGGTTCCCTCCATACACCGGTGGCGCCCTGTCCTATATCGACTATGTTGGCATGGACACCTTCATAGCAGAGTGTGATGAGTTCACTAAGCAGTACGGTGATAGATTTACCGTGCCAGATAGCCTAAGAGCTTTGGCAAAGGCTGATAAATCTATCCATGACTTCGGCAAGGAGACTATGTCTGCCGCTGAAGTGAAGAAATTGAAAGAAGCTGACTTAGTTGCCTTGGCTAATAAAATGGGCATCTCAGCAACTGTCGATGACTTGAAAGCTGACACCTTAAAAAAGGTTTTAGCTAAGATGGAAGCATAGCAGCAATTTTTATCTAAGACTATAAAGAGAAACGGCGCATTTATTCAATGCGCCGTTTTTATTTATTCCTCTTATGACAACCATTATCTCTAACCTCCTCGCTGCTTCATCATTTGGTCAAACATCTTGTTCAGTTGAGACTGCTCTACAAATGGAATCTCTATCTCACCAGGGCTCGGCTCACTATCTCCTGGCTGGACTATACCATGATGTCGTACACTTACATAAAATGGTACTAATTGCCTCAAAGCGGGGGTGAGCGACCATAGGTTTTGCAATAATATATTAGCGTACTCTTTAGGGTCTTGCATGATATTATAGGCCTGTGGTAACCACAGATCATTATAGGAACGCTCTTCTTGAAAAACCCCTTCTCCTCGAAAGTAAAACTTGAATTGCCTCCATTTGGCTGCTGCCAATGTATGTTCATGAAAGAAAAGCACTCCTTCTCGTGGCGGCTTTTCACATCCTCCAAATAATATACACCGCTGGTCAACACCATCGATAGCACGATCAGTAGGAACAGGCGCCTCCACAATTGCAGCGATAGTAGTAAATATATCGGATATCGCAAAGATCTGATTGGACTCCTGACCCTGCTTTATATGACCGTTCCACTTCATCATCATAGGAGTTCTGACAGCACCTTCATGCACATCACCAAGATATCCTCTGAACGGCCCCGTATCCCCTACTGTCGGAAACAACACTCGATCAGGACCATTGTCACTCGCATATATAATCAGTGTGTTGTCGCCTATTCCTGCCGCCTCAATAGCCGTTAGTACTTGTCCGACACGATAGTCATGTTCTATCATCATATCCGCATATTCGCCATTGTTAGTGATACTGCAGATTGGACCGTCTGTGACAATGAGGGCAATGTGATCCGAGCGAACAATTTAACAGAGGAAGCCGAGACCTCGACAAACACCTTCCCTTAAGCGGTAGCCTTTATGGAATCATTGGGTTTAGAATGTGACTATTTCTTTTTAGACTGTAATGGCAAAATACTAAACCCACAATCTTATCAATCCATCTTCTATCCACAATTGAACTAGAACGATGATGTACACCTTCCAAGCGCTTAGATACATTCATATAATTGGAGCAGAGCTTATAGAAATGAGCTCTCGTGGGTAGGTCATTTAAGTATGATTGCATCAGTCATCATGATAACTCTAAGAATAACATATAAATCATCAAACTATCACTCCCATGTTACCACAATATTCTGGCTTAATACCAAGTGTTTACCACGATTAACTCTCCTTCTCGGAGATGCGTACCTTAGCACTGTCTATGAGAAAATCAATTAAGTATATCATACTCTTAATCCTTGCCATAGTAGTATTTGAGCTAGGTAACTATGGCTATGGCATGATTAATATTGCTGCCGGCTACAATGCCAAGACCCTGTGTTCATGTGTCTTTATCAGTGGTAGAACTGAAGAGTCAGTGTTGGAACAGGACATTGCCGTGAGCGCCTCTTCGTTTATAGGTGGTTCCGTCGATCAAGAAGATCAATCTGCGACAGCATCATTCCTCGGCATCTCTCGAAAGGCTATCTATCGGCCCGGTGTAGGCTGCACCTTAGTATCTGGGATAGATGAAGACGTCCTAAGAAATCAACAAGTAGGACTATGGCCGCCGCCATCTGGTGTTCCCAATTCAGACAAGTTGTGGCCTTATGGCACTCGTGACACCATGGAAATTAGCGACTCTGTCGACAAGGCTACGATTGACGAAGCTTTTGACTATGCCTTTGATGAGCCCTATCCCGATAATCCGAGATATACCAGAGCTGCTCTGGTGGTTCACAAAGGAAAGATCATTAAAGAGCAATACGCAGAGGGGTTCGATGAAGATACCCCACTGATCGGATGGTCGATGACTAAGAGTGTCACCAATGCGATGGTAGGATTGCGTGTCAGAGATGGTGCCTTGAGGCTCGATGAGCCTGCTAATGTACCGTCATGGCAGGTCAAGAGTAATGATCCTCGGGCAGCGATTAGGCTTAGAGACTTGATGGATATGACGTCGGGATTAGACTTCCTCGAAGATTATTCTAAACCATCAACAGTTAACAATATGCTCTGGACCAAGCCCTCAGCAGCCGCAGTAGCGGAGTCAGATAAACTGGCGCACCCCGTGAATACGCACTGGTACTACTCGAGTGGCACCACTAACATCATACAAGAGATTATCCGAAGATCCTTTGACGACACACATCAGTATCAGGTATATCCCTACCGCGAACTATTTGCTCCCTTAGGGATGAGCTCTGCCGTAATGGAGCTTGATGCATCGGGTACTTTTGTTGGCTCTTCTCTCATGTATGCCACTGCTCGAGATTGGGCTAAGTTTGGCCTGCTATACCTCTATGATGGTGTCTGGGATGGACAGCGCATCTTGCCAGAAGGCTGGGTCGATTACAGTCAAGAGCGAACTCCAACATTAGAGGATGGATTCTATGGCGCACAATTTTGGAAGAATGCATATGCCGAGCCTGAGGGATCTGTGACTCCTCGTCATTGGCCAGGAGTGCCTCAGGATGCGTACTATGCTTCAGGATTTGAGGGCCAGCAGGTAGTTATCATCCCTTCTCTTGACATGGTGGTAGTGAGACTGGGATGTACTTCCGATCGCAATAACTGGGACCCGGAGAGATTTCTATCCTTAATCTCTACGGCTGTACAATAACGCTATTGGCGCAAGGGCTAATTAATAGCTTAACTAAAACAGCTTTAAGACATTTATAATAGATTATTTCGTGCTTCACGAGATTTCTAAACAAGAAGACCATGAGTAAAAGTTCTTATAAGAAGGCCGCATTAGAATATCATTCGAAAGGACGCCCCGGAAAGATAGAGGTAATCCCATCCAAGGAGACTGCTAACCAGCGAGATCTCTCGCTGGCCTATTCGCCCGGAGTAGCTGAACCTTGTCTGGAGATAGCCGATAGACCAGAGGATGTCTATGAGTATACCGCCAAGGGAAATCTCGTAGCCGTCATCAGTAATGGTACAGCAGTGTTGGGATTGGGTGATATAGGACCCGCTGCGAGCAAGCCCGTAATGGAAGGTAAAGGCTTACTCTTCAAGATATATGCAGACATAGACTGTTTTGATCTGGAGCTGGACACTACAGATGTTGATGAATTTGTACGGACGGTCAAAATATTGGAGCCAACCTTTGGCGGGGTCAACTTAGAGGATATCTCAGCCCCAGAGTGCTTTGAGATTGAAGAACGGCTCAAGAAGGAGTTGAACATCCCAGTCATGCACGACGATCAGCATGGTACTGCTATCATTAGTGCTGCAGCATTGAAGAATGCACTGGAGATCGTCGGTAAAAAAATCGGTAAGGTTAAAATAGTGGTGAGTGGTGCAGGCGCATCAGCAATATCATGTAACCTGCTATATGTATCAATGGGAGCTAAGAAGTCTAACATATTCATGTACGACAGTAAAGGATTAATCCATCCAGATAGAGATAATCTAAACGGTCGCAAACCCGAGTTCACTAATGGCAATCTTCCTTTGGGCACGCCTTTGGCGGATGCCCTCGACGGGGCTGACGTCTTCATTGGACTGTCTAGAGGAAACATCCTCAAGAAGGACATGATCAAAAAAATGGCTAAAGATCCCGTCATATTTGCAATGGCTAATCCTACTCCTGAGATCAGTTATGAGGATGCTACCTCTGCACGCCCAGATGTAATCATGGCAACTGGGAGATCGGACTATCCTAATCAGGTAAATAATGTATTGGGCTTCCCTTTTATATTCAGAGGTGCCCTCGATGTACGTGCCACTGAGATCAACGAAGCCATGAAGATCGCTGCGGTAAAGGCCCTTGCCGATCTCGCTAAGAAGCCGGTGCCTGACTTGGTCAACAGCGCTTATGGCGATATCAATCTCAACTTTGGCAGAGACTACATCATCCCAAAGCCTGTGGATCCAAGACTGATCACTGAGGTGGCGCCTGCAGTAGCCCGTGCAGCTATGGACAGCGGCCTGGCACAATTGCCAATAAAGGATTGGGAAGCCTATGAGTATGAGTTGTCTGAGCGACTTGGCCTAGACAATAACATCTCTAAAATCATCGAAACGAAGGCCAAACAAAAGACGAAAAAGGTAGTCTTCGCAGATGCCGAAAATCTCTCAGTGCTCAAAGCAGCTAAAGTGGTAATCGAAGAAGGTATTGCCAAGCCTATATTATTAGGTAAGAATGATAAAATCAAGGCCTTATTGGATGAATATAATATCGACTTAGGCGATACTAGGATGATCTGTCCATTTGAATACAGCACTAATTCCGAAAAGAAAACTTTTGAAAAATATGCCAAGCGCCTCTATGAACTGCGCCAGCGCAAAGGCATGACGCACTCGGAAGCCCGCAATCTCATGCGCAAGCGTAGCTACTACGGTGCGATGATGGTAGAGATGGGTGATGCTGATGCGATGATTGGCGGTTTGACACGTAACTTTCCAGATACAGTAAGACCTGCACTTCAAATTTTAGGAGCTCGTGATGGAGTTAAGAAAGTCGCAGGCATGCATATTCTAATGACTAAAAATGGCCCACTATTCTTGGCAGATACGACGATAAATCATCACCTGAATCATGAAGATATTGCTGACCTCACAGTCCTAATCGCTAAGGAAGTAAAAAGGACCTTCAATATAGATCCTGTCATAGGCTTAATTACTTACTCAAACTTTGGCTCTGTGCAAAATCAAGAGTCCGCTGTACTCATGCGGAAGGCAACTGCCTTACTACATAAGCGCAATCCTGAACTCGTAGTAGACGGAGAGATGCAAGCGCATATGGCGCTTGGTAATGATATTCTCGAAGAATTGCATCCATTTAGCAAGCTTGCAGGAAAGCGCGCTAATACGCTCATCTTTCCCAATCTATCATCGGCTAACATTGCTTATAACCTACTGTCTGAAGTGGCGGATATGGATTTGATTGGGCCGATTCTGATTGGGCTGAAGAAACCCGTGCACATCCTGCAGTTGGGGGCAACAGTACATGAGATTGTTGATATGGTGGCTCTTGCTGCAGTCCATGCTCAGGAGGTTGAGAATGATTGATTTTTGACTACATTTAGTCAATCAATCTTTTATTCATCATGGCAGAACTCAACTGGTGGCTGTTCCCGATAACGGCTCTGATACCGCTCGTTGTAGGTCATTTCTGGTATGGCAATCTGTTTAAGAAGCAATGGCTGCGATATGCAGAAATAAGCAGTGATCGATCCGAGTCCATCAACTTGGGGAGGGTGCTCTTTCTGTCCTATATATTTAGCATCTTGGCCTCATATGTGGTGATGGTCTACTCAGTCCATCAGGTGGCTATCTATCAGGTGTTTTTGTTCGACCCAGCCACCCAAGATGCTAGCAGCATTATCTCACAATCTATAAGTGACTTTATGTCCAACTATGGTACTCGGCATCGGACCTTTGGGCATGGTGTCATCCATGGCATGGAGCTAGGCTTGTTCATAAGCTTACCCTTGATCGGGATGCATACATTATTCGAAAACAAGTCCTTTAAGTATGCCTTGATCCATATCGGATTTTGGATCACTTGTCTTGGCTTAATGGGTGGTGTGATGTGTCAGTTCTTATAGCCAAAATAATAGACTACAACTGAACTCCAGTGGAGTCCCTTTTTTTTCGTTTCGATTAAGGTACGACTGTGGTATCTAGAAGGAGGCTAGATGGTATCCCTCTCAGACATCCTCTCTGATTGGAGCGAACGTTGTGTCACCTCCTCTATAAAACAAAAATCTTGTTTAAACTGTCGAGATGAAAAATGAAAACGATTTTATCCACTTTATTAACCAAAAAAAAGGTGCCGACATCTTAAAAGTGATATCCTTACTCTATCTACCGGACGCTCACATATAATTACAAGGCTTATCCGTACTACTATGCGGCCTGTTCATTCTTGGCCTTTATGCCGGTGTTCTTCCTATATTTCAGCAGCAAACTATCACTGCAAGAGGTCTTACTTCTAGAGTCGGTCTATTATATGTCTGTAGTAATTTTGGAGGTGCCGACGGGATACTTTTCGGATTTAGTCGGCCGTCGGCTTACCCTTGTGATAGGCGCTGCAGCGCTAATTGTAGCTTGCCTGTTATACTTGTATGGTGATAACTTCATGATTCTGGCTTTAGGGCAAGTGGGATTTGCGGTTCATATGGCCTTCATTTCTGGTACTAATACAGTCTTTCATTATGAGTCTCTACTCGCCGATCAAAAAGATTCAGAGTATGGCGATCGTGAAGCCACCGTCAACAAGTATGGCAGCATCGCAGGAGGAACGGCGGCTCTTATCGGTGGCTACTTGGCCACAAGTAATCTATCCTTAGCGTATGTCATAAGCCTAGTTGCAGGGGCTATCGCCATGATTATCGCCATTGGATTTATAGAGCCTCCAAGACCATCAGATAAAGTCTCGAGCTCAAAGTCAATTTTCGCCCAACTTAAGACTACATTTTCATTCTTAAAACTGAAACCGCTGGGCTGGTTGGCAGCTTACTTTATCATATTTTATTGTATTACCCATGTGCCTTACGAGTTTTACCAACCCTACATTCAGATTCTCTCTGATCAAGGTCTCTTGTACGGATATTCAGTACCTATGATATCTGGGATCATCTATGCAACAGCGAGATATGTCTCAGCGATTGGCGCTGGCTATAGCATGATATGGAGTCGCAAGCTGGGCATCTATAATTTTCTGAGCCTCTGTATTATCACAATTACCGTCGTCGTAGTTGTCATTTCTTCAATGCTTCATGTAATAGCGCTTGGCTTCGTCTTGCTCAGGTCTACACCGTGGATGGCAATCAAAGCACCGATTAATGCGATCATCACACCACGTATTGACGCTGGTCAACGAGCTACTTACCATTCAGTCATAAGTCTCTTATGTCGTCTGAGTTTTTTCATTGTCCTCTTTGGTTTGTCACTTGTCGTGGATCACGGTGATATCTTAAATTGGGAGAGCCTGAGCCTTATACTACACATAACTGTTATTGGATCCTTGGCATTGATGATCCCATTGCTTATAATGGGCAAATCACACATTAATTCTCGATCGTAATATGCCTAATCATATCGTCGCCATCAATGGTTCTACTCGCACTGTAGCATACAATGCCCTATTGCTACGGGCTATAGCAAGTAGGTATAACACTTACACCGTAGAGCTTCATTTGGACCTATCGGCAATCCCTCTCTATCTGGCCGATCAGGAATCTGCACTTATAACTCATGACATAGTCGAGCTAAGGAACTCCATCAACAGTGCAGATGCAGTAATTATCTCTACTCCAGAGTATATTCATAATATCCCAGCAGTCCTAAAAAATGCACTGGAATGGCTCACCGAGTCGGGCGAGATGTATAATAAGAGGACGCTACCGATTGTGTATTCTCCTCATGAGCCTCGTGGCACACATGCTATGAAAAGCCTACTTCAATCTCTCACAGCACTTAATGCGACTATCATGAGCTCAATGCAACTCTATCAAAACGAACTCATCATCAGCGATGAATTAGAAATGAGTGGTAGCTTTAGCTTAGAACTACTAGATGAGGCTATGGCTTCATTGTTTACCTAACTCGTACTATGAGAACCTACTACTGGACATTTCTGCTAATAATACTGTTCGCTTGCAACGGAGAAGTAGAAGTACCCGCTGCTGATGGCGAGGTCAAGCACATCTCGACAGATGACTATATGAATACCGTGGTGGATGCCTACCTCTATGGTTATCCTCTTCTGCTGATGAATTATACTAACGAGCTCGGAACCAATACAATTACACCGCATCCGACATTGCCTAGGGCTCCTATTAACCAGCTCGGACACTATCGCAAGTTTCCAGATCACACATCTACTGGAGTTGTCAAGCCAAATGTGGACACCTATTATTCAATTGCATGGTTTGACCTTAGAGAAGGTCCTCAAGTCCTCCATATGCCTGCGACCGAACGGTACTATCTATTGTGTTTGTATGATGCCTTCACCAATGTATTTGCTAATCCTGGTACCAGAACTACTGGTTCCGATCAGATCGATTTGTTGATCATAGGTCCCAACCATACCAATGTCGATACCACAGGATTTACCGTACTTCGATCACCTACAGATATGGCTTGGCTCATTGGTCGTATAGAAACCTATAACGATCACGACGGCAGCACTGTCGTTAGGCAGATTCAAGATCAGATGTCATTGATCCCATTTGCATCTGTAGGAGATAGTAGTTATAGCGCCCCGCAAGGAACAGTAGTAGATGCCGAAACTCTGCCACCTGTAAAGCAGATGGAAGAGTTGTCAACTGAGCAATTTATCAATAAACTGAGTGTGCTACTTACAGAACAACAACCCGCCAGCTATGACCAAGATCTTTTAGATCGAATGGCAGCTATTGGCATCGAAGCTGGAGAGCCATTTGAGCTACCTACTGATAATTTCATCCTCAACCAAAAGCTGAAAGCAATCCCCTCAATAGTGCACAAGAGAATGCGAAAGCGCAAGGCAAATCCAGATCCCGCCCTGATGAAAAACAATTGGACGATCATTACCTCTAAACTCGGCGACTATAAAGATGATTACCTCATGCGAAGCTACGTGTCTTTTGTAGGTCTGGGAGCTAATTTAGCTGAGGACGCCATCTATCCTTTTACCACTATCGACGCTAATGGCGAGACTTTAGATGGGTCTAAATCTTATATAATCCACATGGACTCCTCGGCATTGCCTCCAGTTAAGGCATTTTGGTCTTTAACAGCCTACAACCCTGATGACTTCTTAATCGACCACGGTTATGATCGATATGCAATCAATAGCAATGATTCACTGCACTATAATGATGATGGCTCCCTCGACATCCGGATCCAATCTCAGGCGCCATCTGAACAATCAACTGAAAACTGGCTCCCCGTAAAGAATGATGAAGAGTTCTCTTTAACCATGAGACTATATTGGCCTACGGATGCCGTATTAAAAGGCAAATGGGCACCTCCTTCAGTAAGGTCAAAAAAATAATTAAGCTCATCCATGCAACCCTACCATGAACACCACAGTCCTTAGAGCATCA
>CAZFWJ010000059.1:0-20563 GCA_964522505.1 uncultured Saprospiraceae bacterium
CAACAACGCCCAATATCGGCATGCTACTCATGCCGTATTGCTCGCTTTATGTTATAGCCAGTTTTTCATTTGATTTGTGAGTTTATAATTGATTTCAATATTGCTTTACCTTTTCCAGAATTTTCATGTAAAGTATTTATTGAGAATATATATTCACCAATAATTTTTCTGTAGCTTCTTGATATTAACTGGCTGCCATTCTCATAATTTATTTTGGTTTCTTGAGTAAAAATATTTTTGCCATCTATGACTTGAATATAGGAAGTTGAGTCTAAAGTTGTATTCGGCATTGCATTAGCTAATGCTTCAAAAGTCACCTGGTTTAAATCTTTTATATATTTTCTTTCATTCACATTGGAATTGTGCTTTTTGCAATTTGCTTCAATAGTATGTAGTGGTCCACTTTTATAAACCATCAAGGTTGTTTCAGCATCTTCACTTGACAATTCTTTATTTAATGCTTCTTCAATTTCTCGTTTACCATCATTTTTCACATAATCCCACTTTTCTTTTGATACCTTTTTGAATGTAGATGGAATAGATATTGTCCAATCTATATCTTCAAATTTGATGTTTTCTATTTTACTTTGTTCGCATGATGAAAGAAGTAGAACAATCGTAATAAGAGTGATTTTATATTTTAATAGAATGTTTAGCAAATCTTTTTTTTATTGTTATTTATTCTTGTTGTTTAAAGTAAAAAAAATCATTCATCAATTTATCTTTGTCAGAAATCAATCTTGTTGGATAGCTTAAAGGTTTTATGAAAATCTTCATTTTTGCGTTTAAGACCTCGCCTTTGCCATATTCAAATTTGTGCTTCACTAAGGATTCTAAGAAGGCAAAGATTTTATCATCGCATTTAATTTCTCCATCTTCCATATGTTCCCATCCAAGTTCTATTTTTGACCTATCTTTTTCAAGCACTATATAATCTATGTCAATTGAGGCATCTGGCCCAATATACTTTTCTTTGACCTTCCATTCATTTTGATATAGATAATGGACTATACTTCGCCATTCATTTGTTTCTATTTTTATTGCTGTCTTCATTCGAATTGGCTATAACTAGTATATATCTGATCAAATACCGACTATTTGATCAGATTTTGTCTTAAGCTACAGCTTTTTATTCGTTAGACATTATCACAGAAACAGCAAGTTGTGATTACAATACCTCAAGCAGCTCAGCAATCCTATCGCACTTTCTGAAGCATGCATGCTTAACCTCGCCATCCACTCGTTCGTGCTCCCAAGTGGTATCAAAAGGTATATGAATGCCATAACCCTTTATTTCCAAAACAGGCAAGATGTCAGACTTAAGGGAATTACCGATCATCAGAAATTCCTCTGGAGTGATATTGAGTTGATTGATCAGTTTTAAGTATTTGTCAGGTGTCTTCTCTGAGAAGATCTCGATATGTTCAAAGTAATGTGCCAGGCCGGATTTCTCCAACTTACGCTCTTGATCAAGTAGGTCCCCCTTAGTGGCTGCGACTAAGCGATATCTCCCAGATAGAGCCTGGAGGACTTCCTCTACCCCATCGATCAAGTCGACAGGTTTGTTAAGCATGTCTCGACCGATTTGTAAAATTTGATCCAGCTCTTCTGAACTTAGGCTTCCTTCAGATATTATCAAAGCGGTTTCGAGCATCGACAACATAAAGGCTTTGATGCCGTATCCATATAAAGGCAGATTCCCGATCTCGCGAGCGAACAACTCTTTATGAGCATCATCGAAGGGCATGAATTCGGCCATGAGCTGGCAGAATTTCTCTTCGCCTTCTGTAAAGAAAGGCTCGTTTATCCAGAGTGTGTCGTCTGCATCAAAAGCGATAACTTTAATCTGGTCTTTCATTATGTTTTGCTTCTTAAGAGCTTATATCTATAGGCGTCTCTCAGTGCCTCCCAACTGGCATGAATGATGTTGGGATCTGCTCCACATGTCCACCACGTATCGATGCCATCAGTAGACTTAACCATAACCTGAGTGATAGACTCTGTACCCTGATCAGTCTGAAGGATCCTCACCTTATAGTCTAATAGTCTTACCGTGTTGAGTGCAGGAAATTTCTCGCTAAAGGCTATTCTTGCCGCTGCATCAAGCGCACCAACAGGCCCTACTGATTCGGCGATGCTTGCCTGTACAGTATCTTCACCCTTGACTCTGAGTTTGACCACCGCCTCTGATATATTCTTATCCGTGTCGCGGACTACTTCCGAAATGATCCGATAACTCACTAGCTCAAATATGTCTTCATGTCCCATGAATTCTTTATGGAGTAGGACATAAAATGAGCCATCGGCATTTTCAAACTCGTGGCCTTCATTTTCTAACTGTTTAATCTTACTCAAGAATGCCCTCAACTTTGGAGACTTTTCGGGCACATGGACCCCCATAGCTTTAGCTTTCATGGCAATACTACTGCCTCCAGACATATCTGATAGCAAGATGCGCTGCGTATTGCCTACTGTCTCCGGCACGATATGTTCGTAGCTGCGAGCAACTTTCCTAGCCGCATTAGCGTGGACCCCTCCCTTATGGGCGAATGCACTTAATCCGATGAATGGTTCCTTCTTAGAGGGTCTGCGATTAGCCGCATAATCAAAGGCTAATGAGAACGTCCTCAGTTGATCCATATGATCCTGGCAATTGAGTTGATATCCCAACTTTAGGTGAAGATTGGGTATGATGGAAGTCAGGTTGGCATTCCCTACTCGTTCTCCAAATCCATTCATAGTTCCTTGCACCATCGTTGCACCAGCTTCTACACCCGCCAGCGATACGGCCACACCGATACCGCAATCATTGTGGCAGTGCATACCGATCTGCGCATCGGGCAGAAGCTCTTGGACTACGCTGACTATCTGTTGTATTTCTTTTACCTGAGTGCCGCCATTGGTATCACATAAGACTAAGAAATTAGCTCCGCCATTATAGGCTGCTCTCAGGGTACTTATGGCATACTCCGCATTGTCTTTATATCCATCAAAAAAATGCTCCGCATCATAAATTACCTCCTTGTCATGCGACTTTAAAAATGCCACGGAATCTTGTATCATGGCCAAATTTTCCTCGGCCGTTGTTTTGAGCACTTCTGTAACATGTAGCAGCCAGGTCTTGCCGAATATGGTCACAACTGGAGTCTGCGCCGCTAATAGAGTGAGTAGCTGCCCATCCTCATCAGCCTTGGTATTCGCACGTCGAGTGCATCCAAAGGCCGTAATCTTAGCCTGTTTAAACTGTACGCCTCGGACCTTCTCAAAGAATTCCATGTCTCTTGGATTGCTACCTGGCCATCCTCCTTCGATATAGTCAATACCAAAGTCATCCATAGCATGTGCTAATGCTACTTTATCTGTAGACGAAAAGCTTATGCCCTCACCCTGTGTACCATCTCTGAGGGTCGTATCGTATATCTTAATCTGCCTTCCCATGGCTAAATTTAGCGGCGCTGAATTTTTTCTGCCCTCGAAAATAAGCCGTAATTATCAATATTATCTCCTTATGTCTGATTCCTAAGATGGCAAATACTTAATTTATTTTGTTCTTCCCCGGTACTCGTGATTTTCACCTAACCGAGCACCATCCTCAATACAAATGACTATTAATCACCATGTATTACATATAATTAATTTACTATATGTTGTAGTTGCAGAATATTGCAGCACTTTATATTGTATTTAATTCTATTAATAACTTTTTATTCTTTTGGAATATTGATATGAAGAATATATATTTATGGCATGATCGAACTACTTACCCAAGTTAAAAGATCATGTTCTTTGAAATTATTCTGGAATAGACGTGAGAGATGACTCGATGAATACTTGTTGGGGCATTTGAGTTCAAACTCTGATCAGACGGATTCCATTATATAACTTGTGGGGAAACCCAAAAGGGAAATAGTGGTAAGAGGGCTGAGGAACGAACGCAATAATAGAAGGTATAATATGATTAGTCCGTGGAAAATGTGAAATCTTAAACCTGAGAATAAACATTGAAACAAACAAAAATGTCATAATCTCAAATCGGAGCAAAGAGTAATATCGAGCTCAGATAGAGAATAAAAAACATTAAAGACCGATCATGAACACAAAGGAAGAGGGATGAGACCAATAGGTGTTATCCCTCTTTTAGTTGGTACATATCATTTGTACCTATTTGCTGGTGACCACAAGATCGCTATTTCCTTAATTTTGTCGGGCATGTCAAGATTCATAGCAATTACATATATACTACTCTCTATTACATCCATTAGAGCACAATTACCAGATGGCTTTGTGTATCTATCTGACATTGCGCCTTCTATCAAGCAAGAAGTACGGTATGCAGGAAGCGATAATTTTGTCGGGCGGCCCATTGAAGGTTATTTGTCAGAGACGATAATTCTCTCCATACGAGCTGCCAGAGCATTAGTCAATGTTCAGAAAGAACTGCAAGAGGCTAACTTAGGGCTGAAAGTATACGACGCTTACCGACCCCAGAGAGCAGTAGACAATTTCGTCAGTTGGTCTCGCAGCGCCTCGGACACCCTAATGAAACGTCAGTACTATCCCAATATACCTAAGAGCGAGTTATTCAAGCGAGGATTCATCGCCTCCAAGTCCGGTCATACACGAGGCAGCACAGTTGATCTAACACTGATCGATCTGAATACAGGAGTAGAATGCGATATGGGCGGGCCTTATGATTTTTTTGGGCCACTATCTCATCACAATTATGAGAATCTCAGTAGAGAACAACAGGCTAACCGCAAATTTCTAAAATCTATCATGTCGAATCATGGATTTCGCGCATATTCCAAGGAATGGTGGCATTATACCCTAAGAGGCGAACCGTACCCTGATTCCTATTTTAATTTTGAAGTGTGCGAAACTTGACGTACCTCTGAGTGTTCTTTGTCATCTGTTATAAACCCTCAAGAGATGGTATCCATATCAGTCAATGCCGAATGCGTTATTGACAATGTAGTATGGCAATTCTTCGATTAAGAAAGCATGGCGTACTAAAATCTTCAAGTATCTCCTGGGGTTTAAATGCGTCTATTGTGTCTCGCTATTAGGTTCCGACAGGAAGATCTATAACTAGAGAACTATCAATAGTCCAAATCTTAACACCAACTAATAAAATATATGAAAAAGGCTAAGTATGTTATTGAAAATAAAGAGTATGGAGAAAATTCTACTGCTGAAGAAATCAATGCCCTACAAGAGCAAGTGTTCCTATACGACCCAAACATAGTCTACTATAAAGAAATCAAAATAGTAACACCCTTTTCGGTACGTACTCTTTTTGATAAGTCAGATGAACTAATCTCCAGGATTGATGGCGAGGCAGGAATTATAATGGACTTGCGACGGGCTCAAGTACCTAGCGCAAAAACCAGAAGAGCAATAAACCAAAGATTTACAAAGATCACAGAATCTGTGAGGCATTGCAGTTTTTATTTAGGAGGGAACATCCTGATCCGAGGTGCAGCAAGATTTGTGATGCATCAGACTAGTCTGCAATCATTCTCCATACATAAAGAATTAGATGATGCCATTAAAGCTATTAATGACAGATTAAAGAGATCATAATGACGAGCGAGAAAATTGAAATAAGTAGAAACTTCGAACCGCTTGAACGAAAGCTATACTACGAAGACTCCTCTCCATCTGAAATTAAGGCCCTCAAAAGTCGATTGTTTCTTTATAAACCGAATATTCTCTATTATAGAGAAGTGCCTCTACAATCAGAATTCTCAGTGCAATTATTCTTTAATGAGATTACTAAGCATCTAAAGCATATGAATAATGCTGGTGTGCTCGTCGATCTTAGAGAGTCGGAAATGCCTAATCCAAAAATTAGAAGATCGATCAATAAAGGCTTTGTTGATATAAATAAATATATTGATCACGTGGCATATTGTATAGGTGGGAATCTAATCATTAAAATCGCAGCTCGCTTTGTAATGCTCAACACTAAATTAGACTCTTACTCTATCCACTCATCTATAGAGGCAGCCGAAGAAAGTTTGAACAAAAACATAATGAGGACTTAGAGTTAGTCTTTCAATAACAACCTTATATCCTAATATGCCCGACTATTTTCATGATCCAAATGAATTAAAAACTGAGCCTCTCGATATCATTTTGGAGCACATACTTCATATATCTAGTGGAAAGTGTCTTGTGACTGAACAAATGATATTAGAGGCCGAAGATCATCAACAACAACTCATTTTTTCGGGGCTAAAAATGCTTCATGATGATTTGGAAGAGTACAAAAAGGACTTTGCCCAAAAACTTGAAGCCGAACATCAACTTGAAATACTTAAAAACAAAAATGAAGAGCTAATCCAATTCAATTATGTCGCCTCTCATGATCTTCAAGAGCCGCTGAGAACCATCACGAGCTTATCACAAATCTTGAATAATAATTACGCTAAAAATTTAGACGAGCAAGGACAAACATTCTTAGAAATAATATTGCAATCATCAAAGAGGATGAGCGAATTGATTGCTGACTTGCTCAAGTATTCTAAGGTTGGCCAGTCAGTAGAATTCATGAGAGTCCCAACAAGAGAACTTGTCGACAATGTACTCTTAGATCTCAGAGGAGTCGTATCTGAAGCACAGCCAGTTTTTTGCATTGGCGATCTGCCTGTTATCACATGCAATAGAATTGCGATGAAGCAGGTCTTTCAAAATATTATCGGTAATGGCTTAAAATTCAGGAAAGAAGGCAAACCAGTTCAGCTAACAATCAGTTGTAAGTCCACACAGGATACCCACACTTTCTGCATAAAGGATAATGGTATAGGAATTGATCCAATATTTCAGGAGAAGATCTTTGGCATATTTCAGAGATTGCACAACAAAGATAAATATGAGGGAACAGGTATTGGCCTAGCATTGTGCGTAAAGGTTATGGACATGCATCAGGGCAAAATATGGGTAGAGTCAGAAGGAGAAGGGTCAGAGTTTTACTTTACTATTCCGAATCTATAGAAAACTAAATATCTCTATCAGAGAGAAACATTCGATAATACTTGATGCTTACATTCTTAGCATCTTCTCACCATCAAGACTGCTGAAGCATCTCCTTCTATAATATTTGAGCTTTCTTTATTGCAAAAAATCACTTCTTCTTAGGTCAAGACTGTTGTCACCTCTTAATTCTGCATAATAGAGTAAATTGAGCCTCCACTGATTTAAACTAATGACGCTCTACTATGAAGGGATTATACAACATACACATCATCATGATAATGATGATAGTGGTTATCGCTACAATCAACGCTCAAGAAACACATGATTCTGCTCTACTGACTATTGATCGCATATATGCATCAGCAGAATTCCGACAAGAGGGCATGACATCCATACAATGGACCGATAATGGTCAGTCATATGTAATCGTAGAGCGTGGCGAGAAAGGGAATGAACTCATCAAATATCAGACTGCTACTCAAGAGCGTCAGGTTTATCTGTCTGCTGATCAATTAACCCCACCCACTTATCACAAAGCGTTGAGGGTTAGCTCATTTTCCTTGTCAGCGGATGCCTCCAAAGCTTTAATATTTACTAATACCAGCAGAGTATGGAGGACCAATACTAAAGGAGACTATTGGGTATACGACTTTGATAATAATCAGTTGAGTCAACTCGGGGTATCCTTCCCGTCGTCCTCGTTGATGTTCGCTAAGTTTTCTACAGATAACAAATACGTTGCCTACGTACAGAACTTCAATATCTACCTAGAAGAGTTCACAACAGGGGTAATAACACAGTTGACCCATGATGGTACAGGAGACATCATCAATGGCACATTTGATTGGGTGTATGAGGAAGAGTTTGGCTGCCGTGATGGGTTTAGATGGAGCCCATCTGGTCAACACCTAGCGTACTGGCAACTTGATGCATCCGATATTCGCACCTTTTACATGATAAACAATACAGATTCAATCTATTCACAATTGATCCCGTTGCAATATCCTAAAGTCGGAGAAGATCCGTCTTCATGTACGGTATCCTATATCGATATCGGCACTGGCGACGTGAAGAATATCAGCATTCCAGGAGATCCATATCAACATTATCTCCCTGCAATGCAATGGATCTCTGATGATGAGCTGCTCATACAACAACTTAACAGAAAGCAAAATCATCTCAAGGTGTGGCGCTATAATCTATCGAGCACCGAGCTTAACATTGTATATGAAGAGCATGAAGAGACTTGGGTTGACTTAAGCTACCCTGACGCTACAGCAAGCAACTGGGGCGACAACGATCTCGTACTGATAGACAATGGCAGCGCTTTCTTACGAATGACGGAGAATGACGACTTTCGACATGTCTATAAAGTAAACATCAAAGATGGCGCAAAGACTCTCTTGACACCTGGCAACTACGACGTAGCCTCATGGTCGGTTGCTACCGATGACTTGCTATACTTCTTGGCATCGCCAGATAATCCTACTCAACGATACCTGTATAGCGTAGACCTGGTAGGCGAGGGAGATACCTCCCTGCTTACCCCTTCAAGTCATAGCGGGGTAAACAGATATAACATCTCTC
Organism: uncultured Saprospiraceae bacterium; assembly: GCA_964522505.1. Classification (GTDB taxonomy): domain Bacteria; phylum Bacteroidota; class Bacteroidia; order Chitinophagales; family Saprospiraceae; genus GYS-P2D. The sequence goes on from CAZFWJ010000059.1 coordinate 8,566, forward strand.
CAGATGGACAGTATGCATGGCATAGTCACTCGGATGCCCTTACTCCAAATACAGTTCGATTAGTCAGCCTACCTGATCATCAGGTTATCTCTAATCAAGTCACTAATGAGTCATTCATCCAAAAGCTTGGCACACTTGATATGCCATCGGTAGAATATCATCAAGTAACCACTGCAGATGGGGTAACCATGGATGCTCGGATGATCAAACCACATGGTTTTAGTGCCTCAGAGCGCTATCCAGTAATCTTCCATGTATATGGCGAGCCATGGGGCGCAGTTGCCAACGATCAGTTTATCGGATTATGGCATATTTTACTTTCTCAGCAGGGCTTTGTAATCATCAGCATCGACAATAGAGGCACCCCGACCCTTAAGGGGTCTGCTTGGCGCAAGAGTATCTATCGCAGCATCGGCACTATCAATGCTCATGATCAAGGCAAAGCCGCACAGGAAATCCTCAAACTACCCTATCTCGATGAATCACGAGTGGGTGTATATGGCTGGAGTGGCGGGGGCTCCATGACCCTCAATATGCTGTTTCAATTTCCCGATGTCTACCATGTAGGAATATCGGGTGCTCCTGTAACTTATCAATTGTATTACGATAACATCTATCAAGAGCGCTATATGGGTCTCCCTCAAGAAAATGTGGAAGACTTCATCAATGGATCACCCGTAACACATGCTCACAACTTGAAAGGCAAGCTATTACTGATCCATGGAACAGGTGATGATAATGTCCACTATCAGAGCAGCGAGCGACTCATCAATGAGTTAATCAAGCATAACAAGCAATTTGACTTTATGCCTTATCCAAACCGATCTCATGGTGCCTATGAGGGTGCGAATACTGTCAGGCATAAGCAGCAGTTGATGTTTAATTACTTTAAGGAGCATCTGGCTAAACAAACGGAATAATGAATATCAATTACTATCTCAATAAGGTCACAACGCTTCATAGTGTATGAGTAAGATCTTTACCACTTTAACCGTTTTGTTTATCGGGATAATGATATCCTGTCGAACTCCGCAGCAAATCAACCCTGATGAATCACGCCCTAATATCATTATAATCCTTACTGATGATCAGGGCTACGGTGATTTGGGATGTTTTGGTGCCGATGATATAGCGACTCCCCACTTAGACAAGCTAGGTCATAATGGTCTTATACTCACTGATTTCTACGCAGCCCAAGCCGTTTGTTCTGCATCGAGAGCTGGTATCTTGACGGGTTGCTATCCAAATAGAGTTGGAGTACATGGAGCCTATATGCCAGATAGCCCACGAGGCCTCCATACCGATGAGACAACTATAGCCGAAATGCTCAAATCTCGAGGTTATAAAACTGGCATATTTGGCAAGTGGCATCTAGGCGATCATGCAGATTTCATGCCGTTGAATCAAGGATTCGATGAATACTTTGGCATCCCATACTCCAATGATATGTGGCCCTTGCATCCACAGCAAGGCCCAATATTTAACTTCAGCCCACTACCGCTATACCACAACGATTCTGTCATCGATACGCTGACAGATCAATCTTTGCTTACAACACATATTACAGAGCGGAGTATTGACTTCATAACTAACAACAAAGACACTCCCTTCTTCGCCTATGTAGCACATCCGCAGCCACATGTACCGCTGTATGTTTCGGATAAGTTCAAGGGTAAGTCTCAACGTGGTATCTATGGCGATGTAATCATGGAAATAGACTGGTCTGTTGGGCAGATTGTAGACGCCCTTACTCAGCATCAATTACTGAACAACACACTAATCATATTCACCTCCGACAATGGTCCTTGGCTGAATTATGGATCCCACTCGGGTAGCGCCTATCCACTGCGTGAAGGAAAAGGTACAGCTTGGGAAGGAGGTCAACGAGAGCCAACCATTATCCACTATCCAAACCAAATAGAGGGTGGTCAAAGACTACATACGCCAATGATGAACATAGACATCCTCCCCACCATCGCAGAAATAACTGCTGCTGATCTCCCAGATAAAGCTATTGATGGGAAGAGTCTGTGGAATGTCTGGACGGGAAAGACGACTAAATCACCACAAGAGGCTTACTATTACTATTACAAGCATAATGAGTTGCATGGAGTGAGGTATAAAGATTGGAAGCTCTACTTCCCACATTCTTATAGAACACTTAATGGCAGAACTGGAAATACCGACGGCACGCCAGTAAACTACGATCAAGACACCCTAAGAACGATAGAACTCTATCAACTCTCTAACGATGTGAGTGAAACAACAGATGTTGCTGCACTGTATCCTGAGGTAATCGATACTATCTCAGCCTTAGCTGATGAGATGAGGCTTGAGCTTGGGGACAAGCTGTATCGTGTTAAGGGCCGCAGTGTGCGAGAGTCAGGTCTTATTGAGCGGTAGTCTCCGACTCTGAAGACTTCTACTTGATCCAATAATCGACTACGGTCACATCCTCTACATATGGGCCAATGAACTTTACAAAGGCTTGGTGGTCTGGATGTGGGAGATATGCTTGACGATCCGCTTCCGAAGCAAAGGTGACTAAAAAGCAATGGGTGAGCCCTTTGGATAATCCTTCTGAGCTGTTATTAGTACCCCACTCAAAAGAATGAATTGCAGGAATCTTATCGGCAAGACTTGCGAAGTCCCGCTCTATTTGACCAACTATTTCTTGTGTCGCTTGATTATTAAACCTGAATAGAACCACATGGCGTAAGAGCTTCATAGGTGTCTTCCTTTCAGATATGTTAGTTTCAACATATGGAGTGGGCGTTGTCTTGTCAGTCTGAATACAAGCAGCTACAGACCCAACGATAAAAATTAACGCGCCTAAGCTGATTAACCTCATATATATAGTACTATTCTAAAGAAGCGGAATCATTAAGATCCCCAATTTTAACGCCAACAAAGTTAAGATTCTCTACACTTTCCTCAGAAGGTCCTAATGAAACACTTGTCTGAACACCACTACGTATAGTTGACGCACTCAGATCAGCATCTGATGGCACATATATCCAACTTGGTTGACCATCAAACTCAGAAGTAAGGTTAAGCACGACTCGTTGTATACCAACTAGATCAGCTGCTGAAATCGAACCACTGTTATTCACGTCTGCTGCAATCAACTGATACGGATCTGTGAACGATTGTAATCCTAAGATGTGTCGAGTCACTAAGATGATATCAAGTGAGCTAACTCCATTAGCTGCATTCACATTATTAGATGGAAGGATTGTTAGGCTTATATCTGTAGGCAGTTGATCGAGATTAAAACGCCCTTGGTTATCAGTGGTAGTCGATCTATTGCCGATATCAACACGTACATTGCTCAGGGCCTCGCCAGCTGGGTTCGTTATGGTTCCACTTACAGATCGTGTTGTAGCAGGCACGGGACAATCCCCTTTGCTCACCGTGAAAAATCCAGCGCTAACTTGTGCGCATCCAGTAGCTGAGACAGCTGATATTGCAGCTCCGACACTCGCTTGCAATGTCCCATCAAAATGAACGCCACGTACTCTTAATGTTCCATCTCCTGAGCCTTCAAAATCGAAACGATCATCTGACAATACTTGCATTATAATATCACGATCGTCGGTCAGAATATAGCTGTAATTTGCTCCTGGAGCTTCTCCCAGGCTATTGGTAAACGACACAACATCGGCGATACCATCACTAGGACATAAAGTGGTCTGTTGTGCTCCCGTAGTAGAGCTTACTGAAGATGCTTCGCATTCGAAGGTCTGAACGCACGACTCTTTATTAACAGTTAGGAAAGCAGTACTACTCGAAAGCTGCACGCAATCAGTGGCTGTCACTTGGTTAATATTACGCCCAATAACGGCATTCAAATTTCCCTGAAAGTGAACACCAAATACTCGCTGCGTTTCTAAGCCAGTATTGTCAAAATTGAAGGAATTAGAATTCACTACTGCCTGTAGGATATTGCGACTATCAGTAATCAAGAACGAATAATCTTGACCTAAGGTTACATCAGTTAATGATGTTCTCAATCCTATATTATCGGCTATTCCATCATCAGTACATACTGTTATAGTCTGCTGTCCTGTACTTGTAGACACTGTGCTTTCAAAACACTCTGGTTCAGGCACAAAACATAACTCTTTATTTATAGTGATGAATGCAGTGCTACTAGAAAGTTGCACACATCCTGTAGCTGTTATTTGATTGATATTCCTACCGACAACGGCATTTAACTCCCCTTGATAATGAATACCAAAAACTCGTTGCGTTTCCAAGCCTGTATCATCAAAATTGAAAGAATTCGTATTCACAACCGCCTGAAGAATGTTATTATTATCGGTAACTAAGAACGCATAATCTTGTCCGAAAGTAATGCCGGTCAATGATGTTCTCAATCCAATATTATCATCGATGCCATCATCAGTACATACCGTTATAGATCTCTGTCCAGTGTTAGTTGTCACCGTACTGGTGAGACAATCTGGTACAAAACAAGACTCCTTATTGACTCTAAGGAAGTTAGCCATACTGGATAATTGAAAGCAAGTGTCTGCCGTAATCTCAGTAATCGGCCTGCCAATCGTGAAATTTAATTGTCCTCTATACTGAATTCCAAATACCAATTGCGTCTCCAGCCCTGTATTATCAAAGTCAAATTCAAACTCGTTAATGACTTGTTGTAGGTTTTGATCAACATCAGTCAACAAGAATGAATAATCCCGTCCCAAGGTCACCTCGCTAAGGGTGGTTCTTAATTCTGTAGGATCAGGCACGCCATCATCTGTGCATACGGTAATCTCCGCTATCCATGCTGTAGTAGCAGTAGCGCTGTCAAAACATTCTATTTCCTCAGGTTCTTCAGGTTCTTCAGGTTCTTCAGGTTCATCGGCTCCACCAGAGGCAGCGCAGTCAAAAGTAGACAACTCTCCCGAGCCCCAGAGTTGTCTAAAAGCTCTACAGTAGGTAACGACATGGCTAAAATCTTCAATGTTAATATCAGCAGGAAGCTCAAAAGTGAGCGGACCATTAAAAGTATTTCTGCCTAATAAATCTGTAATCAGAAATAGTTCAACTCCTCCATTAGTACTCCTGCTACTATTGCTTAGATAGATCCGAAGATCTGGACCAAAAGAAACTCGAAAGTCATCACTCATACTAAGCTGGACCCGACCATCATCAAATCGTTCTAATGTGCAGGTACCTGAATTGGTATATCCGTTGGCTCCGCTGAGGGATGCAGTGCGTGTGCAATCCACTTCTTGTCCAAAAAGAAAGCTCGCAAAGAACATTAACAATAAAGAAGCAAAAAATCTCATAGCTACGATTACTTATATACTATTCATAAACTGATCGAATGGTTGTCTGCAACTAAGCTTTTGGCCTAAAAGAAATATAAACCATTACGCTACCCATTAACATAGGGTAAATCAGGATTTCAGGGCTTGAAGCCTTCTCAGTATTGTGCGACCAAAACTATAACACAACATCAGCCAACTTATTTTGCTCATTTTCTTTTGATTTTAACCTTTATGTGAGTGACGATAATGCATTTCTGTTTGTGCGATTTATGACTATCGTGTAGATTTTCACATCTATCTACATCCAGAAAATCATGATGCAACAGATTAATTCTGTAAAGAATCCCTTGATCAATTACTTAACCTATCAAGAATCTATCGTCATGCCAACCGTAGATAGACAACAGCAATACTTGTTATACCAATTAAAGGGAACAATTGACATTAATAAAGGAAAGATTGAACATTAATTCGCCTGCCAACTACTCTACTTTTGCAATGCAAAACATTTATTCAACTTCATTGATAAAATTTAATAATGTCAAAAATTAATGTCCCGACTCGAGAAGAAGTGTCAGCTGAAAATCAAGCGATCTTCGACAATCTTAAAAGTCAATTAACATTCGTTCCAAATCTTTATGCGACGATGGCCCACTCTACTAATGCATTGCCTACTTTTCTTGCCTTATCAGGTAGCAAGACATCATTTACTGCTAAGCAAAAAGAAGTTATCGACTTAGTCATCAGTCAAGTAAATGGGTGTAGTTACTGCCAAGCCGCTCATACTGCTATCGCTCAAATGAATGGTTTTACTGAAGCGCAAACAATTGAACTTAGAAAAGGTCAGGCAAGCTGGGACTCTAAAACTGATACACTTGCTAAAATTGCTAAAGAATTAGCTGAGTCAAGAGGAAACGTGAGCGAAGCCACTAAAGAAAGCTTCTTCAATGCTGGCTACTCTAAAGAAAACTTAGTTGATTTAGTTGTTGCAGCGGGAACAATCGGTATCACAAATACCCTTCATAATCTAACAAATGTCGCAGTCGATTTTCCTGCGGCGCCTGCACTATAATTGATCACTCATGTGCTGGATATCTGACTAAAGATATTCAACGGTATAATATGCTATCTAGACTGTGTCAATCAAGATGACACTGATCTAGATAGCATTGTTTTATTGAGAGTGGCTCTTATCAGACAATTTCTCAAGGATCGCAGGTAGAAAGATATCTGCTTAAAAGTCCAAATAGAAGCGTTTTTTCAATGTCTGAAAGTTCGAGCCAATATGCAATCCAATAAAAAAGGAATATTACTCTTAAGTTATAAACATCACAGAACGCTTATACAAAAAGAGTATACAAACTCGATTTACAAGCCAATTCCGATCCTAAGGTTCCACCTTGACTCACCTTCAGTAAATGACCAAACCGAGTCGACCCTGAGTATTCGAAATAGATCCCACCCAATATTATTGAGTCCGACGTGCAATTCTGCATATGATGGTCTGATAGGCGAATCGAGATACTTAGCGCCTGCCGTCAGACTAAATCCTGTGCGGTTCAGGCCAGGTATGCGCCCTAGAATCCAACCATTGAAGTCATGACTGAAATGGCCCTGTATAAAGCTCCCAGTTGTGCTAAAATCATAGTAGGGAAGGCTAAAAAATGTCCTCGTGCCATTAGTTGGAGATATAAATAGCTCGTTACCAGAAAAGTGAAAACGGTCAACAAATGGCACCTCAGTATTTGATAGGAATCTACCACCTTCGATATAATAAGAAAAGTCTCCTTTGGTCCCTAAGGTCTTTTGATCACTAATATTCAAGCTGATCTTATGGTATGAGGCATCACCACCAAGAGCCCTAATCGCTCCTGTATATGATAACCGAAACTGGGGCCCTTTATATCCGTCGCTAAACCTTCTATCTGGAAATAAAGTATACTTCTGACCAATCCTGATGCGTAGATTGGCGCTAAGCAATAATGCCTGTTCCCCTGTAATCGCTAGCGTTTCAAATGTGGGCAAATTAGGCATGAATTCTCGTTCCTCCTGATCAAAAATTACAAAATCGGTTGTGTTGTTTAGTCTTGAACGGTCTTCATATCTTATCGATGAATTCAGGACTATGCCAGGACTTATGTCCGTCTGCCATCTAAATCCAAGCTCTCTCTTTCCATAATATCTGGCAAAATTTTGCTCTGTCAACAAGGTATAGATGCTATTAAAAAAGGGGGTTATCGGCTCTCTATTGTCGATTTGATTGATCCGGCTGCCACCAAATATGGCAAACTCCGTACTTGTCGTCCGATTAGGACGATACACTAAGTTGCCCCAGTATCTAAGCTTGTTCTCGCTTAATCCATAGTCTAAGGTGCTATAGTACAGTAGCCTACGAGTCTCCTTCTCATCGAAGTACTTGCGGTAACTAATGCCAAGGCTTGTCTTAAGACCTTGAACCGTATTATAGGACAACCCGAATAATGGCGAATCTATATCTAGGTAGAGTCTTTTGTTAGAATTGCGATGGCTGTATCCGCTAAGAATATCTCCAAATGAAAACTTATTATTCTCCCGATCCAAAGAATCCTTGAATTCCGGGCTCTCCCGAATCTCTCTTATACTATCCTTGTGGACATAATCTCGAGTCTCTATTCCAGTTAGCGGCACTGGTCTAATCTCAGCCCAAAATGCCGAATCTCGCTCATTGCTCCCCTCCTCTACAACATGTGAGACATGCTTGAAGAATTTCTTGTCTAACTGCGGATCGAAGTCATAATTGCTATAAATCGCTGTAAACTCCCCTTCTACCACAAAGCCTAATCCCCCAAATTGAAAGGTGACGATATTACTGAATAGAGATCTCTGATCTGAGTCTGAAATTGGTATAAAAACCTGTTCAAAATTGAGGCTATCCAAAAAATAGACTTGGGATGCCTGTTTTGATAAGCTCAGGTCAAGGGAATGTACATTCCAGACGTCTTCAACAATATAAATATAGCCAGAGACAATAGGATCGGTGGCTGCTTTGGGGATAACTTCAATCTTATTAATCAATCGATTTTCCTGATCATAAAACGTACCATCCAATCTATATCTATAATACTTCAATGCATTGTCAGCAATTGGTAAGATAATAGCCCGCGCCAACGACTCGGTATTCTTATAGATATTAAACTGCATTTCTGCCGCACTATTAAAACTATAACCTTGGTCATCTCCACTAATCTTAGATGAGGTGACTACTTCTTTGTAATTATCAGGTCGGCTATAGTAGAGATCAGAGATAGACTCAGATAGATACACTATCCCTTGGCGGTTGCTATCAAGAGCACCATCCATATCTCCAACGTCAATTCCAAATATCTTTTCTGGCGCATCCAAGACTTTATTATACCCCTTGACATAGACCTCACAAGCGTACTGTTCGTGTAGCGTGTTGTGATAATCACGCTTTCTGATAGCCTCACGTATAACTCGATAGGCTGGATCCTCGGCATCGGCAGCCACCACAACCTCATTTATAAGAAATGCTTGCTCAGCTAATTCAATATCAACTAGCTGTTGTGATTCATCGATCTGAATACTTTTGACTTGAGTTTCATATCCGATGAACTGATAGACTATATCATAGTGCCCTTTGGCCAGATTGAGTTGATATATTCCCTCTAGATTGGTCGTAGTTCCTATGGATGTACCTTGCACATATATGCTCACCAGAGGAAGGGGCTCTCCAGAGGTATCTACTACCTTACCAGTGATTTGTGCTGTTAATGCGTTAGTGCATAAAATGAAGAGAATAAGAAGATTTTTGATCATGCTTTGCTTATTGTTTTCAAGGTACTTTGAGTCGTTGAGAATGAGTCACTTAATCCTAAAATTGAGGATACATTAAGACTAATTAAGGATTCAGTAAGAAGTAACCATATAAATACACAGCAATCATCTCTTGCTATAAACTTAAGTACATCAATCAAAAAAGTCGAATCTATAGTGGTCAGCGCAAGCTGACTTCTTTATTTAGAGTTAGATTGAAAGAGCATGTTTCACTCAGCAGTATAGCAGAGCGAGTACAAAAATGTGAATTAATTTTTTTGTTCACAATACATTATGCGACCGAATAGAATATGGCTAATAGTAAGTTATCTAGCATAATTCGAAAGGCCAGGTTAAGGGAATCTGACCTAATACAGTGTCTTTATAATAATCATGGAACACATAGTAAAAACATATCAAGGTCTTATACTTGAACATAAGGCATTCTCAATTGCCATAGAAGTCATAAAAGCGGCGGCTATCATCTATGTGCTGATTAGCACATTTAGCGTATTATCAGCCTAAGCTTATTACAATCTATAGTATAGGAAAACTGCAAGATTTCCATTAGTGAGATCTGTTGCCGCACCGAATCTATCCGCAGAAGCAATATTGACCAAACTATTACTGTAGTTAATTCCGATACCTAATTTTTCTAATTCAAGTACAGCTCCAAAGTTTGCACCCCAATCAGTTCTTTCAAAACTGTCGGTATTAAAAATACCTGACGAGGAATTCAGTAGATATCCGAAGTAAGGGCCACCCTCGATTACGATAGGTCCGAGATTCAATCCTAAATTTACTGGCACTTCGATATAACTAAGATTAGTATCATCTGTGGCTCCAGCATCTTCAGCTATAGCTCCTTTGAGATGGTAGATAGCAGCTGGCCGAATGCTCCAGAGATTACCAAGAGGAATATTTCCATTAAGACCAAGATGAAAGCCCGGTTTACTGTTGAAGACGATATCATCTGTGTTAGAATCTATAGAGATATTAGAATAGTTGAGACCTCCTCTTACCATTACTTGGGCAGAGAGACAATATGTAAAGGAGAGCAATGTGCATAATAATAGGAATCGCTTCATAGCATACTTTTTAGTGGATATAGTTGACTGACGCCTATGTAACGGTGAAAAGTTACAAGGACGTACAGATCTCTAGCAATATTCAAGATGAATGGGCCCTTTACCCATGAAAATCAGAGGTAAACCCTTAGTTACAGCTCCCTCATTACATTCTTCTTCAATCGAGAAGTGTAATCCTCAATAGCCCACTCCTTATAGTTGCGTGTACTGTTACAGATACAATAGCAGTATCGACGGATACGATCTTCTATATCATACTTGAGCAGTCGTATCATGGTTAGGGCGGTCATCAGATCATCAGTATTCTCTAGGATGATCTTGACATGCTGAGCAAGCGCATTGTCTATAACTACAGAAGACTTGTCTCGATTTTTAACAGCCTCATCATAAGCGGCGTTAATATTGAATAGCACTTCGTCAGACTTACTGAACATGGCTCTTAACTCGTCTGGCATAACATATCTAAATCGCCTCTCGATCTCGTCATCTGTAATCAAGCTCTCCAAGAACTGTATTGGATTTCTAAATATCTTCTGCCAGTCTATCTCAGAGTCCCAGAGACCAAATCTCGCCGCATTATTACCTAGATCTACAACATCAAAGGCTTTCTTGTTTTCAAGCACACGAGATCCTCTACCGATCATCTGAAAATAGAGTGTGAGCGATCTGGTCGCTCTATTGATTACTATAGTTTCAATCGTCGGCTCATCAAATCCTGTGGTTAATATACTTACACTTGATAGGATGGCATTAGGCTTCTCCTTAAACCATTGTAGTATCTCAGCGCGCTCTTTTTTAGTATGTGTGTTGTCTAGATGCCTGATCTCATAACCCTTTGCTCTGAAGGTTTCGTAGACATACTTCGACGTGTTGATACCATTATTGAATATTAAGGTCTTTTTACCCTTAGCCCTCTGCTCATAGGCGTACAAGAGCTTGCTGCGCATATCATCGCTGGTGTATAGCTCTTCCGAAGAGGATACCGTATAGTCTCCATTGATTCCCACCTTCAAGGTTCCGAGACCGACGTCATAACTGTATATAGTAGCCTTGGATAAAAAGCCCTTATCAATCAATGATGCGATACTACTCCCGACTATCAGTTCTTCATAGGTATCCTTCATCGGCAACTTGATGTTAGAACTCAACGGTGTTGCCGTAACACCTAACATGAAGGTCTCGTCGAAAAACTTGAACAGCTTTCTGAATGAATTGTGGTGGGCTTCATCAATAATCACCAATCCAACCTCAGAGAGGTCTATTTTCTTTTCATTAAGGCGATTATTGAGGGTCTCAACCATCGCCACGAAGGCCATATATTGATCGGCATCAGGTAGTTCTTTGACCTGACTATTAATCACCTTGTTGTTGACATTGAATACGCCAAGCATAGTCGATGTCTGACGACAAAGTTCTATCCTGTGAGTGAGGATAAGAACCTTTTTTTTCTTCTGTTCTATATAGCGTCGTGCGATCTCGGAGAAGATCACAGTCTTACCACCGCCTGTCGGTAATTGGTAGAGCAGTTTATAGTTAGGAGGACAGGATTCGAATCGTTCGAAAATCTGTTCGAGATCTTCTTTTTGATAATCGTACAGTTTCTTTCCAATCTTTTCTTCCTGTATGTCTTCGAGCTGCTCGACCTCCATTCGTTAATTTTCAAAAACGACAAATGTACGGGCATTTTACAGTTGGTGCTATGATCTATGAGTTATTAATATGCTAAAAAATTATCCTGCTCGGATTTTGTAAAAATTAAACAGGTCAACAGGTCTCCATAAAATTTAATTTAATCCTGTCATATCTAAGGCTAAA
>CAZFWJ010000060.1:0-20348 GCA_964522505.1 uncultured Saprospiraceae bacterium
CTCCTGAAATCAATACTCCATAGCACCAATCCCTAAGGGAGCGCAAATATACACTAACTATATTTCTACTGCCAAAAAGATTTCAAAGGTTTTTCACAGAAATATGGCAATTCTTTGCGCAGGTCAGAGGATATAAATCGAGAGGTCAACAAATACGGGGCTTGATTCAAAATGAGATACATTTATCAGCTAAAAAAGAATTTGAAACAAATCGATAAAAAGAGGAAAATAGGGTTTCAGGAAGCACTAAACGGTATTGGTTTATCCGCAGAAGGAAGCAACTTTCGGATTATGCTGCTAATCAGTACTCTTGTTGTAATAGTTTCAGCTATTGTGCAAATCGAACCTATAGAGTGGTGCCTCATCCTCTTATGCATCACAATAGTACTCACTGCAGAAGCTGTGAATACAGCAATTGAGTTAATCTGTGATTATGTAAATCCTAATTATGATAATAAAATCAAGAAAATAAAGGATATCGCCGCTGGGGCTGTTTTGATAAGCTCTATTGGTGCTGCAGCTATAGGAACAATGATATTAGGTCCCTATATATTAAATCTACTCTGAGTGAGACTCTCCAAAGCGAGTGATCTGATAACAACTCTCACAATCAAGCTCGATAAAATCGAAGTCAGCTCGATCTCTAAGATCGTTTAATATTTCATCAAGATCTTTGTCTAAGTCAATTTTGACTACTCCTTTCTCATCGAAAGGCATATTAGGAGATGAAATCACTTTCCAAGCAGAATTAGCCATTAGGTAATCGAGTACGTATAATATGTCATACTCAATTGAGTTATCTTCCTCAACTATCAACTCCTTATTAAGGTCTACGAACTTGACACCATCCCATCCATAGCGATCGCCTGGTCCCATGTCAACATAAACATCAGGATTCTTAATAGAGTAGGCTCTAACCTTACCTTTTATATTCTCTACTGCTTTGATATAATCCTCATGTGCGTACACTTTGAATATTGTACCTATCACATAGACCGCGATATCATTATCTCCATTTTGGTCTACATCAACTTCTAAGATGAATGGTTTCTCCTTATTCGGAGCTACATCAAATTGTCCTTGACCATCTAAGTATAGCTTACGTTCATCCAAATTTTTAATATCACCTGGATACCTTATGCTCGAATATCCTTCCAAAGAAATAGTAGAACCGTCAATCATGTCAAATCCACCAGGATCTATTTGAGTAGCAAACTCTTCATATACATCATCTGAAGATCCTCCTCCAAATAATCCACCGACTATACCTGTATTCCACAGAAAGAATCCAGCGAGTAGTGCCAAACACGCAGCCATCGCATACTTTGCCCAGACAGGTACTAATCTAAATTCTTTTTCTTCTTGTTGCTCTTGAGCATAAGTTGGTGTAGCTACTTCTTGATATGTTGACTGGGTAGCTTCAGGTTTAGCAACTGTCGCCGCAGTAACTGCCGTAGCCGTAGTTGCAGCTGCCGTAGTAGATATCGGAACTACATTGTCAGTTGCTTTAGCTTTTGTCTTTTCAATAAATGCTCGAAACTCAGCATTAACATCTGGAGTTTTGTATGCACTTAAATTCTTAGACTCGTCAAGAATATTCTTAGAGATATTAAAATCGCGATTTCTACTCTGGTCTCCACTATGAATCCAAGCGTCTACATGACTTGCTTGGGATCCTGTAAGATCACCTTCGAGAAAGTTAAGGATATCTACATCACTAGGTGTTGACGGAATCGTTGATGCAGCTACTGTCGCTTCAGCAGCACCCGTTACTACTGATTTTTTATCTGAAGAACTTGTAGTATCGGAGCCAGACATTATTTCTTTGAACGAAGCCCACTCATTGTTGGCATCGACAGGATTGTAGACCTTGAGCCCTTTAGAAGCTTTGTATATCTTCTGTGTGAAGGCGAGGTCTTGTGCATTCTCAACCGACTCGTAAGCCCATGTACGTATGGCTTCTTTGTCCTTTTTTGAGAGATTGCCCTCTAAGAAATTTAATATGTCTTTATCTTTTATTTCTGACATTACACTCCTAAGACGATTGAAAAATCAAGTACCACATTTTTTTTCTAATAATTATAAACATATTCATTTTGCTTGAGATCATCTCTTAATAAGACGAGCGCTTTTGCAATGTTATCTTCTACTGTTCTTTTGGAAACGTCGAGGTAGGCTGCTGCTTCTCCGTATGTAAGACCTTCTATTTTGCACAAAGAGAAAATCTTTTTCATTTTAGGTTTGAGCTTGTCTAAAGACTTCAAGATTTCTTGACGCAGGATCATAGAGTCCATTATTTCGGAATCTTGCTCTGCTTCGTCAAAGGTTTGATCGTCTTCGACCTCGCCCCTGCGCTTATTTGCTCTTATATAATCTATCATTCGGTTTTTAACCGCCGAATACAGATATGTCTTTGCAGTTGTAGTTACCTCAATATTGCTTCTATTCTCCCATATTTTCATGAAAGTATTCTGCACTATTTCTCTACTTCCTTCCCAATCTTTAATATGACTATTGACATAATTACAGAGTGGTCCAAAGTAGGTTTTGAAGGTTTCTTGAAACTGCTCTTCTGAAAAAGGATGATTGCTCACAGAGATATCACATTTTTTTTGAAAAAAATATTAGGTAATTTATCTGGTAAAAAACATATTAAATGTAAATGTAATAAATAAATGCAATAAAAAAGGGCTATCCAAACATGGATAACCCTACAATATATCATTGTGAGAAAGGATATTACATCATCCCTCCCATTCCCCCTCCTGGAGGCATATGCATTTCAGGTTTGTCTTCAGGAATATCGTTAATGACCGTCTCAGTCGTTAACACCATTCCTGCGATAGAAGCAGCATTTTCAATAGCTATTCTTGTCACCTTAGTTGGATCGATTACTCCTGCCGCTTTCAGATCCTCATACTTGTCAGTCTTAGCATTGTAACCTACAGAGCCTTTTCGGTTCTGAACAGCCTGTAAAACTACAGAACCGTCAACTCCAGCGTTGAACGCTATTGTTCTAAGCGGATATTCTAAAGCTTTCTTTACGATCTGAATACCCATCTTCTCATCCTCATTCTCACCTTTTACAGATGCAAGAGATTTGATTGAACGGATTAGGGCGACACCACCACCAGTAACGATACCCTCTTCTACAGCAGCACGAGTAGCGTGAAGTGCATCATCTACTCTATCCTTCTTTTCTTTCATCTCGACCTCAGTAGCAGCACCAACATATAATACAGCAACTCCACCAGAAAGCTTAGCTAATCTCTCCTGTAATTTCTCACGGTCATAGTCAGAAGTAGTTGTTTCGATCTGTTGTTTGATCTGATTAATTCTTGCTTTGATCGCATCCTCAGTACCAGCTCCATTGACAATAGTTGTATTGTCCTTATCAACTGTTACTTTCTCAGCTGTACCAAGATGTTCTAATTCTACCGCATCAAGCTTGTATCCTTTCTCCTCTGAGATCACCGTGCCTCCTGTCAGGATAGCGATATCCTCTAGCATAGCCTTTCTACGATCACCAAAACCTGGAGCCTTAACAGCAACCACCTTTAGTCCTCCTCTTAATCTATTAACCACTAATAGACCTAAGGCCTGACTCTCTACATCTTCAGCAATGATTAATAGAGGCTTCCCTGCTCCCGCAGCTTTCTCTAATACGGGTATGATATCCTGTGTGTTAGAAATCTTCTTGTCATGGATCAAGATCAATGGAGACTCATATTCAGTCTTCATGTCTTCTGCATTAGTCACGAAGTATGGAGATAGATATCCTCTATCAAACTGCATACCCATTACTTCATCAACATAAGTCTCGGTACCTTTGGCTTCCTCAACAGTGATAACACCGTCCTTAGAAACACGCTTCATAGCATCTGCGATCAATGATCCGATCTCGTTATCATTATTAGCTGAGATCGCACCAACTTGCTGAACTTTTTCAAAGTCATTTCCAATAACCTCACTCTGAGACTTTAGGTCTTCGATAATTGCGGCTTTCGCTTTATTGATACCTCTCTTAAGGTCCATAGGATTAGCTCCAGCAGCAACATACTTCATTCCTGCAGTCACCATAGCTTGAGCTAATACTGTAGCAGTAGTAGTTCCATCACCCGCTGCATCAGCAGTTCGTGACGCTACTTCCTTAACAAGCTGCGCTCCCATGTTTTCGATAGGATCCTCTAATTCTATTTCTTTCGCAACAGTTACACCATCTTTAGTGACTTGAGGCGCCCCGAAGCTCTTTTGAATCACGACGTTTCTACCCTTAGGTCCTAGCGTTACTTTTACGGCATTCGCCAATGCGTCTATTCCTGATTTTAATTTGCCACGTGCTTCCGTGTCAAATGTTATTTGTTTAGCCATAACTTGTTCTTAGCTTAATTTTTTAAATAATCAATGAGTTACTTCGATAGAGATTACTTGAGTATGACTAGGATGTCATCTTCTCTCATGATTAGGTAATCTTCTCCTTCATATGCCAATTCTTGACCAGCATATTTACCATATAAAATGGTATCGCCCTTCTTGACGGTCATCTTATTTCCATCTTTTCCAGGTCCAACGGCGATCACTTCACCACGCTGAGGCTTTTCCTTAGCGGTATCAGGAATAATGATTCCACCCTTAGTCTTCTCATCTGCCGGGGCTGGCTTAACGACTACCCGGTCATTGATTGGTTTGAAACTCATAGTCTATAGATTTATAAATATTGATTTTAAAATAATTCTAATACGATATGCTTTAACATCATTAGTTGTGCCAATTGACAAAAGACTGACATTATAGCAGTTAACATATCCGAAAGTGACATTCCACTGCCAAAATGTAAAAAGCGATGGTCACAGATGACAAAAAATTAGTAATCATCTATGTTAATAACTCAAGTATAGAGATCTAATCTCAACTTGCAATTCCTATAAATGATCTAAAAAAAGAATGCCTATTGTGGCGAAGATAATAGGCCGGAGTCAACTGCTGCTCCACCTCCGTTTACCATAATCGCAGTAATGATGCAAAGCACGAAAAGTGCTATCGCTAATCCCCAAGTGACCTTTTCTATCATATCTGTAGACTTAGCAGCACCAAACATTTGATTAGCACCTCCACCACCAAATGTAGAATCCAATCCTCCTCCTTTTGGATTTTGGATAAGAACAACCAACATAAGCAGTAGGCAAACAAGAACTATTAGTACAGTTAAAAATGTAATCATCAGCTCGTGATTTTTTCAATTTGGGCGGCAAAGTAACCACTTTTTTCTGGATATTTCAATGAAAGCTTATCGTACATCTTGACAGCTTTGTGGGTATGTCCTTGAGATTCAAGAATTTTAGCCAGGGACTCGGAAATAACACCATCATCAGAATATTCATCAGAATATTCATCATTGTTCTGCTCCAACTCCAGAAGCCATTGCGAAAAAGAAGATAGCCCAACTTTTAGCTCATTGGCCTCTTCGGATAGATTCGGATCAGATCTTTCCATCTCAACATTTTCTATTTCAAGTTCATTCACAGTCTGTTCTCCATGTATCTCTTCTGAAATATGCTCACTCACTGGCATTTCATCTTGCACGCTAATCTCCTCGATTTCCTCATGGTTCGGCTCAACTGAAGGGACTGGATCAGATTGAGTATTAATGCCACCATCCACTGGATCTGTAGCAATACCTGCAATACTGCTAGCCGCTACTAACTTCTCTATGAATGTCGGAGCCTCCGCATTTGTCTCCAACTCCATTTCGGCATCAGTTTCTTCTTCAATCTTATCTTTTTGATCAGCATTAATTGTGTCGTAGAGCTTAGATCGATCAGAACTATACAATCCTGCATCATGCAGCACGTCAGCATGTTTATCCTCCAAGCCCTCATCAATTACTTTCTTAGCAAGGAGCGTTCGAAGGTTCTGAGAATATGGAAATTCTGCCACCCAGCGCTGCAGCTCTTCAAAAGATAAATCTTCTAGTAATTCTGGATGTTTGATATAGCTTATAAGTTTTGATCTTTGCACAATAGCTCTTTAAGACATCGCTTATTTTCCTGCGATCTCATTACCAATTAGTAAAGGCTTTATTAAATATGTCTTGGTTTATTTGATCAAATATCGTGACAATTAGATCGTCTTGGACATTTTCTAAAGATTCGGTGCTCTCAAAATCCTGAAAGAAGGAAAAGTTTTGTTTCCAGGTATCTTCCTCATTTTGTTTGTTGAAATACTCTACCTCTACTGAGATAGACAGGCGATTTAAAGCACTTCCAACACCGCCATCTTCCTGTTGCTCAGGGGCGACAGACGTTACATTGAAAGATCTCACTGATCCGCTAAATTCGATATCTGGACTAAACTCATCATAGTTGAGTCGAGTGCTGTTCAGCACGATCTCCTTAAATGACTCTGTAAACTGTATCCCGATGTCTGGAGGAGCATTAAAGGCTCTGTTCTGAAACACATCAACATAAAAGGTACTAATGGTGGGAGCTATCGTAATGCCCTTCAAAGAAACATTACATGAAGAGAATAGTATCGTTGCGGCTGCAATTAAAAATATCCTATATCCCATAATACTTAATCTTTCGATAGAGTGTACGTTCCGAAATACCTAACTCTTTAGCGGCCTCTTTTCGTCTACCATTATACTTTTTAAGCGCTTTGATGATATAGTCTTTCTCCATTTCCTCTAGTGAAAGATTATTTTCAACCACCTCCATTTGATCATACTGATCGTCATTCACTAATACTGGTCCACTCTCCGAAAACGGCACTGGCTCATGAAATGTAGCCATCGATGGTTCATAGGTCCTGTGTTCTTTCTGTACAGCCTGATAGTTAGTCTGTGCTGAGTTGAGCTCCATTTGCTTCAATCCTTCTATATCCGAAACACGCAAATCATTAGCCTTAATCAGCTCAAATATTAATCCCTTGAGATCATTCAGGTCATTCTTCATATCAAAAAGCACCTTGTACAAGATCTCTCTCTCATGCAGATTATCTGCGCCACTCTGATCTATCTTAGAAGGAAGATATCGCTGCAAAATGTTTGGAATAAGATCAATCAAGCGTTCCTTGGTAATTAGGCGATCTTCAGAGAGGATGGATAACTGTTCCACTACATTGCGAAGCTCTCTGACATTACCAGGCCAGTTATAGTTATTAATGATCGCCTTCGCTTCGGGGTCCAATTGAATGGACTCAGTACGATACTTCTCTGCGAAGTCTTGGGAGAACTTTCTGAAGAGCATATAGATATCTTCTCTACGCTCTTTCAATGAAGGCATCTTTATCGGAACGGTGTTGAGCCTATAGTACAGATCCTCACGAAACTTTCCTTTTCTGACTCGCTCTAGTAAATCAACATTAGTTGCTGCAACCACCCTCACTTCAGTTTTGTGAACCTTGGAAGACCCTACCTTGATATATTCACCAGACTCCAGAACCCTGAGCAGATACGCTTGGGTATCAAGTGGCATCTCGCCGATCTCATCTAAGAATATGGTTCCCCCAGAAGCTGTCTCAAAATAGCCCTTACGATCACTGGTAGCCCCTGTAAATGCTCCCTTCTCATGCCCAAATAATTCAGAGTTGATCGTCCCTTCTGGCAATGCTCCAGTATTAATGGCAATGAATGTATTGTGCTTACGTGAACTCAGATTATGGATAATCTTAGAAATCACTTCCTTCCCTACTCCACTCTCGCCCTGTATGAGCACAGATAGATCTGTATTAGCTACTCGTATAGCTTTGCTTAAGGCACGATTCAGTTCCTCGGACCGACCTATGATCCCAAATCGCTGCTTGACGCTTTGGATATTCAAACTATCTCTCCTTTTAATGTTGCACTAGAGACTGTATCGACACGTACATGGACGTATTGTCCTGAGGCTAGTCCTTCTTTCTTTGGGAAGACGAGCATCTTATTCTGACTATTGCGTCCTTTAAAATCTTCTGCAGACTTCTTAGAATCTCCCTCGATAAGTACTCTAAATACTTTTCCAATGTCTTTTTCATTCTCCTTTAGGGAGATTTTGTTCTGAAGATTTACAATTTCTGTTAGCCTTCGCTTTTTTACATCAAGCGGAATATCATCTGAGTATTTTTTAGCAGCTAAAGTCCCTGGTCTCTCACTATAGAAAAACATGTAAGACATGCTATATCGAGCCCACTCAATCATACTCAATGTCTCTTGATGTTCTTCTTCAGTCTCAGAACAAAATCCAGCGATTATATCAGAAGAAATTGCACAATCAGGAATGATACGATAGATGCTTTCGACTCGTTCCTTGTACCACTCTCGATCATAGGTACGATTCATCATCTTGAGTATCCTGCTATTACCTGATTGTACTGGCAGGTGTATATAGTTGCAGATGTTCTCGTACTTCGCCATTGTGTGTAGTACATCATCTGTCATATCCTTAGGATGAGAGGTGCTAAATCTTACTCTGAGATCTGGGCTAATTAATGCCACCATCTCCATGAGCTCTGCAAAGCTGACTACAGCTTGTGTCTCAGGGTTCTGCCATTTATAGGAATCAACATTTTGACCGAGCAGTGTGACCTCCCGGTAGCCTCTATCAAATAAATCTTGTGCCTCAGATACAATGCTAAAAGCATCTCTACTTCGCTCTCTTCCTCTTGTAAATGGCACTACACAAAACGAGCACATGTTATCACATCCTCGCATAATTGAGATAAATGCACTCACTCCATTACTCCCAAGTCTGAGCGGTGCGATATCGGCATATGTCTCTTCTCTCGATAGGAATACGTTGACACCTTTGTTACCCTCTTCAGCGCCTGCTACAAGTCCAGGAAGATCCCTATAGGCATCAGGCCCGACTACTATATCAACAAGTTGCTCTTCTTCAAGAAACTTCTTTTTTAATCGCTCCGCCATACAGCCCAACACTCCCACAATGAGCTCAGGCTTTTGCTTTTTAACCTTGTTGAATATGCGCAATCGCCTTCTAACTGTATCCTCAGCCTTCTCACGGATTGAACAGGTATTGATCAGGATTAAGTCAGACTCCTCCATGTTGCGAGTACTGCTAAATCCATTATCCGCAAGCACCGAAGCTACAATTTCAGAATCACTGAAGTTCATCTGACAGCCATAGCTCTCTATATAAAACTTCTTATTACTTAGCCCAACTGATTCCATCTCCAGCACCTCGCCTTGTCGATCCTCTCCAAGGGGAGATTTATGAGTTTTCTTAATGTCCTCAATAGTAGGATTATCGTTGTACATAGCCTCTTATCTTGCAATTGCAAAAGTAAACAAAACAGCCATTAGATGTGACAAAATGTCAGTAAGGAGATTGCATATATGATTACAAGTAAACCATAGTGTTTATCATAGTTAACCATCTTAGTCAATACTGCGAATATTTCGCCATGATCTTACTCTTGTATCTGTCCGCTTCTGATCTTGCAATCCATTGTACACGAGCGTGCGACCGAGAATGTCTAAACCGCTGATATTTTGAAAGTAATTAAGACCTTTAAAAAACTCCGTTTTGATTGTCGAAGAAGCCTTGATTTCAACAGCGTGTAATTCGCTATGATCATTCTGATAGCATAGATCTACTTCATGTCCCTTAGAGTCTCTCCAAAACCAATAGTCTCGATCTTCGTGTCGATGAGCGGCAATTTTGTGATACTCCGTTACGACCATATTCTCAAATATATGTCCCCAATGAGGGTGATGTGGATCCAAATTGAATTTACGAATACCCAACAAGTGACATAGCAGTCCAGTATCATAGAAATAGAGTTTCGGGCTCTTGATCATTCGCTTGCCAAAATTGTTGAAATATGGAGGCAAAAAATACAGAATATAGCTAGTCTCAAGAATAGACAACCAATTGCGTATCGTAGTATGGCTAACCCCAACATCCCGAGCCATATCATTATAATTAACTAATTGTCCTGCCCGGCTAGCACATATCCTCAGACATCTTTTAAAAGCCGACTGATCTTGAATATTGATCAATTGAGTAACATCACGATTGACATAGGTCCTAATATAGTTGGCGTAATAACGATCGGCATCCAACTGCCGATCATATATAGCAGGATATGCACCTAAAGTACAGAACTGCTCGGCTGTAGTAGGTAATAGCTCTGCTTGCTCGAGCTCATGGACATCCAATGGCAGCAATCTCAATACGTCTGCTCGACCTGCCAAACTCTGAGTGACATGCTCCATGAGGTTGAAATTTTGAGACCCTGATAATATATACTGGCCCATCTGATCGCTGCTATCAACTAGGCCTTGGAGATACGAAAACAGTGATGGGACATTTTGAATTTCATCCATAATCACTTGATCATTATACTCTTGCAAGAACCCTCTGGCATCTTCCATAGCAAAGGCTCTAATATCTGGGTCTTCCAAACTTATATACCTATATCCTGATAAGCTCTTAAGAAGAGTTGTTTTACCAGACTGCCTTGGGCCTGTCACAATACTAATCGGATATTCCTTTAAACTGACATCCAGAGCCGACCTTATACTCCGCTTAATCATTGATGCTACAAGTTATACAATATTTTCATTTTACACCAATATTATTTTCATTTTACACCGATATTATTTTCACTTTGCACCGATATTATTTTCACTTTGCACTAGATAGGAAGACCATATTCAATCCGAATTCAGATCATTTTATACATTTAGAGGATTAAAATATATCCTATGCATACTATCTTACCCTTCCTTCTTTGGTTAACACTTCACTCGATTGATAACCAACCTATCCCTATCATAAGTGAAGACGAGTCTGCATATCTCACTGATCTATACAAAGATTTACATCAAAATCCAGAAGTATCCTTACACGAGGAGCGCACGGCACAGCGTCTTGCTATAGAGCTTGAGAAAATTGGCATTGAAGTGACTCGCAACTATGGAGGACATGGCATAGTAGGCATATTAAAAAATGGTGATGGCCCGCTCGTACTGTACCGGACCGATATGGATGCGCTACCGATGCATGAAAAAACCGAGCTAACATATGCCAGCACTAAGACTATTGAAAATGAAAATGGTACTACTGGAGTCATGCACTCTTGTGGTCATGACATGCATATGACATCATGGATCGGCACTGCTCGATACATGGTTGCCAATCGGCGGATGTGGTCTGGTACGTTGATGTTCATAGGACAACCTGCTGAAGAGATCGGACAGGGAGCTAAGATGATGCTGGATAATGGTTTATATGAAGACTTTGGCGTGCCAGATTATGGCATAGGTCTTCATTCTAATCCGACTATTCCAGCGGGACAGATTGGGATCAGTGATGGATATACGATGGCCAATGCCGAAATCATGGAGATTAAAGTGAAAGGTATAGGAGCACATGGAGCATCTCCCCATATGTCGATTGATCCTATAGTAGTAGCTAGCATGATTGTCATGGACCTACAGACTATTGTAAGCCGTAATCTAAAGCCTACAGAGTCTGCTGTAGTGACTGTCGGAGCCATAAATGGTGGGACCAAGGGCAACATCATATCAGATGAAGTCAACTTGCAACTCACTGTTAGATCCTATAAACCAGAGGTGCGCGAGATGGTGCATCGCAGGATTAAAGAAATCAGTCGTGGTGTAGCTATCGCCGCAGGACTACCAGAAGAACTTATGCCCGAAGTTATCATACCTACTGAGTATACCCCTGCCAACTTTAATAACACCGATCTGACTAATCACATCATCTCTGTCGGAAAAGCAGCACTCGGAGATGAGAATGTCGTCTATGCCGAGCCTGAAATGTTGGGCGAAGACTTCGCACGTTATGGCTCAACAGAACACAAGGTGCCTACAGTACTATATTGGCTTGGAACTGTACCTGATGAGCGACTAAACATGGAGAATCTCCCAGGTCTTCACTCACCATTCTACTATCCAGATATTGACAAGTCTCTTAAGACTGCAATTAAAGTGAATAGCGAAGCCATGATTGGACTGATGAAGAAATAAGTTGATGCATACTTGACACAACAAGTTTTATACACGAAGTTTTTAGTAGAGGCATATTGTCTATAGTTATGCATACAGGTCATCAAGCAACCGATGGTAGAATTATGTCAAAAGTGCTTCCTTTTCCTATCTGGCTACTGACATTTATGATTCCTTTATTGAGTTTCATAAGCTCAAGAGCTATATGAAGACCAAGTCCTGTACCTCTCTCTCCATGAGTACCTTTTTTCGATTTATCCTTTGATAAGAGGAACAGGTTTTGCATGGTATCCTGACTCATCCCTTTACCAGAATCTTTGACCGTTATTTTTAGCTGATTTTGCGTGTCTTCAGCGGTCAATATTATTTCACCTCCATCATGAGTGAATTTTATAGCATTATCGATTAGATTTAATAACACGGTATACAAAGCATTTTTGTCACTCCACACTTCTTGATCCGCCCTCATCTTATTAGTGAAAGAAATATTCTTTGAATCCAATCTAGACGAGACTGTCCCTATTAGATCATCGGACAGTTCTTTCAGAGACACGATCTCTGGATCATAAGGCACCACCGATTTTTGAGTCAAGGCCCAATTAAGAAGATTATCAATATTTTTTTGCAGTCCATAACCATTAAATTCAATCTGTGCTCCGAGTTTATTTAAACCCTCAAAATCACGTTTTTGTAATAGGTAACTGACTTTTTTTGAGAGTCCATTAAAGGCGATGGCCGGTTTTCTAAGGTCAT
Source organism: uncultured Saprospiraceae bacterium (assembly GCA_964522505.1). Lineage (GTDB taxonomy): Bacteria > Bacteroidota > Bacteroidia > Chitinophagales > Saprospiraceae > GYS-P2D. The sequence goes on from CAZFWJ010000060.1 coordinate 12,725, forward strand.
GGCCTATGATGGCAAAAATTTGATCTTTGATAGAATTAAGATTCTCGAGTTGTAATTTCTGTTTGCTTATGCTTCTATTCTTCTTTCGAACATAAAATAGTGATATCAAGCTAATAGCCGCTATTAATCCTACTGCGACAGCGATGATTTTTGAACGCTCATTTTGCGTTTTTAAGAGCGCTTCTTCTTTGGCTTGTTGGACAGCTATATTCTTCTTCTCTAACTCAAACTCAAAGTCCTTAGTCTTTTGGGTCAGGAGTCGTATGTTATCAGCTATATTTAAGCTATCCGTAAATGCTTCATACTTACGACCGTATTTTAGTGATTCTTTAAACTGTCCCAAGGCTTCATAACTCCTTGACAAGATTTTGGCAAGAGCACTCGCGCTATCATACTCTCTTTGATACTCGTAATTTTCAATACTCTTCAACCCATGACTTATCGTGGTTTTGTAATCTAGTTTATTAAAACTCAACTTAGCCTTGAGGAAATTTAATTTATCCTGATCACTCTTAGCTGTAGGCGTTTTATTCTTGAATCTTTGAATTGCCCCTTCGGCGTTGCTGTACTCCCCATTAATGTAATGAACATCTGCCAAGGTCAAGTATAACCCATCAGTAAGGTTTGATTGATCACTATTCTCAGAGGTTATCTGAATTGCATTTTCAATGGTATGGATAGCCCCTGACATATCATTCATTTGAATCTGTATCTCAGCTTTAGTGTTGGAGAACTCATAAATACCCAGCAATCTTTCGGCGCCATTTGTTTCTATGGCTTCATTTATAAATCTTAGGGCACTAGCATAGTCCGTATTAAGAAGGTAGATCTGGGCGATATTATTCAGGACATCGGCTTTTAAGTTTCTATTTGTGATTTTCTCGGCAAGTTCATACCCTTTAAGACCATAATCTAATGCTTGATTTAAGTCGTACGAATCTTTGTAAATCTGTGATATAGCACTGTAAGATGTTAAATGATCGTAAGAATTGCCGTGATCCAATCTTATCTGAAGGACTCTTTTAGCCATGTCTATAGCATCATCATAATCTCCGCGCTTCGCATAAATTTCGGCCAAATTATTCATCGGCGGGGTTACTGCTGTAGGTTGACTTACTTGTTCAAAAAAAAATTTAGATTTTATAAAATAGCTCTCCGCCGAGTCAATTAAACTCTGTTGGTAAAACAATGCCCCCATATTGTTATGAGCACGAGCGTGTTGATAAATCAATGAATCATGTGTCGTACTATCAATTACAATTTTAAATATTTCTTTTGCTTCTGTAAAGTTCCCAATATCACAATTCATCACTCCTACTTTACATAAGTTATCATAAGAGGCAATCTTTTTCCCAATACCACCATAAGTGTCTGCCGCTTTTCTGAAATAGAAGGCTGCAGAATCTAATGCATTCTGCCCATAATGATAAATAGCGTAAGACTCATAGGTGAATGCCAGGCTATAAGCATCATCATGCAGTATGGCCTTCTCCTCAAGCTGAGATCTAAACTTGAAGTATAACTCTAAATCAGAGCCGTCTTCTGTGTTTAACACGAGTAATCTGAGTATATCCAATTGTTCTACGGGATCTATCGAAAGCTCTAACTCCTGGGTCAAGCTGTCTAGGTTCGCAGCCCACGCTGTACTCACTATTACGCTTAATGCTGAAAGCCAAAACCATTTTTTCATATAAATGGAAATTTTAGGTTTTAAGAGTTATTGGCGCTAATCGAACTTGACCAATGTTTTTCTATCAGTTTTCTATTGCGGCGACTGATTGGTATATTTTGTCCATTAGTCAGGATAGCGATACTATCCTCTATATTTATACTATTCAGATAATTCAGGTTGATAATGTAACTCTGATGGCTCTTAAAGAACGAAAACCCTTCTAACATACTCAAAAGGTTCTTGAGAGAGTCTCTCATAATAAACTTGCTATCAGAGGTATAAATAATTACATACTCTCGATCGGATTGAATACAATAAATATCCTTCAGATCGACTTTGTAGAACAATTTCCCTTTTCTTATTAGTAGAGATTCATTCAGAAGGTTCAAGTTCTTGTCATCAGAAGATCGTGGTACATCCTTCAGACATGCCTCAATAGCACTTATCAAAGTGAGGTCATTAAGAGGCTTCACTAAGAACCCTATCATTCTCAGACCCTTAGCCCGCTCGTAGGTTTCAGTATCTTTATAAGAGGTGATAAAAAGTGTCGGGATATTCTTTCGCTGGATTAGCTCAGCGAGCTTCAGACCTGTCATTTCACCTTTAAGGTCTATATCCATCAGAATCGCATCTGGAGCTTTTCGCTGAATCAATTCTCTTGCTTTCTCGGCACTATCAACTACAGCCTGTACATGGTATCCTAATTTTTCGACTAGCATCTGTAGATCCAGAGCAAACGAAAAATCATCTTCTACGATCAGTATTTTCAGCGCGAAATTCACTTGACTCATCGGACATTTTTGGTTGTGATATGCATCAATTCTTAGCTAAGTTGTAGAGACGACTCTTGATCTATTCCACATAAAACTACTACTTAAATTCTTCTAACACTATGAGCCAATGTCTATCTGCCTAATCTAAACGACAATTGATCATTAATTGACTAATAGTATCCAGATTTTGCACTCAATTACCTCATCATTGTAATCTCGCTGCGTACTATTTTAATTTGATCATAAGAGATTGATAATCATATTTTTATCGAAAATATTCGCAACAGTATTGGCAGTTTTATTATGCGATTAGCGATCTCCGATGTACAGTAATTAGAAGCCGAGCCTTTTCTTTATTAATCCATCCATTACAACCTGTGTCTCTTACCACTTTTAGGCATATTATGACCACTTATTGACACCACTCGTCCACGTGTTGACAACTGCTGAAATTAGAGATGCCTTCGCTCTATTATTGTGCTAGTAGAATTATTCACCTAACACAATTAATAAATCAGTTATGTCTATCACTCCTAGAGAAAGAGAGGTGCTCAAACTGACCTCGAATGGGCTCAGCTCTAAGCAAATTGCTCACCAGATCTATCTAAGTCATTATACCGTCAATGACCATCTCAAAAGCCTAAAATCAAAAATGCAGGCCGCTAACGTCGCTCAACTTGTACGACGAGGATTTGAGACGGGGATACTCACACCTCACAATTCTATTATCAATCTATAAACACAACAAGCAATGAAATTAGTCAATAACATATTTACCAATCTCTATATATGGGTAGCGATCTTCTTATCTTCAATTACTCTTAGTATCGCACAAGCCCCATTCGTCACGACATGGGTTACTAACAATCCTGGCTCCTCAGGAGACACTGAGATTACCATACCTACTAATTCAGACTTCAGTTATAGCTATGAAGTGGACTGGAATTATGATGGAGTGACCTTTACTGCAGATGATACAGGGGTGACAGGAGATATCACACATGAATATGGAGTAGAGGATACGTTTACTGTGGCAATAAAAGGACAATTTCCAGCCATACAATTTGATAATGGAGGGGATCGGCAGAAAATTATCAATATTGGTGCTTGGGGGGAGATCGCTTGGGAGTCGTTCAATTCATCTTTTACAGGATGCAGTAATCTGAATTCTGACGCTACAGATAGTCCTGATCTTACTGGTGTGACAGAAATGCCCAGTTGCTTTCGGGGGTGCACTGCTTTTAACGGGGCCATCCGAGATTGGGATGTCAGTAATGTGACCAATATGAGCTCCATGTTCACTGGGGCTTCAGCCTTCAACCAACCCATCGGAGATTGGGATGTCAATAATGTGACCAATATGAACTTCATGTTCGCTAATGCAGCCGCATTTAATCAAGCCATCGGAGATTGGGATGTCAATAATGTGACCAATATGAACTTCATGTTCGCTGGGGCTTCAGCCTTCAACCAACTCATAGGAGATTGGGATGTCAGTAATGTGACCACTATGAGATCCATGTTCAACAGTGCAAACGCATTTAACCAACCCACAGGAGATTGGGATGTAAGTAATGTGACCGATATGGCCTTCATGTTCAACAGTGCAAGAGTTTTTAATCAACCTATCGGAGATTGGGATGTCAGTAATGTGACCACTATGAGGCAAATGTTCGATCGGGCAAGTGTATTCAATCAACCCCTCGGAGATTGGGATGTCAGCAAAGTGACCAATATGGCCACTATGTTCGCTAATGCAGCCGCATTTAACCAAGCCATCGGAGATTGGGATGTCAGCAATGTGACCGATATGGCATCAATGTTCCGTAGTGCAGCCGCATTTAATCAAGATATTGGAGGATGGAATGTAAGCAATGTCACTAACATGTCGAGCATGTTCTCCATAGCTATAGCATTCAATCAAGATATCGGCGGATGGGATGTAGGCAGCGTGACCAATATGTCCATTATGTTTAGAGATGCAGCAGCATTTAATCACTCTATTGGCGATTGGGATATCAGCAATGTAACCACTATGTCATCTATGCTAGACGACACAGGGTTATCCATAGATTCCCTTGATGCTACCCTCATAGGGTGGAGTCAGCAGATGGTACAATCTGATGTATCCCTCGGTTTAGATAATCTCGAGTACTGTGAAGCAGAAGCAGCTATAACTACTCTAACGGACCCAGATGGCTCCAACTGGACTATATCTGGGGGAACGATGATGTGTCCAGCACCACAAGCCCCATTCGTCACTACGTGGGTCACTAACAATCCTGGCCCATCAACTGATACACAGATCACAATAACTACAAACTCTAGTTTCACTTATAACTATGAGGTAGACTGGAATTATGATGGCGTCACCTTTACTGCTGATGATACAGGAGTGACTGGAGATGTGACCCACGACTATGGTGAGATTGATACGGTCGTGGTTGCCATACGAGGAACCTTTCCTGCGATACAATTTGTTAATCGTGGATTTGGCTTGGAACCTAATGGGGATCATCAGAAGATTATCAATATCAACGCTTGGGGTGAGATCGCTTGGGAGTCATTTAGAGGCGCTTTTCAAGGATGCTTTAATCTGAATTCTGACGCTACTGATAGTCCTGATCTTACTGGTGTGACAGATATGACCATTTGCTTTGCAAGTTGCACAGTTTTTAACGGGGCTATTGGAGATTGGGATGTTAGCAATGTGACCAATATGGAACGAATGTTCGACCAAGCATCAGCCTTCAATCAACCCATCGGAGAGTGGGATGTCAGCAATGTGACCGATATGCCCTCTATGTTCAATGGAGCAATCGAATTTAATCAACCCATCGGGGATTGGGATGTAAGTAATGTGACCGATATGCCCTCCATGTTCTTGGAGGCTACAGCCTTCAACCAACCTATTGGAGATTGGGACGTTAGCAACGTGACTTCTATGTCCGGCATGTTCATTGGGGCTTCAGCCTTCAACCAACCCATTGGGGATTGGGATGTAAGTGGCGTAAACATTATGTCCAGCATGTTCTCTCGGGCTTCAGCCTTCAACCAACCCATCGGAGAGTGGGATGTCAGCAATGTGACCAATATGGCCTTTATGTTAGATAGCACGGCGATATCTATCGAGCAGTTGGATACAATACTCATAAAGTGGTCTGCGCTTGAAGTAGAGGATAATATATCATTAGGCGCTGCTGGACTGAGCTACTGCAACGGTGCCGATGCCCTATCGAGTCTAATGATGGATCACAACTGGACACTCACAGGCGCTACGGAGGAGTGTCCTGAATTTGATCTAGCCTTGACTATACTGACTTCTGTCTCGGGAGTTACCTTGGGTGATAAAGTTACCTATACGATCAATGTAGCGAATCAAGGAATTGTTGATGCTCGTAATATTGTGATTACAGATTATATCCCTGCTGGCCTTACCTTCTTGGCTGCAGACAATACAGGTTTAGGATGGACAGGAGCCGATGGCACGACTGATGGTGTTGTTACAAATAGCAATATTACCGATTTGGATGTAGGGCAAGCAACTTCGATCTCCTTAATATTAACTGTTACTGACTTAGTCGCTAACCTCACTAATGCCGCCGAAATATCTTCTGCGCAGAATGACAGTGGTGCTAACCCTACTGATGCAGATTCTAATTTTGATGGCATCAATGATGACATGGTCGTGGATCAAACTGGAGCCAATGACCATATAACCGTAGACGATGCTCCAGGCGATGAGGATGATCATGATATTGCAACCGTAACCGCAGCACAATTTGATTTAGCTCTCACAGTATTGACTACTGCTATGCAAGTGACATTAGGAGATAAGGTCTCATATACAATCAACGTAGGTAATCAAGGAATTGTTGATGCTCAGAACATTGTGATTACAGACTATATCCCTGCTGGTCTGACCTTCTTGGCTGCAGACAATACTGGTTTAGGATGGACAGGAGCAGATGGCACTACTGATGGTATTATTACTAATGCCAATGTTACCAATTTGGATATTGGGCAAGCGTCTTCAATCTCCTTAACATTAACTGTTACCGACTTAGTCGCTAACCTCACTAATGCTGCCGAAATATCTTCTGCGCAGAATGACAATGGCCTAAACCCTCCTGATGCAGATTCTAATTTTGATGGCATCAATGATGATATGGTCGTTGATCAAACTGGAGCTAATGATCATGTCACTATAGATAATGCTCCAGGCGATGAGGATGATCATGATATCGCTATTGTTACAGCTCAAGAATTTGAGATCGTCATTACACAATCTGGTGATACGACCATCACCACAGAAGGCGGCACAACGGATGTAGTGATGGTCAGCTTATCCCAGATGCCGAGCTCAGATGTTGTAATTAATGTTACTATAGATGACTCAACAGAGGGCGAAATCTCATTGGGAAGCGCTACCGCCTCTGTAAATCCTGTAAACACTCCTACACTGAAAAGTAATACCTCCACTGGTTTAGAGCTCGCTTTCTCGACATCTACTTGGGATATCATGCGGCCCATAATCATAACAGGCGTCGATGATGAGATAGTAGATGGTGACATCAGCTATAATCTGACCGCAACTGTCGATGACGCCAGCTCTGATGATGATTTTGATGGACTCTCAGAACAGGTGCCTATCACTAATCAAGATGATGGTGAGCCGTGCCTCACTAATACACCAGTGATCAGCTCAGTAGATGTCATTAATTCTATCCTGTGCGGTTCATTCGCCACTGGACAGATTACGATTAATATAGCCGGATCTACAGACAATATTGAGTACTCTATAGATAATGGTGCGACATGGACATCTGATAATACATTTACAGATCTCGATGGTGGCACCTATGCTGTGCTCGTACGATATAATGATGGCACCACAATATGTACCATAGATGAGGCAGTGATGACTGAGTTGATCTGCGTTATAGATCTGAGCACAGATGCTAGCAGAATCGCACTTACTGATGCACTGATCAGTGGTCCATCTCACATATGTCCCGGAGAGTCAGGAACCTATCAATTTGAAGATAGTGTGGCCATGTGTGCTACACTTATAGACATTGATCCAGTTACCATGGATACTACTGAACGGGACTCTTGCTTCAGGTCCGCTGTTGTACCCGATGCACAGAGTTATATCTGGTTTAGCTCTGAAGAAGAC
>CAZFWJ010000061.1:0-19733 GCA_964522505.1 uncultured Saprospiraceae bacterium
ATATTGGCGTCAATCACGGGGGCACTGTCCAATGCATCTCGGAATGGTCCATAATATGCGCTGGCATATTTAGCAGAATAGGACATTATGCCAGTATTCTCGTAACCTTCTGAATCCAAAGCCTCTCTGATAGCACCCACTCTACCATCCATCATATCGGATGGGCCTAATATGTCAAAACCTGCCTTCGCCTGGGCCAGAGACATCTTGACGAGTACTTCGATGGATGCATCGTTAAGTATCTTTCCATTTTCTACTATTCCGTCGTGACCATCTACATTGTAGGGATCCATGGCAACATCACTGATTAAAGTGACATCGGGGAAAACAGACTTGAGTTCTGAAATGGCGTTGAGGTAATAGTTATCCTTGCTATAGCTGTAGCTAGCAAGCTTGTCTTTATTTTGATCCGTTATTTTAGGAAAGATCATGAAACTGTGAAGTCCCAAGCTGACCGCTGATTTGACTTCATGTCTCATATGATCTAAGGACAATCTAAAATTGCCCGGGAGTGATGTGATTTCTTCTCTGATGTTATCTCCATCTACTAAAAACAAAGGGTAGACAAGATCATCAACTGTTAGTACTGTTTCTTGTACTAACCGACGTATGGCATTAGATTTCCTATTTCTACGTGGTCTCCTGAGCATGAGTATTCTTTTTTGGATTTGTGGGTACTGGATCAGGTCCAAACCCTCCCCATGGTTGACATCGTCCGATTCTTTTGATTCCTAAATATATTCCTTTAATGACCCCCCACTCATTAATTGCACCTATCATGTAATGTGAACATGATGGCTCATACCTACACCGCATACCAAGATATGTACTCAAGATGGGTGACAGGATTAGCTGGTACAGCCGAATTGGCAATATGACTAATTGCTGAAAGAGTTTACTAATCATTTATTAATGGATAGTTCAGCTGTAGTTTTCTTCTTATTTAAGAGATAATATTCTTGTGAAGAACCATCGATCTTAATGTTCAGCACGTTTTTTTGATCACTATATAGCTCATTAAAGAAGTCTATTTCTACCGCTACATTATCGGGTTTAGCGATCTCTGTTATTTCCAGGTAACACCATACTCCCTGAAGATCATCGCTAGACTCTTTGCCTAAAAAGCTCGCTATATACGATTGCCCATCAATATTGATTGTCATCTTATCATTAATATATTCGGCCACATATTCATCGGCATTTTCAGATTCCTTCTTAGTACAGATCAATAAGTCTGTATATCCCACTTCGGATAGGGCTATTTCGAGGTCATCTATGAATAGATGAAGGGTTATTTCTATAGATTGAGTATCAGTATTGTAATTAATCTGAGATTTGCTCAGATGCAAATCATGAGCAATATCAGTGTAATTACAGAGAAATGATCCAAAGAAAATATAGTAAACAGATAGAATCATATGAACAAAGATAAGCCTATCGTATTTATGGTGATTAATATGCTATACTTGGAGCAAATAATTAACGAATTATTATAGATGATTTGTGATTATATTTTAACATATTTTAGTGTTTTATGTGATCTAAATACATTTACTTTGCATTAGTACAACATTACTAAAGTGTAATGTGTGACTTTTGAAAAATATGCGCGTCTGAAGGATGTGTGAAAACATAAAGATTTATTTTTTGGTTGATGCAGTGAAAGGAAGTCATCTCGCTCGAGATGGCTTCTCTTTCTACCTTCTCCAAAGAAAAAAGGGCTTGAAATTATTTTCAAGCCCTTTTTTTATGGTGTCCTATCTGCTTCTCCTTTATGTATAACTCAAAGGTCAAAGGCCTTACGGCTTAACTGGGCTCGGATTATCTGACTCGAAGTGAAAAGGGGGGCTGCCAACACTACCACCAAGTAAGCCATTCGCAAAGTCACAACGCTCTATTAATAGATAACATCAGCACCGATCATTAAATTCAAGGGTCTTTGAGAATTCCTGTGAAGTCTCTTTAAATGACCCCATCTTTTGCCTCTATAAGAATTCCATGAAAGAAATTCTGACTGGCTGTCAGAAAATCTAAATTTAGGATAGGTCGAATTGGATCCAAGAAAATCATCAAAATATTCTCCACCACTAATCAACTCTATTGCGATAAACAATCCTTCTTTCGGTATTGTGATGTTATTTGACTTTACATCAACCTTGAACTTTTTTTTCTTGACAGAATATAGCGGAAGGTTATAGATTATTTCTCGTCCAGGTTGGACAATATTATCTGAATGAATGGGCTCATAGAATCGAATTCTTACTACTGGCTCATATTTCACCTCATAAAACCTAACCTTAATTTTACTGATCGTACAATCTCCATACAGATCGTTTTTTATATATGATGCAACAATATAACCGTGATGTACGCTATAAGATGTGCCTTGGAATTTATGGACTGGATCATCAAAGTATCCCAGTCTGCCTTTTTGGATATTCTTAGTGGAGAGGATTGTTATTGGAGGTATATCAACATCATTATCGTCTAATTTTACGTTTAAGTCATGACTATCAGGTAGAGTTGAAATGCTGATAGTGTCATTAGTATATCCTATGTGAGATATTACTAATAGCTTATCTTCTTTTCTAACCGATAGAGAAAAATGACCATCGATGTCGCTATAAGAACCATGTCTTCTCTCTGTAACATATATGCTCGCATACACTAAGGGATTATCTTGCATATCAGTTATTTGACCAGTGATAAGAATGGGCTCTTGACTAAAAACTTGACAAACCGAGATCAGAAATAAGAACAATATTGAGTAGCGCATTTATAGAGTATTAAGAAGAGAGTGATAATGATTTTGATCACTCTCTTTTATTTGGATGGATTAGAAGTCTAATCTATACATTCGAAATCTTCATATTCATCAACTCTGAACCGTAAGAAATATTTTTTAATCGTGACTATTTTACCGAGTCCGTTAGGACAGACGTCTTGGTCGTAGAAAGAACTCTATTCTGTTCTTTCTTTGCCAGATAGTTTCTATGCCTTTGCTTCTGACACCGGCGAGACCATGAACAAAATTATCAAGACAGATGGTTTTAAATAGTGATATGATTTACGCACCCATATCTTTAGGAGTCAGTCCATACTTCAATGCTGCAAAGACATGTTAATAGATGTGGCTCCTCCGATTAAATATATTTATCAGTGTTTTTCACAAAACCTGTTGTTAATATTTTGGCTACTCAATTCTTTCGTATTACGAAACCAATTTTCAAACAGTTTAGATTAACCTTATTTAACCGTAGGGAAGTTACATGGTAGATTTGAAAATAAATTTTGCGGATAGTTGAACATTATGTTTGTTAAAATCATCATGATAATAGTTGATAATTTACATAATTTATAGATTGTCAATAAGATACACTATTTGTTGTGTGCAAAAAAAACGAGTAGAGAATTCTAAATCTCTACTCGTCAAATCAGCATTTTTATTGATTAAATCCGTAACGCTACATTAGGACGGAACAAAGTGGAGCTCCTATATGTCTACATTGGCATAAGTAGCATTCTCCTCTATGAATTGTCTTCGAGGTGGAACCTCGTCACCCATGAGCATTGTAAAGACCTGATCGGCGATATAGCCATCTTCTATAGTCATCAGTCTTAACATCCTAGTGGTAGGATCCATAGTCGTCTCCCATAATTGCTCAGCATTCATCTCACCTAATCCCTTATAGCGCTGAGTTTTGACCTTCGACTCATCTCCGTTTTCGCCAACGTAATTCTTAATGGCGTCGCTTCTTTCATCTTCATTCCAACAGTATCTAAACTGTTTTCCTTTGCTCACCCTAAATAATGGTGGTGCAGCGATATAGATATTACCATTCTCAATGAGAGGGGTCATGTACCTCATGAAGAAAGTCAATATCAATGTCACAATGTGGCTGCCATCTACGTCGGCATCACACATCACGATGATCTTGTGATAGCGTAGTTTGTCGATATTAAGGATGCGTTCACCTTCGACTTCTTCAATGTTCACGCCGAGTGCTGTGAACATGTTTTTGATTTCTTCATTTTCGTAGATTTTATGCTCAAGTGCTTTTTCTACGTTGAGAATCTTACCTCTTAGTGGTAAGATGGCTTGGATGTTCCGATCTCTACCTTGCTTAGCAGTTCCACCTGCTGAATCACCCTCCACTAAGAATATCTCACATTCTTCGGGATTGCGCGAACTACAATCAGATAGCTTGCCAGGAAGTCCACCACTAGTGAGAACTGTCTTGCGCTGCACCATCTCACGAGCTTTTCTGGCTGCATGACGCGCCGTAGCTGCGAGAATAACCTTCTCAACTATTCTTTTTGCCTGCTTAGGATTTTCTTCGAGGTAATATTTGAGTACATCACCTACTGCACGAGAGACAATTCCAGTTACTTCCGAGTTTCCTAACTCACCTTTTGTCTGTCCTTTAAACTGAGGTTCAGGGACCTTAACGGATACTACTGAAGTAAGGCCTTCTCTGAAGTCTTCACCAGATATGCTAAACTTAAGCTTGTTGAACATCCCTGTGTCCTTACCATATTGTGTGAAAACACGATTGACAGCCCTTCTGAAGCCATTGACATGTGTACCCCCCTCTCGAGTATTGATGTTATTGACAAATGAGTATATATTTTCCTTGTATCCTGTGTTATATTGTAATGCCACCTCTACTTCTACATTATCTTCAGATCCGATCACATGTATTGGTTCATTAATAAGAGGCGGACGATTTTGATCGAGATATTTGACAAATTCTTTAAGACCTCCTTCAGAAAAGAAACGTTCAGTCTTGAATCCGTCTTCTTCCTTAACCCGTTCATCAGTTAGCGTTAGAACTAATCCAGAATTGAGGTAGGAAAGTTCTTTCATACGAGTAGCTAGGACGTCATACTTATATTCTGTCGTCTCCTGAAAGATCTCGGCGTCAGGTGTGAATTTTATAGTCGTTCCATTGATGTCAGTCTCACCAATCGATTTCACTTCTGTAATTGGCTTACCATCGGAGTATTCTTGTATCCAAACTTTACCTTCTCTATGGACCTCAGCTCTTAGATAGCTCGATAAAGCGTTTACACAGGAGACACCAACTCCATGCAGTCCACCAGAGACTTTATAACTGTTTTTATCAAACTTACCTCCAGCGTGCAATACCGTCATTACCACCTCAAGGGCAGACTTTTTCAATTTCTGGTGCATTCCTACAGGGATACCTCTACCATCATCCGTGACACTGATAGAGTTATCTGCATGAATGATCACATCTATCTTGCTACAGTGGCCTGCTAAGTGCTCATCTATACTGTTATCAACGACCTCCCACACTAGGTGGTGAAGTCCCTTTGTGTCAGTACTACCGATGTACATCCCAGGCCGCTTTCTTACTGCTTCTAACCCTTCTAATGCCGTAATGTCATCAGCACTATATTGCTTATTTTCTTCTGCCATTTATATGGTTTCTATCACATGATTAACGAGTTGCAAATATACGAATTCTTAGGCCATCGAATGGGCTTGGATAATGTGTAAGTCATTCATTTTTAGGGTGTTTGATGGAAAAAGTCCATTGTATTTAGATATTTGTGAGGTTAGTTAAGGACGGATGGAGTATGTACTGAAAAATTTGAACGATTGGAAGCATGTGGTGGCTGATGTAATCAGTATTATTGACAGTAAAAAAAAGACGGTCTTAGCATTGAAAGGAGACCTTGGCGCAGGCAAAACCACCTTTGTAAAAGTATTGTTGAAAGAACTTGGATCTGAAGAACTCGTCAATAGCCCTACCTTCTCCATTATTAATGAGTACGTTTCAGATCGAGGGACGGTTTATCATATGGATTTGTATCGGTTGAATAGTATCCAAGAACTAATGGATATAGGATTTGAGGAATATATTGATTCTGGGAGTCTGTGCGTTATCGAATGGCCAGAAGTGGCAATAACCATTATTGAAGATATCTGTATTTTAATGGAGGTAAACATCATTGGTGGACAGGGTCGGTCAGTCAAAATAAGTTAAGATGCCTAGAGGAGATAAGTACAAGTTCAGCACATTTTTTACGCAAGGTCAATATGAGACTCAGGTCGAAACACTTGAGGTGGCGAGTAAAAATGAAGGTGCGTTAATCGGAGTCTTAAAGGAAGATTTCAATCTCGAAAATCGAGTGGCACTTGTGCCGAACTCTATCAGAACGATATCGGGTTATGGGCATCGCATTGTTGTTGAGTCTGATGCAGGGAATAAAGCTAGGTATTCCGACGATGATTACGCTGCTGCTGGAGCAAAGGTTACCAAATCTAAAAGTGAAGTGCTCAAATGTGAAATCATTATCAAATCATCACCGCTAAGTGTTGAGGAGATTGATCAATTACATGGTGGGCAGATAGTCTTTACGACGTTGCCCTTGCCATTAATTACAAAAGAATATTTAGAGAAGCTCAAAGAAAAACGTGTCATAGCCTTAGCCCTTGATTATTTTCAGAATCAAGATGGGAGGTTTCCGGTCTTGAGGATCATGGGCGAGATGGCGGGAAGAATAGCCATACAAACTGCGTCAGAACTATTGAGCATCTATTCTGGTGGCAGAGGAGTATTACTTGGCGGGGTTTCTGGTGTTCCACCTGCCAAGGTGCTCATATTAGGGGCTGGTGTAGTGGGTCAACATGCTGCGCAAACAGCCATAGGCCTTGGGGCATCAGTAAGGATATTTGACAATGACATTGATAAGATTATTAGATTGCAGGACAAGGTTGGACGACAACTTCATACTTCTTCTATAAATCCTCAATATCTGGCCTATCAGCTGACCAGTGCTGATGTAGTAGTCAGTGCTATGCATGGCAAGAAAGGGAGGGCTCCTGTACTGGTTACTGAGGAGATGGTGTCCAATATGAAAGAAGGATCAGTAATTATCGATGTCAGTATTGATCAAGGTGGGTGTATTGAAACATCCGAAATGACCACACATAAGAATCCCACATTCGTAAAGCATGGCGTTATCCACTATTGTGTGCCTAATATGGCATCTAAAGTTCCAAGGACAAGTTCTTTAGCCATTAGCAATGTGATTACTCCAGCGATTTTAGGGCTAGCTTCTCGAGCCCGTTTAGTTGACCTCCTTTATGGAAATCAGGGACTCCTACGTGGTGTATACGCCTATGATGGTCATATCACCAACCAGTATTTGGCCAATCAATTTGGGCTAAAATATACTGCATTGGAACTGTTGCTTACCTCATCTCAATAGCGTATTAAGGTCGATTTATAAGCATTGGTAGGGTTTTTGCTGATATCAAGTGTCATTAACCTAACAGTAACTTTCTGACGTAAACAATTTAAACTGAACGTCAGTTAGATTATTATAAAGTCAAAAGCTATTATCATGCGACGCCAACCTACAGATTCATTAGGAGAGAGCTTACTCTGTTGGGATCAATTTTATATTGATAATTACAGTTGGCTGTTTGCGACTCTTGCCAAGGATGAGGGTCATAAGTCCATAGATATCAATAACGAGATTGAAAGGCTTTTCGCTAAGTTGGTTCTTTATAATCCCGAATTGATTATTAGCAGTACAACCGACCAATTGAAAGCAGAATTGTCTAAAATCTATACTGGACGATCTATCTTCAAGGATGAGAGGATTGGAGCCACGCAACTCATGAATAAATTCTATTCTGCGAACTAAAAAAAGAGAACCTTCATTCCGAAAGATTCTCTTATATCTGTTATTAGATTTTGGCTTAACTCAATAGAGACTGAAGCTTCATAGCCAGTCCCATATCTCCTTTGATCTTAATTTTACCACCCATAACTGCCATCATTGGATTAAGGTCTCCATTTTTTAGTTGCATTAAAGTATCTGCGCTTGTAGTAATGGTGCAATCTGCATCACCATTTTCTTGGCTTACGACATTGGAGTCGCCAGTACCGTCGATAAATACGATATGATCATCAACTTCAAATTTGATCGTGGCACCTATTGGGTCAGTATTCTGAGCTTGCTCATTTAATTGTGCTAGTAAAGCAGTAGTATCCATTTCTGAGTTTTTTTGTAATTGTTTGTTTATAATTAAGAAAAGGCCTCAACTGCTTTTTCTTCTTCTACTATTGTTAAGACTTCATCCGATAATAATGTTTCAGCATGACCATTGATCTTTGGCAATTCATATTTGAAATAAAATTTCATAGTATGAATTTGCGCATCATAGAATTTTTGTGACTGTCGCATTTGTCCTGTTACCACAGCTTGTTTGGCGTTAGAGGCCATGGTGATCCACTGCCAGGCTATTATTACAGTACTGGTCATCTCCATAAATATTGTGGCATCAGCTAAAAAGCGCTCAAAATCACCCTTCATGGCGAATTGTGTCAGATGTTGCAACACCTTTTGAACCTGTCCCAGTGCTCCTTTCAACTTATCCGCATATGGCCTAAGATCTTCATAAGTTTCAGCTAAGGTAATATCATTGTTAATCTCTTGTATTAGACTGGTGAGCGCAGCGCCATTCTTCATAAGGATCTTACGTCCCAGTAGATCAAGTGACTGGATACCTGTTGTTCCTTCATAGATCGCCGTAATACGGATGTCACGATATAATTGCTCTAACGGAAAGTCCGTAGTGAAGCCGTATCCTCCTAATACTTGCATGCCATTAGACGTGGATACCTGACCCATTTCTGAGGGGTAAGTCTTAGCAATCGGAGTTAAGAGCTCTAATAAATCGTGATATTTCGCTCGATTAGCTTCCTCAACCGCATAATGTGATAAATCAAGATATTTTCCGCATAGGATTAGTAAGCTGGCACATCCTTCAACCACAGATTTTTGAAGCATCAACATTCTGCGCACGTCGGGGTGATTAATAATCAATGTCTGAGAGGCCTTGATATTTTTTCCACCAGAGCCATCAAGTTTACGTCCTTGTGGTCGTTCTTTGGCATATTGGAGTGAGCTATGATATGCTGCTGAGGCAATAGCCGCAGCTGTCAGCCCAACTTCAAGCCTTGCTCCATTCATCATTTGAAACATATACTTCAACCCTCGATTAGCCTCACCGATGAGATACCCTTTGCATTTTTTATTATCACCGAATACGAGATGAGTTGTAACGTATCCTTTCTGACCCATCTTATCGAACTCTCCTGCGGTAAAGACATCATTATCTTGGAGGCCCTCGCCCGTAGGCAAATATTTAGGCACCACAAATAATGAGATACCTTTTGTGCCTGCTGGAGCTCCTTCTATGCGAGCCAGAACTAAGTGGATAATATTATCGCAGCACTGGTGATCTCCTGCTGAGATAAAAATTTTGTGACCTTCGATTGCATACGAACCATCGTCATTAAGCTGTGCCGAAGTGACTATATCTGAAAGAGAACTACCTGCTTGAGGTTCAGTCAGTGCCATAGTTCCGCCCCATTCGCCTGACATCATTTTTGGAACATAGGTGTCAAATAGCTCTTTAGAAGCAAAAGACCTGATCAGTCCTGCAGCCCCAGCCGTGAGCCCAGGATACCCCACTGCCGTGTTATTGGCAGATGTGCTGATAAACCCCACCGCCAAGCTGACCATGTGAGGCATTTGTGAGCCTCCTTCTTCATAATCGAAATGTGGACATATGTACCCATTTTCACCATACATCTTCATGACATTTCTGATCTGTGGATGACATGTGATAGTACCATTTTCATACTTGGCACCAACTCTATCCATTTCGGTGAAATACGGAAATAGCTCCTTGTCCGAAAGCTGTTTAGTCGAATTTAGAAGCATATGTACACCCTCAGTATCATAATCCGCATACCGTTCTAATTGCAATACTTCCTCGATATTATGAACCTCATCAAGCAAAAACTTGAGATGATCGACACTTACATAATCCGACATGTGATGTAGAATTTTAGCTATTGTTCAAAATCTTACAAAATAGCGGATTATCAATTGACATGCACGCCAATAAGCGGCGTCTTAAGCTCAAAAATTGTCGAATAAAAGGGATTTTACTAATTAGGCCTTAATGAAGATACAGCGAGGTCTAAACTCAGGCTTTTGAGTGATTTCAGATCTACACTCATCAAAGTGGATCCTTTAGATCCCGAAGCAGTCAATAGTTTGATGTAACCCACGACCATTGTCCAGCCCTGAATGGTTATGAGCATTGGGTCAATGTTTGCGGTAATGGAGCCATCGCTTTTTCCACGATGTATTTCCTGAGCAGTGAGCTTTAGAGGTATATTTTGGATGTCTTGTAACTTGCGAAAAAAGATACTGTCAGTGAGATTCTGATCATCAGACCTTTTGTCGTTTCGAATCATAGAGAAATAATCCAATATCGCTTCAGAATATAGATAGTTGTTTTCACAGAATTCATAAAATGAATTGAAAATAGCCATTGTAGAGTCAAACCCTGTACCTTCTCTATGATCATTGATCACACTGTAGAATATCTCGGTGAGGGACTGGAAGCCTCTATAGATGATGGCCAGGTACAAGTTTTCTTTACTTTGAAAGTAGCTGTAAAGAGTAACCTTGGTAATGCCGGCCTCTTGTGCGATGTCGTCAATCTTCGCATTGTGAAATCCAGTGTTAGCGATGACACGTTCCGCTGCCGCTATTATATGTTGTTCCTTTTTCTGCTTTTTAGCTATATCCATCACGGCAAGTTACGACCAGCACTAAGAAATAAAAAAATCCTGCTTCCAAGATATGGATAGCAGGATCAAATTTATTACCCCAAAAAACCAATTATTACCTACTAAACTTCAATATTCGTGCCGAAAGCAGATCAACAGTATGCATGAGAGATGAACCTAAACTGAGATTTTATGCAGAGCGTGCATGTAGTCCAACAGACATAGCGCTAGATCAGATAGCCCGTGCTACTTTTCTAAATACTGTAAAGCCTTTTGATGCTTCGGATCATATTCAGGGGCGGTTGTTAAGTCTTTTTTCCAAGTTGCTCCGACCAAAGTTGATAGTTGAGATAGGCACATTTACAGGTTATGGAACTTACTGTCTGGCTGAGGGATTGGACTCGGATGGACGAGTGATTACCATTGAGCATGACCTTAAGCGGATAGATCTGATCAAAAAAAATCTGAAGTCTATAGGAAACAAGGTTGAGCTCGTAAATCAATCTGCTATCACCGCCATTAGAGACATTGGTGGTCCCATAGACTTGCTCTTCATAGACGCTGCCAAGCGTGAATATCTGAGCTATTACACGTATCTATTGCCTAAGATGAGATCAGGTGGACTAATCGTAGTGGATAACATTTTGTGGAAGGGAGAGGTGGTAGAGGAAGATAAATCTAGTTTAGCTAAGGCGCTAGATCAATTTAATGCAATAGTCGCAGCTGATGAACGAGTCGAGGTGGTGATCTTACCATATCGAGATGGTCTTTCTCTCATAAGAGTTAAGTAATGGCTGGTCTCTATTTTCATATTCCGTTTTGCCGAAAAGCCTGCCACTATTGTAACTTCCATTTTTCGACAGATCTGTCTTATGTCGATAGCATGGTAAGCGCTTTCTGCAAAGAGATAGAATTGACATCAGACTATCTTGACGGCGACTCAATAGATACTGTTTATTTCGGAGGTGGAACGCCGTCGTTGTTAGATGCCAGACAACTTAATAGTATCTTATCGAAAATCCATGAATATTATATCATAAATAGTGATACTGAAATAACTTTAGAAGCAAATCCAGAAGATCTAACTCTTGAATATTGTCATGAGTTAAAATCAGCAGGTATAAACCGCCTCAGTGTAGGCATACAATCATTCATAGATGATGACCTATCATTTATGAATCGGGCTCATAACATCACTCAGGCACGTATTGCACTTAAGCATGTTAGAATGGCTAACATAGAGCAGCTCTGTGCCGACCTTATGTTTGGTTTGATCAACAGCACAGTTGAGCAATGGGAGGATAACTTATGGGAACTGGTACAATTTGGGCCTGATCACATTTCTTGCTATAATTTAACTATTGAGGAACAAACGGCATTTCACAAGTGGGATAGGCAAGGCAAGATTAAAATACTGGATGAAAGCCTCCAATTTGATCAATTTATAAAAGGCCATGAGTTTCTAACTGCACGAGGATATGATCACTACGAAATATCCAATTTCAGTATGCCTGGACGTATGTCAAGGCACAATAACTCTTACTGGGCACATGAGAAGTATTTGGGTATTGGTCCAGGCGCGCATTCCTTTAATGGATCAGTGAGGTCGTGGAATCCACGTAATAATCAGAAATATCTCCGAGAAGTTAAGCAAAGCATGCTCGTTAAAGAGTATGAAACACTAAGTGATAAAAACCTATATAACGAATCTATCATGCTTGGCTTACGGAAAGCAACTGGAATAGGGCATCAAGAAATCATGACTAATTATGATGAACCTATTTCACAGCATTTTAAACTGCAAGCAGCTAATTTGATAGGACAAGGCTTGTTACTTGATGATGGTAGTCACTATAGACTCAGTCTTGAGAACTGGTATCTAGCCGATCATATCAGTGAGCAGCTATTCTATGATTGAGCAACAGCTAACTGTTGCACTTGCTCAAGTATCTGCTGAGCGTGATCCTTAGTTTTCACTTTTGTGAAAATATGATCTATGACACCATGTTCATTTATCAGGAATGTAGTTCTATAAACTCCAGTAACTTCTCGGCCCATAAATTTCTTAGGTCCCCAACAAGCATAGTCGTTGATGATCTTTTTATCCGGATCAGCCACTAATGAGTATTGAAACTCATACTTATCTATAAACTTCTTGTGCTTGGTATATTTGTCAGGACTAATCCCTAATATTTCATAACCAGCCTTAGTAAGCGCTCTGTAATTGTCTCGTAGACTACATGCCTCTTTTGTGCATCCTGGTGAATCATCTTTTGGGTAGAAAAAGAGAATTAATTTTTTCCCACTATAGTTTGATAGAGAGATTGGATCACCATTTTCATCAACTGAATCAAATGCTGGGGCACTGTCGCCAACTTGGAGAGTAGTCATAGTTTTATCTTATTGACGTTCAAGATATCACATTTGTTTATCTAATGTTCTTAAAAAGTTAAACAAATCAATATCTAATTGTCCGCTTCCATTCACTTTGATTAGAACAGGCGTCTTCCACCACTATTGAGATTTGATGGTCTCTTAACGGCCCTTGATAATCAATATCGCACCAGACAGAATTGTCTTTAATATCGTGCTGACAGAGCGTCCACTCGTCATCAATAGACACTTTAAACCTCATCTGATCTCTGCCATAGACAGGCTCATAGTTGTCTTTCATTTGAAATTTAAGCCTTTTTCTTTCTGACCCCGGTAGCGAGATAATTTGTATGCTTGGTGAGATAGTATCTACATCAGCCCAGTACTTGCCAGTCTCTATGACGTAAGTATTGACAGTCATCGAGTCTATTGATCCACATCCCAGTGATTTTAAGATTCCCTTATCATCGATGGTTGCAATAAGACTTTTAGATGTCAGCGCGGCATTGCTTGAGTAAGTAAGGTTTAGGTATTTGAATAGTGGGACTTCATTTTTAGCCTCGATACTAAGCGTATCAGCAGAATTAAAAAAAGATAAATATGCTGGCTTATCAACCATTCCTGGAGGAGCTGTCCAACTAAAAGATCCTGATCTGCCCTTGATAGAATCATTAGGCGTGAAGCGTTGAAAAATGCTATCTAAGGATTTACTATTAATAGATGGGGCGCTATCCCTAAGAATCTTAAATGAAATCATAGCTTGATTACCTTCGAAATCATAAACCTCAATATCAATATGATTGGGAACGACATCAGAGGTTATGATTTGACCAGTGGTGAGTGTGGTATCATAAATCTCCAAAGGATTGGTGTTGAGACGATAGCATTTGGAGATATATCTGTTATTAATCTTCGCTTCATAGTCCATATGAGCATGAATATATCGGCTATGATCAAATGAGACACTGTCCATTTGGAAAGAATAAATTTCATGCTTGTTACTGAACACGTCTACACCATATACGCCGTTATGATTGCTCGCACCATTCATCGTGTCATAGGCGTGTATACCAATGCCGATAATCAAACCACTTGTGACAAGAGGGCTCGCACTTAAGGAATATTGATTACTACCTGTATAGGTGGCTGAATGATACTTTTTATCGATGACTTCGCCATCTGGTGTGAGGATGTATACGACGACACCATTAATAGTTGGTGTGAGTTTATCGGCTGGTTTGAGGCCAAATAGAGCTGGATTGATAGGAGTCTCGCTGCTGGTTTTTCTGATTTCAAAATGTAGGTGTGCTCCAAAAGATCTACCAGTATTGCCCATAACACCTATGTAATCCCCCTTTTTTACAGTTATCTTATCCTTTAATGGGTAGTGTTCTATCTTATGAATCTTCTTCCTGATCAAGGTCGACTCGATATACGTAGTGATCGACTTATTGAAGTGATGTAGATGAGCGTAGACAGTCGTATAACCGTTAGGGTGTTCAATGTACAAGGCGTTACCATAGCCATCAGGTTTAACATTAATTCTTGAGATATACCCATCTGCTGCGGCATAGATGGTATCAAATGGCACTCCTCTCATTTGCTTATAGTCTATTCCTGCATGAAAATGTGCTGATCGTGGTTCTGCAAAGGAACCAGACAATCGAGTGCTATAGTTAATAGGAGATCTGAAGTAGTCAGCCTCTTGACCATACAACTGAGCAATAATGATCATGAGGAGGTATGTCAGCCATAATCTGAGCAACGTTCTCTTCATCTAGTGCAAATTCAGTTGTATGTCAATTCTCTTGAGTAGCTGGTCTACAGCTTTTAGCGGATGTAGATTGGTGCTTTTCAAAACTTGAGAAGTTATTTCGTTAGCTTCGATAGTTCTGCTTAGGATTTCACTGAGATGATATCTCAGTCGGGTTTCTAATATCTTCTGACGTTGCGCATTGCGTCTAACAGTATAATCGTATTGTGCAAAATATTGCTGGATATGATTAATCACCTGAAGGTCAAAATTCTGATCAATAGAAGAATGCAGACATACTTGCGTATACCAATCTTTAGTAGCGCTCGACGTGATATGAGTGGCAGATCGATAATCCTGTGCTACCTGTTGAGCTAGGGTAATGCGTTCTCCATCAGTTTTATTAATAACTATGATATCCGCGATCTGGGTGATTCCTTTTTTAATTCCTTGAAGTTCATCACCAGCCCCAGGAAGTAGCAATAGTATGGAACAATCAACAATATCGCTAACCGCATATTCAGATTGGCCTACGCCGACTGTCTCCACTATTATATAATTTATCCCGCATGCTTCACACATGATGATTGCTTCATAGGTCAAGGCATGTGTACCTCCTAAGAAAGAACGACTTGGGCTAGGTCTTACAAAAATCCTGTTGTCTTGAGATAGCTGATCCATTCTCGTCTTATCTCCTAGTATACTCCCTCGATTATCTATGCTTGTTGGATCTATAGTAAGTACAGCAGCTCTATGGTCATTATTGATCAACTCTTTAGCAATCGATTCTATGAATGTGCTCTTACCCACACCAGGGGATCCTGTCACACCTATGCGCTTGGATTCTGGGCTTACAGTCTCACATGCCAACAATATCTCAGTGGCTAATTCTTTATGGGCCAGGTTCTCACTCTCCATCAAAGTAATCGCCTGAGATAAAATTAAGAAATCCCGATTTTCTATGATCCCAGTCGTATAGTATGATACATCTCTGACCTCATGAATCTGAGGATTCAGAATTTTATTTAGTCGAGGATTTATAGAATTCAAAGTATCGTTGAAATTATTGCTGGCAAAGGTACATATTAAAGCTTCTTTTAATCTGGATGCGAATAATTGAGTTAGAGGGGGCCGAAATGACAGATCAGGACATATTTTACTGTGTGCTATTGTAATATTGCCTAAACTTGCACAACCAATCAAGAGCCACGCTGTTTTGTTGGCGACTAGGTTAAATAAGAGTTATGTCAGTACAGAAAATCTACCTTGATAATAATGCGACGACACCCTGTGATCCAAGGGTAGTTGAAGCGATGTTGCCATATTTTAATAGCCATTTTGGCAATGCAGCCAGTAGAAGTCATCCATTCGGTTGGGTGGCAGAAGAAGGCGTCGATTACGCCAGAGATCAAGTGGCTAAGTTGATCAATGTAGATGCTAAAGAAATCATCTTTACGTCTGGTGCTACAGAGTCCGACAATCTTGCTCTCAAAGGAGTCTTTGAGATGTATAGCCGTAAAGGCAATCATATAATCACGCTTGAGACAGAGCATAAGGCAGTATTAGACTCTTGCAAGAAGCTCGAAAAGATGGGCGCTGATATAACGTACCTGTCAGTCCAAAGAGATGGAATAGTCGATTTAGAGCAATTAGAGGCAGCCATTACGGACAAGACTATATTAGTCTCAGTCATGTGGGCTAATAATGAGACTGGAGTTATCCAGCCAATGAAAGCTATCGGGGAGATCTGTGCCAAGCATGGCGTACTGTTTATGAGTGACGCCACTCAGGCAGTAGGTAAGATACCAGTAGATCCTAAAGCGACAGGAGTACACCTGATGGCATTTACAGGTCATAAGATGTACGGCCCTAAGGGAGTAGGAGCGCTATTTGTAAATAGAAAGAATCCAAGAGTAAAAGTTACTGCCCAACAAGATGGTGGAGGACATGAGAGAGGGATGAGATCGGGAACACTTAATGTACCTGGAATTGTAGGTTTGGGAACAGCAGCAGAATTAGCGCGACTTGAGATGGATCAGGATGCAGCAAGGTTATCTAAATTAAGAGATAAGTTGGAGCAGGGCTTAAGTGCCAATCTTGAGGAAGTATATATCAATGGCAATACGGAGCATCGCATGCCTCATGTCACCAATATCTCGTTTAAGCATGTTGAGGGCGAAGGGTTGATGATGACATTCAATCAGAATATCGCAGTGTCATCAGGGAGTGCATGTACATCGGCGTCCTTAGAGCCATCATATGTATTAATGGCCTTAGGACTAGGAGATGATCTGGCGCATAGTAGTATTAGATTTAGTCTTGGCCGATTTACTCAAGAGGAAGAAATTGATATCGCCATTGATATGTTGACTAAGGGTGTAACTCATATGAGAGATCTTAGTCCTATATGGGAGATGTATAAGGATGGCGTAGATCTAGAAGCGGTAGAATGGTCAGAGCACTAAGAAATTAGGCATAGGAACTCAATAGGACATATCTTTGTTAATAAGTAAATAAAAAAGCGAAATGGCATATTCAGAAAAAGTTTTAGAACACTTCAAGAATCCGAAGAATGTTGGAACGCTGGATAAAACTAAAGACACTGTAGGCACTGGCTTAGTTGGTGCTCCCGAGTGTGGTGATGTAATGAGACTTCAGATAGAAGTAGATGAGGCATCACAGACGATCAAGGATGCCAAATTTAAGACATTTGGTTGTGGCTCAGCGATTGCATCTAGTTCATTGGCAACTGAATGGCTTAAAGGAAAGTCTATCGATGATGCTATGAAAATTGATAATATGGATATCGTAGAAGAGCTTGCTTTACCACCAGTAAAGATTCACTGTTCTGTATTAGCAGAAGATGCGATCAAGAGTGCCATCAAAGATTATAAGACCAAGAACGGAATGGCTGACTAAGCCACGCTTCATTTTGTTCATCTAAAATTGTGCGATATGTTGTACGTAGCTGAAAGCGCAAAAGATAAAATAGCAGAGCTAAAAGGAGATGAGTCCCTTGCAGAAGACTTCTTTGTAAGAGTGTCAGTAACCAGTGGTGGTTGCTCTGGACTTACGTATAACATGGACTTTGACAATCAATCGAAGGAAGGTGACCAAGTCTTCGAAGATAATGGTGTCAAAGTCGTTACCGACCTAAGGAGCTTTCTATATCTATGCAATACTACACTTGAATTTAGTGGAGGATTAAATGGCAAAGGCTTCTACTTCAACAACCCAAATGCAGCCCGCACCTGTGGCTGTGGGGAGAGTTTTGCAGTGTAATTAATCGTGCTAAACCAAAAGTTAAGAGTTTATTTTCTGACTTATTACCCATGGCATTAGCTTTAGCTATCAGTTTGGTATATTTTTGCACATGAGAAAATTAACTTTTGGAGGTTTACCAATTCATAGCACCTGCACTATCTATATACTATATCTATCGTATAGCTGTAGAACTACGTCTTAGACGTAAGTTCATATTCACTAATGTAATATGGTTAGGATTCTGGGCTGTCATCGCTGTGCTGGCTATAGTTCCTCATGAGTTTTCTACTCAGCTCGCCAACTTACTTGGTATCAAGAGTAATATAAATGCGATCATTTTTGTGTCTTTAGCCTTTGTTATTGTCTTAGCCTTCTACCTATCTGCTAAGATTGAGACGATGGATCGCAAGATCACCGATCTCGTACGTCAACTTGCACTTGATGAGAATAAGATAAGAGAGTTGGAGCGTAAACGTATCACCGAGATGCTCAAGCAAGATGAATCTAAGATCATCAATAAGATATAGACTGTTAATGGCTTATAGCTCACATGAAAGTCCTTTTTGTTTTAGAATACTATGATCCTCACATCGGAGGGGTAGAAACGTTATTTAAGTCTTTAGCGCATCAATTGGTCCAGCATGGTCATGAAATCACCGTTGTTACTAATCGGTACGATTCCAAACTGAAGACATATGAGACTGTCGATGGGGTAGAAGTGTATCGATACAGATTTTACAATCGTTATTTATTTACCTTTTTCGCTTGGATATTTGGTCTAAGGCACGCCAGAGATGCTGATTTTATCCATACTACATCCTATAACGCAGCATTGCCCGCCTGGATAATCGCCAAGATCAAAAGAAAAGATGTCGTAATTACTTTTCATGAATATTGGGGTAAACTTTGGTTTAGACTACCTTGGCTAAATCCAATTAGTCGATTTCTCAATTCCGCATTTGAGCGAATGTTAGTTAAGCTATCGTTCAAAAAGATCATTGCTGTATCAGATTTCACTAGGTCGGCCTTATCAGAGGCAGGTGTCGATCACAATCGATTGGAGCGCATCTATAACGGGATCCAATATTCAGATTTTGAAGATTTCAATCAAATCCATGAGAAAGGAGAGATATTCAACTTTTTGTTCTTTGGTAGAGTAGGATACTCTAAAGGTTTAGATGTCTTACTGAAGGCGGTATCAAACTTAAAAAGTGAAAAGCCTTATAGGTTAAAGCTGATCTTACCCGAAGAGCCATTACTCCATAAAGTTTATGGCCTCATAGATAAATTAGGGATATCGAAGTCCATAATTAGTATCGAACAAAGTGTACCGTTCACTCAATTGAAAAAAGAGATTGCTAAGGCAGATGCCGTCGTCATTCCGTCGTATAGCGAGGGGTTCTGTTATGCTGCAGTTGAGACTATGGCGATAGGCACACCGATCATTACCTCAGGTAGGGGTGCTCTGTCTGAGGTAATTACGGGTCAATATATCAACTACGATTCCGTCGAAGCGTCTGACCTAGCTCATGCCATGACTCAAGCCATGAGTGGAGAATGGTCAGTCACCGATCAGATCAAGTTTCCACTCCAACATACAATAGATCAGTATGTAGAACTCTATGAAAGCCTTAATCATACCCCTAACTAGATCATGCCTTCGTCTCTAAAGCTGTAATAGCCATCTTGGCTGATGATTATATGGTCTTCCA
>CAZFWJ010000062.1:0-19658 GCA_964522505.1 uncultured Saprospiraceae bacterium
GGGATTAAGTGATCAAAAAAGTATCCGCTGATATCATCATTTCTGGTGATGGTCAAGAGTGGGAAGATCATTATATCCTACTCAACGGGTCTATTATTGAGGGCATCTATCCCAATACTTCAGAAGACAACATAGATAAGTTTGCTGGTGTCATCTGCCCAGGATTTATTAATGCGCACTGTCATCTAGAGTTATCGCACTTATTGGGAGCCATCGACACGGGTACAGGATTAATAGAATTTATAAACGGAGTTGTAACTCTTAGGGAATTTCCTGAGGAAATAATCATGGAGGCTATTAAAAATGCCGATCAACAAATGATTGATAACGGCATCGTAGCTGTGGGAGATATCTCCAATAAACTAGACACATATGAGGTTAAGGAGTCTTCACCAATAGACTATTACACCTTTGTTGAGATGTTTGACTTCTTACAAGAAGATCAAGCACAACATAATTTTGAACAATATCACCAAGTATACAAGAAACAATCTCGCTCGGGATATAATCGAGTCAGTTGTGTTCCTCATGCGCCCTACTCAGTCAGTAAGACCTTGTTCAATCTGATAAATGGCGTCAATGATGATGATGCGGTAGTGAGTATTCATAATCAGGAGCTTACAGCCGAAAATGAGCTGTTCGAAAGCAAATCTGGAGGATTCATTGGATTCTATAAAGATTTTGGAATAGCCCTGGATCAGTTTACAGCGAGCGGAAAACGATCTATAGAATATGCTATGAGCCATATGAATCCAAGGAATCATATACTCATGGTGCACAATACTCAGACAGATGAGATAGACATGCGGCGGGCAGCACAATGGTCAGAACAAGTGTATTGGGTTACATGCCCTAATGCGAATCTCTATATAGAAAATCAGCTACCTATTTACAAGCAATTTATTAATGCTGGAGCGAAGATGTGCATTGGCACAGATAGCTTAAGTAGCAACTGGCATCTAAGCATCCTTGACGAAATAAAGACAATAAAGCGGTATCAATCGCATGTGTCAGATCGAGAATTGTTGAAGTGGGCAACTTACAATGGTGCGCAAGCTTTAAAATATGATGATAGATTGGGGTCAATTGCTCCAGGTAAATCACCCGGAATCAACCTAATTGATGTCGAGGTCTCAGACGGCGACTTTGACCTTCAATATGCACGATCTGTTAGGCGTTTAGATCTGTAAGTTTCTGAAGCAACTGAGCTTTCTCTTCTTGTAAATCTATACTTGCAACCTCCTCCAGAGAGTCACATCTATCTATAAGGGTTAGAATGAACCTTTGATAATTATCAGAATGAGCATTGAATGGTCTATGCTCGAGGCCTCGTTTTATTTTGCGTATATCTGCAAGAACAGGTGATAATTCAGCATCAAAATATCGTTGTTGAAATAGTTCATATATATACGCTAAAGCTGTCTCATTCGGGTGTATCAAGTCTTCCTTATAATATCTGTAGTCTCTCAAATCGTCTACCATAATTTCATAAGATGGGAAGTATTCAACCGAGTCATACGAGGATGATAATTCATGACATGCCGAGATCAGTCGAGCTTTGCTGAGACTATTCACAACTAGGTTGTCTCGTATATGTCTTACTGGGCTGACGGTGAGAATTATCTTGATCGAATTATTTAGTTTATAAAGAGAGTCAATGCACTCGGTTAACACCGCTGTAATTTGATTGGTACCAAGGATGCTTCTCTCGAAAAGCCCAGCTGGCTGCTTGTGACAGTTGGCAACAATAGCATTATGTTGAGCATGTTTGAATACTGAGGCAGTTCCGAGGGTAATAATTAACAGATTTCCATTAACGAGTTTGCTTTTAAGTGCGTTATTATACTGTTCATAGAGATTTTGAAGGGCATTAACATTTTGCCCATTGAAATCGGAATGATATTGGTAGTGTACAGTTCTAGAATCTCTAGTGATGAATAAGGATTTGTCAAGTTTAAGATTGTTGATGCTGGCATTGAGGAGTTGACTTATGCTGACAGGATTATAAAGAGTACCAAAAGGATTGTGATAAACTTTAATTTTGTCTTTGCTTAACGCTGAATAGATGTTTTGAGCAAAGCAAGACCCGATGGTGACTATTGAAGACTTTAAATCTATTTTGTCAGGTGCATGCTCAATTATCAATTTTGTTCTCACATCCATACGGGGTTGACTTATTATTGGTCTATATTACCAATAATAATGAATTCAGTGAGTCGTTAGATTGAGTGGGTCACGATTTCGTAGTTAAAATACACTGATTTTGATTTTAAACAGGTTCTATAATTTAATGAAGGTCTCGACAGTCATTGTCCTTCTGATAATGTCTCTAAGTCTTACTCAAGAACTTAGATCTCAGGATATACATTTTTCTCAGTTTTATCACTCTCCTTTAAATCTCAACCCAGCCTTGACTGGTATCATAAATGCGGAGCAGCGTGCCACTATACACTATCGTAATCAATGGGCCGCAATTGCTGGAGCGAGTGCTTACAATACATTTTCGGCATCGTATGATAGACGAGTAGAAGTAGGAACGACAGATTTCTTTGGGATAGGAGGCACATTATATAATGATGTCGCTGGGGATTCAAATTTTGGCACGACCCAAGCTAGGGTATCGTTTGCATATACACGTAAAATAGCTGGTGACTGGGGCAAGCAAGTCAGAAAGAATCTTAAGAAGTCTGGCCTCTATCTCTCAATCGGAGCCGACGCAGGCATTACACAACGTAGACTTACACCGGGAGATCTCAGATGGCCATCACAAGTAACAAATGGTCAATTTGATCCTTCGGCTGGATTTAATGAAATAATACCCAATGGGAGTTTCTTATATCCTGATATAAATGGAGGTATACTAATCTACGGATTAGACCAAAGACAAAATAGCTTTTATATTGGTGCCGCATTGCATCACTTAAATCAAGCTAATATCAGTTTCCTCAATCGACAAGAGAGTTTGTTTTCGAGACTGACGATTCATGCCGGGGCTGAGTATAGGCTGAACAGAACCATATCAATAGTTCCTAATTTCGTCTACATCTCTCAAGGTCCGCACTTGGAGGTCCTTCCAGGATCTGCGATTCGATTTAATACTGGAGAGTATGAAGGTGTCAAGGATTTCTTTGAGCTTGGTCTATGGGGGCGCATAGTGAAGAATGCCTCACCTAATGCGGGATCATCTACGTCCATTGGCAATGACGCCATTGTTATTTATTCTAAGTTTTCGTTTAGTAACTACAGCATTGGATTTAGCTATGATTTCAATACTTCTAGTTTGAGTCAAGCAGCTACGGCTAATGGAGCTTTTGAACTGTCTTTGACGTATTTATTATTTGATCCTAACTTCAAAGGGTACCTGAGTCCAAGATTTTAAGAAATAATTGCTCATTAACGTAGGGTACTTTACAAAAATGGATGTCATTATATACGACAGGCATGACTAAAAACCCTACTATGATCCACAAGACTACACTTTTATCAATTGTATTTATTCTCTGTGCATTTGGACTCAAGGCACAGGACATACATTTTTCCCAGTTTTATACATCTCCACTTAATCTGAATCCAGCAATGACTGGTTTAATTAATGCGGGACAGCGTGTAACAGTAAACTACCGCAATCAATGGGCAGGAGCCTTAGGTTCGGCGGCTTATAATACCTACTCAGCTTCATATGATAGAAAACTGGCGATTGGTCAGGAGGATTATTTCGGAGTCGGTGGAACACTTTGGAGTGATGTTGCCGGTGAAACTAGTTTTGGCTCAACACAAGCAAGATTATCAGCTTCGTTTAGCAAGAAGATTGCAGGCAATAAGAAGCAGTCACATTTTATCTCCTTTGGAGCTGATGTGGGAATCACACAGCGTAGAGTACGAACAGGAGATTTTAGATGGTTAACACAAGTTAATGGCAATGCGGAGTTTGATCCGAGCCAAGGTGCAGGTGAAGCTATCCCAAATACGAATATTACCTATCCAGATGTATCTGGTGGATTGATGTGGTTTAGTAACTTAGGAGACCGCAAGAACGTTTTTGGAGGGGTTGCTCTACACCACTTGAATCAGCCAAATGTATCATTCCTTAATTCGGAAGAATTATTATTCTCGAGACTAACAGCTCACCTCGGGGGTGAGTATCCAATAAATAGAAAGGTAAGCGTGAAACCAAACTTCATCTATTTGAAGCAAGGTCCTCATACGGAGTTGAATGGTGGAGGGAGTGTCAGATTTAAAACTGGTTCTCAGAATTCTGCATTCAGCAACGATTTCGGACAGTTTTTCGAGTTAGGACTTTGGTATCGAGTTGGCACTGAAATCTCTGGAGGGGTGCACTCAGATGCAGTTATCGTTGCCGCCAGGCTCGATTACGATGTCTACGGTATCGGTCTCAGCTATGACTACAATGTATCTGGATTAAGCGCTTCATCTCCAGGCAATGGATCTTTTGAGTTATCACTTAGCTACTTGTTTGGTGATGTAAGTGGGGGAGTCTTCTGCCCTGTATTCTAAGGGATACATTAAATTTTAAATTATATTAAATATAGGTGCTAATACTTAGTTGATGTCCTGAGTATTGCCTTATCTTTTGCTGCGGAATTGCCCGTATTCAATGGGCATGTCCCTATAAGATAAGTTAACTATGTTTGGTAATAGCTCAAAGAAAGAAAACAACAATATGGCATCGGTATCCAATGACAGTTCCGCTCAAGGAGGAATCAACAGTCTAGGCCAAGGAACAAAGCTCGTTGGTGATCTCAATGCCCAGAATGACATGAGAATTGATGGCACATTAGAAGGCAACTTAAGTTGTGCTGGAAAATTAATACTTGGACCCAAAGGCCTTATTTCGGGACAAATAGATTGTCAGAATGCGGTAATAGAAGGCAGTATTGATGGTGTTATCCGAGTAAAAGAGCTGCTCCAAGTCAAAGAATCGGCAAATATCACTGGAGAAATCACAACAGCCAAATTGATGGTGCAACCAGGTGCTATCTTTAATGTAAAGTGTAGCATGGGCGGACAAAAGATTGTCCCAGCAAACAAGAAGACAGCTTAACTATTACCATGTCTAAACCCTCACATGAGTATCTGAAGTATGTAGGGCTTGTTTCGCAGATGTTTATATTACTCTTAGCAGGGTGGTTTATTGGTGGTTATATAGATGAGATATTAGGATCCCCACAACCCTATGTAGCGATAACGCTCATGCTATTGTTCCTGCTGGCAATATTTTATAAGCTGATCAAGGACTTATATTAACCTACTATGATATCAAGGGATTTTGCACTTCATATGTCCATTATTTCTATAGTCCTCCTCGGGCTAAGTGTTTTGTTGTTAAGTGATTTGCCGAATAATTTGACCTTGTTAATGACCTTGTCTGTTGGACAATATGTGATCTTTTGTGTAGCTATATTCTTCGTAGCGCAGCGAGTGTCGAGTAGTGTCTCTGATTATTCATTCGTCGGAGTAGTGTCTGCATCTTTCCTGATTAAGCTGGTGATGTCGGTAGGATTTTTGACTTGCTGGGGCCATTTTTATAAGCCAAGCAACAATCATCATATCCTATTATATCTCCTTGTTTATGCCATTTATACAGCATACGAGGTATACTTCTTAACCATACTAGCTAAGAAGACTAAGTTTTAGTCAACTTACTTATCCTTTGCGTTTTCGTTCAAATAGTGTTTTTCAAAGAACGTTCTATACGAATTCGCTGACTTGGAGGTGATGATTTCACGATAATTCAATTGATTCACTGCATATAAGTCATAGGAATACTCAGATCCATCAAAGATCGTATCTGCATCCTTGTTAAACTGATTGTAATATTCCATAGCCTGATCGGCATCATTAAATCTTCGCAGCAATACTAAATGCGTCTTATTCTCTTGATTGAGGTACAAGCTTGTTGATCTGATTCTCAATTGTGAAAATGCCTGAGCATTATACTTATTTAGTTCTGTCTTAAAGTCATTTACTAAGTTGCCATCCCCACCGTAGAGTAGGAATATGACGTAATGTAGCTTATCTTTTTCCACTCTAAACTTGGATACATCTTGATCAGAGGATTGATCGCCAAAGGCCTCTTCATCGCCTCGTAAGAATCTAAGCATCTCTCTCGCATAGGTTTGCTCTGATGTATTATTATGCTTTAAAATAACACCTCTGAGCGCATTGATATATTCGTTTTGACCATCAATGTTTCCGATAGCCATGGCTCGTAAGAGATCAAATTTTGGAGCCATTTTATGCTCTAAACCAAAGTCTTTGCGACCTTGCTCAAGTCTTTCGAACACTATTTGGAAGTTGCCGTCTTCAAATTCTTCATAGGTATTTTCGTAGTATAGCTCAATTTTCTTTTCATCCGTTAATAGCGCCTTTTCATTGGTTGGATCACTAAGGAAAATCGCAAATGGTGAGTTAGGGAATTCTCTTAGTAGTTTGCTTTTATAAAAGTCCGCTTTACCATGATCATTTAGATCTTGATAGTTGAGGAATAAGTAGTAGTAGGCTTCAACTCGATGTTCTGTTTCTGGATATCGGTCTAATAGTTTGGTGAGCGTCTCATTAGACTTAGCGTAGTTTTCGATATAAGTTCTGAATCCAGTACCTAGTTCGAACATGGCCTTTTCGATTTGAGCATTGGCCTTTGATTGAGACTCTTCGTCTATTGGTATATCTCGTATGATTTTGTTGATTTCTTCAGTATAATCAACCTCTTGTTCTGCTACTACCTCAATATCGAGTTCCTCATCTATTTCAGAAGAGTTCTTGTTTGCTCGGCGCCAATCGTCTTCAAGAGGACGTGAACCCCACCGACGATTGAAGTCCTGTCGACCCTTGAGCACCGTGGCGGGATTGTAGGCAAAGAATCTGCTATTTCCTGATGATACTGACGTAGTAATAGATATTTGATTTCCTTCTTCGATCTGCTTTTCTTGTTGCTCTCTGGATTTTTTAGCTTCTTTTAGCGCAAAAGCCTCTAATTGTCGAGGGGTCATATTACCCAATCTCAATAGGCTATCTTTTAACTCTATGATTCGGATGTTTGAGGCAATGCTCTTCAAATTTGCGGCATATCTCTCTACTGTCGTAAATCGCTCATCTTTCTTAGGCATGATTGTCAATGTACTGTCGTAGTAGTTTTTAGCATTCACGTATTCTTCTCGAGATAGGTAGAGAGTTGCTAGTCTATTATAGATTTCTGTTTTATTAGTTCCAGAACTATTCGCAAGGGCTTCATTAAATTTTTCAAATGCCTCTGTTGTCCTGCCATCAGCAAGCAATATTTCGGCTTGGGTAAAGTATATCGACCCTCTATAAGGTTCGTTTTTACTTTCATTCGCTAATCTCTTGAGTTTTCTGATGGCAGCATCACTGGTAGTCGTCCCTGCAGCCCAACCATTTCTCAGTTGATTCATCTTAGCATGCAGTTCCATTTCGAATGATGGCTTGTAGTTGCCTACGGTTGAAAAAGATTCACTGGCTTCCGCTGCGTTTCCTTTTAGTTGATGTATCTGTCCTTTGATGAAAGTTAAACGCGCTCTAAGTCTTCTATCCTTGTTGGACTCAATGGCAGTGTCAATAGACTTCAGAGCTTCATTGTAGTCCTTCATCTTGATGTGCATGTCAGCCCTAACGACATGGGACTCAGAAAGAATCTTGTCTGTTGCAAAGCCATCTTCGACTATTTTATCTAAATAATACTTGGCATCTAGCCATTTATCACGCTTGATGTATGATTTGGACAACCACATCATACCCTCATAGTAAGCCGGACCATGCTTTAAGAATCCTGCATTAAAGGGATTTTCTGTGAGCTTTTTCTTATTCTTTTTTTCTTCTTGTATCGATTGGAGATATGCTTCATCCTCATCTATATCCTCTGGTGGCACGTCCAAAGAGCCGTTGTCCGCAACTCCTTCAATTTTGCTTGTTATCTCGGCAGCTTCTTCAGCTATTTTGTCTTTAGTATCTTCTATCACTTCCCTCACGGTGCGTTTGCGGGATCCATTCTTCTTCCGGTCTTTCTTAGCCTTCTTTCGAGCCTTTTTCTCCTCTTCTCTTGCTTTTTCAGCTTCTTTGCGTGCTTGGTCGCGCTCTTGTTGTTGGATTTTTCTTTCTCGTTCTTGTTCTTTTTTTCGTGCTTTGGCGTCTTCTTCTCGATCAGGTGATATATATACCCTTGAGTCCGGATCTTTTGGATTGAAGTCATCTACAAAGTAGGCGAAGGTTTCTTGCGCTGATTCGTAATCGCCCTTGAGATACTGGGCTTTACCCATAAGCACATAGCAATCGTCCACCCATTTACTTACTTCATGAAGTGATGAAACCTTGATAACCTTTTCAATGGCCTTATCCATATTTTCCGTAACGGACTCTGCATTTTCTACAGATTCGTATGGATAGATATTAAGGATACCGTTATAGTTATCTTGATACCCTTCTTCTAACTGCAGCTTACTCTCCTTATACAGCTCATTTGCATTAAAGTATCCA
This sequence comes from uncultured Saprospiraceae bacterium, assembly GCA_964522505.1. Lineage (GTDB taxonomy): Bacteria > Bacteroidota > Bacteroidia > Chitinophagales > Saprospiraceae > GYS-P2D. Next base: position 8,509 of record CAZFWJ010000062.1, read on the forward strand.
TTATATCTCGCAGTGAGATCGTGAAATTTCTTACCGACAAACCCCACCTCATCTTTATTTTTTTGTGCTGACGAACAAGAGCTTAAGAAGCTTAAGCTCGTAGCAGTGGCACAAATCAAAATAGCATTTAGAAGAAGTCCTCGTTTGATCATCATGAATGGGTCCATTGAATAGTTAATTACTCCCATAACTCTGCCAAATAACGTTAGTCAAAGGCTCTCGCACTAATGATTTAATCAATGGTGCTGAAACTGAGCAGTATGACCTTATATAATAGGCATTACAATAACCGTTTTATTTCTATTTTATTATAAGATACATTTGTGCCAATGAACGAGAACAGTGAGGGAAAGAGTAGATTTTTTCAGCGATTGAAGGAAGAGTATCGGTTAGTAGTATTCACTTCTGATACTTTTCAGGAAGTGCGTTCTTTTGATCTCAGTCTCAGAAGTATCTATGGATTAATAAGTATGGCATGCCTAATCCTGCTGATAGGATTTTATGTACTGTTTGCCCTGACACCGCTTAAACATATGATACCCGGTTATGGCCAGATAGAAGCAAATGCTGATTTCATTAAGTTAATTGAGAAGATCGATGGTATTGATGATGAGCTGAATGCTCAGGAGACCTATCTATCTGCGATGAGAACAATGCTTACGATACCAGATATATCTAATATGCCTGATTACAATCAGGCTAAGGCCACCACTAACAGTGCTATAGCGCAATCGAGTGCAAAACCAACCGCACATAAGAGTCAAGCCATTAAAAATGATATTCCTATAAACCACAACATATATGACACTTGGCTTACAGCTGAGGTTATCCTCCCTGTACAGGGAATTGTAAGTTCTCGATTTATGCCTGAGATCAAGCACTATGGAGTTGATATACTGGCGCCTAAGAGTAGTCCCATTAACTCGATTATGGATGGATATGTTTTTAGTTCTGGGTGGGATCTTGAGACGGGTTATACAATTGGAGTTCAACATGAGGGCAATATTTTATCATTTTATAAGCATAACTCGATTTTGTTAAAGGAGAAAGGTACTTTTGTCCAAGCTGGAGAGGCTATCGCCATAATAGGCAACACAGGAACACTTTCGAGTGGTCCTCATCTCCATTTTGAGTTGTGGCATAGTGGAAAACCACTTAATCCTGAAGACTTTCTAAACTTTTAATGAAAATGAGTAATCAAGATCTTAAAGAGATAAAAGGCGATGATGGTAAAACGTTAAGCCCGGTACTTCCCGAAGATGTCAAAAACTACCTAATTGACATCGATGGCACAGTAACAGATGACGTTCCTAATGAAGAGCCAGAACGAATGGTCACTTGTGAACCATACCCAGATGCCTTGGAAATTCTAAATAAGTGGTTCGAAGAGGGACACATAATCACTTTCTTTACATCTCGTACAGAAGAGCATCGTTCAGTTACTGAGACTTGGTTGAAGAAGCATGGATTTAAGTATCATGGCCTACTGATGAATAAACCCCGAGGAGGAAACTATCATTGGATAGATAATCATATGGTTCGTGCCACAAGGTTTAAAGGAAAGTTTACTGACCTAATCACGGTTAGTAAAGAGATCGAAGTTTTCGAGAAGCACTAAGACTGGTATATATCTCGCAAGGCACTCGTGAGATCTGGGAAATAAAATGTGTATCCGCTGTTCATAATTCGTTCGGTAGATACCCTCGAACTGTTGAGCACGACACGTGACATCTCACCAAATAACATCTTGATAGAGAAGGCTGGTGCAGGCATGAGCAATGCTTTTTTGTTGATTGCTTGGCGTAGTTGATCTGTGAATTCGTAGTTGGTCCATTCTTCGGGTGCAGAGGTGTTGTAGATAGTATGTTCCATCGGATTGGTCATGCAATGATGTATGAATCCAGATAGGTCCTTCATATGAATCCAGGGTAGATATTGCTTGCCATTACCCAAGTAGTTTGCCATACCAAATGAAATAGCCTTAGCCATCTTGTCCAGTGCACCAGCTTCTTTAGTCAGGACTGTTGATATCCTAAGAATGGTGAGATTATCTGTTAGTTCTGCTGCAGGTTTTGCTGCCTCTTCCCACACTTGGCAGACTTCCGATAAGAACTCTTGATTGTGAGGGAGGTCATCTTCTGTGGCAATATTATGACCCGTGTCGCCGTAATATCCAACTGCAGATGCAGATACGAAAGACTTTAATTTTATTCCCCTACGGGCAATACTATGAATTAAAAAAGCGGTGGACTGAGTGCGACTTGAGATGATGATCTTTTTTCTCTTTTTGGTCCACTTCTGATCTGCGACTCCCGCTCCTGAGAGATTAATCACATGATCTGGTACAAAGCTGCCGATGTCAAATATATTGTCGGTAGGGTTCCAATGGAGGAATTTATGGCTTGTATTACAAGTCTCTTTATTACGGCTTAGAGACTTTACAACAAACCCTTTGTCGTGCAAGTATGGCATTAGATGTTGACCCACAGAACCAGAGCCTCCTGCAATAAGTACATTTTTTGACATCGTTCGTGCTTATGAATTTACTAAGCCCATTTATAGTCTGTTTGTTTATCTGTACCTTTCTGTTTTTGTATTATCAATCCTATGAATGCCTATGCTCACTAAAAATTTGTTCATTCTTGGAGCAGTGTGCTTACTCTTGTGTGCCTGTCAATCCGATAAGAATATCGATCAGTCAAGTCTTGACCAGGTGGTAGTCGGACTAGAAAAAGAGCCACAACGCCTCAATCCATTGTTGTATCAGTTTCCGGAAGCCAATATCATTATGGAGCACATGTACCTGTCTCTGTGTGATTTTGATCCAATAAGCGGAGAATGGGTACCTGTATTAGCAACGGAGATCCCTGTAACTCAAACATCTAAAAACGATGCCGGCGAGACTGAAAAGACTATGAAGGTTGAGATACTTCCCGAGGCAGTATGGAAAGATGGTAGCCCTGTTACTGGTCATGATTACGAGTTTACAATGAAACTGACCAAATTAGCAGGAATCAATTCGCCGGGATGGACTGGTTTAACTCAGGAGTTATCAAGTGTATCTATTGAAGAAGGAGACCCAAAGGGGTTTGTAATTACTACCAAAGGGGAATATTTCCTTACTTCTGATGGTTTGCTATCAGCAGAAATATTACCAAAGCATATATACGATAGAGAAGGATTACTGGATAGCTACTCTTATGAGGACTTGGGTAGTATGAGTATTGCGGCCATGGAAAAGGATAGCGTTCTTGTTAGAATAGCCAAGGAATTTAGTAGTGCTAAGTTTGCAAGAGAAACCATAATAGATGGAGCGGGACCTTATGCGCTGAGACAGTGGGAGCCAGGGCAGTATATTGTTCTTGAGCGTAAGAATAATTGGTGGGGTGGTGTTTACCCAGATCGATCCCTGCTCTTGGCCAATCCCGAACGGATCGTCTATCAGTTTATCTCTGATCCGACTGTTGCAATCACTCAACTTAAGAGTGGGCAGCTGGATGTGATATCACTTGCCAAATCGCCAGGTCAAGTCTATTTAGACCTACAAGAAGATGAGACCGTATCAACAGCATATAATTTTCTTAACCCTCAGTTGCCTCGTATATATTTCTTGCTACTAAATAATCAAGATGCTCGACTCTCAGATGTAAACGTGAGAAGAGCGCTTGCCCATTCCATGGATATCGATAGATTAATTAATCAACAGGAGAAGGGTTTTGGTCAGAGGATAGTTGGCCCATTAAGTCCGATACAGCCCGGTTATTTGAACACTATAACAGCTCCTGAGTATAATATAGATCTGGCGAAGAACATTCTATCAGATGGAGGATGGATAGATCAAGATGGTGATGGTATCCTAGAGAAAGATGGACAGGAGTTAAATCTCAGATTTTTTATCACCGGCTCTCCTTTGAGTACGACTATATCTACTTTGTTGAAAGAAAATGCGTTGGAGGCAGGCATCAATATCGAGTTGATTACTAAGCCTGGTCGCACCTCAAGACAGGAGAATATAATACCAGGAGATTTTGAACTTACGGCTCAATCGATTACACCAGAGGGCAGGGCTGATCTGTTTTTGAGATTTCACTCTGACGCCATAGGAGTAAATGGTCAAAACTGGGGCGGGTATGTTGATTCTGAAGTAGACGAGTTGATCGAGACTATACGATATACCGATGATGAGGACGTGCGCCTCAAGGCATATCATGAAGTACAACGAGAGATCGCTGAAGATCAACCGGTCATATTCCTATATGCTCCTATAGAGAAACTGGTGATCTCTAAGAAATTTAAACCTGTAGTGTCTTCGAAGAGGCCAGGCTTTTTCGTTAACGCATTTAAGCCTTCTTGATTCAGTAGGAATTTATGTTTGCGCTCATTCTTAATAGGCTACTATTACTGATACCCACCTTGTTGTTGATACTGCTATGCACCTATGCATTAAGTACATATGTGCCAGGGGATGAAGTGGCAATAAGGCTGGAACTCTTAGGAGAGTCGTCTACGAATAATACAGATCGATATGATGATAGTTACCGAAAATTAGAGCGAAGTTTGGGATTGTCAGGGCCAGAATTTTATTGTTCCATAGTCCCGAATTATCACCCTAAAAATCCCTATGACATTGTTCCGGCTTACTCCCGCAATATATTACTAAGCCTCAACGACCAAGTAAAAGATTGGACTAAAGTTTATAATTATTATGAAACCATAACATCTATTTTAGCCACAGCACAAGGGAATCCTCAGTATAGATATCTCAGGTTACAACTCAATAGAATGCTCAAGATTGATCGAGTAGAAATGCTATCGATTGTGGAATCAGAATCCCATTATGAAGATGACATAGTCTTAGCGATCAGCAAGTTAAATGAAGATATTGGTTTGTTGACTCATGATCAATCAATGGTCTACCCGGTGTTGAGATGGCATGGCACTGAGAACCAGTTTCATAACTGGCTCAGGCGATTTTGGTCAGGGGATAATATCTCATTATTAGATGGAGTCCCTGTTTCAAGCAAAGTTGGAAGGAGTCTCAGGTGGACGGCGACGCTGTCGTTATTGAGTTTGTTCATTTCTTGTGCGCTTGCGATAGGTCTGGCCATGTGGATTGAGCGCACCAAGAATCACTGGTCCTCACGAGTGGCAAACACACTGTTGTACTTTTTTTATGCTATGCCTTTGTTTTGGTTGGCTACCATGGCAATAGTATTTTTAACCACAGATGATTATGGTAGTTGGACTCATATATTTCCATCTATTGGGATCAGATATTGGGAACTGGGAGGCTCATTGTGGAGTGATATTGGAGTATATGGTAGGCAATTGATACTGCCACTATTCTGTATGGTTCTTGCTAGCCTCTCTTATCTAACGAGACAATTGGTTACAGATGTCAATGGTCAGCGAGGCAAGTTATATGCCACTCTCGCTCGGGCCAAGGGTGTTAATCCCAAGAGGTTGCGATGGCAGCATCTCCTGCCAAATGCGCTGATGCCATATATTACCATAGTGACAGGGGCTTTACCCCGGGTGATTGTTGGATCTACTGTGATAGAAGTCATCTTTAATATTCCGGGTACAGGTAAGTTGCTGCTTGATTCTATTTATCAGGGTGATTGGCCAGTGATATTTTCCATTATTCTATTAGTGGGATTGCTTACTGTTCTATCCTATTTACTTGCAGATATCTTGTATGCTCGATTCTTCCCTCATATTGTCCAAACTTCTTGACATGTCATACGGAGTGAAAACTATATGGAAGGATCTATCTTTTGGCTCAAGGCTAATTGTCACATTGTTTATGCTTCTTGTCGCCTTAGGCCTTTTCGCTCCTTTATTGTGCGGTCCAGATAAGCTTGTCCCATTCGGACCGAATCAATCTCTTGAGTATGCCGAGTATTTATCGCCACTAAGTTCAGATCCTGCAGGCCACCTCCATATTTTAGGCACTGATCGATTTGGAAGAGATGTCTTCGTACGACTAATATATTCGACTCGAACAGCCATCCTTGTTGGATTTGGAGTTGTGATGTTTTCACTTATTATTTCTGTCTTGTTTGGTGTAGTATCAGGATACTTTGGTAATCGCTCTATACAGTCTAATTGGTTACAGATCATCCTGTTTGTAGTAGCGATGATATTAATAGCCTTCTATGCTTCATATGGTTTTCCTATTGTTGCCATTCTCATTTTGATCTCTACAATTGGACTGATAGTAATATCAGGGCGCTTGCCATTCAGAAACTTTTATTTGCCGCTCGACACCTTCATTCTTAAACTGATTGAGGTCATCAGGACCGTTCCGGCTTTGTTCATAGTATTGTCTCTGTTTGCCATCTTTTCTCACACTTCAGTCTTTTCACTCATCGTTATATTAGGCCTTCTTTCCTGGTCTGGCAAAGCTAGGCTATTACGTGCTGAAGTACTAAAGGCTAAACAAAATCCATACGTGCTTGCTACTCAGATTCTCGGTATGTCGCAGTGGCGTACTGTCATTCACCATTTATTACCTAATACTATTGCTCCATTGATAGTGGCCTCTTGTTTTACTTACACTGGAGCAATATTGGCTGAGAGCACATTGTCTTTTCTGAATGTTGGATTACCCCAAGATATCCCGAGCTGGGGAGGGATGATGCGTGAAGCTCGTGACTATTTTAATGCTTGGTGGTTAGCTGTATTTCCAGGTTTAATGTTGTTTTTGACAATTTTGGCACTTAATGTTATAGCCGACCACTTAAATAGGAGCAAAATTCTTTAAAATTCTTCTTCTTGAACAGTTTTGACTAATTGATAAGGATTGATTTGCCAAATTCCTATCAGTTATTATTAAAATTAAAATATATCAAATAAATTATATGATTATTAGAAAATATCTAATTAATAAATATCTACTTATGTAAAGGTTTCCACTGATTTTAGCCAAACAAGCACATATATATCTCATATGATTGTATGTGTAAATATTAAAATATACCTTTGATCTGTTCAAAAATATATAATTAAATAAATCATTTTACAATGAACAAAGGTGAATTAATTACTGCTGTTGCAGAAGCATCTGGAATAACTAAGTCTCAAGCAGGATCTGCTGTTGATGCGGTATTTGGATGTATTGAAGGAGCATTGAAAAGCGGAGATAAAGCAGCTTTTATTGGCTTCGGTACTTTCTCAACATCAGAGAGAAAAGCGAGAGACGGAAGAAATCCAGCAACTGGCGCAACTATAAGAATCCCGGCTAAGACTTTAGTAAAGTTCAAAGCAGGAAAAGCATTAGAAGGCTCTGTAAACTAAGACAGAGATTCAACAAATAATTGAATTAGGGATCATAGTTGTAAACTGTGATCCCTTTTTAGTTGTCTACCTTTGTAGATTCAACAAAATATAGCAATGAAGTTCGAGACTAAGACCATTCATGCTGGTATAGAACCAGATTCGACTACTGGAGCAATTATGACTCCGATCTATCAGACCAGCACCTATGTACAGGAAGCACCAGGAAAGCATAAAGGATATGAATATGCTCGTACCCAAAACCCTACTCGTACAGTCTTAGAGGCCAACTTAGCAGCACTTGAAAATGCAGAGTATGGAATCTCATTTTCTAGCGGATTGGCGGCAATGGATGCGATCTTAAAGATGTATGGACCAGGTGATGAGATTGTCTCTACTAATGATCTATATGGTGGTTCATATCGATTGATGACAAAGATTTTTTCACGCTTTGGAATAAAGAGTCGATATATTGGAATGGATGACCCAAGTTCTGTTGGTGCACAATTGACCACAGATACCAAACTACTCTGGATAGAGACACCTACTAATCCAATGCTCAATGTTGTAGATATTGAAGCGCTTGTTAAGGTCGCTCACGCTAAAGGTATCATGGTATGTGTGGACAATACCTTTAGTTCTCCATACCTACAGAACCCAATCGATTATGGAGCGGATATGGTATTGCATTCTGCGACGAAATACATAGGAGGACACTCTGATGTCATTCATGGGTGTGTCCTAACTAATAATAAGGATATTGCTGATGAACTAAGATTTATCCAAAATGCAGCTGGGGCAGTACCTGGCCCTATGGATTGTTTTTTAATCTTGAGGGGTATCAAAACCTTGCATCTCAGAGTTCAGCGTAGCTGCGAGAATGCTGAGCAGATCGCCCACTTTCTAAAGAATCACAATAAAGTCTCTAAAGTATATTGGCCGGGATTCGAAGATCACCCAAATCATGATATAGCAGCTAAGCAGATGCGCATGTTTGGTGGGATGGTGTCATTTGACTTGATTGATAATAGCTATGATTCGGCTGAGAAAATCTTGAGCGGGACACATTTGTTCTCATTAGCGGAATCCTTAGGCGGTGTAGAGTCTCTTATAGGTCATCCAGCGAGTATGACGCATGCCTCTATTCCTAAAGAAGAACGTTTGAAAGTAGGCCTAACTGATTCTCTGATTAGACTCAGTGTAGGAATCGAAAATATAGAGGATCTAAAGAAAGATCTCGATAAGGCATTGCAAGCTTAGTTACGTTGTATAGCTTCTTGCCAGTTATCTATTAGGAAGCTAGCTTCGTTGATCTGGGCAAGACTGTGGATGTTAGTTGTCTCGACTATATCGAAGACTGTACCATTGCTCTCGAATATACTATGTACATCTATGTCGATGTCAAGAGAGTAATTATCACCAGAATGATTTATGCCATCCATAGTTATAGTCCTCATGATGTCATCGGATCCTAAGTGCAATGCAAAAGTGCTCTCTGGATTACCGTCATTATCTAAGTCAATAAGGCCTTCGATCTTTGCGAAAACGTAGCTTTCCCATCCGATCCAGTATTCGGCACTGTTAGAGAGATCACTCTCAACGGGATAGTCATTAGGTGCCAGCGCATTTTGTCCTGGAGTGAGTCCAAGATTAAATGTTGCTGAACTAATGTTCGGCATCTCTAAATTTTCAGAAATAACTTGAAAACCTATTGCTGCTGACTCTGCGTCTACGTGGCTCTGAGTCAGATTAATATGCTGAGCTTCAAATAGTTCAACACTTTCAGTGCCATCCGATACTGAGAGATCTGACATGAAGAAACTCACTCTATTGAACCTGATAGTTCTACCATCAGGATAAGTGTAATCTTGTGTCATGATTAATGGAGAGTCTTCAAAACTCAACTGTACATTCATGTCGAATTGTGAGGTGTCATCACCACACGATACGAGTAAAATTGTCAAAAACAAGAGTACGATCAGCGCCTTCATGATAAAATCTTATTTAAATCCTAACGCTATAATATGGACAAATGATGTACCAAAAGGAAGTTTATTGAATCTAAGTATGATATAATTAAGGATATCCGCTCTTTGTGTCGTTCAAAGGATAGATAGTTAGTGTGTTAGTTGATAATGTTGATAGCATTCATAACTATGGCTTTATGAGCACGACTAATCGGGACAACTTTTTTATTTATCACGAGTGTATTCTCTTGGATGTCTTTGATCTTGTCCATATTTACGATGTACGATCTATGTACTTTGAGTAGTCTAGGATGATTTAATTTGATATGAAGATGCTTTAAAGCTATGTTAATCACATGCACTTTGTCGACGGTGATAACCTTGACATAATCTCCAACATTTTCAAAGTAGAGTATGTCATCAATTGATATACGTACAAGTCTACCATCAACTCTGACATAGATCTCTTTGAGATTACTATCACGGGCTATTTCTTTTAAGTAACTGTCGCGACTTACAGCCTTTTGTATAGATTTTAGGAATCGATCTTTAGTGATTGGTTTTTTGATGAAATCAGTTACTTCGTACTCAAATGCTTCATAGGCATACTCCTTATTACTTGTTGTGAAGATGACCTGCGGTAGGCTTGGTAGTTTGTCCAGCAGCTCCAGTCCTGTTAACTCGGGCATCTCTATGTCAAGTAGCATGAGATCTATGGACTCCTTAGTAACGTAGTTAAGGGCTTCAATAGGATCTTGAAATGAAGCTTTCAAATCAAGGGTTGCCACTTTTTTACAAAGATTCTCGAGAGATTTTATAGCAATCTTCTCGTCATCTATAATTACCGTCTTTAATGCCATATGTCTTACTTAACTGATTTTATCCAGATGAGCCAATAACTGTTTTCTTTGATTGCTAATAATCGGAATTTTTACAATAAGTATCTCATCTATTTTTTGATAAAGTAGCTGTATTTGATCAAGCTTGTTGTTGCTAGCCGCTGTTTCCAGAGCTTTGAACTGCTCAGTAACATCAGTGAGACCAACCATGCTGAATGTAGGTTTTAACTTGTGAGCGCAGGCGCGAATATCGGAGCATTTTTTAGATGCTATCAATTTCTTTAGTTTGCCATACTCCTCATCAAATGTGTCTAAAAATATTTCAAATATATCGGCAGCATATTCCATATCACCTTCATACACCTCTTTTAGAAAGGCTACATCAAGTTGATCTGAAAACCTAAATGGTTCGACTGATTGTTTCATTTTAATATTGGATTCTTTTGTTTTGATCTAAGTGTTTAATTAATGCGATAAGGTTCAGATAAGGAGATATCTTATTGAGAAGTTACTCAATTAAGTGAAAAGTATATGAGTCTTCCACTATGCGATCTATTCTGCTCAGTCATCAGGTTTCCTTTCGTGAACAGTCTATACAGATTCCGAAATTACTAATATTTTGAGCCATCTATACTATACTATGTACTCCCCTTATTGCTTAATTTTCACTTGTAACGCTCTTTGTCAATCAGATCATATATTAGTCAGATTTTGACCTCGTAAGCTAAGGACAATAGTTGGAGAAGTTCTAATTTATTTATGTAATGTATATAAATTGTAGGGCATATGCCGGCTTTACCATTGTACCTGACTTGGGAGGTGAAAAAGACTTAATATTTCCAAAAAGTTTTGACACAAGACTTGACAATGTCGTCAAGTACTCTTTTATTTGTGCATATCATTCACATAATTATATCTATATAAGTAAAATTCTACTCTAATTGTACACACGATTTCCTTACTAACAGAAATGTTATTAGAGTTATGAATTATAAAAAGTTGAATGATCGTAAGCTTATAGAGCTTTACCTTGAGGGAGATGAGAAGTCTTTCGAAATCCTACTAA
>CAZFWJ010000063.1:0-19634 GCA_964522505.1 uncultured Saprospiraceae bacterium
CTGAAGAGGACTCTGATCTACCGCATGCATTATTGGGTATGGAGATCTGTAAGAAGCATAAAGAGCATCCAATTGTTTTGAATGCTATCGGTGCTCACCACGATGAGATCGAGATGACTAATATGATAGCGCCGGTGGTACAGGCATGTGATGCTATCTCGGGAGCAAGACCTGGAGCCCGTAGAGAAATCTTAGAAAGTTACCTAAAGAGAATCGGAGAGCTCGAAGAACTCGCAATGTCTCATGATGGTGTAGAAAAGGCATATGCTATACAGGCCGGTAGAGAGCTCAGAGTAATGGTGGAGAGTGACAAGGTCAGTGATGAGTATGCTGAGGATCTATCATTTATGATTTCACAAAAGATACAAGATGAAATGCAGTATCCTGGTCAGGTAAAAGTGACTGTCATACGAGAAAAAAGAGCAACCAGTTTCGCACGATAGAATCACGACAAAAGAGAATAAAAAAGCCCCACTTTCTGGGGCTTTTTTTATGTGATCAGTTTAGATGGCAACTAAATAAAAAAATGATCACCCCAGATGCTTTACTTCTGTTAATATATATACCTTTGCCGCGATTTTAAAGACGTAGAACCGTGATATTACGCCGCAGCATTCAGTTTTTACTTTATTTTACTGTACTCAGTTTTAGCATAACTGCTGTTGCGCAAAACCATGGTCATGACCACGATCACGACCATTCCGCACACTCACATGATGAACAAGATCATGGTCATCATCATGACGACCAAGGGCATATAGCTTGTGGTGGTCACCATGGAGAGCATCACTACGATCCTAAGGCAACTGCAATGCATCATATCTCCGATGCCAATGTATATACTATTTCAGATTACATAAGAATTCCTTTGCCTTGTATTCTGCATCACAATCAAAATGGCTGGGATTTTTTCTTAAGCTCTAAGTTTCATCCAGGTCATCATGACGATGGACATTTTGCTTATAATGGCTACGTGATGCACATGGGCACAGTAAAGCGAGTTTTAAGTCCTGACTTTCCATCAGAAGGTAGTGTAACGATTGATGGTTTTTCAACTAAAGCAATACAAGTTGATGGCAAAGAAAGGCAGGAAGCATATGTATGTTACGGAGGTAATCAATTTTTGTTAGAGAATAAAACAGTTTGGGATTTTGGAATCTTTGGTGGTGCAATAACAAGCTTTTACGACTTTTCTATTACTAAGAATGTCATGTCAATGATACTGATTTTCATATTATTCTTTTTTCTGTTGCGAGCAGCGGCTAAAGGATATGCAAAGAGAAAAGGAATGGCTCCTAAAGGAGCGCAGTCATTATTAGAGCCTGTTATACTCTATATCAGAGATGAAGTAGCAATACCTTTTGTAGGAGAGAAGCGATATGAAGAATTTTTGCCTCTACTGCTAAGTATATTCTTTTTTATCCTTGGACTTAATCTTTGGGGACAGGTGCCTTTTTTAGGCGGCACTAATGTAACTGGTAGTTTGACAGTAACTATGGTTTTAGCCTTGTTGGTGTTTTTTATATCCAATTTTAATGGGAACAAACATTATTGGCAACACATTTTATGGATGCCTGGTGTTCCAATTTTGGTAAAACCACTTCTGGCATTGATCGAAATCATGTCTTTATTTATTAAGCCGCTAACATTGATGTTGCGTTTGGCGGGAAATATAACTGCTGGGCATATTGCCATATTAAGTTTTATAGGGCTCATTTTTATATTTGGTGAATCTGGGAAGAATTTGACCGGAGGGATTATTGGAGCTGTGCTCTCTACATTATTGACATTATTTATGATGGCTATTGAGTTGATCGTAGCATTCATTCAAGCATATGTATTTACTCTATTGTCTGCATCTTACATAGGTGCTGCCATAGAAGAACACCAAGAACATCATTAACTTTTTTAAATAATTATTACAATGACTGGAACATTAGCAGCTATTGGAGCAGGATTGGCAGTAATTGGTGCTGGAATTGGAATTGGCCAAATTGGAGGAAAATCCGTTGAAGCCATTGCAAGACAACCGGAAGCTTCTGGAGATATCAGAGGTGCCATGATCTTAATGGCAGCATTCGTTGAGGGTGCAGCCTTGATCGCTATTCTATTGTCAATTTTCTTTTCTTAGTAAGAAGAGATTCGAATGATTAGAAACTACTGCTGTAGCGATTGGCTGCAGCGTAGTTTCATTTTGAAAAAATGCAACAAATATGTTAGGATTACTACTTTTCGCTCCATTTCAACCCACACCGGGATTGGCTCTCTGGTCGTTAATAATATTTTTCTTGTTTTGGTTCATAATGAGCAAGTTGGCTTTTAAGCCAATTATTAAGGGAATTCAGACTCGCGAAAAAAACATCCAAACGGCGCTTGATGAGGCTAAAAAAGCTAAGGAAGAAATGGCTAACCTCAAGTCAGAGAACGAAGCATTGCTACAACAGGCAAGAGAAGAAAGAGCTGCGATGTTAGTTGAAGCCAAAGAGACGAAGAATACTATTATATCTGAAGCTAAGGATAAGGCTAAAGCAGAGGCTAACAAGATCATGACTGATGCTAAGAATGAAATAGATAATCAGAAGAAGGCAGCATTAGCAGAGGTGAAAAGTGAAGTCGGAGTAATGGCACTTCAGATCGCTGAGAAGATCATGAAGAAAGATTTAAAAGGAGATAGTAATCAGATAGATTTAGTTAACAAGTTGGTAGCTGAGGTTAATCAGAACTAACTGTTGAAAGCAGGAGATACATGTCGTCAATAAGAATCGCATCGAGGTACGCTAAGTCGCTTTTAGACCTGGCAAAAGAGACTAACAAGGTTGAGCAGATCAAAACTGATTTTGCCTTGTTTTCTGATGCGCTTAAGAGTAGAGACTTACAACTCCTAATCAAGAGTCCTATTATCAAACCAGATAAGAAGCTTAGCATATTCAAAGCAATCTTTGACGGTAAGATCGACGAACTGACGTCTTCATTTTTCGAAATAGTAATCAAGAAGGGGAGAGAAGGATTGTTACCAAATATAGCAGGTGCATTTCTGGAGCAGTATAATAGGCTCAATAAGATTACTACAGCGATCATCACGACAGCTCAAGAGGTAGGAGAAGATGTGATTAACGATATTAAAAAATCCATCCCAACTATGGGAGACAGTACTGAAAATGTGGTAGTAACTAGAAAAATAGATCCCAGTATCATTGGAGGCTATATCCTTCAGGTGGGAGACAAACTAATAGACGCCAGTGTGAAATCAAGTCTGGCGAAAGTTCAACAAGAAATAGTTGACAAAACATATATAAAATCTATATAAAACAATAAGCATGGTTGGTATCAAGCCTGATGAAATTTCTGCAATATTGAAGCAACAACTTACTGGTGTAAGTACTGCGGCAGAGTTAGAAGAAGTGGGAACTGTCCTACAGGTTGGTGATGGTATTGCTCGAATATATGGACTCACAGGTGTGCAAGCAGGAGAGCTTGTCTCATTTGAGAATGGAGTTAGAGCGATAGCACTTAACCTTGAGGAAGATAACGTAGGTGTTGTACTCTTAGGGCCAAGTGAAGGCATCAAGGAAGGATCTACGGTTAAGCGTACCAAGACTATTGCATCTGTAGATGTGGGAGAGGGTTTCGTAGGTAGAGTAGTTAATCCTCTTGGACAACCTATTGACGGTAAGGGTCCTATCGAAGGGGCAAAGTATGCTATGCCCCTCGAGCGTAAAGCGCCAGGTGTTATATATAGACAGCCTGTAAGTGAGCCACTACAGACAGGTATCAAAGCGATCGATGCGATGATTCCTATCGGTAGAGGGCAGAGAGAGTTGATCATCGGTGATAGACAGACTGGGAAGACAGCTATTGCAATTGATACGATCATCAACCAGAAAGAATTCTATGATAGAGGGGAGCCTGTATTCTGCATATATGTAGCATCAGGACAGAAGTCATCTACGGTGGCTCAAGTAGCTAAGGCTCTTGAAGAAAATGGTGCAATGGCTTATACAGTGATCGTGTCTGCTTCAGCGGCTGATCCTGCTCCATTACAGTTTTATGCTCCATTCGCTGGAGCGGCTATCGGTGAGTACTTCCGAGATACGGGAAGACCAGCATTGATCATCTATGATGATTTGTCTAAACAAGCCGTCGCCTACAGAGAGGTGTCGTTATTGCTTAAGCGTCCTCCAGGTCGTGAAGCATATCCTGGTGATGTATTCTACTTACACTCAAGATTATTAGAGCGAGCGGCTAAGATCATTAACAATGATGAGATCGCCAGAGATATGAACGATTTACCTGACAGCTTGAGAGATGCTGGTATTGTAAAAGGAGGAGGCTCATTAACAGCTCTTCCAATCATCGAAACTCAGGCGGGTGATGTCTCAGCATATATACCGACTAATGTTATCTCGATTACGGACGGTCAGATATTCTTGGAGTCCAACTTGTTTAATGCAGGTGTGAGACCAGCTATTAATGTAGGAATCTCAGTATCACGTGTGGGAGGTTCAGCACAGATTAAATCAATGAAAAAAGTTGCTGGTACACTTAAGTTGGATCAGGCACAGTATCGATCTCTGGAGGCATTTGCCAAGTTTGGTTCGGATCTCGATCCTGCCACTATGCTTGTACTGGAAAAAGGTAAAAGGAATGTCGAAATATTAAAGCAAGCTCAGTATTCACCAGTGTCAGTAGAGAAGCAGGTTGCCATGATTTACCTCGGTACTAAAGGCTTGTTGAAAGATGTACCAGTGAACAAGGTGAAGGAGTTTGAGGAATTGTTCTTGACAACCTTGGAAGCTAAAGCTCCTGATGCACTTGAGACATTGAGATCTGGCAAATTAGCTGATGAAGCGGTAGACGCAGTAAAGTCAATTGCTGCTGACCTCGTAGCACAATTCAAATAGAATTTCATACGCCACTATAGATGTCTGGACAATTAAAAGAAGTACGAGAGCGGATCTCATCGGTTAAAAACACACAGCAGATCACTAAAGCCATGAAAATGGTTTCTGCTGCTAAGCTTCGTAGAGCGCAACAAGCGATTACGGAGATGCGTCCATACGCCGATCGCTTAAATAAGATACTAGCTAACATCTTGTCTAATATCTCTGCTGATGAGGCTGGATCTTCTTTTGGTGTAGAGAGAGAAATCAAAAAAGCACTCGTAATAGTGATTACTTCTAATAGAGGCTTAGCTGGTGCGTTCAATTCCAATATCATCAAGGCTGCTTCCGCTAAAATTGAAGAATTAGGTGGTGCTGATTCTCAACGTGTAAACGTGTTATGCATTGGTAAGAAAGGAGCAGATGTATTCGCTAAGAAGATTTCTTCTGATCGCCTGAATTTAGAATACGTCACACTATTTGATGATCTCTCTTTTGAGAATGTAGCGCAGGTCTCTCAATTGGCTATGGATGGCTTTGAGGTTTCGGAATATGACGCAGTTTATGTCTCATACTGTAAGTTCAAGAACGCTGCAGTGCAATTTGCTATAGCTGATCAGTTTTTACCAGTTAAGCAAGTAGAAAGTTCCGCTGAAGAAAACTCTAAGGACAATACGAAGTCTGACTATTTATTTGAGCCAAGCAAGGAAGAGTTGTTAGAGGAATTGATTCCTACCATTTTGCAGACTACCTTCCAAAAGTATATCCTCGATACACATGCCTCTGAACATGGCGCTCGTATGACGGCAATGGATAAGGCTACGGAGAATGCTGATGAGATGCTTAAAGACCTGAAGATCACGTACAATAAGGCACGTCAAGAAGCGATCACTAAGGAGCTATCTGAGATCGTAGGCGGTGCAGCAGCCTTGGCATAAGCTCATAGAAAGTGTGATTAGAGTTAGAGCCTCTTTTTTTCAATACAGTCTGCCTCTTTCCTGGTTAAAAACTCTTTAGTAATACCTTCATTTTGGGATTAGCTTAAGCTATGGGTTGAATATTTTTTCATACCATTGCTAAGACACTAAGGAGCCTAAAATAACAGATATGAAAGCTATAGTACCTGTCGCAGGAGCTGGAGTAAGATTACGTCCGCATACGTACACACAGCCTAAGCCACTTATACTCGTTGCTGGTAAGCCGATCATATCGTTTATCATCGATCAGCTAATCGAAGCTGGAGTTGAAGAGTTCGTCTTCGTACTCGGATACCTCGGAGAAAAAATCAAAGACTACCTCGATAAAGCATATCCTGATCTTAATAAGGCATATGTCTACCAATCGGTAAGACGTGGCTTAGGTGATGCTATACTTCATACACGAGATGAAGTTATCGATGAACAAGAATTAATTGTGCTATTAGGTGATACTATAGTGGATCTCGACATCAAGAAGTTCATTAGTCAACAAGGATCGTCCATTGCCATCCAGAAGGTTAATGATCCGAGGCAATTTGGTGTAGTTGAAGAAGGGCCTAACAATAAGATTATCAGAGTGGTTGAAAAACCGTCAATTCCCAAATCGAACCTGGCAATTGTAGGTTTATACAAGTTCTCGAACGTCCCTGAACTATTTAAGGCATTAGAGGCTGTAAAGGCTGAAACCGAGGAGGATGGTTCTGAAGTTCATCTTACCAATGGGATGATGAAAATGATTGATAACGGAGTGAACTTTACGTCCTATGAAGTGGACAACTGGTATGACTGCGGGAAGAAAGAAATATTGCTTGAGACTAACAAGGTATTACTTGCTCGCAATGTGAATGACGTCGGCACCCAATTCGTCTATGACCACAGTATCATCATTCCACCAGTCGTATTTGGGAAATCTTGCTCATTTGAGAATGCGATCATTGGCCCTAATGTGACCCTCGGAGACAATGTCAAGATTTCTAATTCTCTTCTTAAGAACTCTATTTTAGGAGACTATGTAGAAATTAAGGGGGCTGTTCTTACGGATTCAGTAATAGGAAATGACGCCATAATCAAAGGTCTATCTCAGAGCCTGAACATAGGAGATAATAACGAGATTGATTTTACGAAGTGATGTGGAGCCTATGAGGCCTCTATGATACTCTGAATAACTTTAAAACCTCCTCCCGATAACTAGCCCCAATAGGAATTTTCTCTTTCCCAATATGTACCATGTTTCCTTCAAGGGTAGAGGCCTTTGCTTTCGAAATAATATAAGACTTATGGATTCTAAGAAACTGGCTTTGGGGTAAATCCACTTCCAATTTTTTTAGAGAACCAAGAGAAAGAACTTTGCCATTAGGCGTAAAGTATGCCACATATTCTCGCATACTTCGTATATACTGAATGTCGTCATAAGAAATACGATGGACCTTATGTTCGGACTTCACTAATATATAATTATGTGCTGTCGTTGTAGTCTTAGACGGAATAGCAGAATCAATTGATATGCCATTTGTTGATTTCGCTAAATCACATGCCTTATTGACGGCTTTCATAAACCGCTCAAATGGAAAGGGTTTTAATAAGTAATCAACTACATTGAGCTCATAACCTTCCAAGGCATACTCAGAATAAGCCGTTGTGAATACAACTAAAGGCTTTTGAGAAAGGGATTTCAAAAAATCTGTTCCGATCATTTCTGGCATTTGAATGTCCAGAAAAATTAAGTCGACAGAATGATTTTGTAATGATTGAAGTGCCTCTATAGGATTGGAGCATTTATCGACCAATTTCAAATAAGGCAATCTACTGATATAATTTTCTAAAAGCGTTCGTGCAAGTTCTTCATCATCAACAATTAAGCACCTTAATTCATTCATGTCAGATCAAGTTTTAAATGAACAGAATATGTCTTTCCGCTATCCGAAATACTAAGTAGATGTTTATTGGGATAAAGTAATTCCAAACGTTGTACGGTATTGGTCAAACCAATGCCACCATTCTTATCCTTTTTGAAAACCACATTAGGAATACTATTTTCAATAGAGAACTCAATTTGGTCATTACTGGTCTTTAGGTTGATATTAATGTATCCATTATTCAGGTCTTCTATTTTGCTATGTTTAAATGCATTCTCTACAAAAGGAATAAATAGTAAAGGGACAACTCTTAAGTCAGGATGACCTTTATCCAAATCAACTTTGACATTAAGGCCTCTACTATCTTTAAGTAAAGCCAAGCTGACATAATTTTCCAAGTAATCAATCTCTTTATGCAGCGGAACGGTTCCATCATTTGAATCGTAAAGCATGTACCTCAACATTTCTGATAGGCGCATTAAATTATCAGGAGCTTTATCAGATTTAATGACGGTCAAGGAATAAATGTTATTCAATGCATTGAATAAGAAATGTGGATTGATTTGAGATTTCAAAAACTTCATCTCTGTATCCAATTTTTCCTTTTCTATAGATATAGCTGCTTTTTCTTTCTTATTGGCAAATAGAGTTAACTCAATCAATGTGCTTCCTACGAATGATATTAATAATGGAATAAAATATCTTAACCAAGTACCTACCTGTGTTCTGCTTTGTTCAAAGAGCTTTTCACGGACGATGTATTCTTCAGCCAACTCTGAAAATATGAGCAGCTCATTATTTAACATCCATATTATACCAGTGAAGAGAATTAAACTAATTATCAAATAGAGGCCAATTTTTCTTTTGAAATATAGCTTGGGAAGCAAATAGATCAAATTTATGGAAATAAGAGTTATTAGACATGCTATCAAAGGCAAGCCCCTATATATAAAGCGAAGAGGGTCTTCCCAGCCTTCGGCAAAAAATAGTAAAAGCAAAAACCAAGCGACCCCCCATGATAGGATATGTTTGATCACTCTATATTTTTCATTTTTCGCCATAACACAAAATGCGTGAAAACAACGTCTTCTCCAATTTTACCCAACGAATCTGCTGGTTTCATCAATGAACAAGTGGAGTTTATCAATTTGATGTGAAAATCAGTACAAACACAATGATCTAAGGTTTCATTGATTTTAAATAGTTGTTCGTTGAGTTTATTTTTTTAAAGAACTCCAACTACTACATTTTTGTCTCAAACAATTAAAGTAATTTTTAAATCAAATAAATGTTGAATCATTATGAACTTAATAAAAATTGTGTCTTTCATATTTGTTTTATTCTTATTCGTGGCCAACACAACATTTGCTCAATCCAGAGCAACAGATTTGTCAGAGGAGCAAAAGGAAGAAATAAGGAATAATATTGAAGAGTATGCAGTTGCACTCGATCTTTCTGAAGATCAACGGCCGCAATTCGAGGAAATCACCAAGAAATATGCACAACAGATGAAAGCCGTAAAAGACGGTGGCGGTAGACGAATGGATAAATTCAAGAAGGTAAAAGCGATACGAGACAGTAAAGATGCCGAAATGAAATCTCTACTCTCCAAAGATCAATATAGAGTCTACTTAGATAAACGGGAGGAACTAAATAAAAGAATTATGAAAAGAAGAGGATAGGTGATTCTGAATGGCGACGTAGTATCACTTTGAAAACTTATTTAAAAGAATGACGAAAATTCATGAAATGAGACCTATTACATTTATTTTATTCTTAATAGTAAGCCTTAACAGCTTTGGACAGGCTAATTCCTGTAATGTTATGTACGATTATAAAGATGTATCGATCGAATTGGCTTTAGATAGATGGAAAGCATGGTGTAAGACAGAATTTGTTTATGATCCGAAAGATCTTGCTAAGTTTAGAATTAGTGGCGATCATGGATATATAACACTAAAGAAGGCATTAGATACTGCATTTGAAGACAGTAGTCTGGGTTGGTACCAGATGGATGAAGAGAGTATAAAAATTATTCCTAAGAGCAAAATGTCCCGATATGTTTCGATTTCGAATAAATTCCAAGGAACTTCTTTAAACAAGGTATTTAATATATGGAAGTTTAATTATGAGCTTGATATTAAATATGATCAAGAGGATGTAGCAGGGATCGAAATTTATGGAAACCTAAAGGATGCAACCCTTGAGGAGGCCCTTCAGAAAGTTTTGTACAACACACCTTTAGACTTTAAGATGTTTGAAGAACGAAGAATAGAGATATTTAAAGCAAAAGGAAAAAAGGAAGAACAAAAGCTATATACTAAGATTTCAAAAAATGTAACCCTAAGTGGAAAAGTTAAAGATGATCTTACAGGTGAAACTCTTCCATATGCTAATGTTGTTGTTCAGAATTCACAAATAGGAACACAGTCAAATGTTGATGGTCATTTCTCCTTATTCGGAATACCCTCAGATACTTCATCTTTAGAAATTTCATTTCTGGGATATGCGTCAAAATCAATCAAATTAAACCCTGATTTAGTTAAAAGTAATATTGAAATTGGTTTGACTCCTAATAACTTGATTGTAGATGAGATAACGATAACGGCAACTAAGAAAGAACAAATGATGAAAGCTTCTACAGGGATTAGTCGTATTGGAATGTCACCTGCTGCCTTGTCTCAATTACCCAGTTATGGTGAGAAAGATATTTTTCGCTCATTGCAGTTACTACCTGGAATTAGTGGGTCCAATGAAAGCTCATCAGGTTTATTCGTTAGGGGAGGCACACCTGATCAAAATCTTGTTTTATTTGATGGCTTTACGGTCTATCATGTTGACCATTTATTTGGCTTCTTTAGTGCTTTTAATACGAATGCTGTTAAAGATGTTCAATTGTATAAAGGTGGTTTTGATGCAAAGTATGGTGGCCGATTATCCAGTGTCGTCGAGTTAACTGGAAAGGACGGTAACACTAAAGGTTTTAATATGGGAGTAGGACTTAGTTTGTTAAGCGTAAATGCTTTTGCAGAAGCTCCATTTGCCAATGGTAAAGGATCTTTCTTAGTGGCTGGAAGACGATCATTCCAAAGCTCTTTTTACAACAATATTTTTGGAGCCTATACAGAGAGCAACGAAGCTGAGACTAATGCCGATCAAAATCCGATTGTTAGTCGTTTTGGACAGCAAGAAGTACAGCCCAACACTTTTTTCTATGATGTGAATGCCAAAGCCACTTACCGTCCAAATGATCAAGATGTTTTTAACATTAGTTTTTATAATGGGAAAGATGACCTAGATAACTCTAGGAATATCGACCAATCTGCCTTTGCAAATAGATTTGTCAATATTAATTTTTCTTTTGAGCAACAGAGTACTGACTTAACGGAATGGGGGAATTGGGGAACGAGCGCTAAGTGGTCTAGAAAGTGGGGCGATCGTTTTTATTCAAACGCAAACCTGTCATACTCTAACTACTTCAGTCGTCGAGATAGGACAGATAATTTAACAATCACAAGGGCTGACACAACTATTACTATAAATACGGGCTCTTTTGAAGAAAACGATCTGAAAGACATTAGCCTCAAAATAGATAATGAGTTTAAAATTTCTCAAAATAACCAGTTGGATTTTGGTTTACAGTCTACTTGGAATAACATCGATTATAATTTTACACAAAACGATTCCATTACAATTCTTGACAGATTAGACGAAGGGCAGACCACGACTTTCTACATTCAAGATAAGCATACAGTTGGAAATAGATTGATTTTGAGGGGAGGATTAAGAACTACTCATTATAGCCCAACTGATCAACTTTATTTGGAGCCAAGAGCCTCATTCAGTTTTCTGATAACTGACAAAATAAAGTTAAAAGCAGCTTGGGGTAAATACTACCAATTTGCCAATCGCATTGTCCGAGAAGATATTGAGCAAGGAAGTCGTGATTTTTGGTTGTTGGCAGATGATGACAGTGTACCTGTAAGTTCGGCTCTTCACCATATAGCAGGTTTAAGCTACGAAACAGAAAAATGGTTATTTGATATTGAAGGATTCTATAAAAATTTAGATGGGCTTTCAGAATTTTCGACGCGATTTACGCCACAAGGAATAGGCTTAGATCGTGTCTTAAACTTCGAAGAATTTTTCTTTACAGGTACGGGCATAGCGAAAGGTATCGAAGTTTTAGCCCAAAGAAAAGTTGGAAAGCTTACTGGTTGGGCTAGTTATACAATAGGAGAAGTAAAATATGATTTTGAAGCTTTTGGAGATGAACCTTTCTTTGCCAATCAAGACGTGACGCATGAACTCAAGATAGTAGGGAATTATAAGCTGGGTAATTTCTCACTCGGGACTACATTCGTATACGCAACAGGAAGGCCATTCACCGCTCCTACGGGCTTTTTTCAAGTAGAATTGTTAGACGGCTCAACGTCTGAGTTTTTTGAGGTAAGTGATAAAAATGCGCTACGGTATGATGACTATCATAAGCTTGACGTCTCGGGCACGTATGACCTTAATTTAGGTGATAGCAAAGCTAGTATAGGAGTCTCTCTGACGAATATTTATAATAGGCAAAACACTTGGTTTAATGAGTACGACGTCATTGAGGGAGAACTGCTCGAAACCAATGTTTCACTTTTAGGCTTTACACCAAGTCTCTTTTTTAACTGGACTCTTCGGTAAACTTAAAATCAATCTATAATGAAATACTTTAAATTATTTATTCTGCTAACAAGCTCTTCTTTGATTCTTAGTTGTAGTGAAGATCTTATAGAGCTAGCTGAAACAAAAACAACCATTGTAGAAGGCTATTTATCTGCAGGTAATCCTATAGACAGTTTGAGAGTAACACAAAGTTTTTCTTTAGGACAGGTGGAAGATGAGGTCATTACCCTTGATGATTTGAATATTACAATAGCGGATGATAATAGTGAATTTGAATTAGAGTCAATTGGAAACGGTTACTATCAAAATGCAAATCAAATAATTGATGCTGGCAATAATTATCAATTGAAATTTGAAAGAGATGGAGAAATTATTTCTGCGGAGACATATGTTCCCGAGAATAATACCGCAAGTATTTCTAGAACTCAAGTTGAATTGACAAAAATAGAAGTTGGAGTGTTCCCCTCTGGCGGTATTAGAATACCCGATCCAGTAGAAGTGAGTTGGAACAATGAAGAAGGAGACTATTATTATGTACTTATCAAAAATATAGAAGCTGAGCCAGAGTTTGTGAACGAAAATATTGCCCAATTTGAAGGACAGTTACAATTGATTACAGAGCCTCAAATAACGAATTTCTATGCCATAAGAGCACAGCGGGATTTATTACAATTTGGAACTTACCAAATTATTGTCTTCCGAGTTAATCCAGAATATGCTGCATTGTTTAACAGCTCTGGCGGCTCAACGCTTTCATTAGAAGAACCTCCTTCTAATATTGTAAATGGGTTAGGAATATTTACAGGACTGAGTAGTGATACTTTGTATTTGGAAGTGACTAAGATATAAACTATAATCACGACATACTTCTGTTCTTCTAAGTTCATTAGAATTTAGTGGCCATATATTGAATAGAAGATTAAAAATTCAAAGTAAATGAATAAGGTAATCAAATATTCTATCGTAATTGCCGCATTATCAACCTTGTTTTTAGCATGTAATGATGATGACATGGTGTCAACAAATACAGCACCAACAATTTCCGATCAAACATTTTCAATTGCGGAAGATGTCAGTATTGGGACTTCTATTGGGACTGTTACTGCCTCAGATGCAGACAATGATCCCTTAACTTTCAGCATAATAGCTGGAAATTCGAATGATGTTTTTTCAATCGAGAGTACGTCAGGAGAAATCCTACTTTCTGAAATGCTCGACTTTGAAACCACCAGTACTTATTCATTGACTGTGCAAGCAGCGGATAATGAAAGCAATGCTACTGCCATCATTACCATCAATGTGACGGATGCCATTGATCCAACAGTTACTTCTCCAGTGGGGCTATTCGCTCCAATTTTAGATGGTACATTAATTGGTGCTGACTATTGGTCAGACCAACCTGAAATACTTTCTGCTGGAATGGGTTTTTGTGATATTGTTGGTGTAACTGGAGATGCACTTACGCAAGAATTGGTAGAGCAAGCAGGTGGGACATGGTTGTCTGACATTGCTTGCAACCCAGATGATCTCGGATCTTTTACCACTACATCTCTACAAAGTCAAGTAGGGGTAATTTATATTTTGCAAACCCCTTATGGGGAATTAAAAGATGGGGCCATTGGTCTTGATGGATTACCCATCGTATTTAGCTGGCCTGTTGTAACCAGTACGATAAGTCTTACCGATTTTCAGTTTACCTTAAATACGGGAGAAATTGTTACGCCCTTGGCTGCCAGTTCAGCACCAAATTTGGAGAATAATGAACGGAATTGTGTGGTGGTATTCGCTGAATTTGGAAACAAATTACCCAGTAATGATCCAGATTCTCGTTTTCCTGTAAAATGTGAAATTGTAGCGGACGAAACACCTTTAATGTTGGTCGGCCCTAATAATCAAATGGTAAGTGCTGTAGGGCTTACATGGGAAACAACAACCAGTCCTTATGATGATAATAATGGTCCGAGATTAGTCGGAGCCAAACTCAACTATGTTGGCAATCAATCTGTTGGGGAGGGAATAAGCAACGCCATTTTCAACAACAATTCGCCTGCATTTCCGAATGATGAATTTGCCCTTTATGGTGGAGGTGATTTTAGATTGCGCATGTTAACTACAGGAGGTTTTTCGCCAGATGGGGTCAGAGGTGTATTACCGACTGATTATGAAAAGTTCTTCAGGATCCATGCAACTGGAACGGATGGTTCTACTGTTTTGCTTGAAGAAGTAGGAGTTGATTATCAAGTAATGGGAGGTACCTTGAGGGTAGTTGGTCTATCTGATTTAGGTAGAATGGAAGGCAATGGTATTGTATATGGTGATTGCTATACAGAAGATAGGGATAATTACATTGATATCATATTGGTAGGAGATGACGAAGCTGCGAGGAATATTACATTCCTTGAAATTCCAAGTTTGGCTGGTGGCTATTCTGCTTTTTACAACCCTGGAGGCCCTGGAACAACCCCTTTTTCTGGAGAGACATACACAGAACCAGGTCCAGCAGATTTAGAACCTGTGATTATTGCCTTGGATAATCCTATGCGGGTATCGAATTAGCAATACTGAATAGCGCACTTAATTTACATTGTAGATTTGTGATGAGGTTAATGGTTGGTGATGTGTCATTCTTAGAAGGATTACATTGAATATATCTCCTTTCATTCTGTGCCTATTGAACTTGAAGACAAATTCATCAAGATAAGCTTGTAAATAACAAATTTCTATGCCATTCGTGCTCAGCGAGATTTTTTACAATTTGGTACATACCAAATCATTGTTTTCCGAGTTAATCCAAAATATGCTGCATTGTTTGAAAGCTCTAGTAATTCGACCCTTTCTTTAGAAGAACCACTTTCAAATATTGTTAATGGATTGGAAATATTTGCAGGAGTAAATAGTGATACTTTGTATTTAGAAGTGACTAAGATTTAAGTCATTTCTGATAAGTAAAGGGGAATTATTTTTTCTAAATAGGAATAGATAGATCAGTCTATGACACATCTATAATACTCTGTGTAAACTCTTTTTGCAATACAAGTTTAATGTTGGTCAGTACGATATCACCCATAGTACTGCAGTCTAGGAACTCATCATTGTTGTGATGCTTAGCTAGTTCTTTTCTGAGTTGTTCTACCTTGTCATCAGATGATATCCTGTCTTTGATCATATTGTTCAGGAGGGTATTGAGTTGGTCACGGGAGTTCCGTGCTCGTCGAGCTATGAGAGATCGCTCTTCTAGTTGATACTGGCGAACGGCACCAGACTTCAGATGTGCGATCCCAAGATGGATGATTGGATTGTTTTCTTTAAAATATTGGGGGAGATAGAAGCTTTTGCGTCCTTCATATGACTGTTGATCAAAATCAATAGCCCGAATTCTGTATTGAGAACCCTCGATGTCGGGTGTGATATCAACGATATAGTTATATGCTCTCATATCGCCTAATAGACGGATGAAGCATCGCTCATTAAATTTGATAAACTCCTTAGCAATACGGATTTGATCAAACTTGGGTACAGCGAGATTTCTGCTGATGAAATCATCACCAGGGACACCTGCTACATGTTCCTCAATTAATGTCTTGTCATAGACGAGATAGTTTAAGCGATCTGGAGAGAGGATGCCCTCTAATTCCAATCCATATATTCTACTGGCATCAATCTTCTTAATATAGAAATGATCGTAGTTGTCATTAAGTTTATTGATGATCCTGATCCTGAATGGCTTAGTATTTCCAAATGTACAGAAGTCAATACGGGCGATATTAAGGTGCTCTATTACACTGATATCTCCTTCAGTTTTCAGCAATGCATAGATCGTGCATAGGTTACTGTTGATCTCCTCCTGTTCGGCTTGTTCATAAAATACCGTTTCCCATAAGGTATCATTGCCAGTGCTATCAATTAGTGGGATGCTTGCCATATAACGTAACATGTCATCATACTGAACTGGGAGCTTAGTAAGACGACTATATTGCCCTAAGTACTTCAGTAGGTTGCTTGACGGGGCGAATATTTTCTTCTTTTTTGACGGCTTATTTCCGAACATACGAAAGATAATAGATCAATTATTGTACCTGAATTGAATACTGGGTCGTCTTTATCAAAACTGAACAGCTATGTTGCTGAAGCAGGCTATATTTGTATGGTTATAAGCTATATTTTTGATTATGCCAATAGTGTCAAAACGAGGTGAACGCATGACTCAATCTCCAATTAGGAGCTTGATACCATATGCCAGAGAAGCTAAGTCGAGAGGAGTAGATGTAATGCACCTCAATATCGGCCAACCAGATATCAAAACGCCTCAGTCGGCAATAGATCGACTGAAGGCCTATGATAATACCATAATCGAGTATGGAGCCTCGGAGGGAGACATGAACCTAAGAAAGGTAGCACACAAGTACTATTGTGACCATGTATCTATGATTGACCTTGCGGATATCTATGTTACTACTGGAGCATCTGAAGCTATTATGTTTACCTTATTTTCTTGCTTTGATGCGCATGAAGAGATCGTTATTCCAGAGCCTTTTTATGCGAATTATATTGGCTTTGCACATACTTCAGGGGTTAATTTGGTCCCTGTTACGAGCAAGTTAGATGATGGATTTAAGCTGCCATCACCTGAGGCATTTGTCCAAAAGATCACAAGTAGTACTAAAGCTATATTCTTATGTAATCCTGGTAATCCTACGGGAAACCTATACTCTAAGTCAGAGTTAGTAGAGATTGCTCAACTGGTTAAGAAATATAACTTGTTCCTTATAGTCGACGAGGTATACAGAGAATTTTGCTATGATGAGGAGTTCACTTCAGTCCTAGAGCTTGAAGGTATCGAAGATCACGTGGTTGTAATAGATTCTATTTCTAAGGTATTCAGTGCTTGTGGTAGTAGGATAGGTTTTATCGTGTCTCGCAATGAGCGAATCATGGCGAATATCCTCAAGTACGCTCAGTTGAGACTCTGTCCGCCGATGATAGGTCAGTATATGGCTGTTGCTTGTTTTGATAATAGAGCAACTTATATCCAAGAAGTCAAGACAGAGTATAACAAACGTAGGAAGTTTCTGCACAGTCGGCTAAGTCAGATACCAGGAGTGAAGATTTATATGCCTAAAGCAGCTTTCTATATCATGACTGAACTGCCAGTAGCCGATGCAAGCCACTTCTCCACCTGGTTGCTCAAGGACTTCAGCCATGAGGGCAGAACGATTATGCTCGCTCCAGGCAATGGGTTTTATCTCAATCAGGAGCAAGGTAAATCTCAAGTTAGGATTGCCTTCGTACTTGGTGTAGAAGAGTTATCTGCAGCGATGGATATACTGGAGGTAGCACTTGAGAAGTACGCTACTGTCAGCTCTACTCAAAAACAACCGTCTTATTCTTATATATAAGCACGTTGTGATTGAGGTGTGACCAGATTGCATTAGCAAAGACGATTTTCTCTATATTTTTTCCTTTTCGCTTCATATCAGCGATGCTATCTCTATGAGAGATTGGGATGACATCTTGTGCGATAATAGGTCCTTCATCAAGATCTTCCGTCACATAGTGTGCCGTTGCTCCCATAAACTTCACGCCACGTACATATGCTGCCTTATAGGGATTTGCGCCGGCAAATGCTGGAAGTGACGAATGATGTATATTAATAATCTTCATCGGGTAAGCGTCGATCAGTTGTGATGATAAGATCTGCATATAGCGCGCAAGCAATACAAAATCGACATGGTGTTTTTGCATGAGTTCTATTTCCTTGCGCTCCTGCTCTTGCTTAGTGTCCTTAGTTATAGGGAAGTGATGAAAAGGAATATCATGTTGCTTCGCCAGTGGAGCAAACTTTTCGTGATTGCTGATGATGACTGATATCTCAATGTCCCATTCTCCTGACTCATAACGACTCAAGATATCGTGGATACAGTGAGAATACTTAGATACGAATATGGCCACCTTAGGTTTATGACTTCTGAAGTGAAGAGTCCAGTGCATCTGATGCTTCTTAGCAATCAGTGTATTAAAGTATTCTTCGATCTTATCAGAGGGTATCGTGAAGTCTGACAGATCCCATTCGATACGCATAAAGAATAGATTATCAGTATAGTCTACATGTTGATCCAGCTTAATAATATTTCCATTATTAGTCAGTACAAAGTCACACACCTGATGTACGATTCCCTTTTGATCAGGACAATCTATTAATATGATTGCAGTATCTCTTTCTTTCCCAGCCATTTCAAATGTTTCCTACGGTTTGTCGTGCAATAATGATGCCTATTGAGTTGTTCTTGGCTTATCGGTAATAGGATGACGTATGACTTTTACTCATATAAATATTTTAGGTAGATTATATATTAATAATTAATCATATATTATTGTAATTAAAATTGAAATTGGTGAAATGAATAATTTACTTGTTACTAGCAATTTAAGGCGTTATACTGATTTCTTGTGGAAGTGAAAAAGAGCCAATAGTTCAGCAATCTACAGCTGAGGAACCCATTAGAATTCCAGAGGCTTGAGGTGCGTTGGACCGGCAGCTGATGAAAAGATTGCCCAATCGAGTAATCTTCTAAGTCATAAATGAGTTAATTAACCAAGATCATGCGTTAAGTGCAAATTGTAGTGATTCCGCAAGGCATTACATCAAACCTAAAGGCATGATACTCTTTTTTCAGAACAAAATTTAAAAACGTAAAACATGTCAGTAGTAAAAGTAATTGAAGTGCTTTCTTCATCTAAGAAGAGTTGGGAAGACGCAACAGCAAGTGCAATTGTAAAAGCGTCAAAAAGTGTGAAAAATATTAAATCAGCTTGGGTTAAAGATCAAAGTGTAACTGTGAAGAATGGGAAAGTTTCAGAGTACAGAGTGGCTCTCAAGATTTCATTCGAGTTAGATTAACTTACAAGACTATTTCAAGACTTAAAAGGGCTCATAATTATGGGCCTTTTTTTGTTTAAGTTTATTGGGAACAGCAGCTATTAATTAGAAACCCACGAATTTTGATGTGCAAATCTTTCTTAGGAAGATAAATCGTAAAATATTCGCAATAAATATAGTAGTGTATACCTATCTTTAGAACTGTTGGATTATCAGTAACTGCAGTAATCAAACATGCCTAGCAATACCAAAATTTCCCTTAACGGCATAGTGCTTCTACTGCTATGTTGTCTTTGTTGCGCTGCTCTTTATAGCCAACCTAGGCCGATATTGAGTACTCAGCGTATGACCATTGATGACGGGCTCTCTCAACGTA
>CAZFWJ010000064.1:0-19045 GCA_964522505.1 uncultured Saprospiraceae bacterium
TTATACTGAAAGTACCGCACGTATTGGCTATACGATGCAGACATTCCTTTTAGTTGGCAAGAAATAAAAAGTAATAATAAAGAGATACAACCGAGAATTAATAGATGATGTCTCATGGGAATTTAAAATTAGAATTGGATAAAGTGGAACTTAATCTGCCCTAAGGTATTGATTTCCAAGGCGCTAAATGGCACTTTAATATAGTTAAGAACGTCAAGTACCGTACGTAAGAACTTAGAGTTCGTCTTTATTTTGCTCAAGTCCATGTCTAGCGATAGATAAAACTGCTGATGCCGGCGAAAGGAATCTGTCGCATCGATTAGTTCTCCTTCTGACTCCCAGACATTATTGACTCCTCCTAACAAATTATCCGCGCCATACCCTACTGCAATGTTAAGCCATGAAGGCAGGGTGCTCTTGTTATTAAATGACTTAGGATTAATGCTGAGCCAATAAGTCTGTCGATTATAATCTTTAAGTACTTGCTCCAAGAAACCAGATCCAAAAAGATTCTCAGTCCTTAATGACACATCAATTTCGTCATTGCGCCTACTATTACTAGTTGGGTTAGATGAAAACTTGATTCGGATACGTTGCTCACCCCAATAATGCTCCTGCAGCCCGTATGCTCCAGCGCCAATGAGATTCGCACCAAAGTCTGCTACGGAAAAGCCCCATTCACTACTGAATCCATCAAAAACCTCGATCGTAGTCTGAAATAGTAAACTGCTACCTATGCCATACCACATCGCTTTTTCCTCTTCAATTCCAGCCCACCTAAATCCACGAGTCAACAACTCGCTTTGGCCATATGCAGAATAGATATGTCCTACCTTATCAAGATGAGACCACTGTCCAAAATCATCAAAAAAATGAAACCCCTCCATTGGGAAATCTCGGTACCAAGTGGCATACAATCCAGCAGACCCTAAAGTGTACAATCCACCGCCGGAGATTAAAAATGCTTTCAAACGATTTTTATTGAGGGTATCTATAGCATTTACCTCATTTTTAGCGTTCGTTATAGGAGACGATTGACAGTCTCCAAGCTGTGGAAATGATGATAATACTACCAGCGACCATATGAATAAGTATATGGTCGAACCTTTTGGGCTTAATCGCTCTTTCACTTATTACTGAATACTTACGATATTTGGTACAAAGATAAGCTATCACTATGCCTCGATACTACATGAATTATCTATTTGGTGCTCTTTTGATTCTTTTGAGTCAATGGGGTCAGGCCCAAGACATCCATTTTACTCAATTTAGGTTGGCACCTGTATCTGTCAATCCATCTTTTACAGGAGCATTCAAGGGCACATACAGGATAAGTACTATCTATCGAGATCAATGGAGAGCAATAGGCAATAGTAGGCCTTATACTACGCCCTTT
The DNA here is from genome assembly GCA_964522505.1 of uncultured Saprospiraceae bacterium. Classification (GTDB taxonomy): domain Bacteria; phylum Bacteroidota; class Bacteroidia; order Chitinophagales; family Saprospiraceae; genus GYS-P2D. Next base: position 1,397 of record CAZFWJ010000064.1, read on the forward strand.
ATTTCTGCTGAAGTAAATATAGCTCAAGGATTGCTTACTGATAATGATTGGATTGCTGGTGGGATTAGTTTTGTACGAGATCAAGCCGGCTCTACCATATTTCAACAAGTTCAGTTCGGTCTTAATGCGGGGTACCATTATGCATTTGATGATGACTATGATCGTGTATTCTCTGTTGGATTTACTTATGGACGAGGTAATCAGCGTTTTAATAATAATTCGGTAAGACTTCCTCTTGATTTAGTTGCTGGAGGTGCCGTTGAAATGTTTAATGTAGACCAAGATGGTAATGTCAGTGCGAGCTTTGCTGATTATACTGTCGGTGTAAGTCTTAAAAATGTGCTGAATGATCAAGGCGATCTGGTTCGATTCGGTGTCACTGCGGCACATATCACTTCGCCAAATGTATCTTTCGTTACTGTCAGTGCCCCCACAATGCCAGGGGTGATGCCTAATCCGCCCGTTACTAATAATAGACGTGTTGGATTTGAGAGACGGTTGACCTTAACGGGTGAAGGCTCCTTCCTTGCTGCCGAAAATCTGAGAATTAACCCTGCGCTTATCCTTCAGCGCCGAGCGGCGTCCACAGAGCTTGCCGTACAAGGCATTGCGGACTATCTGCTTGATCCTAAGAGTGGGGTAATCGTATCAGGAGGGCTCGGATATAGAGTAGGTGATGCTGCAGAATTGATCGGAGGTATCCAACTAAAAGATTTGAGAATAGGAATCAGCTATGACTTGACCTTATCAAGCCTCAGACGTGCAGGTGGAGGCGCATTTGAAATAGCCGTAGGCTATATCGGACGCATCTATAAACAACCTGATGTAAAATCTGTAATATTCTGTCCACAACTCTAAGACGACCACTATGTACAGTACGACAATGAATCATATTAAGACAAGAAATTACAGAGCGATCCTCACATCAATAGTGCTAGTGATGACTGCTGTAACAATAATGGCACAGCCGATCAAGTCTTATAAGCTCGATGACATGTATGCCACTGCCGACGAGCAGTTCGAGCTTGGGGATTACTTTAATGCGGCCGAGTGGTATCGTGATATTTATAATGAAGTTAAATCTGCCGATGTGGCACTGCAAGTGGGATTTTCCTACTACAAATTGAGAGATTATGTAAATGCTGAGCGCTGGTATTCTCGAGTGCTTGAGAAGGATGTTGACAATATCTTCGTAGAAGATAAATTCTCCTATGCTAAGATCCTTAGAGCCTTAGGCAAGGATCGTGAAGCTGTCCAAGAGCTTGAGACCTTTCTATCCTTATCTGACGATGACGAACTTAGGGCACTTGCAGAAAATGAACTCACTGGTATCAGTCAGTTATCAACTTTCAACGCAAATGAAGAGCTCTCTGTAAGCTTCACCAGCGAGGAGATCAATAGTGGCAATGGAGAATATAATCCTGTACTATATGATGATAATACCCTATACTTCTCATCCTTCAATCGACGCAAAGAAATAGTCTTAGACGGAAGTGAAAATGATTATCACGCCAAGATATATCGCAGTACTATAGGAGAAGATGGCTACAGCAAACCAGAAGTACTCGACCGCAAAGTGAATAGAACTGATTTTCATGTCAGTGGTATAACATTCTCCAAGGATCGACGCACGATGTACTATTGTCGACAGCAATTACTGAGTGATGAAGTTATCAGTTCTGTGATCTACTATAGCAGTCATGATGGCCAAGACTGGGGTCCTGCAGAACCAGTACAGGGTGTTAATAATGGAGCAATTGCCATGCAACCAGCAATGGGTGAAATACTGGGCGAAGATGTTATGTACTTCGTATCTGATGCCGAGGGTGGTCTTGGTGGATATGATATCTACTATGCACCAGTTAATGGGGCAGGATTTGGCGCACCAGTAAATCTGGGAAGCACAATAAATACTGCAGAAGACGACTTGTCTCCACACTATTACGACGGAGAACTCTACTTTAGCACCTCCGCATTACCAGGCATGGGAAATCTGGATATCTATAAGAGCTCGTGGGATGGCAGAACATGGTCTAATCCAGAAAACTTAGGTAATCGCTTCAACAGTCGATTTGACGATTACTCAATCTCATATACGGCAGATGGTACTCAGGGATATCTGGTATCCAATCGTCCAGACGATAAGAAGAAAAAGCTCAAAAGTGAAACTTGCTGTTATGACATCTACTCATTCTCCGTTAGGCAACTTAACATAGATCTCCTCGTCGGTGTCGGAGAAGTATTAGAGGGCAAAGAGAAGCAGTTAAAGGGAGCAACAGTTGATTTGGAAGATCTCACTATTGAGGAGTTCGACTCGCAGACGCTACCAGACGAATTCAGATTTAATTTTCCCCTTGACGTAGATAGGAAGTATCGTGTAATTACTTCCAAAGAAGGATATATATCAGATACTACAGAAGTAACAACCAACGGCATTATAGGCGATAAGCAAATTCGTAAAAAAGTAATCTTGGAGAAGGAGCCTCCAGTCGTACTTGAGCCAGAACTACCTGAATACACACTCGAAACAGTCACTATCAATGAAGCAATCAGGCTCAATAATATCTACTATGATTACGAGAAGTGGGACATCCTCCCTGACGCTGAGTTGGACCTGAATAGCATACTCGAATTAATGAATGAGTATGGCGACATGGTCATCGAACTATCCTCACATACAGATAGTCGTGGTACTAAGCCTTACAACGAAGACCTCAGTCAGAAAAGAGCACAGTCGGCCAAGAACTGGTTAACCGATAAGGGCGTAGCTGAAGACAGAATTAAAGCGGTAGGATACGGAGAATCTGTGATCCTAAATCGTTGTGTGAACGGAGTGAGATGTACTGATGACGAGCACAGATTCAATAGACGCACAGAGTTCAAGATATTAGAAGGCCCTCAAACTATACAGATCAAGCGTCAGATAAATAAGGACGGGAGCTATAATGGCAGTAAACAAAGTATCTTAAAATTTGACAAGGTGCCTGTCATCAGTTTTAAAGAGAGTAACATCAATATTGGACAAGTAGTCCAAGGAGATAAAAAGACGATCACATTTGAGTTTGAAAATACTGGAGATGCTGATCTCGTGATAGATCTAGTAACTGCTTGTAAGTGTACTGACATCAGTTGGCCGCAGGAGGTTATTGCACCAGGTGAAACTGGTACAATCATCGCCGTTCTTGATACACATGATATGGAGGGCCCTTATACTAAAACCATCGATATCATTGCTAATACTAATCCAATCGTAGTTGAAGCAAAGTTTGATGTAGACGTTGTCTTAGCAGATAATTGATGACATTTTTATAAAAATGAATATGTTAGTGGATGTTCGACATGCAGGCTATTAGCATATATCAGTGGGTAGGATTTTCCTTTGGCATTTTATATGTCCTATTTGCGGCCTACAACAAAAATCAGTGTTGGATATATAGCGCCATAAGTGCTATCGCTATCGCCTGTGAAGATTTCATAAATCTCAGGCTCTACTTCGACGGTGTCATACAGATATTCTATGCACTTATAGCTATCTGCGGTTTATATATATGGTTAATTGGTGGGAATAAGAACACTGAGCTCAGAATCAGCAAACTCACTATACCTAAAAATCTCAGCTATATTGTTCTTGTCACTCTTGTGGCGATTCCGACCGGATACATCATGGATCTTAATTCAATAGCGGCGTTCCCCTATCTTGATGGATTCACGTCTATACTTGCTATTCTTGCGACTTGCTTGATGGTATATAAATTTATAGATACATGGCCATATTGGATCGCTATAGATATCGCCTGTGTTTATTTATATTTCGAGCGAGGTGCCCCGCTTATCTCTATACTCTATGCGATCTATGCGATTTTAGCAATAGTTGGATGGAAGAAGTGGCACGTACTGTTTAAGGAGCAAAAGAAGTCTTTGGCATATGGATCTGCCTCGTAGATTTAGAATTTTAACTTAACTCCTGTTTCGACGCTAATCGTTCCTATGCGACTTACGTAGTTGTTAAGCACTCCGCCAAACTGATGTTGATATTGAGGTTGCACGAAGAAGCTTACCTTATCCCCTATACTTGATTCAACACCGAATCCTATTACTCCAGTAAAGTTCGTGTTATACCGAATTTGGCCTCCTTCAGCAAATCCCTCTGGCAAGTCTGTCAGGTCCACTACAGTTGCATCTAGATCTGTAGGTCGCACCCGAGCAGAAGACTGTACGGTCTTCTCAATAGTAAAGTCATACCCCAAAATCGTATTCCCCGACACTCCTACAAAACCATAAATATGACTCCTTGAAGAATTAAGCGCATGTAACTTGACAACAAGAGGTATTTGAGCTTGAGTAAATTCTATTAGCTCTAGATTATGTTCAAGAACAGACAAATCACTCGCTTGTGTAAAGGATCTCAGCAGACCAGGAGAATGCGCCTTTGTGGACAATCTAAATCCAGATTGTATCTCAACGATTCCTTTTTGAAACGATAGAGACAATCCACCAGTATGACCTAAAAGGCCTGAACTCAACTGAGAGGTAACAAAACCAAGATTAAATCCTGAGTTAATAAGATTAATATCCGCTGAGTAATTAGCTCCAAACCACCATCCATCGTTTTTATGTCGATATGACTTGTCCTCCGTTTGATCAACTAAGGTCAAATCAGATGTAGGATGTTCATGATTCAATGAAACATCAAATGGATGAATCATTCCAATATCCAATAGTACCAGATCGCTATTACTGTTGTCGAGTCGTGCTGTTGTCGCTATCTCGCTCAGATGAATATCATCAGAGCTTATCTCAACTCTCACCTGATTAATAAGATTACCATTCGAGACTAATCCGCTCGGTAAATTACCAATAGAAGAGCCAATGATATCTTCGATTATAGCATCAAAGCCATTTTCGTTTGTACTGTTAATATTGTTTTCTACTATTGCTTTATCTCTTCCATTAACAACATTTCCAGAAGACCGATCAGCTATTTTTTCATCAAAAGATGATAATGCCTTACTGCTCTCCCAAAATTCCTCAGAATCATATGACTCATCAAGCACATAATCTGACGGAATCGAAGCCGGTTCTATTTGCTCCGGAGCGAATATTGGACTGAAGTTGGTGAATGTCCACAACAGTAGTAAAATGATTACTGCTTCTATTGACTTCGTAACCCATAGCCTGTATCGTCTATGTTCTAAGGCTTCTAGTTCCGCCTTAAGTATCTGCCAGTGGCTCTCAATTACCGATTCTTCGTGAGTTTCTAGCTTCTTTTTGATTTCGTTTGCCTCCGCACCTTCTGCTGACGCATTAATTTTATCCATTTTAGATGACAGCTGCGTCCATGAAGCTTGATCGTATTGTTCTTGATGCTTTGTCAGTTTTTCTTTGACGACTTCATCAAAAGACTCTTCATTATTCAGGTCAATCCTATCCATTTTCTCCAATAGACTAGACCATGAGTTAGCGTCGTAGTTTTCCTCATGTCCCTGCAATCTGTTTTTTATAATGTCATCAAGATCATCTTCTATCATACTCCTCACTCATTGCTATCAACAATACTCTCATCTTAGATCGAGCTTTTACTAGATTTGATCTTGACGTACTCTCAGAGATATTAAGCTTTTCCGCAATATCTTTATGTGAATATCCTTCAATAATATAAAGATTGAAAACAGCCCGATATGATGGTGAAAGCTTCTGCAAACAGTTCAGAATATCTTTAGTCTGCAACTGGCTAATAACTCCAGCATCGGGAGACGATACATGATACACAGAATCAAGATCTTCAGTTCTTCTTCTTTTTTTCTTACGATAAGAATCGATGGCGGTATTCACCATTACTCTCTTTATCCAAGCATCGAATGAAGTACCACTGTTGAACTTATTAATATTCTTAAAGACCTTAATGAATCCCTCGTGTAGTATGTCTAAGGCATCCTCTCTATGATCAGCATATCTCAGGCATATGGACATCATGGTAGGGTAGTACTTCTTGTACAGAACTTCTTGAGCCCAGCGCTCATTTCGAGCTGCGGCGGAGAGATAATCTCCCTTCTGTTCTAGTCCTAATAAGATATCCATCACATTAAAAATAACAATAAACCTCTCTAATAGCAATTGTCACGATCAAGAATAGGACGAATATGAAGTCAGTTGTGCTGCTCGCGACCTCTATAGAACTTGTTCGATGATCCTTTTTGAGGTTTCCCAATCACCCATAGTATAGAAATGAAGGCATGGGACGTTCTTCTCTTTGAGCTCTTTACATTGTTCTACGGCCCACTCAATACCAATTTCCTTCACTGCAGCGCTGTTCTTAGCCTTAGAGACTTCAAGAGCTAGGGCTTCAGGGAGGTTGATATAAAATCTTCTTGGGATACTATTCAGTTGGTACTTCTTAGTCAATGGCTTTAGGCCTGGAACTATAGGCACATTTATGCCGTGAGCCCTACATTTATCAACATACTCAAAGTACTTCGCATTGTCAAAAAACATCTGCGTTACAATGTATGAAGCACCAGCTTCAATTTTCTGTTTGGTATACTCAAGATCGAGTTCGAAATTTGGTGATTCAAAATGCTTCTCTGGGTATCCTGCTATACCAATGCAAAAATCAGTCTTAGCACCATTATCAATACCCTTGTCAAGGTAAGCGCCATTGTTCATCTGCTGAATCTGCTTCACTAAACCAAGAGCATTGGCATGTCCTCCTTCCTGAGGCACAAACTTATCTTCAAATCGCCGAGCATCTCCTCGAAGTGCAAGAACATTGTTGATGTTTAGAAAATTCAGATCGATCAAGGCATTCTCCGTCTCTTCCTTACTAAATCCTCCGCATAATAGATGTGGCACAGCATCTATACCATACCTGTGCATCATTGCCGCACAAATCCCTACAGTACCTGGTCTTTTTCGAATGGCTATCTTTTCATAGTAGCCGCTATCACGTTGGTTATAAATAAACTCTTCACGGTGATAGGTCACATCAACGAAAGGCGGTTTGAATTCCATCAGCGGATCCAACGTATTGAAAATGCTATCCATTCCACCACCTTTTAAAGGTGGTAGCACCTCAAATGAAACCAACGTTCTGCCGTTGCTCTTTTCAAAATATTCGGTAACCTTCATGATGATCTGATTAAATCGCCACAAAAATAGAAATAGCTCTAACAAATAAGTACTAATCCATCTATCTCGGAGAATAGTGGAGACATACAATTACTCTTTTGACAACTCTGAGTTCGAAAGAAGGACTTGCTCTTATTTACTGTCTTTCTTTTTGAAATCTCCATTCTTAATGGAATCTATAAATTTCTTCCAGGAGAGCGGATTGAAAATATTCTGTGGTCTAAACTGACCATTGTAGTAGTACGCCTCTGTAGCCTGTCTTAATTCAAGCTTACTGACCTCACCACCATCTACGGGAAGAATTTGTCTGAGTGCTTCAAGCCTCTCTGGAGACAAGTTTTCAGCAACTATATCTTCTAATCTATTGTCAACCTCTAGTGCCAGAAACTCTATCTTGAAATAATCTTTATCTGGCCAAGGGTGAATGAAGGCTTCAGGCAAGAACAATGTATCCTTCTGCATGATAATATCCTTAGAATAAAGATTTCCCTCGATATCATTAGGTATAACATATTCTTGAGTCTCATATCCGATCGTACTGAAAATTACAGTCTCTCCTTTGCCTACAGCAAGTGAGAAAAAACCATCAATACCCGTCGTCGTTCCCCTTGGCGTATCCTTGACAGCAACGTTGGCATAGATAAGCTTCTCGATCTTATTGTTCTCTGTAGTAACTACACGACCAGAAAACTGTATTACTTCAGTTTGGGCCAATAGTTGGGTAGCCCCCAACAACATCAATATTCCGAATATAGCTACAGTTATTTTGTGCATTTCTCTGCCAATAAGAGTCTAAAGATATGATTAATGAACTTTTATGTGGATTGTTCAAGCGACAGCACTCGTCATTTAACAGCGCTTTAACTCAGTGCTATTTCCAATACCTCAGTCATATCTGTCACGTATGTAAAGGAAACATTCTTAAGATATTCTTCAGGGATCTGGCGTATGTGCTTTTCGTTTTCAGCACATAAGATAATCTTTTTTATACCAGATCGCTTAGCTGCGAGGATTTTCTCCTTTATTCCACCTACAGGTAAAACCTTACCACGTAAGGTTATTTCACCAGTCATAGCAAGATATGGTTTGACCGGTCGATTGAGAAAAGCCGATGTTAGGGCAGTCATCATGGTTATCCCTGCACTTGGACCATCCTTCGGAATTGCTCCTTCAGGTACGTGGATGTGGACGTCATTCTTTTCGAAGAGTTCTGGATCAACCCCAAGTCTCTTAGCATTGGCTTTGATATAGCTCAGGGCTGTCGTCGCAGACTCTTTCATCACGTCTCCCAGGTTACCCGTGAGCGTAAGTTTGCCCTTACCTTTATTAAGGCTCGCCTCGATATAGAGCATGTCTCCGCCAACTCTTGTCCATGCTAAACCTATGGCTACCCCTGATAGTTTCGTATTAGCATATTTCTCGTTAGAATACTTTGTAGGACCTAAGATGTCTTCAAGAAGGTCTGTCTTTATGGTAACACTCTTTTCTTCATCCACTGCTACCCGCTTAGCCACATGACGCATTACTCCCGCTATCTGACGATTGAGGGATCTTACTCCTGACTCTCTAGTGTAGTCCTGTATGACTTGAGAGATTACTGCCTTACTTATTTTGACTTGACTTGCCGCTAAGCCATGATCTTGACGTTGATGAGGGATCAGGTGCTTGTTAGCAATGGTGATTTTTTCTTCAGTACTATAGCCGCTGATGTTGATGATCTCCATACGGTCTAAGAGCGCAGGCTGTATACTACTCAATGAGTTGGCCGTGGCTATAAACATGATCTTACTGAGATCATATTCCAGCTCTAAGTAATTATCGTGAAATGTGGAGTTCTGTTCAGGATCCAATACTTCAAGCAATGCCGAAGAAGGATCTCCTCTAAAGTTCTTACCCATCTTGTCGATTTCATCAAGAATAAAAACTGGATTAGAAGATCCGACCTTCTTTAGTGATTTAATGATACGACCAGGCATCGCACCGATATATGTCTTACGATGTCCTCGGATCTCTGACTCATCATTCAGTCCACCAAGTGACATCCTAATAAAGTTCCTCTTCAATGCCCGTGCAATTGATTTACCTAATGAGGTTTTACCTACGCCTGGAGGACCAACAAGACATATAATCGGTGCCTTCATGTCACCTTTAAGTTTGAGTACTGCGAGATGTTCAATGATGCGATCCTTGACCTTCTCGAGACCATAGTGATCCTTGTCTAGTACCTTCCTGACTCGCTTGAGATCAAAATTGTCCTTAGTATAAGTATGCCAGGGTAGGTCAATCATCATCTCCAAGTAATTGAGAGTAACAGAATACTCCGCCACTTGAGGATTGATCCTTTTTACCTTATTCAGCTCTTTTAAAAACTGCTCTTTGGCATGATCGGGCCATTTTTTCTTCTTGGCTCTCTTGGCAAGGTTGTTTACCTGCTCTTGCTGAGGATTTTGACCTAGCTCCTCTTGAATCGTCTTGAGCTGCTGATTGAGGAAATAGTCTCTTTGTTGCTTTTCGATATCAGTACGTACCTTACTTTCAATCTTGGTTCTCAGCTCGAGCAGCTGAAATTGAGCATCTAACCGCGCTAATACCTTCTTGGCCCGTTTGGTGATATTATCAATCTCAAGAACCTCTTGCTTTTCGGTGACTTCAGCATTTAAGTTAGAAGCAATGAAATTGATCAAGAAGGACTTGTTCTTCATATTGTCCAACATAGCCGCAGCCTCACTTGGGATCTGAGGAGATAATTCAATGATTTTTCTTGCCAGATCTTTAACAGAAGACATGGTCGCATCAATTTCCATCTTATTGACGTCAATGTCATCCTGTATGAGCTCGATCTCACCCTCTAAGTAAGGTTCAAACTTGGTTAGTCCTACGAGTTCAGAACGGATTTTTCCTTGTAATATAGCGGTGGTGCTTCCATCTGGCATTTTGATCATTTTCACGATCTTAGCCATGCACCCGACCTGATATAAATCGTCCGCTTCAGGATCTTCGTTCTTGATTTCCTTTTGGCTATGTACTGTAATAAATTTGTCTTTGTCATATGCCCTGCGTACCGCCTTAATTGATTTATCCCGACCGATCGTAATCGGAATAACTACTCCTGGAAAGAGTACCGTATTTTTCAACGCTAAGACAGGAACAATTTTAGGGATGCTGTCTTTATCAACAGACTCATCATTATCCAAAGATATCAACGGAGAAAAATCTCCATCATCATCGACATTACCTAGTATAAATCTGTTCTTTCTCATATTCTGATATGCCTCAAGTATACATCAACAAATGAACCAAGGGCATAAATAGCACCCTAAATCGAAATTGTGTCAGACTATCGATAATTGTGTCAGACAAAGTGGCAGTTCTCTGAAGATTAAGCCGCAACTTGTTCTTCTACATCTGCTATGTCATCACCGTCCACATCTAGTAACTCTACCTTAAGATTATTAATGATAAAGTCTTGACGCTGCGGTGTATTCTTGCCCATGTAATAACTTAAGATTTCCGTGATATCAGAAGTAGGAGAAAGGTACACTGGCTCGAGCTTGATATTTTCTCCGATGAAATCTTCAAACTCAGATGGCGATATCTCGCCCAAGCCCTTAAAGCGGGTGATTTCCGCTTTACCTCGCAGTTCCTTAATCGCTGCAGCCTTTTCTTCTTCGCTATAGCAGTAGAAAGTCTTCTTCTTATCTCGCACTCTGAATAGTGGCGTCTCAAGTATGTATAGGTGCCCTTGCTTTACAATATCTGGAAAGAATTGTAGGAAAAAAGTAAGTAGCAAGAGTCTGATATGCATGCCATCTACATCGGCATCAGTAGCTATGATCACTTTGTTATATCGCAATCCATCAAGGCCGTCCTCTATATTCAATGCATGCTGCAATAGATTAAACTCCTCATTCTGATAGACCACTTTCTTGGTCATGTTATAGCAATTGAGAGGCTTACCCCTTAAGCTAAACACTGCTTGGGTCTTAACATTCCGTGCCTTAGTGATCGATCCACTGGCTGAATCCCCCTCCGTGATAAATATGCTTGAGTTCAACTTTAATTCCTCATCTCCTCGTTTATCACTATAATGCACTCTGCAATCACGTAATTTTTTATTGTGGAGGTTTGCCTTCTTAGCTCTCTCGTTTGCGAGCTTTTTGATACCAGAAATCTCTTTCCTTTCTCGCTCCGATTGTTGTATTCGCTTCTGTATGGCTTTAGCCGTATCAGGATTTTTATGAAGAAAATTATCCAACCTTGACTTTACAAAATCCATGACGAATGTCCGTAATGTAGGCCCATCAGGTCCAATCGTCTGTGATCCTAATTTTGTCTTCGTCTGTGATTCAAACACTGGTTCTTCTACACGCACAGAGATAGCACCGATGATGGAGGTCTGTATATCACGAGCATCATAGCTCTTGCCATAATGATCCCGTATCGTCTTTACTATCGCTTCTCTAAAAGCTGCTAAGTGAGTTCCTCCCTGTGTTGTATTCTGACCATTGACAAAGGAATAGTACTCTTCGCCATATTGATTGCCATGAGTTATCGCAAGCTCGATATCTTCTCCGATGAGATGTATGATTGGATAGCGCAATTGCTCCGGCTTAGTCTTATTCTTTAGGAGGTCGAGCAGACCATCTTTACTATAGAGCGTTTTATTATTGAAATGAATTTTTAATCCAGCATTAAGATAGGCATAGTTCCAAAGCTGATTTTCTATATACTCAGATCTAAACTTATAGTTCTTGAATATTTCCACATCCGGATAGAACGTCATAATAGTTCCGTTGCCCTCTGTCGTCTTACTGATTTTATGGTCTTTGACAAGAACGCCGTGCTCAAACTCTGCTACCTTGGACTTGCCATCACGGATGGCCTGTACAATGAAATGGCTTGACAAGGCATTTACAGCTTTAGTTCCGACTCCATTAAGACCCACTGATTTTTTAAATGCTTTTGAGTCATATTTCCCACCAGTATTAATCTTAGAAACACAATCAATAACTTTTCCCAGTGGAATACCACGACCATAGTCTCTGATAGAAGCCTGTCCCTCCTTTACAGAGATAAAGATCTCCTTACCATGGCCCATAACGTACTCATCGATTGAATTATCGACGATCTCCTTAAGTAGGACATATATACCATCATCTTGAGCAGAGCCGTCACCTAACTTCCCAATATACATCCCAGGACGCAGTCTGATGTGCTCCTTCCAGTCGAGGGATTTGATGTTGTCTTCGGTATATTGTACTTCTGCCATGGCGTGCTGGGTCTATATAAAAACAAATTATCTGTTATTGACATTCATTGTGGTCAGAATATCAACAACTTATATAATTTACAAATGTAATAAAGAGGTCTAACTAATGTAGAGGGTCTCTTCTCGATCTTGGTAATTAGCTTATTTTTGAAGCAATTATACTGGCCATGGCTATAGATATCATTTCTGCTCTTATTATATCATATGCATTTTACCGAGGATTTACCAATGGATTGATAGGAACAGTTGTCGACACGCTATCGATAGTTGTTGGCGCTGTTATAGCATTGAAGTTTTCTCCAGCCCTTACTCCACACCTTCAGGAAGCGGTAAATGTCGGAGCCTTTGCTCCGTGGATCAGTCTAATATTGGTTTTTTTAGTCGTACTCTTCGTCCTTAGATTCATAGGTAAGCAGATGGAAGGAATCCTCAAGTCAGCTAATCTGAACATTATTAATCAGTTGGCCGGAGGAGCACTTTTGGGATTTGTAGTAGCTTTTCTGATGGGAGGATTGATCGTATTTCTATCTAATCAAAATATACTAACTGTAGATTACACAGAGAAAAGCACACTCTACAGTCATTTAGTGGCAGTCAATAGAGATGGTGGTTGGGTTATCGATGGATTAAAAGATCTGTTTACAGAATTTTGGGCTCAATTTTCCAGTGCTGTGGATAGCGTTGATAAGAAGATTTAGGTTTATCCCCTATTGATCGTTAATCCCCTGCCAGATCATATCCTTGAGCGTATCAACTCCTTGCCCTGTAACTGAAGAAAAGAAGTGCACTGGAATATCCTCAGGAAGATCTTCCATCATCAGCTCTTTAAGTTCCTCATCTATTAAGTCAGCTTTAGACACTCCTAACAATCTTGGCTTAAAAAGCAGTTCAGGATTATACAGTTCCAATTCCCTCAGTAGGACTTGATATTGCTCACGGATACTATCACTCTCTGCAGAAACCAGAAACAACAAGAGGCTGTTTCTTTCTATGTGTCTCAAGAATCTATGCCCGAGACCCTTCCCCTCATGTGCCTGCTCGATTATTCCAGGTATATCTGCCATAACAAATGATCGACTGTCTCGATATGAGACGATCCCAAGGTTGGGAACTAAGGTGGTGAAAGGATAGTTGGCTATCTTAGGTTTAGCGGCGCTGACTACAGAAAGCAAGGTTGACTTACCCGCATTAGGAAATCCCACCAGGCCGACATCGGCAAGTACCTTAAGCTCGAGAATTTTCCATTCTTCAGAACCTGGTATCCCAGGTTGAGCATATCGGGGAGATTGATTCGTCGATGACTTGAAGTTAGAATTGCCCAAGCCTCCTTTACCTCCAGCAACTAGGATATAGCTCTGATCTGGTTCTACAACTTCAAAATGTACTTCTCCCGTCTCAGCATCCTTTGCTACTGTGCCAAGCGGCACTTCGATGATGATATCCTTACCACTTGATCCTGATTTTCTCGACGCCCCACCTACCTCGCCATGTCCACCAATGATATGCTTACGATACTTTAAGTGTAGTAGCGTCCATAGCTGAGGATTGGCTCTGACGATGATGTCACCACCTCTGCCACCATCTCCACCATCAGGGCCGCCACGTGGCTGCAGTCGATCTCTAAAGAAGTGACTACTGCCAGCGCCTCCATTGCCAGAGCGGCAACAAATCTTTACGAAGTCTACAAAATTCCGCTCAGACAAATTATGAGATGGACTGTATCAACTCATTGAGTCGATTATTGATCTCATCGATAGTTCCTACACCAGCAATTTTTGTGGATAGGTCTTGTTGCTTATAGTAGTTGTACACTGGTTCTGTTTCTGACTTATAGACCGCGATCCTCTTACGTATTACTTCTTCATTGGCATCATCTGCCCTTCCTGAAGTCTTTCCTCTTTCTAACAATCGTATAACGATCTCGTCATCATCCACGTCCAATGAGATAAGCGTGTTTACTCGTTCGCCTGACTCAGCCAATAAGGAGTCTAATGCTTCTGCCTGAGGGATGGTCCTCGGAAATCCATCAAAGATGAATCCTTTGCTATCAGGAAATTGACTAATCTTATTTTTTAGCATGCCTACCGTGACTGCATCAGGCACTAACTGCCCCTTGTCCATATATGATCGAGCTTCCTGGCCCAAGGGTGTGTTATTCCCCAATTCATATCTAAACAAGTCTCCTGTGGATACTTGAACCAACCCAAATTTCTTTTCTAGCATCTTCGCTTGGGTTCCTTTACCAGATCCTGGAGGGCCAAACAAAATGACATTTGTTCTCACGCTATTGCTTTTAGTACTAAATAATGATCTAATATAATCTAACAAGCTCATCTTAGTTATTAGTGGTTCAGGGACGCCAAAGATATTACTTTATAGATCTTATTCGACCAGTAGGTCGACGACCTAATATCCTCCTCAATAACACCTCGAGAAGAAGTACTATGGACGACATGAATCTCACGAGCATTTACCTCAGATATGATTGATACATGAAATACTCGGTCTCCCTTCTTATAGAACACCAAATCGCCCGGCTGAGCATCTTCTATATTAACTGAGCGACCTAATGAAGACATCGCTGCGGCAGAACCACTTACGTTGATATCGTGCTGGTCATATACATACTCCACAAGACCAGAGCAATCAAATGACTTAGGACCTCGACTGGCATACTTGTACTTCGAACCAATCTCAGATCTTGCAGAATTGACAATCTGCTTTCCCAAATCATAAGTGTGAGAATCATCTACTAACTCTTTGCTGCTCGAACAAGAGACCGTAAATGCGACGATTGCAATAATCGTCCAAGATGACAATTGTGAATAAGTGATAGGCTTGCTTATCCTTGTGCAGGAGTTTCACCCTCTTCACCGCCTTCAGCAGCAGCTTCTTCAGCACCTCCTTCTTCGTCTTCTCCATCATCACCTTTAAGCGCTCTTGGCACCTCGACGATAGCGATTGGAATAGCAGGATCTACCTCAACAGTTAATCCTTCAGGTACTTCTAAGTCCTTAACTCGCACTGCCTCTGACAGTTCTAAAGAACTGATGTCTACGAATAGCTCATCAACAAGAGTCTCAGGTGTTGCCTTAACCTTGACGGTTCTAAGACCTGAAATCAACTTACCACCAGCCTTAACACCAGGTGACACACCTTTGAATTTTACTGGGATGCTTGCCTTTACGGGGTGATTAGGAATAAGCTCGATAAAATCAATGTGCATGATCGCTTCAGTTACAGGATGAAAGTCTATATCCTTGATCAAGGCTTTCTTAGTTCCTCCAGCTAACTGTAGCTCGGCCATCTTAAAATCAGGCGTATATATTAACTTCTTAACAGCACCATGAGTAGTAGAGAAGTGTGTTACACCATCTTTACTATAAACCACAGCTGGAATGCTGCCAGATTGTCTAAGCGCTTTAGTAGCTTTCTTACCTAAATCTGTTCTGTCTTGTGTAGTTACCTGAACGACCTGCATTGTCTGATTTTTAAAAAGGATTGCAAAAGTAACACTAAATGAGGGATGATAAAAGACCTTTGAAATATTTTTAAGAATTAACTCGTGCTTGTACCACTGGTGCTTTATCCTTATTCATAAAACCAAATACTAAGCCGAAGACAAATCCACCTATATGTGCCCACCAAGCGACACCACCACCGGTTTCTGCCATTGGCCCAATTGCACCTATTCCTGAGAAAAACTGCTCTGCAAACCAGAAGCCCAAGAAGTAGATAGCAGAGATCTCAAACACCATGATAAAGAACAGTACCTTAATCCGAGACTTGGGGAACATCACTATATATGCGCCCATCACAGCGGCAATGGCACCACTCGCTCCCAAAGACGGTATGGATCCAGCACAATAAGTTGCGGCCGTCTCGCAGCCATCAGCAACAGTACATGGCATACAACAACCTGCTAAAGCACCACCAGAACCAGTCCATAGATCTATCCCAGCATGAGCTGCTGCAGAAAACAAGCCTCCGGCGATATAGAAGATGATAAAGCTCTTATTACCTATGACTGCCTCGATATTATCCGCAAATATCCATAGGAACATCATGTTGCCAATAAGATGCATCCACCCGCCATGCAAAAACATACTGGTGAAAAGCGTGAATAATCGGTTGCCCTCTGATACCTCTAATGGGATGGTCGCAAACTCACAGACAAGTTGACCGGGAGTAGCAATTTGCAATAAAAAGATCCCAATATTCAGCACAATTAGGGAATAACTAAAGTATGGTTTAAAGCCGCCCTCAACGTTAGTATCTCCAATCGGAAAAATCATGGGGTTAAGATAGACTAAGTATCCTTAAGAATTGATTTTGATATATATTTGCGCCCAATTAAGAACGGCGTAGAAGCTTCCCTCACAAATCTTGGGACCGGCGCTTCGCTAATCTTATTGACATGGCGTGGTAGCTCAGCTGGTTAGAGCGCAGGATTCATAATCCTGAGGTCGGGCGTTCAAGCCGCCCTCACGCTACTTATAAAAGCCTGTAAACCAAAAGTTTACGGGCTTTATTTTTAATGCTGAAATTCATTGAATAGTTCTGTTACAACAGTGTTGCAACAAACGAGGTGATGTAGCGTCCTTTGGGTTTCAAATACCACAACAACTGAACTTGAATCTAGAGAACTACACTATTGATGAACATGCCCATAGATTTGCTGTCTGGGCATCCGCAAGAGCTGCACAACGAGGATTCACTACAACGACCAATATTAGTCAAGCTATAAGGGAAATAGGCCTTCAGGAAAAAATAGATTCATTTCGCCATAAAAAAATAAGCGCTTCGGAATATGATTCTCTTCACAGAACATTATCACATGATCTCATAAGAGAGCTTGAAGCTTCTACAAGAAAATTAACGTCTTACGGGCGAGTAGCAAAGATCATTGCCATATATATAAAAGTGTATGTGCTTCTACGAGATGTAGACAGCGATTTAGCAAAAGTATCGCATCCCCCTATTGATCGAATATTACTCAAGAACATTAAAGAACAATACAGCAACTTTTCTATTAAAAGCCTTTGATGGACTAAATTCTCAGAGTCTGAATATTTCGCAGTTCTAGAAGAATTGAGAAAAATCGATGCCCAAGATTGCTGGAAAATCGAATGTTTTTGGAGACCGTAAAGCCACCTATCCCTTGATCGTTCTATGATTTTTGAACACAATTAACTTCACTTTGACGAGTAGGTAAGGGGGAATTGCACCCCCAAACCTCTCACAGAACCGTACGT
>CAZFWJ010000065.1:0-18556 GCA_964522505.1 uncultured Saprospiraceae bacterium
TGTCAATAAAGACTGGACAAGTGAGCACTATTGGCAATATAACGGGAGTGATGAAATGCCCTAAGAGAGATTTTGGTATTCCCATGTGTTACCTATCATTCATGATTTGTTCAACACTTGTGTTATTACAGTGTTTACGTACGAATAAATCATCTGAAGAACAGTTATCAATATGAAGAGCTCAGCTAAACTCATACCTATTACGGTCCTTATACTTCTACTATATTCTTGTGGAAGTACCAATCATTTTTACAAAAATTCGGACGGTCTATCACAATCTTTCGATGATTCTAACATAGACTTTGAATTGTTTATGGTAGGCGATCTCGGACTCGAATCAAATACCTTAGGACCCGATGAACTCATCACTCGAATCAAAGCTGTGATGCGACCTGACTTCAAAGATCAAGCAGTCGTTTTTGTAGGCAACTCTATGGCAATTTCGGGGCTGCCTGATGAAGAAACAGCATCGTTTAAAATGACATCAAAGGCCATTAGTCACTGCCTGGGTCTGCTTGCTCAAAAAACTGATAAAGTTTTCTTTACGCCTGGCAGAACGGAATGGTCTAATGGTACGAGTATTAATATAGACAACTTACATGCTACTGAACATTTTCTGGAAGAGGTGGTGACTGATAGAGACATAATGCGACCAAGTGGTGGATGTGGAGATCCTGAAGTAATAGAGTTAACTGATGATCTGATTCTGGTTTTAGTGGATTCACAATGGATGTTAGAAAGTGATAATTCTGATCAGGGGTCAAAGTCAGGATGTGGTATAAGTAATAATGTTGAATTCATTGCAGCTATGAATGACATCGTTGCATCTAACAAAAGCAAGAACATAGTAGTAGCATCACATCACCCTATATATGCCAACGGGAAGGTTGGTGGGAATTATCCAGTAGCCAATCATTTATTACCGTTACCAGTACTTGGTTCATTGATAACAGGCGTGCGAAAGATTATGGGAGGACCTCAGCAGTTTGGTCATCCAGACTATGAAGCCTATAGAGCAGCGTATTTAGGAGGCATCCGTAACTGTGCAGGTTGTATTACTGTTTCAGGTCATGATAATAGCTTACAATATCACGAGAGGGGTGAGAATCACTTTCTTGTAGCAGGTAGTGGTAGTAAAGTAAATTATGTTAGAAAAGGAGATGGAGCTACATTCTCGAGTATGACTCAGGGATTTACTAAAATAGTTCATACAAAAGACTTTGAACTATGGTTGGAGATATATGGACTTAATGAAACTACACGAGAATTGGAGCTCCTTTATCGAAAACTAATGCATAAGAAAGTAATCGAGGATTATAATGACGACACTATATATCAGCCCAAATCAGCATATTCCGAGACTAAAAAAGTTGTTGCCTCTGAGTGGTATGGAAAGAAAAAATTCTTGAGAGGTAATTTTTACCGAGATGCATGGAAAGAAGAAGTAGAGGTGCCAGTACTTTGGTTAGATGAGGCCCATGGCGGTCTAAAACCTATACAACAAGGAGGAGGATATCAAACTAGATCACTAAGACTTGAAAATCCAGATGGTGTACAATATGTATTAAGATCTGTTAATAAGGATGTGGAGAAGGTGGTGCCTTCAGCACTTAGAAAGACGTTTGTGAAAAATGTTGTTCAAGATGGTATTGCGGCATCACATCCATACGGAGCCTTAGTAATACCTCATTTGGCAGAAGCAGCTGGCATATACCATGCAAATCCACAAATAGTGTATGTCCCCCATCAGAGAGTACTAGGAGATTATAACACCGAGTATGCTGAGGGATTGTATCTCTTTGAAGAAAGACCAGGTGGGGTAACCAATGTTCACGATGACTATGGGAATACAGAAAAAACGGTGAATACACTTAAGCTCTTAAAGACCCTGAGTAATAAAGGACATAAGCATGTGGTAGATCAAGAGTGGGTGTTGAAGTCTAGACTGTTTGACATTTTAATAGGAGATTGGGACAGGCATGATGATCAATGGAGATGGGGCACTTATGAAGATGGAGATAAAACTATATATCGTCCGATACCAAGAGATAGGGATCAAGTATTTTTCAAGAATGATGGAATCCTTGATTTCATAGCAAGTCGACCTTATTTCAGTCCACAACTAAGGAAGTTTGATAGTGATATAGATTTTTTATACGGGGTGATATTTAATGCACGGCATTTTGATAGAAGCTTTATCAACAAGTTATCTAGAGAACAATTCATATCAATTGCTGAACAGCTACAGACTGCGATGACTGACGAGGTTATTACAGAAGCTTTTAATGCATGGCCTGAATCAATTAAAAATCTTAATGGAGATGAAATCATCGGCAAGTTAAAATCTCGAAGAGATAAAATTGTAGAATATGCAGGTGCATTTCATGATTACATATTCAAGGAGGTCGCTATCACAGGGACTAACTCCAGAAACACTTTTACTGTAGAGTTTCTGGCGAATAATAAATTGAATGTTACGGTTTCACATAAAGATGATAATGATTTGCTCTATGATGGTATGATAGACGGAAATATCACGAATGAACTCAGACTATTTGGATTAAAAAAGGATGACAAATTTATCCTCAAAGGCCCTAATACTAATAGTACAAAGATTATTATCGTAGGTGGAAGTGGAGAAGATACAATCGAAAATACGACAAATAACAGGGTAGAGGTGCATGACCGTCCAGAAGGCATCTCAGTGGAAGGAAGGCATGAATCGAAAATCAGCGATGAAAAAGATGTGACAGGTTATAATAGGAAAGATTGGAAGCAAAATAGATTGATTCATTTTCCGATTCTAAGTTTCTATACTGATGAAGGACTGGGATTGGCATATAATGTGTGGTGGATCAATCAGGGTTTCCGTTCCTCTCCATTTAAGTCTAGTCACAACTTATCTTTTGGATATTTTCCAAAGAATAGTGCATTCGTAGCTAATTACAGAGGGATATTCCCAGAAGCCATTGGCAATGCAGATTTTGAACTGGACATAGAGGGCGTAGGTCCAGCATTTACTCAATTCTTTTATGGATTAGGTAATGATTACATCAACTTTGGTGAGCAATTCTCAGAAATTGAATCAGCTTCGAGTACTACTTTTCATATTGTCAGAGGTACTCATATTGATGTAAATCCTAGGATCGTTACAAAGTTAAATTCGTCATCATCTTTCACTATTAATCCTTCCATAGAATTTATGCGATTAAGTGAAGGAGACGATGATCCTAGATTTTTCCTTTTACCTGAAGCAAATATTGACGCTGTAGATTTTGAGAGCGCTTTATATGTAGGCGTCGGAGTGAACTATGAAATACATAGAATTGATAGCCCGACATTCCCTAATAGAGGTTTTATTTTTAATGTCAACAGTGACTATAAATTGAACTTAAATAACTCAGAATTTAGCAACCTCACATTGGGCTCAGAACTAATAACGTACATTCCATTTAGTCAATCCAATAAGGTGGTTTTAGCCATGAATATGGGGGCAACATATACTATTGGTGAGACCCAATTCTTTCATGCTAATTATTTGTCAAATGCATCCAGACTCAGAGGGTTTAAGACCAATAGATTTGGAGGTGAAGGTATAGTATATCACGCTACTGATCTGAGATTGCAAATATTTGAGGGGAAAGGGTCCGTACCTGTAACAATAGGTGTGTTTGGATCTTTTGACTATGGCAAAGCATTTTTTGATGAAGATGATTTTGACGACACTTCATTGCATACTTCAGTTGGAGGAGGGTTATATTTTTCTCCTCTCAGTCTGGCCAGCTTCAGAGTGGGTTATTTTGTAGGAGACGAAGACACGCAGATTACTCTAGGCGGGTCTCTAGCATTTTAAAATTCATTATCTCAACTGTTTAGGGATAGGGTAGAAACTTAAAATATTATAGAATCATAACAGATCCATATGGAATTAGAATATACTAAAGCTGAATCCAAGGCTATAGACAAAGCCTTGCGTAAGGAACTAGGCGTGGATAAAGAAGCTCTCAAGAAGCTTAAAAAGAAATTGCTCAAAGCTGAAGGAAAGCCTGAAAGAGGAATAGAGACATGGTTTAGATTAGCATCTAAGAATCTTTACTCGAGACTTCAAATAGTAGATACAAAAGCTAATATTTGATCACAGCTAATGCCATTATCATTTCTGTGGTATTAGGAACTCTTTATACTAAACTGGATGAAGATCCGCATATGATATATGCTGTGGCTGGGTTAGTGGTCACGAATATCCTTTCGATCTCCTATGCTATAGTAGCAACCTTGCCAAAATCTATTACTAATCAAAAATTAAATGGGCATCAGGAAGAAAAGAATTTGATGACTTTTGATGACTTTCATGATATGTCATTGGTTGATTATAAGAGTTCTGTGATGGCAGTAATGGAGAAGGGAGATACCTTATATCCATCTATCATCAATGATATACATGCGCTTGGTGTTGTTTTGGCGAGGAAGTACCGACTGATCAGAATTTCTTATTTAATCTTTTTATACGGTATTATCTGCTCAGTAATTATGTTTTCAGCATGCCACGTGCTCTTCCAATAAAGAGGAGAAATGTATAATGATCAAACTATCTCAGCACAGTTGATTGGACAATGCATAAGTTAACAGGAATAAACATTGCTGGAATCTCACGAGAATAGAATTGAGCAGAATAATACAAATGAGTATAAGAAACCTAATAGTAATCTTTTCAACTGGAATGATCTTTCAATTATTTTTTGTCTCGTGCAAACAGGTCAATTCTAATTTATTAGAAGAGGAGTATCTTAATGTAGAGATATTTAAATCATCTGAAACATCAGAAGACTCTTCTATTGAATTTAGTATACCATACAATCTTGAAACTCCTATTGAAGAGTGTAACCTTCCCTCTGAGCTCATTGAAATATCAGCTCTGGGATATGACCATCACCGAAAGCTACATGTCACTGTGAATGACGAAAAAGGATTCTTGTATGTTCTAGACATAGAAAGATGTAAGATTCAAAAGAAGTATGACTTTGGCTCAAAAGGAGATTATGAGGGGATAGAGTCAGTCGGAGATATCATCTATATACTCAAATCAAATGGTAATATCTATCCTTTTAATATTGTTTCAGGGGAAGTGGGAAAAACCATAAAGACGCCATTGAGTACCACAAATGATGTAGAAGGAATAGGATATGATGATGCCAGAGGAGAGTTAATACTAGCTTGTAAAGGATCACCCAATTTAAAGAATCATGATAAACTAAAACATTCCAAAGCTTTCTATACTTATCAAATTGATGCAGAGATTTTTAATCGGGAACCAAAATTTGTAATCAAGGATAAGGAGCTGAAGGAGTTAGTTAACGAATTGGAGATGAATGTTTCTAAATCAAAACGAAAGAAGCTGGAAGATAGAATCAAGCATTTTTCACCTTCAGCGATAGCTAAACACCCTATATCCAAGCAATTTTATATTCTCTCATCTGTCGGGCGATCATTGGTCATTTGTGATCAAAATGGGAAATTAGAAAGTGTCCATTTTTTAAATGCTGATATACATTCTCAACCTGAAGGAATCACTTTTGATACAGAAGGCAAAATGTATATAAGTAATGAAGGAAGGTCGCTTATTGGCAAAATTTATACATACGACTATATAAAATGATGGCTTGGGCTGACAGACACACTTTTTAATCATGCTATTCAGTGTAGTTACCCGACATGAACTCCTTGGATATCTTATATTGCTGAAATTGATCGAGAGCAGATGGTAGCGATTCTTTCTGTTGTGATTTTGACTATTTTGTTGTCAGCATAAAAGCCGAGGGCACGAGTGATTGTTTTTGTTGCTGCTGGCATGACTCTTGTTTCTGTGTGGACAGAATTAGTAGGTATTAACAATGTTTAGGCATTAGAAGTTAGAAACATTTCCACCTTAGTCATGTTTACAACCTTAGCACACCTACTAGTAAACAGTATACTTTCATCTGCTGTTGTCAAGCTAAGTGTCATTGTTTTGGAGAGATGGTGGGCTAGATCATTATTGGCTGGATTGGTGGGACCTTGTTCGAGGTTAAAACTAAAGGCTGGAATATCACGCAAAAAAATTTAGAAGGAGGCAAAAATTTAGTGCCATGCATCGATTTATCATGACTATGAAGGCAAGTATTAGGGGCATCTATGGTAGTGTTAGAGATCTACAAACCTATCTCAATGAGCCCTTAGTCAAATTCAACGAACACAATATGCAAGGTGATATATTCAACATCCTCCTAATAAGAATGTCTCAACATTCTCCTATGACCTCATCTCAAATATTCAATGTGTCTTAAGTGTGTTAATCAGTAAGTGAAAAAACCAGAATGACAATATAACTGTTATAGGTGCTATACTAATTTGTCAAAATCAAGAAAATGCGAAATACTCTCTCCATTAAAAATTTGCTTCTCCTAGGTCTACTTGCCTCGATCCTCGTAGGGATAGGAGAATATATGTTACACTTCTTACCAGGAGGACCTGGTGGAGAGGTCTCTATGTTAGAAGACGTCCCTTTGGAACGAGCTAGTACAGGTCATTTTTTCGTTGTTTTTGGAGCCCCATTATATTTCGCTGGATACTATGGCCTAATGAAATTTTTCTCTAAAAGCAATAGTTTGCTTTCTGGATTACTCTTTATAACAGGAGTCCTTTCTTTTTCAATTGGAGGAGTCTGGGTGTCATCTAGATATTTTGCTGCAGAAGTACTCCAAAGAAGTGCGGGTACGGCTGATCATGCATTTTACCTTCAATCATATGAAGATCATTATCAGATATTAGTGTGGGCGCTCAGGTTGTTGGTTGCTGCTGTTTCTGTAATCTATGTCATGCTTATTTTGAAGAATCGACAAGGTCTTCCGAAGTGGTTGGCCATTCTGAATCCAATTGTGCTGCTGGTAATTATTATTTCTTCTTTAGTGTGGTTCAATCCATTGGGAGTACAAATAGCACCGATAGCAATGAACGTAACGCATTTTGTATTCTTCAGTCTAATATTATTTCAGCTTAATAAACACGAAGTACAACTTGACTAAAGACCATTTATAAGAATTTAAATCAACTCATAATTATGAAAAAAGTATTAATTGGTGTGCTAGCGCTAATAGCACTGGTAGTAGCAGCAGCATTATTATTCTTCAAATCTGATTCTTCAAATCCTTATCAAGAAACTCAATGGGGTAAATTTTCAGCCACATGTGCTGAAGAAGATGTACCTAAGAGTAATTATGGCAAGGATTTTCATGGATGTGATTATAGCGTACCTAAAAATGAAATACCTGTATTCGAGTCAGTCTCCTTTGACTTTAATAATGTATTTGATAATACTAAATCACTTCCCCTTATGGCCTCTGCCATGATTGATATTGATAATGATGGCGTAGATGAAGTATTTGTAGGTGGTGGAGTTACTCAAGAAGATGCAATATTTAAATATGTAGACGGAGGCTTTGAAGATATTACGTCACAGGTACAATTACCTAACAAACCTGAGAATACTACAACCTTTGGAGCTGCTTCATTTGATCTGGATAACGATGGGAATAATGACCTTTTGCTTGCGGGAGATTATGGAGTTCTGTGGTTAAAGAATAACGGGGGCGCATTTACTGCAACTAACCTCAATATACCAGTGAATGAAAAATCGGTGCCTGCTTCAGTTACTCTTGGTGATATTAATAGAGATGGACATGCTGATATTTTTGTTAGCAATTATATCAAGTTAAACAAAATGGAAGGTCAGACAATCTTTAAAGATTTTGGCTATGGTTCGTCCAGTTTGATGATGGTGAATAATGGTGATGGCACTTTTACAGATGCTACAGAAAGCCTTGGATTGACCTATGTACATAATACGTTCATGGGGGTATTCGTAGATATTGATAATGATGGGTATCTAGATTTAGTAGTAGCTCATGATACAGGTGAAGTAAGAACTTATAAGAATAATGAGGGTGCAAGCTTTACTAAAATGTCAAATCCGACAACTGGCAAGTATGCATACCCTATGGGCATTGCAGTTGGCGATTATAATAGTGATGGTAATATTGATTTCTTTTTCTCTAATACAGGTACTTCGGTCCCTACATTTCTGGCCAGAGGTGACTTAGCTGAAGAAGATGTATTTATCTCAGATTGGATTTTATTCCGTAATGATGGTGATTTTAAATTCACTGATGTATCAAAATCTGCTAAGGTTGCCGATTTTGAATTTTCATGGGGAGCCATTTTTGAAGACTATAACCTAGATGGCAGACAAGATCTGGTGGTGGCTGAGAATTATGTGGATTTTCCCCCGCACAAACTCTTTAAGCTCCCTGGTCGATTCTTGGTTCAGAGGCCAGATGGCACTTTTGCAGCTGTAGAAGATCAAGCAAATGCAGTGAATAAGAACTATGCGATCACACCATTGTCAAGTGATTTTAATCAAGATGGATATCCAGATATGATATTTGCTAACCTCAATGGACCGATCAAGGCCCTGATTAATAAAGGCGGTGATGCGAACTTCTTATCTGTTAGACTAAAGGAAAATGCTAAAAATGCAGGTGCGAGAATTGTGTTAGAAAAGTCAGATGGCTCGATGCTTTCAGATGCATATGTAATAGGAGAAGGTTTAGCAAGCGATCAAACGTCTACTGTGTCTTTTGGTCTTGGTAATGATTCTGCTGTGAAGAAGTTATCGATCTATTTTGCTGATGGGACAAACCAAGTGATCGATAATCCCGAGATAAACAAAGTGCATCGATTCTAAGCAAATCAGGCGAATATTTTCCAGATATCCCTGTGTATTTGGCTGACTTAACATTGCAATAAGTAATGATATTTATGTATCACTAATTTATAGCTGATACTTAATTGTATTTATGTATGTCCGTTAATAGGATGAATATGACAACACTTAATTAAAATTAGAGAACAATTATTTGAAACTTGTGGTGTGTTAGGACCTTTTAACCACATTTATTGAAGGTGAGATTTTGCTTCATACAGCAATCATTAGTTCTAAAATGGGCTGCTTCAATTTTTACTCAGGTCTTACAGCCCATATTACTTTTAGTGATACACCTATCCACCTCTATGAGCTATAATCACTCAATGGTATAGACATGGGGATGACTGACTGTATTACGTCTTATTTTTTAAATAGTTCTTAACACCATAACTGGCTAAAACCCCTTCACCAGTTGCTGCTGCGACTTGGGCTATTGCACCTTGCCTACAGTCTCCAGCTGCAAATATGCCCTCGACACTTGTCTGGCCCATGTGTGTTGTTTTGATGAACCCTTTTTCATTAAGAGCAATATATCCATCTAAGAATTTAGTATTAGGAATCAGCCCAATGAATATAAATACTCCATCTGCAGATAACTCTGATTCTTTCTTAGTTGATCTATCCTGAACCCTAAGGGATCTAAACAAGCCATTATCATCGCTCAGAAATTCCAATGACAACGTATTGTGATGTACTTCTATATTTTTAATAAAATTCAGCTTTTCGACATACGTTTTTGATGCTTTAAATGATTCTGTTCTATTGATAATCGTAACTTTCTTGCAGAACCCTGCCAGGAATATGCCTTCTTCAAGAGCTGAATTGCCTCCACCGATTATGAGGATTTCCCTATCTCTATAAAAAGCACCATCGCATGTCGCGCAGAAGTGAATACCAGCACCTATGAGCTGCTCTTCACCTGGGATATTTAGCTTGCGATAGGTGGAACCTACAGCTAGAACAATAGATTTCGATCTGTACTTTCCCATATTTGTAGTAATGGTAAAGTGATTAGCTACCTTTTCTATATTTTGTAATTCTACACCGGTCTTAATAGTTGCACCGTAGGTCATAGCTTGATTGGACATTTTTTCCATGAGCTTTGGCCCAGATATGTCAGTGAAGCCTGGATAATTTTCAATCTTTTCTGTCAGGTATGCATTTCCACCGATGTTCTTTTTGTCGATGACTAAACTATCGTAACGGTCGCGCTGAGTATAGATCGCGGTAGTTAATCCTGCTGCTCCTGCACCAACGATTAGGGTATCATATAATTTGGTAGACTTTTTTTCATCTATGCTCAGTGCTTGTTGTAAGACTTCATTATTAGGATTACTATAACTAATATCGTTAATGAATATCGTAGGTATGATACGCTTTCCATTATTGATTTCGTCTACTTTCTTCGCTGCCCATTTATGCTTGTCTACTTCTATATATTTAAAATTGATGTTGTTATCCTCGAGGTAGGATTTTGCTCGTTGACAGTCTGGACACCAGTCTGCACCATAGACGACCACTCTTCCTATTTCTTGGTTGAGACCAAGTATAGCTGATAGAACATCATTTTGAGGGTTTGTATAGGATTTATCATCTAAAATAATCGTAGGTATTATTCTTTTACCATCGTTTATCTTCTGTACGAGATTTGTTGCTTTTTGATCTAGATCTACATCCACAAAGAGATAATCGATGTTGTTCTTTTTGAGAAACATTTTAGCACGTTGACAATCAGGGCACCAATCGGCTCCATACATGACTAGTTTTTCCATATCATTTATATTGTGCAATTGTTAATTAGGAACTTTTGCATATATATGCTTTAGGGCTTGTGGCGAACATCGCAATTCCCATAAATAAGAAGAATGATGTGCGCAACTACAAATATTTGAGGTTCGTCCTTACATGGGATTAGATGCGAAGTACCCGAGATCACAGATATTATGGTAAAGCTCATTGTAACTAAAATATTGATTTAGCATCTATAATTCCAGGCTATATAGCATTATTCAATGATTTCTTCTTTAAACAGTTCATTCTAATACTAAGGTTGAAGACAAATCTATTATGCGCCTTCGTGCATATCTCTCCGCAAACTTTGAGTATTTCTGTGACTTAGCTTAAGATTTCAACACCTTCTGTCGAGATCAATCCAGACCGCCTACTTAACCACTAAGGCAACATGTTAACGCACTTTTTGTATTGAGGGGGAGTGCTTTTAACATATTAGAATAATATATCATGTATAATTTACTATATTTGTGTTAGAATTTGTTTATATATCTCGATTTTGTTTTCTCAAAGTTTAATGACTATGAATGATATATTTTATTCAATAGTGGTTTTTAGAGACTACAAGTGTCATTAAGAGTAGCAGTTCTTATGAAAATGAATAAAATGAAAAAGAAATTACTCAGAGTATTAGCACTGATAACTTGTATGGCACTTACGGCAGTAGGATTTAGTCAGACAGAAATAAACATAGAGTTGGAACAATCCGAGAAATCCGGAAGTCAGCAATGTGTTAGTTTAAAGATGTCAGATCCGGGATCTACAGATCATAGTTTATCAAGTCAGAATTACAGAATCTACTATGGTGCTGATAATATCAAACTCAAGGAGGAATCTCTCAAATCAGAATTACCAGAAAGTCTATACCAGATGCGCTTAGTGCAGCATGTCGAAGGAGTGGATGCAAGTGGCAGAGGAGATTTAAAATTTGAGAGTAATTTGGGCTTCATCAATTTTGCTATAGTACATTCTAACTTAAAGCAATCGGGCACAACGATATCATCAGAAGGAATCAAAGTGGCGTCCATGTGTTTTGAAGTACAAGATTTTGACGAAGAAATAGCAGTAGTATTTGCTCGTGAAGAAGTAACATCTAGTTACGGCAGAGCATATGTTGATATATCCACCCAGAATAGTAAACAAGACCTACTTCCAACTACCGTGAACCAGTATGATGATCTTATCATAAGATAAACTTGGCATCATATTTGATATTATGAAAAAACGTAATATGTTTTTATGAAAACGATAGCTTCATTTATCCTTAGTCTAACTCTTGGTGTAACATTGCTAACCGCTCAAAGCCAAGTGGATCTGCGTATCCTACAAGTATCTCAACAAGATAACAAGGCATGTTATGATCTCGAGATTCGCTCTCCTCATAACGAACAAATAAGTCTTGCTGGACAGAATTATAGGA
This sequence comes from uncultured Saprospiraceae bacterium, assembly GCA_964522505.1. Classification (GTDB taxonomy): domain Bacteria; phylum Bacteroidota; class Bacteroidia; order Chitinophagales; family Saprospiraceae; genus GYS-P2D. Next base: position 12,012 of record CAZFWJ010000065.1, read on the forward strand.
TGTTCTATAATGCAGATCAAGCATCGTTAATAGAAGAAAGTATTAAAAATTATAGCTCCATTCAATCTTATGGAGGCTTAGAGGTCATTAGTACAGAGCAAAATGACATTGGATTTTTATCCTTGTCTGTTGATGCGCGTATTAAGAATGACCATACGATGATCGTTCCTCAGGACGGCTCTTGGATAACAGTCGCAAGCGCATGTTTTAATAGTGTATCTGGTGATTCTTACGATTTAGTTTGGGCAAGCCAACTAACTCAAGATTTTGCAAGTGCACATGTGGCACTTTCTAAGTGGAGAGTAGATAACGAGCAGGAAGTAATAGAGCCTAATCTTATGATCGATCATATAGGGCAGGACTTCAGCGTCAGCGATGATCTTGTGGATATAAGCGTATATCCTAATCCAGTAGCTGATTACATTAATATCGAGTTAGATGGGCAGAGTGGAGCAAATAGGATACTAATCACTGACGGCATCGGTCGACAAGTGGCCTATGAATCTCTTAATAATCAAGATAAATTTAGTTACGACCTAAGTAACTGGCCTAGTGGACGCTATACTGTAGATGTATTAGATATTGATGGCGGAGTTATTAATTCTAAGAGTGTTATCAAGACTTTTGACAATCAGTAGACAAAAAAAACCGTTATAAAGCAGAGAGACTATCAATTAAGTTGCTCATTTTAGCAGCATCAATCGATTAAACACACCCTCTATCCAATTGATCGCAACTCGTGCGGAGCAAAGTTATTCGCATGTATCTCCTGCTTAGGAGAATTGTTGTAACGCTTTTTAATAGACATGGATGTTCGCAGGAGCATGTCTGTCTAAACATATTCAATTGGATTAAAAATGAAGTCTTTATCTCTTTTTCTTGCTACGGCACTTACTTACCTAATGTTGATATCCGGAGTACAAGCAAACAATGCTATCGATATCAGATTTTCGACACCGATAATAGACCAAAATACACAAACAGCCTACGTCAATATTCAACTGAAGTCTACAGATGATGCTTTGGTATTGGCTGGACAGAATTACCGTATCTTTTACAACACAGATGTATTAACGCTCAATGAAGAATTAAGCGATACCAAGTTGCCAGTTGGGAAGTATACGGATATCATCTTCACGAATACTGTGGAACATGTAAAAGCCTCTGGCATCGGAGCTCTTAGCTTCGATGAAAATATGGGCTTTTCTAACTTCTCTATAGATCTTTTGGATCAAGTTGACGGTGGAGTTACGATTAACGCAGGAGACGAGTGGACAACAGTAGCTACTTTAAACTTCACCATTACTGATGACATAGATGATATGCAATTAGTATGGGGACGCGAAGATAGAAGTGAAGAGTACGCTACAGCTTATGTAGAAATGGCAGAGTGGATATCACCACAAAAGATTGCTTCTCTTAACGTCAATGAATACCACGACCTTGACTTCACGTACGAGGGAGCGGAAGAATTTGATATTATGACATTTGAGTTTGGGCCTAACCCAACTACAGAGTTTGTAAATATTTCATTTGGACAAGCGCTTTCATCAAATGCTGAATTGAGATTCATCAACATGAAAGGTCAAGTATCAAAGAGAGTAGATCTCGATGCTGGATCAACTAATACACAAGTGTTCATGACTGATGTGCCAGCAGGGAACTACGTAATCGAAGTGAAAGATGAGGTTAACAGTGTTATTGCAAATAACAGATTGTCGGTCCTGAAGTAACCGCTATCATTGAAAATTATAAAGGGCTAAGCGCTGATCGCTTAGCCCTTTTTTTTTCTGTAAGTCTGTGTCTACCTCTGTTTTTCTCATTTCGAGATCGCACACATGCACATTGTGAAATCTCGATATGAATAATGATCTACTTGGAGACAAGTATGGGTTTTGAGATTCATAGGAGTTTGCATTGATGACTAAAAAAACAACGTTGACAATAAAACGAGTAGAGCCTGAAAAGACTCTACTCGTAAAATAAGTATCTCTAATTATTCCAATCCAACGAGCTATATAGGATGGGAACAACTCAAATCTAAAAAGGTATTTAGCTCACAAATTCTAGGCTGTTCTTAATGAACTTGGACATCTCCTCTCCTTTCAGCATGCCTTGATTAAGCCTTGCCAGATCATAGAGATAGCTCGCGAACTTTTCCTTCTTATCTGCCGAGCGCATCTTATTGAGCTTTTCGGCTACTAGTGGGTTGTTGGTATTTACAACTACATTAAAGATCTCGGGCATATCACCATTCCCCATATTCTGAAGATTTTGCATCTCCATCATCCGTCGCATGAACTCTGGACGAGTGACAATCACAGGTAGATCTGATGGGGCAAGAGCTTTAAGTTCCAAATTAGGACCACCTGACTCTGGTAGTATTGATTTGAAGATATCTTCTACTTTCTGTTGTTCTTTCTCTGAGAGTACTGACTCTTTCTCTTCATCCTTCTGCACCAGGTTGTCAGCAGTATCACTATCTACTCTTACGAAGGTGCCATATCCGAGCTTCTGCTCGAGATGTTGCATGAAGTGATTGTCAATGATGTTGTCCATCTCGAGGATGTCATATCCATATCCTTGAGCGGACTCAATAAAGCTGTGATGACCCTTGATATCGTTGCTGTACAGATGGATGATCTTATCATGCTTATCCTTCTGTGTAGCCTCGATCTTCTCCTTATACTCATCGAAAGTATAGTGTTCTCCTTTGATGTTTTTGAGTAAGCAGAACTTCTCCGCCTTGTCATAAAACTTCTCTTCGGAGATCATACCGTACTTAGCAAATACACTTATCTCACTCCATTTATCTTCAAATGCAGTTCTGTCATCCTTGAACAAGCTATTGAGCTTCTCGGCAACCTTCTTGGTGATGTAGCTGGTGATTTTCTTCACGTTGCTATCACTTTGGAGATAACTTCTGGACACGTTTAGCGGTATATCTGGAGAGTCGATAACACCGTGTAAGAGCGTCAAAAACTCAGGGACGATCTGACTGACATCATCCGTTACATAGACTTGATTGCTGTATAACTGAATCTTATTCTTCTGGATCTCAATTGAGTTATTGACTTTAGGGAAGTATAGGATACCCGTCAAGTTAAAAGGATAGTCTATGTTGAGATGTATCCAGAACAGTGGAGGCATCGAGTAAGGGTACAAGTAAGAGTAGAACTCCTTGTAATCTTCATCTGAGAGTTCTGATGGACTCTTCTTCCATAGTGGCTCCTGCTCATTGATGACATAATCAACCTCTGTTTTGATCTCCTTACGATCATCGCCTTCGCCTTCCCAATTACTTTCGGTCTTGGTCCCAAATCGTATCGGAAATGGTAAAAACTTACAATACTTGTTGAGCAGCGTATCTATGCGAGCCTTCTCCAAGAATTCCTTGCTGTCATCAGAGATGTGCAAGATGATCTCCGTGCCACGCTCAGTTTTATCAGCTGGTTCGAGATCATACTCAGGATTGCCTGTGCAAGACCACTTAGCTCCTGGAGCATCCTGATGAGATTTGGTAATTACTTCTACCTTGTCAGCTACCATGAAGGCACTGTAAAACCCTAGTCCGAAGTGTCCTATGATGCTTGCTTCATCTTTATATTTTTCTAAGAACTCCTCTGCTGAGGAAAATGCCAGTTGATTGAGATATTTATCTACCTCTTCTGCAGTCATACCAATACCTCTATCCTTGATGATGAGCTTATCATCCTCGAGGATAATATCTATGGTCATGTCGCCTAGCTCACCGCTAAACTCACCTTTTGACGACAGCGTTTTGAGTTTGCTGCTGGCATCAACTGCATTGGATACGAGTTCTCTCAAGAATATCTCCTGGTCCGAGTACAGAAACTTCTTAATAATGGGAAATATATTTTCCGTTTGTACGGAAATCTGTCCTTTAGCCATAATAGTTATAGTTAATGGTTTTTTATTTACAAATTAATATGCAGAGTATGAGGTCAAAGGTTGTGCCATTGATGCTTATATGTCAAAATGGCGTTTTATAGCTTATAGACTAAGCTTAATTGCCCAGGGCCTATGTCAAATTGTAAGTTAGACAATGGCCTTTTCGTGTCATATCTAGGAGAAGGTTTTAATACTCGATAGGTAAGCTGTGTTGTAATAATCCCGAGTCCTGCACCAAAAAGCACATCGGGGACCCAGTGTCTATTTTTTTGGATTCGCATGATGCCAACTACTGTTGCAGGAACATATGAGGCCCAGGCTAAGACTGGCTTTTTATCCTTAAAGGCCATAAAACTCGCTGTAGCTGTAGAAAATGCAAACGAAGTATGACCTGAAGGAAATGAGAAATCACCACCATTAGGACGCTCCACATTGAGAGTCAATTTCATAGCATAAGTAATTCCTAGATTAATAGCTGTGCTATATGCATATGCTTTCAAATGATGTCTTCGATCGGTAAAATTGCTATTGAGAGAGTAGAGCAAGACTTGAGCACTCGGAACATATACAAGATAATCGTCTAAGTCAGAATCTGTCGTGCCAAAGAAGCCTTGTACATCCGCTTGAAGATTTCTCTTTAACGTGTTACCGCTGGTAGCCAGACCCGCTGCCATAAACCCTATGGCTGGCCAATGATTGATCGATGTCGCTGAAGTTGTATCAATGACATAAGACTGGCTTTGACATGTTACAGGATTCCAGACTCCTAGGAATGTGATTGAGAATAGAATGACGATATATTTTACCATAATAAGGGTTAAAAACGCATGGATAAACTTAATATATAACAAGGACTATATATACGAGATTGATATACTGCGATATATATTTTGCTTAATAAGGCAATATATCATATACCATTCTTAATAGAGCAGGCTGGCAAGGAATATGCAACTGGATAGGTAATTTCTTTAACTTTTGAATACTTAAGGGATTAAGTATTGGAGATTTTCGGAGCGGCTACTGGGGGGTATGCCGCTCTTTTTTTAGGCAAATCACAAAGTACATCTAGATCTTATTAGAACCCCAAAGTGACCCGCAGTACATAGATTGATTTCTGTTAAAAAAATCGAGGAGTTAGAGGAGTATCCAATCAACTTTGCACATAGGATTGGCTTTATTAATCTCTGATCAGAGACATTGGTGTTGACAAAGAAGCCTATCATGTAATTATCGCGACCTAACTTTAAACCATGGGCAAACAGCTTAAATAGCCGTCAAGAGAGGCGCGCCTGATACTGTGTTATTAAAAGAGAAACTTTTCGAATATTCGCCTATCCTTTGATGACGAAAGAGACTATTACGTCTTATATCGAAACGTCTCACGCAATTGATCCACTTACAGGCGATTCTTTCAGGACTTACTTTGTTTACAAGAATGTTGATGGCGTCTGGAAAAAAGATAAAGCCACCGCCACATTGGATATTGCATTCGGTCAAATTGACGCTTTAGGGATTTCCGAATTTCCTCGTGTAGAAGGTATGGCATCACATAGAGGTATTCGAAATGGACAGACTATATCTTTTACCACTTCTTGGTAATTTACATGAGTTTATGAGGCGTGATTAGCTTTATTATCACGCCTCATAGTTATTATATAGGATATTTATGAAAAAATCTTTGGCATTTTTCTTTATTGTATTTAGCTGCAGCAGTGTTCAACTGTGGTCACAATCCAGTAATATAACGCTCAGATTCGGCCCTACTTTTAATAAATCAATTATCGAAGAGGACTCCGACGGATATTTTTATGACTTCAATGATTTTGCTGGCTGGGAAGTTCGGAATTTTAATGTAGAGTTCACTTTTGAAAAGTCTGTATCTGACAGGTTCAGTATAATGGCAGGGGTCAATTTTCTAAATATCGAAGCTATCATATTTAATGACTACGTGCCCAATACTGTTGGTTTTATAGGTGGTTCCAGCTCAGATTCATATCAGTACTTTTCTTTTTTATTCAGACCGATATATAATCTTAGAATAACTCCAAGCTTTAGTATGGGCTTAGGAGGACAAGCCCATATAAATGTATTGAATGAAGGAAACTTGATATTAGGAGAATCAAGAACTTGCCTATCAGCTGGTGAAGTCCCATATGCTTCTTGCAGAAATAGAATTACGTTACCTGAAGATGGAAATGTCAATCCATTGAGTCTTGGGACAGGTTTATTTGCTAACCTTAGATGGAATATTTTTGAGTATGTCAATATAGAGTTGTGGTCATCTATAGACTGGAGGCTTAATACAAATGATGGGTTTATTCTATCAAAAGAAATTGTATCACAGTCTAATGGTGCAGTAATGGACACGAATACAGGCAGGGTCAGGCCATCATTAAGTAATTCTGCTTTTGGTGTTGGGATTGGGTATGCCTTTTAATTGGCATTAGTTTTAGCAGATCATATCGAAAAATTTAGACTTTTCGGTGGAGATGCTATTTACCTATTTATGGCGCTTTCTTCTTTGTCATAATACCTCATTAGGTTAGGGCAAGACTTAAAGTCATCGATAATCGTGATCAGCGTATTATCTATTTTCTCCTCGACCCACTGATTGAAGTATACATTCTTTT
>CAZFWJ010000066.1:0-18077 GCA_964522505.1 uncultured Saprospiraceae bacterium
CATCCTTGATCAATTGATAAGTATGATCTGATATATTAATCTTGTCAGTTTCGGAAGCTGATTCCATCCGAGAGGCAATGTTGACAGTGCTCCCCCAAATATCATATTGAAACTTTTTAGTGCCCACTATACCAGCAACAGTGCTGCCTGTATTAATTTCTATCCATACTTCAAGTGGTTGGATAGCTACCGGTCGATTCTTACTAACTTCTTTAACAAAGGAAAGAATCTCTATGCCCGCTAAAACGCATCTTTGGCGTTAGTACTATTCTTAGTAGGTAGTCCTCCAGCACACATATAAGCATGACCAAGTGTCTTGATTTTTTCAAGATTATAGCGACCAATTATTTCATCAAATTTGCTATAAAAAATCAATACTTTTTACCATTTCTTCAGCTGACATTCTTTCGCTAAAGGAGTAAATCCTTTAAAATCTGTGAAATGTACTGTTGCCTGATCAAATCTTTTTGCTTCTACATAGCCTTTTTGTTGTAGTTCCTCCGCAGTGTCCTTAGGCAATATATTCAGTAGTGTTTTTTCAACACGATTGCGTTCTTCAGATAGCAATTGATTGGACTTCCTTGAATATAGATATGTGATACCTCCGATGATGGTCAATAAAAAAGCCCCTAAGACCAAGAACAGCTTTTGAGCAGTATCTGCTTGCGCTATTTCTGCTTCTTTCAAGGCATTATCACAATTTAGGATTTCGATTTCTTTTCCTTCTGCTCCAGATCCAACTGGAATCTGAGATTATTAATGATCTCGTCATTCTCAGACGAGCGAATCTCTTCGTTAACCTGATTATTTTATGTAGTAATATACTGGTAGATATATAAGACCATAAGCAAATAAGTCCTTAAAATCTTCTTCTTGTATCACCACGAATAAAACTCGATACACCAAAGCAAACCGACCATTGCATCTATTATAAAAAAGAGATGATTAGACTATTTCTACTTGTCGTACTCAGCGCACACCTGTACAGCTGTCATCAGATCATGGACGATTTACCAAATGATGTATCACAGTATGCCATAGAGGAATATGAGGACGAAAAAGCTGGTGACATCACACCACCATTGACTAAGCAACCGTCACAACAGCAGAACAAGATCCTACAGAGTCCGAGTAAAGTCATAAAACATGGGGCCATACGACTCCATGTGCAAGACCTACATGCCGCAAAGGATAGAATAGACAGAATTGTAACCCGACACCATGCCTACTATGAAAACGAAGAATATCAATCACATTCAGATCAACTCCTCTATACTCTTAAAATAAGGATACCCAGTGCCCAGTTCGATACAACAATAGAAGATGTTGAACATGGCATCGGTGAGATAAAATCAAAAAACATCAATATCCAAGATGTATCAGAAGAACACACTGACCATAAAATCAGGTTAGAAAATAAGATTGCCTACCTCAACAAGTACAAAGAAATCCTGAATAAAGCTAAATCGGTCAAAGACATCATCGAGGTACAGGATAAAATCAGATATATAGAAGTAGAGATTGAAAGTAGGAAAGGTAAACTCAAGTATTTGCATGATCAGATTAGCTACTCTACGCTCCAACTATCAGTCTATCAAGATACCTCTATTGACATTGCGAACAGCTTAGATTTTAGTGCAAGATTCTTTGAGGCAATCGATTATGGCATGAGTTTATTAACTGCATTTGTTTTTAGGATTGTCAGTTTATGGCCATTTATTATAGTACTCTCTGTGATTTTCATCTTCCGGAAATGAGTTTTTTTAAGTCTTAAAAAAGCATAAAACGCAAAAGTCAAAATCGACTGAAAGTCCAATAAAAACAGGCATTTCAGCCGTTCTACAATCGACTCATCACATGAATATCTGAGTAGGATCTGCAATTTTCTTTTAATACTAAAGCAACCATATCTGAGGTTGATAGCATTATATCAACAATGGGATGAGAATAGAACCTATAACATAAAGTCTCTAACCCATATCAGTTAGCATATTAAAAATAACACTATGAAAAATGTAATAAAATTTTTCGCCTTTGCACTTCTCCTAATACTAATGAGCTGTGGAGATGACGAACCGGAGCCAATGGCGGCACCGATTGACCCAGCAAGAGCATGCTTAGAAGAGCACCCATTAGTTGGTCAGTCTGGGAACTTAAGAGTCAGTAGCCTCTATGGGATCAGCGGAACCGTAGTAATTCTCAACGATTGTCAAGCAGAGATCAGAGATTTCTTCTATAACGGACTAGGCCCAGCTGTGGCTATCTATGGTGCAAGAAACGGCGACTTTAACAATGGAATAGGACTTACCAACCCGATCCAAGGTCAACGATTTGAAGGAGTAACGCTACCAATTAATTTACCTGATGATATGACATTCGACGACATCAATAGTTTCAGCGTTTGGTGCTTTGAGTTTGATGTGGACTTTAGTTCTGTAGTATTTCTTTAATTAAGATCTAATAGCTCAGACTGTCCTACCTACAGTTGTCAATGAGCTTATTTAGGTATCAATACTGGAAGTGCATCCTGTTGGTGATGTACTTCTTTTTTGCTTCCAACTTAAAATTGTTAGCGCAAGAAAAATTCTTATCAAGTTGAGGGCGATTGCTGTATACAGTAGTCGCCCTTTTTTTATTCACTCTATATACTCTGTATGATAATTAATCAGTTGCTTCGGAGTGTTCTTGTATGATATCAATAGGTCTCTTAATAATCTTCAATCGATGTGTATACTGTTCCAACTCATTATTATAGATACCATAATGATCGATAGGATCTGTGCGTACCGCACCGGAGGCATGTATTAATTGCCGCCCAGTTAGCATAATTCCTACATGAGTAATTTGATCGCTGTCTTTTGAGAAAAATGCTAAATCTCCAACTTGAGCTTGCTCTATAAAATCTACCGTCTCTCCCTGCTGAACTTGTTGCGAAGAATCACGCAGCAAACTATATCCTAAACACTTGAAGACCACTTGCGTAAATCCTGAACAGTCTATACCAAAGGGCGACCGTCCTCCCCACAAATATGGAGTATTAAGCCACTTCCTAACCAATTTCTCAAGATACACACTGCTCCTATTCACCTGATGCGAATGGATAGCTTGACCGCTATATCTATAGTTGTGTCCAGCAATCTTAGCAGTCATACCATCATAATGAAGCAATTCTGCACCTATAGTGATATAAGTAGATAGACCATCGCACCAGATAGGCTGTGACATCTCAAGGGCTATAGCCGCGGATACATCTTCTTCTGCTATGCTGACGAGCTGCTTAGGATCCATCCAACCCTTGTAATCATCATTGAGGCATCTTACCTTCCACCAGTTATTCTTGTACTTCTCAATGATTTCTACGCGCTCTCCAAAAAGAAGCTGTGACACCATCTCAGCAGTATCATTGGGTTTAGACCTGATCGGGCATACACTGAGACGACTTATTGCACATTTCACTTACAACTTCCTATTTAACACGGTCAAATTACAATATTATCTGTGCTCCATACACCTTGATATTAATTTCTTGCGTTATGGATTTCGTGCATCTCACTATCTTGGGAACTATGCGAGGATTAACAGGTATTCTGGTTGCAATTTTTAGCTTGATTATAACATGCTCTGCTATCTCGCAGGATAGCCAGTTTAGTCAGTTTTACGCCAACCCACATTATCTCAATCCTGCCCTTACAGGCTCGCACTCTGGAACTTATCGCGTCAATATCAACTATAGAGATCAGTGGAATGGTGCGCTGAACACACCTTTTAGTACCATTGCCGTCGGTGGCGATGTTAAATATGATCTACGCAACCCTGGCAGCTTCAGCACCGGTAATGATCTTGTCGCGATAGGGATACAGTTCTTCTCGGATCGAGTTGGGATATTAAATTATAACACTACCCAGTTATCCCTTTTTGGCGCATATCATAAGCTTCTTGATAAAGAGACTAATCAATATCTGAGCGCCGGGATACAATTGGGTATTGCGCAGCGAGGAATCAGCATTACGAATCTCAACTTCCAAGACGAATTTAATGGTGTCGATCAATTTAATTTCCCGACCCAAGAGGTCCTTCCTGCTAACAGTCAGGTGGCTCCAGATGTCTCTGTGGGGCTACATTACAGTATCACACCTAAAAAGAACAATAGCTATTATGTTGGAGTGGCCTATCAACATTTGAATCAACCCAATATCTCATTCTTTGATCGTGATCTAAGTACAACACAAGAATTTGAATCGTTTAATCTTGAGGCACGTTTTACTGCTCATGCGAGCGCCTCCTTTCCGATAGGGCCTGCCACCTCTATCGAGCCCCGAGTCATCTATCTATCTCAAGGTCAATCGCAAAGTGGAGTTTTCGGAGCTAATCTCAGATACGAACTCGTCGATAGTGATGAATTTAGCACCCATCTCGGAGTATGGATGCGATCCAGTCGGAGTCTTTCTACCTGGCAGCCAACAGACTTTATTTTTTCTGCAGGAATAGGTAAAAAAGGGTTATTGGTAGGTGTTAGTTATGATGCCAATCTCAGAAATTTAACCGGTACTTCGCTCGGCACGAGTACCATAGAACTGAGTGTGTCATATACCGGAAATCATGAAAATGGCAACAAGTTTTGCCCTGAATTTTAGTTTTAAAATATGGACTACTCCCCTATTTTCAATAGAAATTTGGGCTTTTAGATACCATTAACGAGCTACTTCCGAAAGATTAAGAAGGCAATTGGCAGTCAATCGGCACAATTTTAATATCTTATTCTTCGAATTAGTACTGGTCTTCGCATACCTAAAGCATGATCAGCTCAAAACTGAATTATTAGACCTTTTAAATCAGAATTATGAAATTACTATTTACATTTTGTGCGGCACTGCTTCTGTTTGCATCTTGCTCAAGCGATGAAGAGGCACTAATAGTCTCTCCAGACAACCAACAGCAGCTTAATGACTACATGGTCCAGTTCGCAACCATATCAAGCATGGACAACGAAGAAATTAGACAAGATTTTACTGATTTTTACGAATTGGCAACAGTAAACAACTGCGACCCAGGAAACTTTGGAATTGTTACCCCTACTGCAGTTACCGACTATCTCACTGATATCAGCTTTTCAACTGTAAGATCGTTTCACAATTGGACAGTAGAATATGGGAAGACTCTTAGAAACATTGTTTCAGAAAATCCTGATATAGATGATTTTGTAGTATTAGATCGTGTCACAGTAGACACCTACACTTCTATCAACGGTCAAGGATCTGATTGTGGATTGGATATGGTTAGAGTATTCAATGAGAAAGCCTATGGGCTTGCTAATACTTTTGGAGTATTTGTTCAAGGATCAGGATTCAGAGAGATTCAAGAAAATCAGTTGTTCCTGTTTGGTGGTGCCTTTAATACATTTATTCGCACCCAAGAACTTGAGCAAAGCTGTAATGATTCAACGAATTAATACTGTAAAGTCAAATATGGATTCCAATTAAAGGCCATATTACTGAAAGAACTTTTATGAAAAAGGCTCGACATCTGTCGGGCTTTTTTTATACCACTTCGCTATATTTCCCATTACTTCTTAATAGAGTAACTACACAGAATGAAAACGACGACATTTCTAACTTTTGTTAATGAACAGTGCGGAAAGGCAGGCGAGGCCATGGATTTTTATATTAGCCTCTTTCCTAACTCAGCAATCAATAGAGTCATTAATTATGCCGAAGGTGAAGCAGGAGGAACTCCAGAGCTCATCAAATATGCAGAGTTTACTTTAAACGGCACCCCCTATATGCTCTCCGAAAACAACTATAAGCACGAGTGGTCTTTTTCACCCGGCGTGTCCATTTTCGTAGAGTGCTATAGCACTGAGGAGATCACTAACCTATTTGAACAACTATCCACTAACGGTGGGAACATTTTTATTCCATTAGGTGAATACGACCTTGGAGAATATGCTTTTGGTCAAAAATTCGGATGGTGCGGAGACAAGTATGGGATTTCGTGGCAGATGCGTTTATCTAGCTAATTCCTGCCTAAAGGATATCAAAAAGCATTAAAGCTTTTATAGCAGCCTCTGTATCATTGTTTTCTAGCCAGTGACGACCTATCTGATGTAGCGCTGCTTTTAAATCTGATGTATCCTTTTGCGCTAATAAGACCTTAATTTCTGGATGGTCTTTTATTGTCAACACTTCTGTTAATTCGGGTAGTCGTTCTAAGTTGCCTAATCGGCCCAAATTATTCCCGGTTAAAACAGTGCTCTCACGGATACTCTGTGGCAAAAGATCTATGCCTAGTCCCTTAGTACGGATAGGTTTAGGGATCTCAAAGAGGGATATACTGTTGGCGCGACAATACCAGCTACCACCCATTCGTGCTACTAAATCTAGTTTGTGCGTATCGAGCTTCCCTGCCTCATCCAAATATCTATTATTCAGATGAATCTTCACCACTCGTGCAATCACTAAATTGCCAGCACCACCATGATCTCCTAATTCGATCACCTGATCAACCGTACACTCTAGCGCTACTGGAGCCTCTCCAACTCTGGGTGGTTTGATGTTATCGCTTGGGACCTGTGTTAGTCCAGATTTGACAAATTCATTCACTCCCTTGTCATAGGCTGTACTAGCTAGTGACATTTGTTCTACCAAAGGATGATTGACGATATTGATGACAACTTCTTTGATCTCATATATATTTTGCAGGGTATGCTTGAGTGTGTTGTCTCGTCCATTGCGAGCTGGCGAGAAAACCATTACTGGCGGTTTAGAGCTGAATACGTTAAAAAAGCTAAATGGGCTAAGATTAACATTACCCTTTAGATCGATAGTGCTCGCAAAGCAAATCGGTCTGGGTGCTACCGCGGTTAACAGCAGGTTATGCAGATCAGGTTGACTGAGTTCCTCTGGACTATATGTCGTAATCTCGCTCATCTTTCCTATAGTTATTTAGCTGGTAATACCATAGTTTCCACTTTGCCAAAACCTACTCTCTTCCCGTTTTTTTCAGCATATCCACGCATAGTGACAGTGTCATGATCATTGATAAATATCCTTGTACTTCCATCATTCATCTGTACTGGCTTAGACCCGCCCCAAGCGATTTCCAGCATGGAGCCATAAGAGTTTTCATTGGTTCCTGAGATGGTCCCAGATCCCATCATATCACCTACATTTACATTGCAACCATTGACCGTATGATGAGCTAACTGCTGCACCATACTCCAGTACATATATTTGAAATTAGATTCACAGACTATTTGCTCTGATGCTCGATCAGGTTTGATGCTGACCGATAAATTGATATCGTAGTTATTATTTCTGTCCGTCTGTAGATAGGGCAGCACATTCGGTTCTTGAGTAGGCCCTGATATCCTGAATGGCTCAAGTGCCTCCATCGTAACAATCCATGGAGAGATCGACGAGGCGAAGCTCTTGCTCAAGAAAGGTCCAAGGGGTACATATTCCCACTTCTGAATATCTCTCGCCGACCAGTCATTAAATAAGACCATACCAAATATGTGATCCAAAGCATCTGCTGCTGCAACTGAATCTCCAAGCACATTGGGTTTTCCAATAATAAAGCCGGTTTCCAATTCAAAATCTAATTTCCCAGAAGCTTGATAGACTGGTTGGGTCTCTCCATTAGGTAACATCTGACCTTTGGGTCGATGGATGTTATGACCACTGACGATGATCGAAGAGGCCCGCCCGTGATACCCGATTGGGATATGTCTCCAATTAGGATGTAACGCATTCTCTGGACCACGAAACATCGCACCGACATTAAGCGCATGCTCAATACTGGAGTAAAAGTCCGTGTAATCACCAACTCGTACTGGTAGATGCATCTGCGCATCGGACTGCTTGACAAACAACTGCGGATTTCCAGCGATTGGGGAATTGTCATCCTTAATCCAATCCTGTACGTCGGTTCTAACTTTAGCAGTAATCTGCTTCCCCAGTGCTATAAAGTCATTCAAGACTGACGCATTCAACACGGTGGTGTCAAAGTCAAAAATGCCTAACTCTGCAACTGCTACCAAATCTAAAATGTGCGCTCCAATAGCGACACCTACTCGAGGTGTTCTGTCAGCTGTCGAAAATATGCCAAAAGGTATATTGTAAATTGAAAAGTCCGAATCCTGCGGGATATCGATGATCATATCTCTTTATTTGTGGGTGATTTATTCTAACGAGCCATCCAAGATTTATAATACTTGCCGTCATCTATTTTTAGCGCATTTTCTGTAATCATTAACGGCTTGAATGTGTCAATCATAACTGCAAGTTCCGCCGTTTCCGTTTGTCCGATGCTAGCTTCATAGGTGCCTGGATGTGGACCATGGGGGATACCAGAAGGATGCAACGAAATATGTCCCGGGCCGATATTAGTTCTGCTCATAAAGTCTCCATCGACATAATACAGCATCTCATCTGAATCAATGTTAGAATGATTATATGGAGCCGGTATAGCCTTAGGATGGTAGTCATATAATCTCGGACAGAACGAACAAATCACAAAGGCTTTAGTCTCAAATGTTTGATGGACAGGTGGCGGCTGATGAACTCTGCCAGTTATTGGTTCAAAATTATGGATAGAAAATCCATAAGGATAGTTATAACCATCCCAGCCTATCACATCAAATGGATGTGAAGCGTAGACCATCTCATGAATGGTATTCTGTTTCTTTACCTTGATGAGAAACTCTCCAGTTTCATCATGGGTCTCGAGATCTTCAGGAAGCTTATAATCACGTTCGCAATATGGCGAATGTTCGAGCAACTGCCCAAACCAATTCCTGTAGCGCTTAGGGGTGTATATTGGGTGAAATGACTCCGCATAGAGTATGCGATTGTCACTTGAATCAAATTCAATCTGATAAATCATTCCTCGAGGGATAATCAAGTAATCTCCGTACTCAAATCTAATCTGCCCTAACAATGTTTTCAATGTCCCCGTACCGTTGTGTATGAAGAGCATCTCATCAGCATCAGCGTTTTTATAAAAATACTGCGTCATTGATTCTTTAGGCGCCGCTACTCCGATGTGAACATCATTATTGACTAATAGCGTAGAACGTGATTGCAAAAAATCCTTCTGAGGTGCAACATCAAAACCGATCAGTTTGCGACTGGTGAGGTTCTTTTCAACGACAATTTTTGGAGTTACATCCGTCTGTCCGAGAATCTCCTTGACCATCGTCGGTCGCTGTATATGATAGAGCAGTGAGGACATCCCATCAAATCCGATGGTGCCAAATAGTTGCTCATAATATAAGTTGCCATCTGGTTTCTCAAATTGAGTGTGCCGCTTAGCGGGGACCTGACCAAGTCGATGATATATAGGCATAGCTTATCTCTTTTAATTAATGGTTAGCTCTCATGATTTAACAAGAGTTTGCTGTCATATTCATTGCGCCTTACAATGTACCTCTAAGTTCCTGCTCTCGTTCAATAGCTTCAAACAAAGCTTTAAAATTTCCTTTGCCAAATGATTGAGCGCCTTTCCGTTGGATGATCTCAAAAAACATAGTAGGGCGAGGCTCTACGGGCTTTGTAAAAATCTGCAATAGATACCCTTCGTCGTCTCGATCTACCAGAATTCCCAATTCTTGTAGGGGAGCAATGTCTTCGTCAATTTTACCAACCCGAGCCTGAACAGCGTCATAGTAAGTATCAGGTACTCTTAAGAACTCTATCCCCCTACTGCGCAATTGCCTAACTGTCTCGACTATATCATCTGTAGCTACAGCAATATGTTGTACGCCGGCACCTTCATAAAAATCGAGATATTCATCGACTTGTGACCGTTTCTTACCCACTGCCGGCTCATTGATAGGAAATTTAATCCGCCCATTACCATTGCTGACGACTTTACTCATTAAGGCTGTATATTCAGTCGATATGTCATTATCATCAAATGTCAAAATATTGACGAAGCCCATGACCTTTTCATAAAATTCGACCCAATAATCCATCTTTCCCAGAGCCACATTGCCCACCATGTGATCGACATATTTTAAGCCAATAGGTAGTGGATTAAAGTCAGGGGTTTCCCATTTCTTATATCCTGGTAAAAAAATGCCATTATATGCCTTTCTCTCGACGAATTCGTGGACAGTCTCGCCGTAAGTATATATCCCAGAGCGAACTACCCTCCCCTGTTCATCTTCTTCAGTGGTTGGTTCATAATATGAGGTCGCCCCTCTCTTAATCGCCTCATTATAGGCATAGGTCGCATCGTCTACCCACAGTGCAACTACCTTTATTCCATCGCCATGCTTATCGATATGCTCGCCAATCTTAGTGTTACTTTTGAGTGGAGAGGTAAGTACCAGTCTGATCTTATCTTGTATGACCACATAGCTTTCTCTATCCTTCAGGCCGGTCTCCAAACCCGCATAAGCTAAGGACTGAAAACCAAAAGCCGATTTGTAAAAATGAGCTGCTTGCTTGCTATTGCTGACGTATAATTCTATATAGTCGGTGCCATTAAGTGGCATAAAATCCTCAGCCTGTTCATATATCTTGGGAATGTCTAACGATTGTTTCATTTATAGAATTTACAGCTTATATTATTGATGCATATGCAACAATAACGAAACATGGTTCAGTGTTATAATGTTGCACAGACAACAAAATATTTTGATGACTATTTTGAGTATCAACGGAAGTTGGTCTATGTAGTTTCCACTTAAAATATGCTAGATGACAGAGAACCAACGATTTGGTATCTATATAGAAAGAACCTTTAAAAAGATCATCTCGACTTATCAGCAAGTATTTAGAGACCACCATATTGATCTAACTATAGAGCAGTGGGTGATTCTACAGCGTATAGATACATTGGGTCAAAACGCTTCACAAGCTGAAATCGCAAACACGAGTTACCGAAACAGAGCGACCACATCAAGAGTAATAGAAGGGCTTCGCAAAAAACACCTCATTAAAAAGGAGCGATTTGACGGAGATTTCAAGCGGTTTAAATTAGTCCTTACATCCAAAGGCTATGAGGCGTATAAAGAGGCCCTACCACTAGTAAAGACATTAAGGACAATCGGCCATCAACATATCAGTCAAGAAAAATTTGACATCCTTATTGAGGTGTTAGACCAAATATGGGAGAACTATGACCAGGCCCAAGTCATCGCAAAATAGTCCAACTGATAACCTGTAAGTTTACCAATGTCGCTTTAGCCTCTTCATCAGAATGTGATAAGATCAAGGCGAAAAATCTTCTGGCTGGCGCTATCTGCGTCTTGGCGCACATTAACCTCCATCGGAACTACTCTCAGGAAATACTGGCCTGATTCCAAAAGCCTGAAGGGCTGATACTATAATAGTTTAATGCATTCACAGAATTTAGAACCCTGAAGGGGTGAAATAGTACAAATCCATCACACCTTCACTGTAACAGCATTTTCTTCTTTAGAGGTAGACATGACGATCATACTTTGGACATTCCCTAAGTCAGATACTAAGGTGAGCTTGGTAAGGATAAAAGTCTCATAGGCCTCAATGTCTTTAACGACAACTTTTAAGAGATAATCATAGCTACCTGACACTCGATGACATTCAAGAACTTCGTCGAATTCATCTACGATCTTAACGAAGCGGTCGAGGTATTCTCTGGTATGCCCTTTAAGCGTGATCCCGACGAAAATTGTCTGCTTGTAACCCAGTCTTCGCTTATTAACAATCGCCATATACTTGTCGATATAGCCCTCCCGTTGGAGGCGCTTGATACGCTCGAAGATGGGTGTAGTTGTCATACCCATTTTTTCTGCAATCCGCTTATGTGTTTGGTTACTGTCCTGCTGTAGCAGATTCAAAATCTTTGCATCTGTATGGTCCAGTTTATATCCCATCCGAAAATATTTCTGTAAAAATCAGCCTAATGCTCAATATTCAGAATATTATTCTACAATTACAATTTTCAAAAGAAAATACAATTAGCATTTAAGCAATTGCATAGAAAATACACAAACAAAAAAGGAACTATTTGTATTTTATTATTGCAAAATACACCATCGAATGCTAGTTGAAGTCGAAGTCCCACGCCTTGGAGAAAGTATAAAAGAAGCGACCATCTTGTCCTTTCCTAAGCAAGTCGGTGAGTACGTAGAAGTAGGAGAAACCATACTGGAAATCGCTACTGACAAGGTCGACTCTGACATCCCTGCGCCAAGTTCTGGGACGATTAAAGAAATCCTAGCAGCTCCAGACGACGTAATTCCTATTGGACAAGTCGTCATTATAATCGACAGCAGTGGAGCTCCTCAAACTAGCAAGAAGAACTCATTATCTGCAAGCACTTCGAAGAAAACAAGCCATTCAAACAATAGCACAACTAAAGCTAAGACCTCCAATGCCGAGCGAGCGCCGCATGTTTCTCCAGCAGATTTAGGGTCCACAGAGGGAGAAGTATTCTTATCACCGCTCGTGCTAAGCATCGCTAAAAGTGAGAATCTCACAATGCAGGAAATCCGCACGATTAAGGGTACAGGCGCAGATGGCCGAATTAAAAAAAGTGACATCCATCGCTATCTCAAAGATCGCAAGTACCCATTGCCTGAAGGCGCCCCTACTCCATCGGGTTCCTCTAATGGAACAGTACGCTTCAATAATCCTTTCTCAGATTTTCAGCCACCAGCAGTATCCTATGACGAAGATGTCGATCGTATAGAGCCCATGGACCGCATGAGAGAAATTATTGCAGGTCATATGGTCTACTCTATGCAGACCGCTCCACATGTCACCTGCTATGCAGAAGTTGATCTGACTAATGTGGTCGAATGGAGAAATGGCGTCAAGCAAGCCTTCTTGGACAAGCATGGCTATAAGCTCACGTTAACGCCCATCTTTTTAGAGGCAATCGCAAAGGCTATCCAGGACTTCCCCATGATCAATGTGTCACTCAAGGGCACAGACATCGTGTTCAAAAGCGAGATTAACATAGGCATGGCGACAGCTATCCCATCGGGCCATCTGATTGTACCTGTCATCCATCAGGCGGATGAGAAGAACCTGTTTGGCCTTGCCAAGGAAGTCAACATCCTGTCCGATAAAGCACGGAACAATAAGCTGGCGCCCGACGATGTGCAAGGCGGCACGTTCACCTTGAGTAATGTGGGAACATTTGGCAGTTTGACAGGCACGCCAATCATCAATCAACCTCAGTCGGCCATCTTAGCGACAGGAATCATTAAGAAGAGCGCAGAAGTAATGACTTACGATGGCGAAGATCGTATAGAGATTCGTCAGATGATGATCATGGCGCTGTCTTTTGACCATCGTGTGATAGACGGATTTCTCGGAGGCTCATTCTTAAAGAAAGTAGCCGACTACCTCGAAGCTTTTGATCCAAAAAGAACTATTTAAAATGGCAGTAGCAACCACAAAACGGAATAATAAAATCGAAAAAGACATCTTGCTCAAAGGGTTTCAATTATTCGCAGAAGCCAGGGCGATGTCTGCACTCTATGAGGATAACTCCAAGCTCACATCTAAATATGTGCATGCCACCTCCAAGGGTCATGAAGCCATCCAAATAGCAGCGGGCATGCAGTTGCTACCTCAAGATTATGCCTACCCCTACTACCGAGATGATGCGATGCTATTAGGTATAGGCATGAAGCCCTATGATCTCATGCTGCAGTTGCTCGCCAAGAAGGACGATCCATTTTCGGGCGGTCGCACCTACTATAGTCACCCAAGCTTACGTGACGACGATAAGCCAAAAATTCCACATCAGTCATCGGCAACGGGCATGCAAGCCATTCCGGCAACAGGCGCAGCTCTTGGCATGCAATACAAAGAACAACTTGAAATCGATAACAACAATACGCCTATAGTGCTCTGCTCTCTGGGGGATGCTTCCATTACTGAGGGTGAGGTCGCTGAGGCTTTTCAGATGGCGGCACTAAGACAACTGTCGATACTATACCTCGTACAGGATAATGAATGGGATATCTCCGCCTCGGCAGATGAGGTGAGAGCGCAAGATGCCTACGAATACATCCAGGGATTCAAAGGCATTGAAGCCTACACCATCAATGGCTCAAGTTTTATCGAATGTTACACGACGCTCCAGAAAGCAATTAACATCATCAGAACAGAAAGACGCCCAATACTCATCCACGCTAAAGTACCACTGCTCAATCATCATACCTCTGGAGTACGTATGGAGTGGTATCGTGATGATCTCGACGAGGCACGATCAAGAGACCCCTATCCCGTCATACTCTTAGAGCTCAGAGAGCATGGGGTAGACCAGAATACAATAGACCGCATAGAACAAGAGGCGGCGGAAAAAGTCGCAGGCCAATTTCAAAAAGCGCAAAAAGCTCCTGATCCTCAACCCGAAGATCTCTTTACCCATGACTTTGCTCCTGCCGCACATGTCGCAGAAGTAGGCAACCGAGAGCCAGAAACTGGGCAAGAGGTCGTCATGGTAGATTGTGCCCTATTCGCAATCAAGGAATTGATGGCTAAGCATAAGGAATGTCTCCTATATGGTCAAGATGTAGGACATCGCTTAGGCGGGGTATTTAGAGAGGCCGCCACCCTGGCACAGACTTTTGGCAATGAACGAGTATTTAATACGCCCATCCAAGAAGCATTCATAATCGGTTCTACTGTTGGCATGAGTGCCGTAGGACTCAAACCTATTGTAGAGGTTCAATTTGCGGACTACATATGGCCAGGCCTGAACCAATTATTTACAGAAGTGAGTCGCTCGTGCTATCTGTCTAATGGCAAGTGGCCCGTGTCGATGATCCTACGAGTGCCGATCGGCGCTTATGGCAGTGGCGGGCCTTACCACTCTTCTTCTGTAGAGTCCGTAGTGACCAATATCAGAGGGATCAAGATCGCCTATCCAAGCAATGCCGCCGATCTCAAGGGATTGATGAAAGCGGCTTACTACGACCCCAACCCTGTTGTCATCTTTGAGCACAAGGGCTTGTACTGGTCTAAGATTAAAGGCACTGAAGAAGCTAAATCCATAGAGCCAGATGGAGATTATATCCTCCCTTTTGGTAAAGCGCATCTAGCCCAAGAGATCTGGGCAGATGATTCGCATGAGACCTTGACAATTGTCACCTATGGTATGGGCGTCCACTGGGCGCTCAATGCTAGTTCTGAGTATTCAAACCGTGTAGAAATTATCGATTTGCGTACTCTCTATCCGCTAGACGAAGAAACCATCTTCAAATCTGTCCGAAAGACAAGGAAGTGCCTGGTACTTACCGAGGAGCCAACAGGGAATTCTTTTGCCCGCAGTTTGAGTGGCCTGATCCAAGAACGCTGCTTCCAGCATCTCGATGCGCCTGTGATGACCTTAGGTTCTGAAAATATGCCGGCAATACCACTGAACAGCATACTCGAAGAGACCATGATTCCTTCTGCACTAAAAGTTCAATCCAAGATTGAGGAGTTATTGGATTATTGAATTTGAAACATCAGCGAGTAATTTCTTTTATCTTCCGAGGACTAAATTCTTAATGCGAAATAAGTGAGATAGAATCAACTATTTATGCAACTCACGGATTTTGAGAATTCTCTTGTGTGTAATTATAGAACATTAAAATATGACTATGGCATGAATGAAAAATACTATAGAAATATGCCTAATAATCTAATTAATTGTGATTTCACAGTTTCTATACTACAGGATCATGATGCAATTGAATTTCATACTTCATTGACGAATTATAAACCTACACCATTAGAACAATTAACTAATCTTTCTAAAAAATATAACGTTGGTAATATATATGTCAAAGATGAGTCACATAGATTTGGTCTAAATGCGTTTAAAGTTTTAGGAGCGTCTTATGCAATTCACACAACATTAGAAAAAAACCCTGATATCGATACGTTCTGCACTGCTACAGATGGTAATCATGGGAAAGCAGTAGCCTGGTCAGCTAATAAGCTTGGTAAAAAATCAATAGTTTACGTTCCAAGGGATACAACAACTGTAAGAATTAAGGCTATTGAAAAAGAAGGGGCACATGTAATTCAGATAAACGGAAATTACGACGAAGCTTGTCAAAAAGCTAAAAGTGAGGCTGAAGCTAACAATTGGACCCTTATACAAGACACCGCATGGAAGGGTTACATGGAAACCCCAGCTTTGATCATGTCTGGATACTTAACCTTATTTAAAGAATTAGAAAAAAATCTTCATACAAATTTAGAACCAAATATAGATGTAGTATTCCTTCAGGCTGGAGTTGGCAGTATGGCTGCAGCGGGCATTTACTATTACTTAAATAAATATGGCTCAAAAAAACCAAAAATAATCATTGTGGAACCTGAAGAAGCGGATGGGATTCTACTTTCTTTTAAGAAGAATAAGATCTCAACTTCACAAGGAAGTAGTAACACAATTATGGCAGGCTTAAATTGTGAGACACCTTCTTTAGGAGCATGGAGTTTATTGAAAAGCGGAACAGATTACGCTATAAAAATCAGTGACAAGTATGCTAAACAAGCTGTTAGAGAATTATACTTTCCGATTGGTTCGGACAAACAAATAATTTCTGGAGAATCAGGAGCAGCTGGAATTGCGGGTTTTCTCGCTCTCATGATCGAAAATGAATTTAATGAAATTAAAGACGCGATAGGGATAAATGAGAAAACTAATATATTATTTATAAGCACTGAGGGGAATACAGATGAGCAAGTATTTAATCAAATAATCAATGATTCTAGCTACACACAATGATATTGATTCAATAAAAGATGCTCACAGCATTCCATAGATTCTATGAAATCTCCTACAATTCCATTAGCCAAAATCTAAAACTTACAGTAATTATATATGAAGGCAGTAATTTTTGAAGAATTCAAAGGAATAATACAAGTTAACAATGTTCCTTCCCCAGCCCCTCCATATCATGGAGTGGTCTTAAAAATAAGCGCAACAGGATTATGTTTAAGTGATTGGCATGCTTGGCAAGGACACGATGAAGATATTGTTTTACCGCATGTACCTGGGCATGAACTGGCTGGAGAAATTGTAGAGGTCGGAAAGGACGTAAAAAACTTTAAAGTAGGTGACAGAGTCACCGTTCCATTCGTAGGTGGCTGTGGGAGTTGTTATCAATGTCACTCAGGCAATCATCAAGTTTGTGACAACCAATCTCAACCTGGCTTTACCCATTGGGGCTCTTTTGCCGAATACATGGCACTAAGTCATGCAGATTTAAATCTTGTCAAACTACCCGATGAAATAAACGATGAAACGGCTGCCATTCTGGGTTGTCGATTTATTACGTCGTTCCGAGCGGTGGTAGAGCAAGGCGATTTAAAAGGAGGAGAATTTGTCGCTGTACATGGTTGCGGTGGCGTAGGATTATCTGCCATTATGATAGCCAATGCTGTTGGTGCTCAAGTAATTGCCGTTGATATAAATGACGAAACTTTAAACTTGGCAAAAGAACTTGGAGCTGCAGCTGTAGTGAATAGTAAAAACTCATACGATGTTATCGGCGATATAAAAGAAATGACCAAAGGTGGTGCTCACGTGTCGATAGATGCTTTAGGACATCAAGAAACGTGTTTCAACTCGATTGCTAACTTAAGAAAAAGAGGAAAACACATACAAGTGGGATTAATGACAGGTCCACATAAACACCCCAAAATACCAATGGATAGAGTAATTGCAGATGAACTTGAAATTTTAGGAAGTCATGGAATGCAAGCACACAAGTATCACGAAATCATGGAAATGATAAAGGCAGGAAAGCTTGCTCCTCATCGATTATTAGAAAAAACTATTTCATTGGAGGAGTCTGTAGAATTATTACCTAAAATGGATGAATTTAAAAGTAGTGGAGTTACCATAATCAATTCATTTTGATAAAACCATGGTTAGCATATAGCGCGCATTACGTCATGAGCAGACAATAAGATAGCTCTCCCTGAATGTGCCAACAGCTGCAACAATCTTGACCTTGTCGTTGAGATAAATAGCCATCCAGAGGGAACTGTCTTACAATAATGGTTCGGAATATCATCCCTAATGGATAATGAAGAGAGGGATCTTTATCGCAAAGAGTCAATGTAACATCA
>CAZFWJ010000067.1:0-17599 GCA_964522505.1 uncultured Saprospiraceae bacterium
TCGATTATATACTGACAGCTAATAGTTCGGGAGAAGTTAAAGAGCTTAATACTGCCAAGAACACAAGATGGTTTTATCCACCGGCTGTGGTTATTGATGCATCGGATCTTATTTCTAACGCAACTATCGACTTACATGCTGATTATGTTGATCAGTTTGGTACTCCCCAAATCAGCAGTGATGGTGCAGCAGGATTTGTCCCATTTTATGCAGAGGAAGAGCTTGAGTATTATGTAACGGAGTTCGATACATCGGTCTTAAGTAATATTTCAATTGATGCCGACGGTGTAATGACATATGATGTAATCTCAGTACCCTTTGACAATTACACGGTGATCAATGTGGTTTTCGTGATTAAAGATCCCTGATGAGTAGGATTCTTGTAATAATAATAATTCTGGCTCTCCATTTGTCTTTGGACAATAACGTTCATGCTCAAGAAATAAGCCTTCCATATACTGAGGACTTTGAGTCAGCAACATTGTTAGTTTCAGGAAACCCAGGTTCTCCTGGAGTGCTACCGACCTTCTGGCAACAGGTATCGGGAGAGAATATTGGAGATAACTGTACAAGCACCACTTCAGCAAACTATAGATCTTGTTTTCAATGGGGAGTTAACTCAGGAGGGACATTATCCGGAGGCACTGGCCCTAATGGAGATCATACAACAGGATCAGGCAAGTATGTCTATGTAGAGGCATCTGGCAATGACAATTTAGAAGTCAGTATGCTTTCGCCGAGTTTCGATTTGAACAATGACACCTCGTTTGACCTCTCTTTTTGGTTACATAATTTTGCCAGTAATGGAACTGATCATGAATTGCACATAGATATCACCGATGAAGCGGGTGCAACAATCGCCAATTCAATTGAGTCAATTGTGTTCAGTAGAACTGTTAGTTTCTGGGAAGAATATGTTGTTTCACTCGCACCATATGCAGATGATGGCGTCATAAGGATTAGATTCAGATGGCGTAATCGGGACAATTCATTCAGACCCGATATCGCAGTTGATGACGTATCAATAAACAGTGGAATGGAGATTTGTGACAATGGTACAGACGATGACGGAGATGGATTAATTGACTGTATGGATGACAATTGTGATATGCAGTTGATATGTGACAAGGACAATGATTCAGTCATTGATCGACTTGATAACGATGATGACAATGATGGAATCCCCGATGCGTTCGAATGCTATAACTCGGTTAATTTAATAACTAACCCAGGATTTGAATCTGGCAATTCAGGTTTCTCATCAGAATATACCTTTAGGACCTGTACTTCGGACTGTGGGCCAGATCGAGACGTAGAACGTGGAGAGTATGCCATAGAACAGGATGCCTGTCGTTGTGGTGCTCAACAAAGTGGCAATCAAGAATGGATTGGTTTTCCCATTGAGGGCAACTCGTTTATGGTTGTGGATTTCGATGCGGCTGATGATGTTGTCTGGAGTCAGAGCCTGACAGTCGTGCCATTCAGAGAATATAGTTTCAGCGCATGGGTATTAAACATAAGCTTCAGTGACGAAGTAGACCCGAGAGTCAGACTGGGAGTATCAACGGATGGAGGCGTCAACTACAATATCTTAGGCACCAGTACTGATATAAGAGAGGTCAATGGTTGGACTAAACTGGGCTATACCTATCAAAATGGAGACTTTACGTCCATAGATGTTGCAATTATCGCTTCTAATGGGGGAGGTAATGGAAGAGAGATTGCTATAGATGGATTGAGTTTTGCAGAAACGGATTGCGATTTTGATGGCGATGGAGTGCCCAACATCGTTGATCTCGATAGTGATAATGATGGGATATATGATGTGTTCGAATCTTCAAGCGATCAATCTCAGTCAGGAGGCGTTCTAGATTCAAGCGTCGATCCTTTTGGAATACCTAATTCTGTTACTGATAACATGGGCTCTATTAATTATCAGATTGCAGATAGT
This sequence comes from uncultured Saprospiraceae bacterium, assembly GCA_964522505.1. Classification (GTDB taxonomy): domain Bacteria; phylum Bacteroidota; class Bacteroidia; order Chitinophagales; family Saprospiraceae; genus GYS-P2D. The sequence continues at coordinate 1,952 of CAZFWJ010000067.1, forward strand.
GATATTGACGGCATCCTAGATCAGGTAGAGCTTGATAGTGACAGCGATGGTTGTTTTGATACCTTCGAAGAAGCCATTGATGACTTGGATAACAATGGAGTTGCAGGACTCGCCTTACCGGTGGTAGACGATGATGGTCTCGTTACTTCTATTACTTATACCGCTCCCACGCTCAATTCTTGGCAGGATCCCGACGTAGATAATCCCTCATGCGATGGAGATACTGACGGCGATGGTATTTTGGATATCGTCGACTTAGACGATGATAATGACGGCATCCCTGATAATGTAGAGAATGCCGCATTTATAGATTTTAGCGGACCCAGAACACTCTTGGTTGGAAGTGATGAATCCAATTTAGCAGTTGGAGACAAAATTCTTTTTGAGGATGCTGTATTTGACTGCAATATTATATTCTATGATATTGTATTAACTATTACATTGACTCAAGGAGTAACTGTCGGGGCGACTTCGAGTGGACTTATCAGTACAGGCTCTAATCCCAGTCTTGATGAGTACGCCACATTTTCATTTCAATTGGTTGAGTCAGGTTCTGCCACCGTAGCCAATCCAGGAGGCACCCCTGCGACAATAGAAGATTTTATCTTTATACAGAGAGATCTTGACTCTATTAATGGCGATGATTTTACAGAGGTCGTTGGGACAAGTGATTCGACACCACCAGATAGCGTGTTTTTTACCCCTACAACTATGATCGTTGATGCAGGATTTATCAATGGTGGGGGTCCATCTTCCTTTACTAACTATCGACTTCAGTCCTTGGGCGGACCAACCCCTTTTGCAGCTCATGTGGCATTAGTGGGTGATGATGAAGTCAACCCGGATTATGGAGTGTTTTTATTCTATGAGACCTTCAGTTTTGTAGAGGTGGTTTTCGGAGTAACCGGTAGTTTGAATCAAAATAGGACCAGAACTACTCGATATGCGGCCCAGAAAGATTGTGACCTTGATGGAGATGGAGTTGCCAATTCCGTCGATCTAGATAGCGATAATGATGGGATCTATGATATTTATGAAGCAGGGCACAGTTTCACTGTAGATAGTGATAATGATGGCATTATTGATGGTGCCGACATGAATTCAGGAGTAAATGGATTATTTAATTCGTTGGAGACCTCATCTGAAAACGGAATTATTAACTATACCCTTTCAGATTCGGATTCTGATACAATAGAAGATTTTTTAGAGTTGGATTCTGATGGAGATAACTGTTTTGATGTGCGAGAGGCAGATGTGACTGACGATGACTTTGACGGTACAGCTGGCCTCGGAGATCCGCTAACAGATGCTTTCGGTAGGGTTGTAGTGGTAAATTATGAAGAACCCCCCAATACTAGATGGCAGAATCCAATTCTGAGCTGTTTGGAGATCTGTGACAATGGCATTGATGATGATAGTGATGGCTTAATAGATGATTTTGATTCAGATTGTGCAGACTTCTTCTTAGAAGCCGAATGTGGTTTTCCAGGAGACAATTGGATCAGGTCATTTTCTTCAGAAGCCTCTAATAATGATTTTCAAACTATTACTCCAGGTCTGAATTCATTAGATAGCCCTCCTACAGGGGCGGCCGATATTTTGCGCTTTAGCGTTACTATCGAAGCAGCAGGGACATATAGAATATTAGGAAGAGTAAGATCTCTTAACGGAGGTGATGATTCTTTTTGGTTTAGAGTTGACGAAGGCACCTGGATTAATTGGAATGACTGGGATACAGGAGGCACGTGGGAGTGGATTGAGTTTTCAGACAATGATAACGGGAATGTTCCAGTGCCTTATGTTCTCAATATTGGTAATCATACGATAGATATCGCATATCGAGAGGATGGGGCTGGTCTAGATAAATTACACTTAACTATCAATGGAGGGACTCCGATAGGCTTAGGTGAAGACGCATTCAATTGTATTCGATCCATTACCACGAATCTGTTTTTGAACTATAAGATTAGGAACAGAAGCAATTAACATATTATGTATTAATGCAATATATTATTTGCTCTATTACAAATAGTTAATTACATTTGTCTACGATTTTATTAGTACTGACCAGACACTTACGTATTTCTCTGATTAATAGAACCATTCAGAAATGCGTCGTGCATTTATTCATATTATTGCCTTGTATCTAATGTCTGTTGGACTGCTGTATGGACAGTGCCCTAACAATATATGGGATAGTATGAACGAAGGCGAGACTTATATAGAAGGATTAGGTCAAAAAGCTATCTACGGGGACTTTACCAATATGAATAATGCCCAATACGTCAACGATGGAGCAGTATATTACTTTGGCAATGTCATCAACAATGGACATATCGGTGATGGATTTGGGGAGGAATTCATTAGAGCATGCGATAATAGAGAGACTATTATAACAGGTACTGGAATTACGGAATTCAATGATTTGGATGTGGACAACTCGGCAGGCGTGTTTCTTAATACAGAGATGGAAATAAAGGAAAACCTAAATTTCACCGCAGGAATTATAAGGACGGATCGAACTCGACTAAATAATAGAGTAACCTTTGAAGAGGGTTCAAATAATTCAGGAGCTGGAGACGATAGACATGTTAATGGTTCTATAGTGAAGAGAGGGACGGGCGTGTTTTCATTTCCACTCGGAGATGGAGATCATATCTCGCCCATGGTTATTAGAGGACAGAATTCTTTTGACGTTTTTGAGGCAACGTATATTTCAGATAATTTAGACCGATTTCAACAGATTTCTCGCGGGACTTTCTCAGAAGACAGTACCGATTTTAATATAATCGCGGTCCAGGATATAGAGTTCTGGACACTCGTAGGGGGACAAAGCACAACCATTACCCTTTCCTTTACCTCTTATAGCGATATTTCAAGATTGACAGACAATCCTGAAATAGACCTTACTATTGTTGGGTGGCGAAATGGCCAGTGGGAAAATATTGGACAGACGGAGGTCATTACCTTTTTGGGAACCGGTACTGTTACATCTCGGACGGTAGTTCCCAATGATTATGAGGCCTTTACTTTTGGCGTATTAGATACTGATGGAGATCAATTTGCAGATTCAGAAGATATCGGAGTATTTAACCCCTGTGTACCAAATCCTAACTCACAAGCTTGTTTAGAGCAGATGTGCATCAGCGTAGATGCTGCAGTGTATCTTGAGGGGGCCCTATATCAAAATGGACAATACCTCAGTGAGATGAGGACCCAGTTGAATAATTTTGGATATCTACCCGGACAAAGACCGCGAACTTTGCTCGGAATAGCGAGTCATCCAGGACAACCCTATAATAGGACACCGTGGCTATATGACGGAACAGAAGGTGATGATATTGACGAGCTTAATAGCGTGATAAACAATAGTATATATCGAGAAGACGTAGTGGATTGGGTCTTAGTAAGTTTAAGGACCAATACTTCATATACTTCTACGGTATGTACCAAGGCAGCATGGGTATTACAAGATGGCACTATTGAATTGACTGACTTTTTCGATTGCTGTGATCAGGATACTGACGAGTTTTATCTTGTTGTCGAGCATCGAAATCACCTGGCTGTTATGACTCCAACACCGATACAAGTGGATGATCGGGGGATGATAAGCTATGATTTTAGGAGTAATGACTCTTATTCTGCCTTGCTAGGCTCCACACAAAAAGAGATATTCCCAGGCATGTTTGCAATGTTCGCAGCTAATAGTGAACAGGAGTTGTCAGTTGAGTCATCCCGTGATATAAATGCCAATGACAATGGATTTTGGGCTCGTGCTAATGGGCGACACAGTGGGTATTTCAACTCCGACTTTGATTTAAATGGCGATGTCAATGTCCATGATCGGGCTCTTTGGGGACTCAATAATGGGGTTTTCACTGACGTCGACACGCCTTTTAACCAGTAGAATGACGGTTATTTTGCAAATTAAGCGTTGTAATAATGTGATATAAGGGGTAAATTGTCGTCTTAATAGCGAATTATCAATACACACTAACTATTCTCAAACTTCACCCATGAGTATAAAGAATGTTTTATTTGGTCTTTTTGCGTCAATCATTATAATATTTTCATCTGCCTCTAGTGCATTCGGAGTAGACGATATCTACACAGACATTATATTAATTAATGGCGTTGCAGTACTTGCGGACTATGATCAAAAAGGTGAGGTCCTCAAGGAGTATGCCGAAGTCCCATATTATTTTTCGTCGTATCAATCACATGAGACGATAGTTAGAAAAACCACTGCTAAGTTCAAGGGTTTATCGGTTAAACCACACAAAGTGTTCGATAATAACCATTTCTTGGCCGCGACAAATCATTTAGACATAAGTAGCTCTACTGCCTGTAACTTCGATATAATCAATGATAAGTATACCGTTGATTATTTGGGCAATGGACACATTCAAGCGATGTCCGCTAATCAGTTTGTTGCTATTAGACAAAAAGTTAAATTCCAACTAATCTAAAAAAAGATCATATTACACTTTTTTATAATATGTAATATTCCTACCTTTGTAAAGTCTCATCCCTGAGTTTGAAGTCTGACTGTATGTCAGAGTTCCTTTCTATTGATCTATTTAGTTGGAAATGATGAAAACTTTACGCTTAATTGCATGTGCATTTTTGTTAGTGCTGGTCACTATAAAAAGTGCTTCGACTCAGAATTGTGTTAACGATACGATTTTCTCTGATGTCTTATTTGTTATCGATAATTCACAAAGTATTAGTACTACAGAATATGCTCTCTTTGAGCAGACTATTGTAGCTACTATTGCTAATGTTCAGGATAATTGCCCCTCAGCTCGAATTGCGCTCATGCATTACGGAGGAAGTTTTGGTCAGGAGGCGGTCGTAGAATTTGACTTTGCTGCTGGCCAAGAGGTTACATCAGTACAAAGGCAATTTTGTGTTATGCAGCCCTGTCCATCAGGAGGAGATGATCTCAATGCGGCAATGGACAGCGCAAGAGTCTTTATTAATGATGGCCGGCTTAATCATGTTCAAGACAATTCATTAGAGATCGTCATATTTAGTGATGCATTTACTGGTTTGGAGTGTGAGGGCCCAGGAGCATTTGTTAACTGTTCGCAGATTGACCCTTTTACAGCTATTGACGCCTTAAAAGGGGAGCCATTCAATGCAGGGGTAACTGTTGTAGGTGCAACTGTGCAAGCTGAGGCTCGTAGGCTAGCCTTATATGCTTCCCCAGGAGGTAGTTTTGATAATGTGATATTAGATCCAGTGTGTAGTTCAACATTCGATGGATGTACACTTCCAAGACAATATATACCGGTTGAATTTGATTCTCCGCCTGGACCAACAGCTGCTGAGATAGCTACACTAGTATCATGTGGTGTGCAGATTATTCCAATGGTAGGAATAGAACTAGTTGCTGATACAACGATAGTTTGTTCAAATTTTGGGCAGTCTGCGGATATCACGGCCAGTGCGATTGGTGGAACGCCACCATTTATTTTCGAATTTGATAATAATCTAGGATTTGGACCAGAAAAGACTGTCAATCCAACAGAACCTACGACATTTACAGCTACTGTTACGGACGCAAACGGATGTCAAGCTTCTGCTAGCATTACCATTGACGTTGATCCCGCATGTTGTCCTGAGACGCTAAATTTAACAGTTACAGGGGATAACACATTTTGTCAAAATGTTCCAGACTCTGCTACTATTGTAGCAGAAATGACCTTCGGAATAGCACCTATATCCTATACTTGGGATAATGGATTACCTGATGGTCCTGTTCAATCTGTGGCACCCGATATTGAAACAACATATACCGTTACAGCCGTAGATGCTGTCGGCTGTACCCTGATAGAGGCATTTACCGTGACGCCTATATTCTGTCCACAATGTGAGATAGAATCTGGATATCCTGTAGAACCTCAAAAAATATGTGCAGTAAATGGCCAGTATGAGATATTCACGGAGCCCAATACTATGGTTAATACCCAGGGGACTTTTGATATCATATATCTATTAACTAATGAGGATTTAACAGTCATAGATTTTAGCATAGGACCACGGACATTCTTTGTTTCAGAACCTGGTGTATACAGAGTACATACCCTCGTTGCTGAAGTGACAGATCCAACAAGTCCTGATTTTCTAGATTTGAATATTATAGAAGTTGGTAGTTCTAACCTATTTGTGGTGGGGAACTGTATTACTAATCATGACATATGTGCGGATATCGACCTGCCAGGTCGTGCTACTAAGGCGCTACCCGATGATGACTTCAGCTGTCTAGAAGTTGAAAATTCAATCAATCTATGTACCGATGGCCTTGACAATGATAATGACGGATTAGTAGACTGTGCCGATGAGGATTGTCAAGCATTGGAGATCTGCAATGAGCGATCATTTGTTGCATGTAATGATCTATTTGATAATGACGGCGATGGTCTGATTGATTGTAATGACCCCGATTGTTTTGTCTTTAATATCTGCTTTGAACAAGATGAAATCTGTAATGATGGCATCGATAATGATAGAGATGGGCTCATTGACTGTTTAGACGATTCTTGCGCGAGTTCCACTTCGTGTATGGAGAATAATGTCTTTACTTGTCTCGACGGCATTGATAATGACGGTGATGGTCTGATTGACTGTCAAGAAGCAGTCTGCCAACAGTTTATTATCTGTGCAGAAGGAACACCGGAGGCTTGCGCTGACGGCCTTGACAATGATCTTGATGGGTTGATTGATTGTGCAGATAGTCAATGTCACCAGGCTCTTAGTAGCATGTGTGCGGCTAGTGAAACTAGTTCAACATTCTGTGGAGACGGTATTGACAACGATGGTGACGGTCTCGTAGACTGTAGTGATCCAGATTGTGGATTTACCTTACTAGAAACTCTTGAGACCACAGCCTCAGAGTTTGTGGTAGTGAGAGACGCAAGTTGCCCTTCAAATAGGGGATCTATTAGTATCGTGGGAGAGCTCGACTCAGATCAATTCCAATATTCACTTAATAGAGGACCTGCTCAGTTTAACCCCAATTTTGGCGGATTAGAGCCTGGAGAGTATACCTTAGAAATAACCTCAAGTGGGGTATGTAGCATTACAGTAGATTTAGAAATAGCTGAAGGACAATGTGTGGAAAATTGTTCTGATGGTATAGACAATGATGGTGACGGTCTTGTAGATTGTCTGGATGAAGATTGTGGGGTGCTAGGGTTTGAAGGAAGAGTAGTAGTAAATGACCCTACTTGTCCGACACGGACCAATGGTAGAATAATTATAAATGGTGCTATTGCAGGGGTTAACTATCAATATAGCATCAACGATGGACAGACGTTCCAAGCATCATCAACATTCAACAATGTTGCTCCTGGTTCTTACCAGATTTTGGTAAGAACACTGGATGACTGTATTTATGAAGATTTTGTGTTCGTTAATACGATTACAGGGTGTGCAGAATTCTGCAGTAATGGTATAGATGATGATGGTGACGGTCTTACGGATTGTGATGACCCAGATTGCGGACTAACAGGATTTGCTAGGGCAATTTCAGTCAACTCTATAACATGTGACAGCATTAATTCTGGTAGTATTATAATAGGAGGACAAGCTCCAGGTATCAGCTATTCTTATAGTGTGGATGGCGGATTTACCTTCCAGAATAATTCAGAAATTACTGGATTACCTGCTGGTCAATACTCTGTAATTGTACGATCTGAGATGGGTTGTGAGTTTGATGAAGTAGTGGTAGTCGATTCTATCTGTGATCCATCAGAGATATGCGATAATGGCATCGATGATGATGGAGATGGACTGACAGATTGTGAGGACCCAGATTGTGGAGTTACCGATTTTGTTGTTAATGTCGATGAAATCGTATGTGATGGACCAATGACGGGGGCAATTACTATAGCCGGTCAATTATCTGGAGTCGTTTACACCTATAGTATTGATGCTGGAGTTAGTTTTCAGGCAAACCCAGTTTTCAACAATGTCCCTGCGGGTAATTACTTAGTACTTGTAAATACCGATGTAGGCTGTCAGTTTTCTCAGACGGTATTGATTGAAACGCCGATATGTACCGTTCCTGATGAGATCTGTGATAACGGTATAGATGATGATGGAGATGGACTGACAGATTGTGATGATCCTGATTGTGGAGTGGCAGACTTAGGTGTTGAAGTGGACGACATAACATGTATTGGTGACATGACAGGAGCAATAATTATAAGCGGCCAAGTAAGCGGAATAAATTACGTCTACAATATTAACGGAGGCCAGTCTCAAATCAGTCCTTTGTTTGATGATCTTGTAGCAGGCAACTATGTTGTATCAGCGAGTACAGGATCTGGATCAAGCTGTCTGTTTTCACAGACAGTATTTCTCGAGGCACCAGTCTGTGATGGGACAGGAATGGCTGTAGAGATATTTGGCAATGGTATTGATGACGATGGTGATGGATTAATTGATTGTGAAGATCCAGATGGAGGAACAGCAGCCTTAACAATATCCACTGAAGACATTACCTGCGACGGACCTATGACAGGAAGCATAGCGATTGGAGGGCAAATAGCGGGAATAATTTATACTTATAGTATTGATAACGGGTTGACCTTTCAAGCTAGTTCGCTCTTTACTGGGTTACCAGCTGCAGGCTACGATATAGTAGTGCGTACTGCAGATGGATGTGAGTATATTTCCTTTACGTCGCTTTCAACACCTATCTGTGACAATGGTCCTACACCAGAGATCTGTGACAATGGCATTGACGATGATGGCGACGGTCTTACAGACTGTGATGATCCGGATTGTGGTATCAGCGACTTGACAATTGCTGTGGACCAAGTGACTTGTGATGGACCTATGACTGGAATGATTACGATATTGGGACAGACAGGCGGAATAATATATAACTACAGCATAGACAATGGAGTAACATTCCAGAGCACTCCATCATTTGCTAATCTGATTGCTGGTGATTACACAGTAGTTGTTGAGACGGGTGGAGGCTGCGAATTTGCACAGCTTTTAACGCTTGAAGAGCCAGTATGTAGTACAGGAGCTGAGATCTGTGACAACGGTATAGACGACGACGGCGACGGTCTTACAGACTGTGATGATCCGGATTGTGGTATCAGCGACTTGACAATTGCTGTGGACCAAGTGACTTGTGATGGACCTATGACTGGAATGATTACGATATTGGGACAGACAGGCGGAATAATATATAACTACAGCATAGACAATGGAGTAACATTCCAGAGCACTCCATCATTTGCTAATCTGATTGCTGGTGATTACACAGTAGTTGTTGAGACGGGTGGAGGCTGCGAATTTGCACAGCTTTTAACGCTTGAAGAGCCAGTATGTAGTACAGGAGTTGAGATCTGTGACAACGGTATAGACGACGACGGTGACGGTCTTACAGACTGTGATGATCCCGATTGTGGAGTTGCCGAGTTGGATTTCACGGTCAGTACTACTGATGCTACATGTGACATGGAGGACGGAACTATTTCAGTCAGTTCGACAACAACGGAAGAATTTGTCTTTAGTATCGATGAAGGCACAACAACTCAAGAAGGCTTAACTGCATTCTTTGGAGGGCTGGTGCCAACTACAGGTTCTGGGAATCCGGTATTTTCTTTAGAAGTGACTAACACATTTGGCTGTAGCATTGTTACAGAAGTAGACATAGATCAGGAGATGTGTGATACCAATGATATCTGTGATACATTTATGGCAGAAGCCCCTACTGTAGTGTCATCTTCATGCCCAGATAATAATAATGGTGCTATAATCTTTGATGCTCCATCAGTTGGATTTTCATTCAGTCTAGATGGATTGAATTTCTTTCCATTTGGCCTGTTTAATAACTTGGACTCAGGACAATACACCTTGTTTGTACAAAATGCAGATGGATGTATTGACGAAGTCCCAGTCACAGTTCCGGGAATGGATTGTGCGATGGCTGCGGAAACATTCAATTCAGACATCTTTGAGCTAAGCGTAATTCTTGAAGGAGCATATGATGTGGATAACGGTCTAATGTCAACCCATTTGAATGACTTAGGCTATCTTCCTGGTCAAAGCCCGACGACATTCTTCGGAGAGCCGTTCCCTTCTGGCCAACCATATAACCAATCTCCATGGTTCTATGAAGGTAATGAAGGAGTTGGAGTATCAGAGCGAGATTTATATGACGATACTGTAGTAGACTGGGTGTTAGTTAGCCTTAGAGCTAATGAGTTAAGACCGTCGACATTCTGGAGAGGAGCAGGACTATTACATGAGGACGGGTCTATTGAAATCATACAGGAGCCCGAACTTTCTGTTGTAGAAGATCGTGAATTCTTTGTACTTATAGAACACAGAAACCACTTGCCTGTGATGAGTCCTACGCCGTTAAGACTGCGAGGAGGAGAACTTATTTACGATTTCTCTCAGGCTGATTCATTTAAAGAGATTATCGGAATCGGACAGAAGGAATTAGATAATGGAGTATATGTCATGCCAGCTGGCAATGGAGACGTAGACACAGAAGTATCTTCAATAATAGATATTAATGTTAGGGATCTTAATGCTTGGGCAGGAGCCAATGGAGAAAATAGTAGTTATTTCATTGAGGACTATGATCTAAACGGTGATATAAACATTAGAGATAGAGAACTCTGGCAACAGAACAATGGAATATTCTCTACCATATCATACAGATAGAGGAGAAAAACACACAAATTAATGAGTTAATGAGGAAGTAGGCTTAGTCTGCTTCCTCTTTGTGTTCTACAACAACATCAAGAGAATTTGAGCTCACTTCATCGTGCACCTTTCGATTGGACACGATGTCGATAGCCTTATAGATGGCATGACGCATTGACGAGGGATCTGCCATATTCTTCCCAGCAATCTCATAGGCGGTACCATGGTCTGGAGAAGTTCTTATGAGATCGAGCCCTGCCGTAAAGTTTACTCCGGTACCAAAGGATAAAGTCTTAAAAGGAATAAGTCCTTGATCGTGGTACATCGCAAGTATTGCATCGAACTTTTTATAGGAACCATTTCCAAAAAAGCCATCGGCAGGAAAGGGTCCTGCCGCCATAATCCCGTTTTCTTTTGCAGCGAGTATAGCAGGAGTTATCTCAGTTTCTTCTGCCGTGCCGATCTGGCCTGAATCGCCGGCATGAGGATTTAATCCTAATACAGCGATCATAGGTCGCTCGAGACCAAAATCAACTTTTAAGGTTTGATCAAGTATCTCGAGTTTATCAAGTATGATATCAGCAGTAATCTCTTCAGCGACCTCTTCGAGTGGGATATGAGCCGTGACTAAACCTACAGTAAGTTGATCGGAAGTCAAGAGCATAAGACTCATGTCTCCGCCCGCAAAGTCAGTTATATATTCGGTATGTCCGAGATAAGGGAAGTCGGCCATTTTCATTGCTGCTTTATTGATAGGGGCAGTAACCAGCGCATCAATTTTCTTATCCTTCAGATCATTGAGTGCGCGATCAAGAGCGATATAGGCACTCTGTCCAGAAACTATCGTTGCCTCGCCTATATTTATGTCCACTGCTTCCTGCCAGGCCGTGATCACATTGATCTTCCCCGCTTTAGCTTCATCGGCATGTTGTACATTGACATAATTGAATCGATTGTCCTTGACGATGTTTTTATGATATCCTATGGACTTCGATGATCCATAGATGATTGGAGTGATTCGCTTGAGGAGATTTTCTTCGCTGAGAGTTTTAATGATGATCTCAGGACCTACCCCATTGATGTCTCCAATTGAAATGCCGATTTTTGTGCTCATGTATAGTTGCTAATGGATACGAAGATAAACATTTGACTCGCTCGCGAATTCTTGCGTTCCATAATCTTTCAATACATTACAGCTCTGACGATAAGCCTTTACACCTGTAATTGAGAGCAAAGAAATCATACGGACAAAACTTCCTTATTAATCAGGGTATCATTGATAAAATCATTCACTCGTTTTTGACTTATAACGCTTGTGAAAATGTTTTAGAAATTGGCCCTGGCAAAGGAGCGCTAACACAACTTCTGGCTCAAGAAAAGCATCTTAAGCTAAAAGCTGTAGAAGCAGACCGAGACATGGTAGACTATCTGACGCGCAATAACATTCTCGGAGCCCCTCAAATTATCAATGATGATTTTTTGAAGCTACCTCTTGATCGGGTGTTTGATCAAGAGCAATTCTCCGTTATTGGAAACTTTCCCTACAATATCTCTTCACAGATCTTATTTAGGATTAAGAAGTACATGGATTTAGTGCCGCTTATGGTAGGTATGTTTCAAAAAGAAGTGGCAGAGAGAATTGTTTCTAAGGAAGGCTCTAAGGCCTACGGAATTCTCAGTGTCCTCATCCAAGCTCATTATAAGCCCCAACTTCTCTTTAATGTTAGTCCAGGGTCCTTTAGGCCAATTCCGAAAGTTACGTCGTCTGTGCTTATGATGCGCAGAAAGGAAGACTACACCCTTCCCTGTGATGAGAAGGTATTTACTAAGGTGGTTAAGCTTTCTTTTAACCAGAGGCGCAAGATGTTGCGAAATTCTCTGAAGCCAGTTGTGACAGATACTGACATTTTCAGTCATGAATATATGACACGCCGACCTGAACAGATGACATTAGAAGACTATTATACTTTAGCAACTATTATCGAAAAACAGAATTAATGAGTTTAGAGAATAAAATAATGCCGGACTTAAAGGCGGCTATGAAGTCTAAAGACCAGGCAGCATTGCGAAGTATAAGAGCTATAAAGGCAGCCATCTCACTCACCAAGACCGATGGCTCAGGAAAAGTACTGGATGAAGCAGGAGAAATTAAGCTGTTGCAAAAACTCGTGAAACAACGTCAGGACTCGTTGAATATTTTTAAAAATCAAGGACGTCATGACCTAGCAGAAGTAGAAGAACAAGAAATTGAGGTGATCAGTAGATATCTCCCTAAGCAACTTTCATCAGATGAGTTGAAGCCTATCATCTCAGAGATAATTGCTAAAACAGGAGCATCAGGTATGAAGGACATGGGCAAGGTCATGGGAATGGCAAGTGCTCAATTAGCGGGCCAGGCTAATGGCAAGACGCTGTCAGGAATTGTTAAAGAACTACTTAATAGTTAATCATATGTTTCGTACTCCATTATTTGCCTTGTTAGCTGTAGCCATTGTTTATACAGCTTGTAAATCAACCCAGAGTGTTGTTGTCGAGGAGCCACCAGTCGAAGAAGAACTGGTAGTGCTACCAGAAGAAGACATCATCGAAGAGAGATTGCTCGATGAACTTCAGATTACAGCTCCAAGGAATTATACTTTGCCGAAATACAATCCCACTGCTAAGCGAGAGTTCGATTTGATGCATACCAGCTTGGACGTGAGGTTTGATTGGACTAATGAACATGTCATAGGGCGTGCTGACTTAACGCTGCGGCCATACTTTCATCCGAGAGAGATTCTGACCTTAGATGCTAAAGGCTTTGAAATTTTAAGTATTACCTCGTTTGCAGGCAAGGAACTGGACTATGAGTACGATGGACTTAAACTGAGTATCGACTTGTCTAGAAGTTATACTCGTGATGAGGATGTCAAAGTAACGATAGACTATATTGCCAAGCCTTCTGAGGGGCCAACTGGAGGAAGTGCTGCGATTACCTCAGATAAGGGTCTGTTCTTTATTAATCCACGAGGCGAAGAAGCTAATAAGCCTCAACAGATATGGACTCAAGGCGAAACCGAACATAACTCCAACTGGTTTCCAACCATCGACAAGCCTAATGAAAACACTACCCAAGAGATCAAGGTAACCGTACAAGACAAATACCAAACCTTGTCGAATGGCTTATTAGTTAACTCTACCAAGCACCCAGATGGCAAGCGAACTGACCATTGGCGAATGGAAAACCCGCATGCTCCATATCTGTTCATGTTGGCTATAGGCGAATTCGCTATTGTAAGGGACAAATGGAATGACATAGAACTGAGCTATATGGTAGAGAAGGAGTATGAACCTTATGCCAAGGATATTTTTGCCCATACCCCTGAGATGATCACATTCTTCTCGGACATTCTAGACTATCCATACCCCTGGGAAAAGTATAGTCAGGTAATAACTCGGGATTACGTATCAGGAGCTATGGAGAATACCACTGCAGTCATCTTTGGGGAGTTCATTCAGAAAACGGATCGAGAACTCATCGACAATGATAATGACTACATCGTTGCGCATGAGTTGATCCATCATTGGTTTGGAGACTTGGTGACCTGCGAGAGCTGGTCAAACCTAACCCTTAATGAGGGCTTTGCCAACTATAGTGAGTATCTCTGGGAAGAGTACAAGTATGGTATGGACGAGGCAGGATTCCTAAGAAAAAATGAGAAGGAAGGCTATCTCAATTCGACATTCCAGTCGGGCATACATCCATTGATACATTATGGATACAATGATAAAGAGGAGATGTTTGATGGACATTCCTATAATAAGGGAGGACTAGTGGTTCATATGCTAAGGCATTATCTTGGAGACGAAGCATTTTATGCTTCTCTCAATAAATACCTAACCGACAATGCCTATACTGCCGTTGAGGCTCACGAGCTAAGAGTAGCATTTGAAGATGTGTCGGGTGAAGACCTTAACTGGTTTTTTGATCAGTGGTTTTTTGAGGCAGGCCACCCTAATTTAGGAATTACTAAAGAATATGATGCCGATGCTGGAGAGTTGGTTATAGATGTAGTACAGACCCAAGACCCTGAGACTAGCGCAGCAATATTTCAGCTGCCTGTAACGATTAGCGTATTTGACATGGAGGGGTTAGAGTCGAGATTTGACGTCTGGGTAGATCAGCGTGAGCAGAAAATCAGACTTCCTTATCGTACAGAGCCAGGATTAGTCATATTTGATAGCGATGACTTATTGCTATTTACTAAGGTTGAAGAGAAATCAGCCGAAGAATTCGAGAGGCAGTATCAATGGTCAGAGACATTCAGCCACAGGTATGAAGCGATCGAAAAGCTAATAGGCAATAGTGATGCTGAAGATGTTCTAAAGATGGCGCTTAATGATCCACAGCACTCGATAAGATCTTTGGCATTAGCATCACTTGAACTAGGAGATGATGTCAATGCGATTTCTTCTATTGCCAAGATGATAGTTGATGATAAGCACTCTGAAGTCAGAGCTGGAGCGATTGAAAAGCTTGCTGCCACTGGTTTAGTGGACCTACAGCCAGTATTAGAAGGAGTGTTTGAAAACGAATTGGCTTATCCAGTAATAGGTTCAGCACTTGAGGCGCTTACAACAATAGATCTTGCTTCTGCAGTCGCAAAAGCAGAAAATCTCAAGACTGAGGACGTCGATCAGCTTGTACCTGCTATAGCAGCGGTTTTTGGTCAGACGGGTGATGCGAAGTATCTGTCTTACTTTCAGGATCGACTTACAACTACCAGCAATTTCCAAGTTTTTGAGTTATATACTTCTTACTTTAATTTGCTCAAGGATCAGCCTATAGAAACAATTACTGAAGCAACTGATCAGTTAAGGTCTATTGCTATGGATCCAAACGGAAGCCTCTTTCACAAGGCGCTCTCTTCAGATGTTATAGCTAATCTGTCATATTATTATGAAGAGGCGTCTCCTACTTTTTCT
>CAZFWJ010000068.1:0-17373 GCA_964522505.1 uncultured Saprospiraceae bacterium
AAGAAGAACAGCCTGAATTTGAAGATCAGACAGTAGAAGAAGAAACAGTATTTGAAGAACCACCTCCGCCGGAGCCTAAGAAAGATGCTCCGCCGCCGCCACCACCACCACCGCCGCCACCACCAGAGCCGGAAGTAGAGGAGATATTTAAGGTCGTTGAGGAGATGCCGAGATTCCCTGGTTGTGAAAACGCTGGAGGATCTGCGGAAGACAGAAAAGCTTGCGCTGACAAGAAATTGTTGGAGTATCTCTATAAGAATCTGAAGTATCCAGCTATCGCCAGAGAAAATGGTGTAGAAGGAAGGGTATATATTCAGTTCGTCGTAGAGAAAGACGGGTCTGTAACCGATACCAAGATTGTAAGAGATATCGGTGCAGGTTGTGGTCAAGCAGCTCTCAAGGTGGTAGATAATATGAATAATCTACCGGCAAAATGGACTCCTGGTAAACAACGTGGTTCATCAGTACGTGTACTGTATACCTTGCCAGTGACCTTTAAACTGCAAAGTTAATATCGCCTAAAGGCGACATAATCGAAAAAATCAAAACCCTGTTGCTCATTGCGGCAGGGTTTTTTTCGTTATATGATTATATAGCAACTTAATCTTGAAGACTATCGTTAGAAAGTGTAGATGATGTTATTATGAGAAGTCTGTTTTCGATAATGCTAATTATAGCTTTTACTGCCGTCTCCTTAATAGGCCAACAGCAGTCTAATCAACAACAAGAGGCCAATTTGGCCAACCATTACTACAAAGCTGGAGAATATGAGAAGTCAGCGGTGCTTTATAAAAAGCTCGCCGAGAAGAAGAACTTCAACGAGTACTACTTCAATCAATATATTGAATCTCTTCTGGCTCTAGAAGATTTTGACGCTGCAGAATCTTCCCTAGAGCAAGCAATTGATCTACATCCTCGCAATATTGAATTGTATGTGACCTATGGCAACTTGAGAGAGCGACAAGGACGAACGGATGAAGCAGATGAAAAATTTAGACTTGCAATTTCCAAACTCGGAGTAGAAAATCGCAATGCAATAAGTCGACTAGGAAACTCCTTTAGCCGTCTGATTAAATACGACCTCGCTTTAGAAGCATACCTAAAAGGAGAAGAGTTGAGCAATAATAGCGGCTTATATGCTCATAGCATTGCCGAAATATATAGACGGCTAAACAAAAAGCCAGAGATGATCAAGTACTTCTTGAAGAGCTCCTATGCTACATCAGACCGGATAGCATCAGTACAAAATTACTTTACAAAAAATCTAATTACTGAAGAGGATTACGACGCACTTCGCTCTGAGCTATATACTAAAGTGCAGGATGAGCCAGAAAATCTGTTTTATCCAGAAATGATCCAGTGGGTATTTGTGCATAACAAACAATACACTAAAGCGCTCAGACAAGCAAGAGCTCTTGACAAACGACTAGACGAAAATGGTCAGCGCATATTTGATCTTGCGCGAATCGCCAAAAACGATAAGGACTATGACACAGCGATAAAGGCTTATCAGTACATCATTGATAATAAAGAAAGCATCAATAGTTATTATATAGATGCTCAGAAGCAACTCCTTGATACCAAGAGGAAGAAGATAATATCAGGTTCATATACTTCTCAAGACCTCAGTACCCTAAAGGCTGAATATATCGACTACTTAGACAGCTATGGACGCAATAGTCAGTCATCACTGGTCTCTCTGAAGCTGGCCGAATTAGAGGCGAGGTATATCAATGACTTGGATGCAGGCATTCAAATCTTAAATGATGTTATCAAGTATCCGGGTATCAATAATTATATAAAAGCCAATGCAAAATTGGACTTGGCGGACTACTATCTCATGTCAGGGGAGGTGTGGGAGTCAACATTGTTGTATAGCCAAGTTGATAAAGAGTTTAGAGAGGATCATCTTGGCGAAAAAGCTAGATTTAAGAATGCCAAGCTGAGCTATTACATTGGGGACTTTGACTGGGCACAAGAACAGTTTGACATCCTAAAATCAGCTACTACTAGGCTGATCTCTAATGATGCAATTGACCTATCTGTATTTATAATGGACAATGCCAATCTGGACACCACTTATGCGCCATTGGCATTATTCAGCGAGGCAGAGTTGTTGCTATTTCAAAATCGTGTAGATGAGGCATTTAACAAACTGGATAGTATTGGTCAGGTCTATACAGACCATACGCTAATCGATGATGTCTATTATGCCAAGGCAGTACAGTATACAGAAATGGGCGAGATCCAAAGAGCAGCAGATTACTATCAACGCATCATCGAGGAGTATCCCGAAGAGATTAGAGCGGACAATGCAATATTTAACCTGGCGGAACTATATGAAAACAAGTTAGACGACGCTGAAAAAGCCAAGGAACTCTATCAAACCTTGTTCATCGATTATCCTGATAGCACCTTCTCTATTGAAGCGAGGAAGCGATTCAGGCTCTTGCGTGGAGACAATATCTAATCAAGACGCTAGCGATAGATTATGCAATACCGCAAGGGGTCATTGGTATTAGGTCGAATTGCAGATATCCCTATCAAAGTTCATTGGAGCTTTGGTTTACTTCTTTTGTTTATAGCCTATTATGTCATTCAGAATAATTTGAGCGCCGTTGAAGGCCTATGGTTCTTTAGTTTGGTCTTGTTGATGTTTTGTTTTGTCATTATGCATGAGTATGGTCACGCATTGATGGCAAGACGATTTGGGGTATCTACTAAGGATATTATCATCTCTCCAATTGGGGGTGTTGCGCGACTCACTCATATCCCTAAGAAGGCTCTTCATGAGTTGTACATCGCTGTGGCAGGGCCAGCTGTAAATCTGGTTTTATTAATTCTTTTTGGCGCTTTTTTACTGATTGCTGGAGCGCCTATAATGGCAGAACCAGAGGTTATTAATCCTATCACGCATTGGTCTGATTATGTCGGAATACTGTTTTACATAAATGCGGCTTTGGTGGTATTTAATTTGATTCCAGCCTTTCCGATGGACGGAGGAAGGATTCTACGAGCATTTCTGACCATGGGACTTAGTGATCATCAGAAGGCTACGATGATTGCGAGTTATGTTGGACAAGTCCTAGCCGTTCTATTTGTGATGGGAGGGGCTTATTTTGATCATTATATGTTGATGTTCATCGGAGTCTTTGTATTTCTCACAGCTAGGGCAGAGCGTCGATTTATTGTAAGAGAAGAGAAGTTAAGTAAGATATTAGCCATAGATCTCCTCAATGCTCAACAATCCGATGAAGACTCATCAGAACTCAACACGGCGGATCTGTTCTTAAACCTGGAAGAAGGGGTGACCTCTCACAATCGATATGGTTATGTGAGCTATAACATCCCGATAAACAAGCTGTTCGAAGTGATGAATAACCGAGGTTGGCTATCTGTAATAGTTAGGGATGGAGATAAAAAAGAAATAGGAGTAATAGACAGGCCATTACTCCTAAGTTATATTAATAACGTTTAGATGTTCGGGGGGAACGGTTATTTCTATTGTATGCCTAACTTAGTTTTAAGCACAGGCATTAGATCATCAGCAGTATCTGCGAAAAGTATTCCGCCGATGCTCGCATCAAAAATCATACTGTATCCTTGTTCTTTGCCATAGGCATCAACAATTTCTTGCACTCGTGCTAGAATCGGCTGATAAAGCTCCTGCTTCTTAGCAGCAAGATTGTTTTGTACTTCTACTTCATACGCCTGAATCGCTTGTTGATCTTGCGCAAGTTTCCCTTCTTTCTGTTGCATATCTATCTGTGACAGTTCACCAGAATCTACTTTTGTTAAATATGCTCTGTATTCTGTCTCAAAGCTTTTAACCATTTCTTCTCCTTTAGTGATCAGTTGCTTCTGATACGCCTCAAGCTGACTATCAGCAGTCTTGACTTCAGGAAGATTGACTAATAATTGCGACGAATTCACATATCCATACTTCTGAGCATTCAATTGTAACCCCAGTAGGATTAAAAAAGCGAGTGTTAATATTCTATTCATTTGTAGTTTTTTGTAGGCCGATTAGGCCCTAGTTGTTTAATCGATTTTTTTGTATGACGTGTGTTTAGAAGTGAAATTTGTTTTTTCTTTTTGTTTTAACATTACCTTAATCAGGCTCAAAGCCTAATACGATGCTAAACTTACCTAATGGGCCGAGACCAGGATTAGCTACTGTCTTATCTAAACCAAAGCCATAGTCAAATCCTAAGAGACCAAATACTGGTAAGAATACTCTTGCTCCAACGCCTACAGTTCTTCTGAGGTCAAACGGATTATACTCACCGAAAGAATCCCACTGGTTACCAGCTTGGAAATAGGCAGTTGCATATATTATGGAGTTAGGATTGGTCGATAATGGATATCTTAACTCTGTAGTAAACTTATTAAAGATGATGCCTCCACCGTTGGCGTTGTCATCTACAGAGATATCCTCAGTCTCATAGCCTCTCAGGGCGATGATGTCAGTACCTTGAATACCTGCATTCTGATTAGAAAGGCCATCACCCCCGAGCTGGAATCGCTCAAAGGGTACATCTCCAATGCTGCTATCATATGTTCCTAAGAACCCTAGTTTAGCTTGAGTCATGAATACTAACTTACCCGTGATATTATAGAACCACTCCGCATCCACTCTCCATTTATGATATTCTAAGAACTCAAATCGATTAGCCTCTTCAAGGTTAGCGATGAATGCGTCCTCGTCAAATCGATTCTGTCCTCTTATACCCAGTGTCCTTAGCTCAGCTTGAATGGCGCTTTCTCTTTCTTCTCCATTAAGCACCCAGAAATTATCTTCTCTGAATAATGAATAAGGCAGTGTAAACTGAATAGTTAAGGATATTCTTGAGCCACTAGTAGGAAACTGTGGATTTGCTATGGAGCTACGAGAGAAAACTTGTTGAATATTGAAGTTTTTGAATGAACCATTGTCCACCAAGAATCCCGTAGCAAAATTATCCAGATTAATAGTCTCTAAGTTGATTGTCGTAGACGAAGTAAAGAAGTCATCAGGAAACTTAAGAGCAGTCCCCAGACCTGCAAAGAATCTGTTGATACTTAATGATCCCGCACCGAATGAAGAATTATCAAATTGTGACAAGGCCCAGCCTACTGTAAAGGCATTTGGCCTCTTACCTCCTAACCAAGGCTCTGTGAAGCTAAAGTTATATGATCTAAAAAATCGACTATTTGATTGGAGACGTAATGAGAGACGCTGACCATCTCCTGTAGGTAGTGGGGACCAGGCTGTCTTATTTTTTATATTCTCAAGAGAGAAGTTATTAAACGTTACACCTAATGTTCCTATTAATCCTTCAAATCCTCCGTAACCAGCAGATAACTCAAGTTGATCTGATGGTCGTTCAATTACTGTATATTCTATATCAACCGTGCCGCGCTCATAATTCACGGGCGTGTTGATACCGAGATCTTCGGGATCAAAATATCCTAGGTTTGTGATCTCTCTCTGAGATCTGATGATGTCAGATCTACTGAATTTTTCGCCAGGTCTTGTCCTTACTACACGTCGGATGATATCCTCATGAGTACGATCATTACCCTTTATGGTAACCTTATCTATAGTTGCTTGTGGACCCTCGAATATCCTCATCTCTATGTCAATGGTGTCTTGACGGATTGAAACCTGTTGTGGATCTACATTAAAAAACAAGTATCCTTTATCCATGTACAATGACGAGATATCTCGGCCATCTGGACTAAATTCTAGTCGCTGAGCAAGGTCATCTGGATTAAAAACAGTTCCTTTCGGGATGTTTAGCACTAAGGCCAACTGTCCATCGGTATAGAGAGAGTTCCCTTTCCATTTGATCTCACCAAACTTGTACTGCACACCCTCGTCGATATGTAAGTCCAGATTGACTAATCCCTTATCATCTCTCCATACAGAGTCTTTTACGATCTGGGCATCACTATGGCCATTTTGGATATAGTATTGGATTAGATTTTTCTTATCCGCTTCAAAATCTGCTTTGACAAATTTTGATTTTTTAAGGAATGTTCCCTTTTGCTTGGTGTCGCTGAGCTGCTTTTTGAGCTTTCTGTCCTTGATAGCTTGATTACCAACGAAATTGATCTTTTTGATCTTGATTTTATCGTTCTTTTCTACATTGATTAGCATTTTAACTGTGTTTTGAAGCACAGTGTCTTCGACGGGAGTCATGGTCACTTCTGCATCTAAGAAACCCTTATCGATGTAGTATTGTCTTAGTTTATTAGCTCCTACATTGCGATCATTATCTGATATGATACCACCGATTCTAAAAGTTTCTCCCAGTTCTTCAATCAGGTTCTCTTGCTGAATCTTACGGACATTGTTGAATTGATATCCCGATAGAGTAGGTTGTTCCTTAAGCTGAACGGTTAGATACACACTGTCTTTGACTAGTTTGTCCAACATAATCTCGACATCTGAGAATAAACGTAGTCTCCACAGTTCATTGACGGCTCTTGACAATCGTTCACTTGGAATCTCAATCGTCTGACCTTCACGAAGTCCTGTAATTGACTTAATGGCGTTGTCATCACGTCTCTCAGCGCCTGTGATATTGACTTGAGCAATGTGGTAGATCTTCTTATTGCTGTAATCCAACTCTACGAAATCAGGAGCTAATGGATTAGTGTTTTGTGCAATAAGGCCTCCCAATGAAAGGCATAAGCCCAAGAAAATCAGAACGACTATTCTTATCATATCTGTTGAGTATGGACCCCCAAAAGAACAGTCTTTTATATGTACCTTGCTTGTTGTTTTCATATTTAACCCTGCATTAAGAATTAATTAACTGCTCTCCTGTTAGGCCAAACCTCCTTTCTCGATTTTGGAAGGTCATTATAGCCTTGTGTAGGTGCTCCTTTTTAAAATCCGGCCAAAGCACATCGGTAAAGTATAACTCAGCATAAGATAACTGCCATAACAGGTAATTGCTGATCCTCCGTTCACCGCTCGTTCTGATGAGCAAGTCTGGATCAGGCATTTCGCTGGTCTGGAGTAAACTGCTAAACAATTTTTCACTCAGCGCCTCACCATTACTTTCACCTGCTTTCACCATGTCGGCATACTTTTTTACGGCAGCAAGTATCTCCCATCGGCTACTATAGTTTAGTGCCAAACTGAGTGTCATGCGTGTATTTTGTGAGGTTGCATGTATTCCTTTAATCAATGCTTTATAAGTTTCTTTAGGAAGAGACTCGAGATCACCGATAGCATTAAGTTTGATATTGTTCTTATTCAGCGTGCTAAGTTCTTTGTCAATAGTCTTGACGAATAGTTTCATCAAGGTGTTGACCTCAAAAGCGGGTCTTTTCCAATTTTCCTTTGAAAAAGCATAAAGTGTCAGGTAAGGTACACCTAGCTCAGCAGCTCCCTCAGATATCTCACGTACTGCTTGAACTCCGTTTTGATGACCAAAAACACGTGCACGATTTTGATTTTTTGCCCATCGGCCATTACCATCCATTATCACCGCGATATGCTGTGGCAATTTGTCTGGATCAATGTACGAATGGTCTTGCATCAGAAACCTATAAATTGAAGGAGCGCAAAAGTAACAATATTACACATGCGTTTGACCCATAAATAGCGCTGTATGTAGAAAAAACACGCGGTATTGACGCCTGATATCCTATTTTCATGAATATGATTACATCAATAAGACAATTAGAGCCCAATGTATAATTATCGACTTCTATCATTAGCCCTTGTTTTTGCCATAGCAATCGTTCAGTGTAAAGTAGTTCAACAGTGCCCTGATAAAGAATCATTTATTAGGTCTTTCGATGACACGATATCTAGCATAAATGATAAGAATCATGAGTTATCAGATGAGGATTGGGCAGAAATAGATCACACTGTCAAAGACCTCATGGATGTGTGCTATATGAAGTATAAAGCAGAGTTGAGTTTGACCAATAAAGTTGAAGTTTTCAAAAACCTAATGATCTATGAAGTATATAGAGATCTCAGCGACTTGGACTTGGAATCGTTTGATTTGAATAGCGAATTTGAGGAACTAGGAGCTAATGGGGCTCGAGAAATCGAAAGGTTCGTTAAGGAGGAATTAGGTCAATCATTAGAGAATACCATTGATGATGTGTTAGAAAATATCAACGAGCTTGGCGAGGAGCTAAAGCGATGGCTCCAGGAATAGTCGTATACATTACGAATTGTTATAATATTATATTTTTATTGCATACATTAGCTGCTGATTAAGAATACGCTGGCAGATAAGATGCTTGATATTATATTTTCATTCGGTCTCTCTTTCATAGTGGCATTTGCGCTGATGCCATTTGTCATTAAAACGGCACTCCACAGGAACATAGTAGACAAAGCTGACGAAAGAAAAGCTCATACGGGGGTCGTTCCTTCGCTTGGAGGCATAGGTATTTTTGTGAGTTTTGCACTCGTCCTGTTGCTAACTATTCCTACAGAACAATTTGACATCTTTAGATACATACTCATGGCATTGGGTGTGATATTCTTATTGGGCGCTCAAGATGATTTACGACCGCTATCGCCGATATCTAAGCTGATCGGACAGCTTGTTGCGGTGTATATACTTGTATTCTGGGGAGATATAAGAATTACACAGTTCTACGGCTTATTTGGGATAGAGGCGATACCATATGCTCTGAGCACATTTATAAGTGTATTGTTTTACGTCTTTGTAATTAACTCGTACAACCTAATAGATGGGATTAACGGCCTGTGTTCTACTGTAGTCATTCTAACGACCACTCTCCTGGGGTTTTGGTATTTTATGATAGGTCATTATGATTACAGTACCTTGTCATTTGTAGTCAGCGGTGCAACATTGGCATTTCTAAAGTATAACATTACTCCTGCCAAGATATTTATGGGAGATACAGGCTCACTGGTTTTAGGAACAGTTTGTAGTATAATCGTCATTCAATTCATGGAGATCAATATGACCTTGAGTACACATCCACTCAAGTTTGACTCGCCTGTAATCATTGCATTTGGATTGATGATCTTGCCTATATATGACACCCTTAGAGTATTTACGATTAGGTTATTGGAGGGGACTTCGCCATTTGTTCCAGATAAGAGACATCTGCATCACCTGATGTTAGAATCTGGATTGAGTCATATGCAGTCTACATTTACCTTATTAGCATTTAATGTGTTGATTATAATTGTGGCGCTCCAAATAGAGCATCTGCATATCGTTCTTGGATTTATATTACTACTCACTCTTAGTATCATTTTTACCCAAGTGGTAAGGCTGATTATAGCGAGTCGACCTAGTGTTGCTCGCAGTTCGTGATGTTTTCATTTTCTGCTATTGCTCTAGTATTCATTGGAGGTGGCATGGGCTGCGTCATCAGGTATTTGATTGCTGAGTGTTTCACTCATCCTTCTTTTCCTAAGGGCACACTTATAGCGAATGTGATCAGTTCATTGATTCTTGGATTGCTTATGGGATTGTTTATGAAAGAGATTATCGGCAATCAATCTAAGCTTCTGCTGATGACTGGTTTTTGTGGAGGGTTCAGCACATTTTCTACATACAGCTTAGAAGTCGTGCAATTATATCAGAATGGGGATATGGGTACGGCGATACTATATAGTCTTGGGAGTGTTATACTCGGTATCATCTGCATACTTATTGGGCTCTACGCTGCCCACATAGTTATAGCTTCTTAAGCTTATTCAAGATGTAACTCAAACAGGGGCTTCGAGATCTTCTAATATTCGTTGCAGATAGATTTGTCCTTCTTTCAATGTGCTTACCTCGCCACGAGAGAGGATTAGGTAGCTCTTAGTCTGCTTGAGCTGATAGCCCTGCGTTGCACCCTTAGTAGAAACATAGTTGATAAAAGATTGGAACAGCGGTGTTTCAAAGAAGCTGGATTGTGGATTAGAGATAAAGTAGCATCTCATTCTTCCTCCCTTAATGATGACTCGTTCAAAGCCTAACTTCTTCGCTTGCCATCTCAGTCTAAGTCCGTTGAATAGCTCCTCCACAGTATCTGGGATCGGACCAAACCGATCCTTCAATCCTTGTCTAAAGTCGATTAATTCATTCTCATCATTGATAGCGTCGAGTGCACTATAGATATTAAACCGCTCCTGAACATTGTTAATATAGTTGTCAGGGATGAGCATCTCCACATCAGTATCAATCTCTACATCTCTGACATAAGAGTGATCCTTGAGCTGCTCATCAAATACATCTTTGTATTCATTCTCTTTAAGCTCTACAACGGCTTCTTCCAGGATTCTTTGGTAGGTCTCATATCCTATATCTGCAATAAACCCGCTCTGTTCTGCGCCCAATAGATTTCCTGCGCCACGGATGTCCATGTCTCGCATAGCAATGTGAAAACCACTCCCCAAATCGCTAAACTCCTCTAACGTCTTCAGTCTTTTACGAGCTTCTGGGGTGAGGGTCGATATGGGCGGTGCAAACAAATAGCAAAATGCCTTTTTGTTAGATCGTCCTACCCGACCTCTCAGTTGGTGTAGGTCACTCAAGCCAAATTGATGAGCATTGTTAATGATCATCGTATTAGCGTTGGCAATATCGAGACCTGTCTCAATGATATTAGTACACACGAGTACATCATACTTGCGATCAATGAAATCTACTAATGTGGTCTCGAGATGCTTGGGATCCATCTGCCCATGAGCAGTTGCAATCGACACATCTGGACATAATCTCTTGATGAGTGCGGACATATCCATGAGGGACTTGACTCGGTTATGTACAAAGAATACTTGTCCACCACGATGGACTTCATAGTAGATAGATTCTCTGATAATCTCGTCATTGAAGACTCTCCGCTCCGTATGAATCGGTTGGCGATTTGGTGGAGGAGTCTTAATGATGGAGAGATCTCGAGCTGCCATTAGTGAAAACTGTAAGGTTCTCGGTATAGGAGTAGCTGTCAATGTGAGTGTATCTACGTTGACCTTAAGACCTCGCAGCTTCTCCTTTGCGGCAACGCCAAATTTTTGCTCTTCGTCAATAATTAGAAGTCCGAGGTCTTTGAACTTCACCTTCTTGTTTAGCAGCGCATGAGTGCCAATGATGATATCCAAATTACCCGATTCTAGCTCCTTGTATGTTTGAGTCTTTTGCGCTGTGGACTTAAAGCGGTTGACATAATCTACTGTTACCGGGAAGTCCTTGAACCGCTCTTTGAAGGTTTTAGAATGCTGCAACGCTAAAATGGTGGTTGGTACTAAGATTGCCACCTGTTTTCCATTCACGACGGCTTTAAAGGCTGCTCTGATTGCAACTTCAGTCTTCCCAAATCCAACATCGCCACAGATAAGGCGATCCATTGGATATTCTTTTTCCATATCGGCCTTGACATCAATGGTTGCTTGCAATTGATCAGGGGTGTCCTCATAGATGAATGACGCTTCGAGTTCATTTTGTAGATAACCATCTGGTTCACAACCAAAACCCTTTGACGCCTTGCGCTTGGCATATAGCTTAATGAGCTCCTTGGCGATGTCCTTTACCTGACGCTTAGTCTTACGTTTTAAAGTCTTCCATGCATCACTACCTATTTTATCGAGTTTAGGAGGGGTGCCATCCTTGCCGATGTAGCGTGAGATCTTGTGAAGTGAGTTAATGCTCACATAGAGCACATCATTGTTCCTATAGAATATACGTACGGACTCTTGGACATGACCATTAATGTCGATTTTCTCCAATCCTGAGAACTTGCCTACACCATGATCTATATGCACTACGAAATCGCCACGGCGTAGCTCCTTGAGCATTTTTAAATTGATCGCTTGTTCCTTAGTGAATCCCTTGCGGAGCTTATATCTGTGGAATCGCTCAAATATCTGGTGATCTGTATAGCAGGCTATCTTAAGTGTAGGATCAATAAATCCAGCATGTATCGACTTCGGGATCGGATGAAACGAAACATTCGCATTGAGATCCTCAAAAATGCTATGAAATCGCTCGATCTGCTTGACACTATCTGTGAATAGGAAGATCTCAGATTGACTGCCATTGAGCGCTCGCATATCATCAATCAACAGCTCGAAGCTCCGATTAAAGCTGGGTTGCGGTTTGCCATCAAACGATATAGTCTTGATCACAGACTTAGTGAACTTGCTACTTGTGAAAAAGACCTTTTTATACGGATCCATGTGAGCTACTATATCACCTGGATAGATGAAGGCTCTGTCCTTAAATATTTCCTTTAGTTTTTCATCCTCTATGTGGGCCACGGATTCAGCAAACTCTTCAGCCTTGTCATAGCACAGCTGCAGTCGATCCAGTAGATGTTCAGCATCTTTAATCCATAGGATTGTGTCCTCAGGAAATACGTCAAAGAGGGATATCTTCTGAGACTGGTCATATTGTCCAGTGACATTTGGGATGATAGCGATCTTCTTGATACTGCGGATGGAGAGCTGATTGCCAGGATGAAAAGTACGAATGCTCTCAACCTCGTCATCAAAGAGCTCTATCCTATAAGGCCACTCATTGCCAAATGAAAATATATCTACGATGCCTCCACGTATAGAAAACTGTCCTGGTTCAAATACGAACTCTTCTCTATCAAATCCATATTCAATTAGGAGCTCCAAAATGGTATCTAGATCCAAGGATTCGCCCAGAGATATCTCGATACGCTGTTTGTGGATGACCTGTGGGTCGACGACCTTTTCAAATAGTGCCTCAGGGTAAGTCACTATGATTTCACCACGCCCTAACTTAAGGCTCATTCGATTGATGGCTTCTGTGCGCTGCAGTACATTATGGCTATCCAGCTCATCAAAGTGCAACGGCCGCTTGAACGAGTCAGGCAGTAGCGAAATGGTCCGATCTTCTGAGATATTATCAAGAGTGTTCTGCAGATAGGCTGCTTCTTCCTTATCAAGTGCTACGAAGACATGATTGACTATGCCTAAATCGTAAAGTGCCCTGATAATAAATCCCTGCTGTGCTCCAATAGATTGCTCAATTTTGACATCGCCTGTGCTCAGGGCCGCTTTGAGATCAAGAATTCTTTGATCTTCCTTATAACGGGAATTTAACCTATTGAGATTTTCCACGCCGCAAATATATCATAATGGCTAGGTCTGAGACGAAACATGATGAGAAGAGAGGAATCAGAGAACCTTTTCTGAAAGGTCATTTTTCATCGCTTTATAAATAATTGACCTAGGCAATCGCTGTATGATCCAATTGAGACTTCTTAATCTAGAACCTGTCAAACAATAAGTATGCCCTTTGCTAAAGGCCTTCCAAAGGTCGTCTGCTACTTCTCTTTTTGTTGTAGCAAGTGCCCCATCAAAAGTTTTTACATTCTCCATTTTAGCAGCTACCTTGAATTGGGTATCTTTTATACCAGCAGGGCAAATAGTTATCACTTTTACATTCGATCCTTGTTCTTTCAATTCTTGATTCAATCCTTGGCTATAATGTGCTACAAATGCTTTGGTCGCTGCATAGGCCGCCATACGAGGAACGGGTTGTAATGAGGTACTAGAACTGATATTAATTATGGTGCCACTATTTCTATCGGTCATATCCTTCAAAAACAAGCGGGTCATTCGGTAAAGATTCAATACATTCAAATTAATCATATTGACTTCCTTTTCATAAGGAATGGTCGAGCTCATTCCATAAGTCGCATAACCCGCATTATTAATCAATACGTCTATTTCTAGCTTATTATATTGCACCCAATTATAAGCGTTCTGTGCCCCTTCTTCTTTAGAGAGATCTTGGACGAATGTATGCATCGTAGTGTTGGGATATTCCTCCAACAATTCTTTTTTTGCAGCCTGTATCTCTTGTTCGAAAAGAGAGACCCAACATATGGCATATCCGTTTTTGGCAAATCGCTTTGATATTTCTAAGCCAATGCCACTTGACCCACCTGTTATTAATGCTATTTGCATGTCGACTACGATGTTAAGTTTAAATTTAAGCATCCTTGGCTAATGCCAATAAAAGATATTTATCAAGCTTATACTGTACGCGTTGGAATCAATAGTTCCGAACTATTCCTATTTTACTCTTAATCAATGTTATGACAATAGCAATTTTCGAGCAATAGGCTTATCTTGATGACATCACTAACATTTAACTTACTATGAACTTTAGAAAATCAGGAAATCCGATGCTGAGCAATAAGGCTTTAGCTAAGATGAATTCTAAAATGAACTTTCAACAGGCTACAGATACCCTGGATGGTCCGTTGATTGAAACTCAAGATTACATGACTGTCGGCGGCAGCGTCAACAAGACGTTCATTCTTGGAGGTATTTTATTGCTTACGGCGTTGTTTAGTTATACAATGCCACTCGGGATATTCATGCCCATAGGAGCATTAGGAGCTGCAGCTGTGTTTTTCTATACCAGCTTTAAGCCTCAACATTCGCCTATAACAGGGCCACTTTTTTCTGTCTTGGAGGGCTTGTTTGTTGGGACAATTTCGGCTGTATATGCTGCGTCGTTTGAAGGAATCATCGTCATTGCATTAATAGGCACGCTCGGCACCCTATTTCTTATGCTCGGTATCTATAAATCGGGACTGATAAAAGTTACCCAGAAGTTTAGGATGGGAGTATCTATGGCAGTAGGAGCAGTGATGCTTATCTATTTAGCAAGCTGGATTGGAAGTTTCGCAGGATTTAATATTCCTTATATCCATGAGGGTGGGTTAATAGGCATAGGTATAACAGTAGTGATCATTGGTATTGCTGCGCTTAATCTCTTACTTGATTTTGACAATTTTGAGAAGGGTGAGCAGATGAAAGCTCCTCAATATATGGAGTGGTACTTCGCTATGGGATTAGTATTTACGATAGTATGGTTATATGTGGAGTTTTTAAGACTGGTAAGTAAGCTATCGAGCGATTAATAGAGAAAGACAATATGTGTCGAAAATTGGGTTTGATAGAATTCTGAGGAATCCAGCTTTCAAGGTGTATTTATGAACCAGACAAGCTATTCAAAAAGCATTTAGAGATGGGTTCTATGTCTATTAAAGACTTCTGGTATTAGATGATTTTATTTTTAACAACAATAATCAAATAGGATAGTAAATGTAATTATGGACGTAAGACTGTAATCACCATAACCTCATGAAGTGAGCGAGATATGTCCTTTATTCTATATATAAAAAGTGCCTCTACAGGCAATTCCTGTAGAGGCACTTTTATTTTTTTAATCTTCAATATTTGACAGCTCTAATTCGGGAAGCTTACGAGTACATTGTATCAAGAAGTAAATTTATTATTAAATGAGGTCACTAGTAGTACTTCTCTTTAAGTCTCCTTAAATATGAGAATGGCGCCATAATAACGTATATGATTTGTACTGTCAACTCAAATATTTATCAATTAATCACAATCACCTGGCTGAAAAGTCAACTCGGAAATATCTCGCTTTCTACATGAAAAAAGCCATAAGAAACCACAACCTGTGGCGGTTTCCGTGCATACATCAGTTACGCATACGGTGGAATTTACTCCTTCAAGATCTCCGCATGTCCAACGACAATTACACTTTTTATCAGGATCTGGGCCCTCTATAAATGCTAATAGTTGACTCTCTATGTCTTGAATACATTCGATACATTTATCATCACTTGCATTAATATTTTGATCTATATCTCTAATTGAAGCAAAGGTGTTTAAGAAGTCTGATTTAGACATTGAATTTGCCAAGCTTACAACTATTGAATTAAACTCTTTATCAACTAGCAGATTCCTGCTAAAATCGGAAGAACTTAAAATTGATGTCAGATGAGCAATAGACGAAACTATTTTTGGGTCTTCAAAAATAAATTTGGAATTAGATATCTTATCTAGCCAAAGTTGTTTTTGAACATCTGGGCGTAATTCGAGATAGGCTTGTTCTAAATTATCTTTATTCTCCAAGATAAATTCAGTTCTATCAAACTGATCTGAACTATTGTCTGTACATGAAAATGCAAAAGCACAGAGGAAAAACAAAAGAATTAAAATTTTAGTAAATTTCTTTCTTTTGGAAAGTTTAGTGAATAAATAGGTGATGTTAAAGTAAGAAACAATATTGAATGAAGGGGTTTATTGGTAATATTTTTTTGTCATTAGTATTAGTCATAGTTTGGGGAGTTCTCATGTTATCAGCAGAGCATTCAACAAATTTTCATGTTTTTCTGTCCTTTCTTTTTACAGCAATAATTCATGAGGCATTTCGTCGCATGAATACAGATCTTTCTTTAAGTGATAAAGTCATGCTTTTATTTTTCCCAATGATCTATATGATTTTGTCCATAGTTGTAGTTTCCAATCAGATTTGGACTTACAATCCTTTAGTTTGGAATCTCGCTTTGCTGATAGGACTATTATTCACGAAACTAAAGAACATAAGTCGCTTATTATTTTTAATATTGATTTTATCTTATTCCTATTTTTATTCATATACGGTTTATGACGATTGGGAGCGAAGTACTAACAAAGCAGGTTCAATTGAAGAAATAACTAATGGTTCTTCTTTGAAGGAAGATTTAATAATATTAGATACTGCTCTGATTGATAAAGAGGGAAAGACAATAGTTCTATCAGGAAAAGAAGAAGACTTTTATCTCATTGAAACTTGGAATGAGACATGTGTTCCTTGCTTAGAATCTATCCATGATTTAGATGATTATATTACATTTAATTATCCAGATATTAGTCACGTTTATTTGTATGTATCTAATAGAGTTAGATTTGGACTTGAACAAGAAGAAATTTACAATTTTAAATGGATTAAGAATAGGGATAAAATTTATCAAGATGCTAATAATGAATTTTATGAGTATTCAGGAATGAAGGGTTACCCTTATTTTATTTTGTTTACTGGCACTGGGAAATATATAGATCATTTTCATGGATATTCATCTAAGGAGATAGAGTATTTTAAGAAAAGGATTGATTCTATGATGAGTAAATCGTAATATGTTTGTCAAGGTTATAACTAAGTACGTGCTTACGATACGCAATGAATAGAGAAGTAGAATTAGACAAGACAAGCGAAGGAAGCAATAGGCAATACTTAGGAGAGATCAAATTGCTCTAAAAGGGCTGTGAGTCAAAAAGATTGGATGATCAATAAAGAGAATATCAAGACGGAGTGTCAGTATAATAGTAATAATGCAGGAGTTATGTAGGATGATCATTATAAAAACACTTGGCAACCCTCACTGCAATTCGTACAGATATCAATCTCGCTTCTACCAGTAAGTAGCTGCTGTCTAAAGTTGAGGTAGGATTTTGAGTGCCAGATATCTTCTAAAGATTCTTGTTTTACGTCTCCCATAATATGCTGCGCATCCTTGTCAAAACAGCAGGGAATCATGCGACCATCCCAGGTTATT
>CAZFWJ010000069.1:0-10908 GCA_964522505.1 uncultured Saprospiraceae bacterium
ACTTCATTAGGTACTTCTAATGAAAATGAGCCATCGAAATCAGTAATCGTTCCTGATGTGGTTCCTTTGGCTAAAATATTTGCTCCAATAATGCCATCTCCGATATCGTCGACCACCGAACCAGTAATGGTTCTTTGTGCCATCATCATACCAGATGTCAATATTAAAGCGAAAAAGAGTAATGAGAATTTTTTCATACTTCTTCGGTTTAGTTTATAAAATTGTTAATTCGATCTCATCGTTTAGCTTATATTAAGAGATCGAACACAAAACGTTGTGAGAATGTTAATCGTTGACTGAAAAGATGTTGTTTATACAAAATCTAATGTGTAGGCGACACATTGTTCTTTTTCTACAGCAATTGGCAGAAATAAATTGAGATATTATTAAATTAGCTGGTTAAATCTCTTTGAACTAGAGTGATATTCCATAGAAGATATGGCAGAATGTTCTCTGAAAGACCCCATAAAAACGACTTTTTAGGCACATTATTGCTAACTATTTCAAACATTTCTTATACATGCCTATGGTGTTTTGAATACCGTAGTACAAAGCATCGCTTATTAATGCGTGTCCTATAGACACTTCTAATAGTCGGCTGACATTGTTCTTATAGAATTGAAGGTTGTCAAGATTCAGATCGTGACCAGCATTGAGACCTATACCGAGCTCCGCAGCCCTGCGACTGACCGACAAATGATCTTGAATTGCCCTATTCGGATCATCAGTATAGGCCTTCGCATAATCGCCAGTGTACAGTTCAACTCGATCGGCACCACACTGCGGCACAGCTTCGAATTTAGCTATGTCGGCATCTAAAAAGATAGATACCCGAATTCCTGCTTCATGCAACTGCGTTATTACATCTTTCAGAAAATCGGCTTGCCCTATTGTATCCCATCCCTCACTTGATGTGAGCACGCCCGGCGGATCAGGCACCAGCGTACACTGATGAGGACATACTTCACATACTATCTTCAGGAAATCCTTAGAAGGATAGCCTTCAATATTAAACTCAGTAGTGACCGCCTCCTTCAGGACGTGCAAATCATCATATCTGATGTGACGTTGATCAGGCCTGGGGTGGACTGTTATCCCTTCAGCTCCATAAGTCTCGCAATCCTGCGCAAATTGTCTTAAATCCGGCAAGTTGTTCCCTCGGCTATTACGTATGAGAGCCACTTTATTGATATTTACACTCAGTCTCGTCATTGCTTAGAAAGATTTCGGTCAAAAATATCACAATGCCACATCGATAACTACAGCTCGGTTTTTTTGTGTAAATTTTAAAGTCAGTAAACCTATCTTCTGTTTAATGCATAATAGTTAATGTTATAGTCTTGAAATGAACTAACTGTGATAAGATTAATATCATTTTAAAGTCAACAAAAGCTATTTAATTACTTTTACTATTCAGTCAAACTTAATCACATGCGATACATTTTACTGCTACTACTAACTTGCCTAGTATCAATGAATCTTTCTGGACAACGGGTCCATAATAAAAGCACCTACAAGTATTCATTGGATAAAATGATTGGGCATGAGGTACATGGCCCGACAGTAATCTGTAACCACAGCGATGAGGTGATTAAGGAGTATGTCGAAAAAAACCTAACTAAGGTGCCCTACACGAAGAATAACCCGCTAAATTTTAATGTGAACTATGAGCCTGGGTCAAACTTCCCGCAGGAGCTCATTGATGCTTTTGAAATTGGGACCTTGCCTCTTCTATCAGAATTTTTTAATTCCAATGTTCCGATTAACATATGGGTTGAGAACTTAGCGAATGGCCAAGGTAATGCCAATACACTGGCTGCTGCCGCTCCAGGTGCAAGGTTTCAAGCCATATTTAACTCTCCATGCTTTGATTGCATTTACCCAGTCGCTCTTGCAGAAAAAATTGTCGGTGAAGAAATCACGCCATCTACTGGTACTCAGGCAGATGCGGACATCAGGATATTCATCAATTCTGATGCCGACTTCTATTTTGATTTCGATAATCCTGATAGTATAGGCGCTCAGATAGATTTTGTTACAACTATGTTTCATGAGGTACTTCATGGCATCGGTTTCACTGGTTTTGCAGGTTTTAACCAACAAGGAGATGCCCAAATCGAATTTGGTATTTTTTCAAGCGCATTTGATAATTATATGGAAAATGTGACAGAAGATAATCTTAGAGAAAGTTTTGACAATGGATCATTTAGACTTGCCGCAGCATTTGAAAGTAACGGAGGATTGTTCTGGGACGGCTTTAGAATAGGTCAAATTGAGGATCGAGCGGTGCTCTTTGCACCATTAACTTTTTCTCCAGGTTCAAGCCTACATCATGTTGATGAAGCTACTTATCGATCAGGTCCAAATGCCCTAATGACCCCTTCTGTATCACGTGGTCAAGTATTAAGAGATGCTGGAATAGCGACAGAGATGCTCTATGATATGGGTTGGGCAATGGCCACGGTTCGTTTATTATTTGAAGATAATTTTACAGAAGATTTAAATCAAGATTTTGACTTCAGATTTGAGATTGACAGTGATATCCCGTATGATACCAGTTCTGTTGCTTTACATATATCAACAGATACGTTTGCCACTGAATCAGTTATACCACTGGATGAAACTGCTGAGGCAAGTGTATTTAGTAGGATATTTGAGGCAACAGGAGGTCCACAGACTTTTCAATGGTTCATAGAGGTTTCTGATAGTCGAGGAATAACTCGAACTACACCAAGTCCTGCACCAGAGTTCTTCGGTCAATATCAGTTTCTAATCGATACAATTGGACCTGAGATATTGCATGACCCTCTCTCTGGAATAAATGAATCGAATCGCGTAGAATCGATAGACCTGACAGCGGACGTCACAGACCCAGGACCTGTAGCATTGGAATCAGTTTTCATCGAATGGCGACTTAATACTGGCTCATTAAGTCGAGTACCAATGGTAACAGATCAAAACAACACAGACATTTTCGCGCAAAATGAATTCAATGGCACTATTGATTTTGGAAGAGCCTTAATTGAAGGGGACGTTTTAGAATATCGTATCGTAGCACAAGATGAATCTATCAATGATAATATGTCGACCTTCCCAGCCGATGGATCATTTATTACCATACCGATAGCAGCACCGAGAGAGCCTGTTAGCTTCTATATGAATACATTTGATGTAGAGAGTAATGATTTTGAAGGCAGCGGATTCAGCATCAGAGAGGAACCTAATTTCTCATCACCTGCCATACACTCAGATCACCCGTATTCTGAAGCAGGTGCCGGTAATAGCCTTAATCTGACCTATGAGTTGAGCATACCCATTATCATAGGACCAGAGCGTCCTGTGATAGAATTTCAAGAGGTTGTATTAGTAGAGCCAGGAGATCCAGGTACGGTGTTTGGGCAAGATCAATTTTGGGACTTTGTAGTGGTTGAAGGTCGACGTCAAGGCACACAAGACTGGATTCCATTTGCAGATGGTTATGATAGCACAGATAATCCTGTCTGGTTAAATGCCTATCGGTCGGATATTAGAGGTAATCCGCCAAGCTCATTTGCTCCGGGACGCTTGAGTCAGTTTCGCACAAGAAAGATTAATATGATCGAAAGCGGAGATTTTGCTCTTGGAGACATCGTATCGATAAGATTCAGATTATTCTCAGATCCAGCCGTATTCGGATGGGGATGGGCAATTGATAATCTTGAAATTCAGAATCTCGACACTGCAGTTGATGATTTTGTTGATGAGCAGAATTTTGAGGTGATTCCTAATCCAGCTTCTGACGAGGTAATGGTATCACTCAACTTAGAAGACACTGCAGAAGATATGCAGATCACCATAGTCGATGTAACTGGCCGACTGATTCAAGAACGCACCTTGAGCAATCAAAGTCTAAGGATCAGAGAACAGATAGATATCCGTGATCTCGAATCTGGGGTGTATCTAGTCAATGTCATATTTAACAACCGCGACATCATCACCAAAAAGTTGATTAAGCAATAATTGGATAGACATATCAATCCGCTTAGACAGGTATTAATCCTGTTCCTAATAATGTTAGGAGCGGGGCTGATTGGCAGTCTTATTTCTGAGGGTCTTGTGTTTCTTGGGGGACACTCAATGACGACCATAATACGATCTACCGATCTCACTGATGCTGAGCGACTTTCGCTTCGTGTTGGATTGATGCTCAATCATATTAGCATGTTCTTAGGTACAACGGTTGCGTTTGCCTTCTACTTTCATCAAAACACATTTTTACGATATATCAAGGCTGATCGGGGCATTGATATCAAGAGTTTATTAATCTGGGGAGGCGCTATAGTTCTGAGCTATCCACTGGTAGCTTTTCTCACTGAACTTAATGCATCTATTCCACTTCCTGAATGGGCTCGGGCTAGCCAAGATGATGCCATCTTAATGCTCACGAATGTATTAAAGATGGATAGAATAGGGGATCTCATCATCTGTCTTGTGATTGTAGGTGTACTACCTGCCATCGGGGAAGAGTTGATATTCAGAGGTATTGTTCAAAATAAATTATCAGAGAGCTTATCTAATCCTCACATAGCTATATTAATAGCGTCGGTTTTATTTGGCTTAACTCATATGCAACTCGAGCGAATTATCCCGCTGAGCTTCTTGGGCTTACTACTAGGATACTCATACTATTATTGCCGATCGATCTATGTTCCAATGGTTTTACATTTACTCAATAATAGCCTTCAGGTTATCAGTCTATATAGTATTGGAGAGGTTGATCCAAGTATGTTAGAGAATACGCCCGACCTGCCCATAACTCTGATAATAGGCTCAACATTAGCCGCAGGTACACTATTTTTGCTTGGGCAAAGACAGGGCAACTCTCAACAAGAGATACAGCTCTGACGAATGAAAACTACATATGAACTCAGACCTCAGAAAACGGATTCTTCCAGCAATTATTTATGTTGTAGCTATAGTATCAGCTACCTTACTCGGTAATCTTCCATCATTGATTCTGGCACAGGTTTTTTCGCTGGTTTGCATCTACGAGTTTATCACTAATAGTTATGGTTCTGTTGATAAGGCTATAAGGGGACGCTACATCGT
Source organism: uncultured Saprospiraceae bacterium (assembly GCA_964522505.1). GTDB lineage: Bacteria > Bacteroidota > Bacteroidia > Chitinophagales > Saprospiraceae > GYS-P2D. The sequence goes on from CAZFWJ010000069.1 coordinate 5,089, forward strand.
TGCAGTTATAATCGTCGGGGCATTACTCATTAATTTTGTCCATAATCCTAAGATTTGGTTGGCAATGACCGGTGTTATCTGTTCAATCTACTCGTTTAATGGATTGCTCATCATGATACGAGGGCAATCTATTTTTAGTCAGGGCAATGTCATACTATCTGCTATTGCGCTGGCTCTAATGCCATTTACTATTGCCGTTAATCAACTGATGCAGGGTGGTCAATTTCATCTTATTCTCTTGGGCGTGTTCATAATCCTATGGATCAATGACGCTGGGGCATACTTCGTAGGTAGAGCTATAGGCCGCAACAAAATACATCCTACAATTTCTCCAGGTAAAACATGGGAAGGCTGGATAGGGGGTCTGCTCTTAGGTCTCGTATCCGCATGGATTATCTCGCTCAATTTTGCTATGATCAATTCTGCTTCATGGATCATAATTGCCGCTATCTGCGGGATCATGGGTATATTAGGTGACCTCACTGAATCTGCCTGGAAAAGACATCATAACATCAAAGACTCTGGGAGCATCATGCCAGGGCATGGTGGATTTTTAGACCGATTAGACAGTTTTATATATAGCATTCCATTTGTGATACTATATCTTGCACTCGTATAACGCTGGTTTATCTTGCGTATAACACTAACACACCCTTATGACCCTCCATAAAGAAGGACGAGCTACAATAACTATTGCATTAGTATTCCTGAGTATCCTAAATCTCACATTCTGGAGATTAGGAGGTAATCCATATGTCATGGCAGTGCTATTAACGGCTTCATTGATCATATTTGGGTTGATATTGTGGTTTTTTCGCAAACCCGCCCGAGCATTACCCGCTGAGGACTCTTCTAAAATCTATGCGCCAGCAGATGGTAAAGTTGTGGTGATTGAAGATACCATAGAGAGTGAGTATTTTGAAGATGAACGCTTGATGATTTCAATATTTATGTCACCTCTTAATGTACATAGTAACCACCACCCTGTCAGCGGCACTATCTCTTATGAAAAATATCATGCTGGCAAATATCTTGTAGCATGGCATCCCAAATCCTCAACAGAGAATGAGCGACATACCACAGTCTATAAAACCAATCAAGTAGAAGTCCTCTGTCGGCAGATAGCTGGTGCCATGGCCCGAAGAATAGTGAACTACACCAAAGCAGGGCAGGCAGTCACCCAAGGAGGTGAAATGGGTTTTATTAAGTTTGGATCAAGAGTAGATATATACCTTCCAGTAGGAACCCAATACACCGTAAAGCTTGGTCAGACCGTAAGAGCCAAAGTAGATGTAATAGCGCTTATTCAGTAACGAGTGAAGATTAGCGGGTAGCGACTAAAGACACAGAGATAGCAGTAATCAACTAAGCTTAATACACTAAACCCTATCGGACCATCTCAGCGACTGCCTTTATCCAACGAGGATCATCGTTGAGGCTTTCAACAAGATCGAGTTTTTCTCCTCCCTCTTCTATAAACTCTTCCTTGTATTCATACCCGATCTCGATCGTTGTCTCTAAACAGTCTGCTACAAAGGCAGGGGAAAATACCAGTATGTTTTTGTTGCCATGTTCTAACTGTTCCTCCATAACCTTGTCAGTATAGGGTTGAATCCATTCCTCTGGACCAAAGCGTGACTGATAGCTGACCGTATACTTGTCTTTAGGAATATTAAGCTCCCTAGCAATTGCAAATGCTGTCTGATGGCACTGGGCAGAATAGCAAAACTGATTATCCGGTCCTATGGTCATACAACACTGGCCATCGCATTTGCAGTAGTCGTTTTCTTTTTTGAGATAACGCTGAGGAACACCATGAAAGGAAAAGATGAAATGATCGTAGGCGGTCAAGTCATGTTTACGTGCTTTATCTGCGTAGAGTTTTATGACATCTGGATGATCGTAATAAGAGTTGATAAACTTCAGCGTCGGTAATAATTCTCGCTTCTTCATGACATTCATCACTTCCTCATATACAGATCCTGTCGTAGCCGAGGCGTATTGCGGGAATAGTGGGAAAATAGTGATCTCCGATACTTTGTGCTCCATCATTTCATCAATGACATCCTTGATTGATGGATTTTGATAGCGCATTGCAAGTCTGACTACATAGTTTCCTCCTAAAGTTTCTTGGACTCCACTGGCAAGCCGTTGTCCATAGACCTTAAGTGGAGAGCCCTCATCTATCCATAGTTGTTGATATAATTTAGAGACCTTACCTGAACGAATTGGTACAACAATACCCTTAAACAACATATTTCTAAACAGCCACGGCAAGTCAATGACACGCCGATCTGTCAAAAACTGGTTTAGATATCTCCTCAGTCCATTATAGGTGGGACTATCTGGAGTCCCTAGGTTGACGAGTAAGATTCCTTTTTTTTGCTGTGTCATAGTTAATTCTTCGTGATGAATAACGCTCATCACATGAGACTGTTTGTACTTCTCGAAGAAAAGAAGACTTTTGCACAACTATAAATCACAGCTATGAGACCTCTAATCTTAGTTACCAATGATGACGGCATATTTGCTCCTGGGATAAAAGCCTTAACAGAAGCCGCTAAAAAACATGGTGACGTAGTCGTTGTGGCGCCAAGCAGTCCCCAATCTGGTCAAAGTAATGCAATCACGCTTAACGAACCCTTACGGATAGAACAAGTACAAACCCTAGGAGACATACCAGCATATGAATGCTCAGGCACTCCAGTAGATTGCGTAAAACTTGCAAAACATATAGTGTTAAAAGATCGCAAAATCGATTTGTGCGTGTCTGGCATCAATCACGGTTCGAATGCATCTGTAAATATCATATACAGTGGCACTATGGCTGCCGCTATGGAAGCCAGCATCCAAGGAATCCCATCCATTGGATTTAGTCATCTGGATTATTCATTTGATGCGGACTTTACCGCTGCCCAGCACTATGCTGAAAAAATAATCGGTCAGGCTTTATCTGGAGGAATGGATGAGACACTTCTTCTTAATGTCAATATCCCTGATGTAAGGCTCGAAGAAATAAAAGGCATTAAAATATGCAGCCAAGCTGCGGGCAAATGGAATGAAGATTTCGTTGAATCAAAAGATCCTCGTGGAAAGAGTTATTATTGGATGACTGGCTCATTTGACATAGAAACTGATGACCAGAGCACAGACATCTGGGCATTAAAAAACAACTATATTTCCGTGGTGCCATCGATGCACGACCTGACTAAATATGATTCGATAAGTAGTATGAGAGCTATGGAAACTGCCGTAAATCAATAACTATGAGTTTACTTGAGAAAAACAATTTAGCCTTAGGTGCTGCAATCGGATTAGTATCGCCGCTATTGGGTTTTGGGCTTGTCTTCTTATTATTTGGCTTGATGGTCCATCTTGGAATAATGGACGAAGCAGGCAGCAATACTAGTAGTCAGCGATTCAGAACTATGGCACTATTGGCCATTTGTACTAACATTTTTTGGATAAGAAAGATGAATCAGCCGTTCACTCTTCAGACGCTTAGAGGCATAATCCTCGTGACGATGGTCTTGTGTGCTATCTGGTTCTTCCAATACTCTGATACGCTGTATGGGACAGACTCTTAGTTTTAGTCGACGATTAATCCTTTGTTGAGGGTTACCTCCATTAACTTGCCACTACACAATGCCTTAAGCGTGATCTGATCGCCTTCCTGATACGAAACAATATCTCCCTTTTCACTCGACTCTAAGGTGACGACTGAAACAAGATCACCTGCATTAGATCTAAGCACTACTACTGGCTCATCATTTTCGTCAGAATATATTTCATCAATCTCCCCGGTTAGTTGTATAACCTTTCCAGTATACTTTTTATCGGCTTGTGTCTCATTGTTGGAGTAGGCTTCGTATAAAGCCATTGCAGAAATAGTTTCGGCGGCGTCTTTGCCCTTGATATTAGCTTGTGGCAAGTTTATGACAACTAAATAGGCTATCAGTAAGATGATAGCCAATGCTGCTAAAGTCTTGATAAGAGTCTTCATATGGTATTAATTTCTACGTCTATAGTTAGCTTTTAAATTTATTCGGATATCTCTTGATATACCTAGTTTATCGGTATCTAATGCAATTACTGAAGGTAATTTCTTGCGCATAAGATCATTGATGGTATTCATGCTCTCTTCCTCAATTTTAATAGAAAAATCCGATTCTGATTCTAAGTTGCCGTTCGCTAAGACCTTTAGTGTTCCTTGAGCAGATGTCTTTCTGATATAGGAACCCATAAATAACTTTCCTGAAACCTCGACGTGATATGTCCCAGGACGATCAAACTGTATTGCTGCAAGATTAGTTATTCTGCCTTCATAGTTGAATTTAGAATATTGGCTGAGATCAACTTTGCTGCTATTGAATGCTCTATCTAGTGCACCCATCTCAAATTCAAATGATTTCATCAACCCTTGAAATGTTACTTCACCTGAATTTGGATTTATCTCGCTGTATACTTGATAATTATCAGCAGTAACATCCATGAATCTACTAGAGGTTTCGATATGTATTTGAGCAGTACGACAAGTGTACTTACTGGCCACCTCTATGCCAGATAGTAGAATTGTAGATAACAAAAAGAAAATAGCATTGACATTTAGCATCCGTCGTTTGTTGAAGAATTTGACTAATCAAACAGTTCAAAAATAGATCGCTATATGTCAATGCACCATTATCGGGTAGCTAAAATATTGTTAAAGGCATAATATTATCTATCTAAACATTCTTTAGCTCTCATTTCTATGCTTGTTCCTGATTCCACATTAAATCCTGGGCCGATCTCAATACTTTCACCAGCTTGCCATACAATACCTTCATTTGAACTAATCTGAACTGTTCCTTCTGAGCTTATCCTCTGCCTTACCACAAGGTTGGAAGGAACACTTGAGTGATTGGACCCATTAGAAATGGTATAGTTATCAACTTGACAATCTTGAAGGCACGGTTCACATGAAGAACCTCCACAATCGATGCCTTCTTCATCACCGTTTTGCAAACCATCGCTACATGAAGCCGATACTTCGCTTATGATGACAATATTATCCAAAGCTATATCACTGGTGAAATGTGATCCTGTAATACCTCTAAAGTAGATATCAATATAGCTGTCTTTATATTCATTAAGAGCTAACTCTTCAGTATGCCATTCTTCACCCTGATCTCCGCCAATAGACCATATAGAATGGACTTCTTCGGTATTTAGATTCTTAACCTCTACTTCTAAGTCTCCCATACCCAAACCATGCATATGATATCTGAAGGACAGTCTGGGGTTCTCTAATTCTGAGATGTTCAGGCATCTCAATTCGAGTTCCGCTGTCTTATTTGGATAGTTAGGGCTACTAGACTCGATGTAAACATAGTAGCTTCCTTCTACTGGCAATAGTGGGCCCGTCCCATTGGATGGTGTTGATCCTGATACGATTGTAAAGTCTAAGTCGTCCATTGATCCTTGTAAAGAGGCCAGTTCACTGTTTTCGAAATTCCAGACTATGCTGTCTGTAACAAATTGTTCATTCTCACATATTGTCGATCCACAGGGTGCACACGAGCCGCCACAATCGACACCTTCTTCATTACCATTCTGTATGCCATCGCTACAGGTCGCACAGGGTGCACATGAGCCGCCACAATCGATACCCTCTTCATTACCATTCTGAACACCATCACTACAGGTCGCACAGGGCGCACACGAGCCGCCACAATCGACACCCTCTTCATTACCATTCTGAACGCCATCGCTACAGGTCGCACAGGGTGCACATGAGCCGCCACAATCGACACCTTCTTCATTACCATTCTGTATGCCATC
>CAZFWJ010000069.1:11008-17286 GCA_964522505.1 uncultured Saprospiraceae bacterium
GTGCACATGAGCCGCCACAATCGACACCTTCTTCATTACCATTCTGTATGCCATCGCTACAGGTCGCACAGGGTGCACATGAGCCGCCACAATCGACACCTTCTTCATTACCATTCTGTATGCCATCACTACAGGTCGCACAGGGCGCACATGAGCCGCCACAATCGACACCTTCTTCATTACCATTCTGAATACCATCAGAACAATTACCCGAAGTAACAATGAATGTTGTTCCCTCTTGATCCGTGAATGTTCCTCCACTTGCGATCTCCGCTCCAGATTCATCTACTATAGTATATGAACCATCACCAAAATCACAACATATCCCATCACCGTAGCTATCATAGATAGTAAACGTATACTGTCCATCATCGAGACATATAGGGATCTGTATTAAAGCTCCTTGTGGATAGTCATCGTAGGTTCCGCCTTCTGCTACAATATTTCCGTTTTCATCTTGTATATCCCACGTTGTTTCTTCACCATATCTATCAACTACGAGATCTAAATAAAATATCGTTCCATCACAATCTATCGGACAATCATTACACAGCTCTCCTCCGCAATCAATTTCTACCTCGTCACCGTTGAGGATACCATCTGAACATGTTCCTGCACAACTGCCATCATCAGTTGTAGCAAGTGGGTTATAACCATGATTATCTGCTTGCACACATCCTGCTATCTCACCACACGATGACAAACAAGTCCGATTCTGATACTGCTCGAGTAGGTGCTGACTTACTTCTGGATGAAATCCCGCTCCAAGAGAAATACCTACATCTGATCTTGTATGGCAATAACTCATGATTGTTCCTGTGGCTGGCAAGCCAGGATCAGCACAGCTGGAACCTGAAGACACACATGCATCAATGGCTTGATTATAATTTGGGCCCCACAAACATTCATGAGTATGTGGTGCTCCCAGATTATGGCCTAATTCATGGGCAAGCACATTGACTGTCCAAGAATAAACCGGAAGGGACTCATAAAACAAGGTAGTCTGACTAACGCCATATGGATTTGACCCGCAGACTGTGCTTCCGTTAAATGAGGAAGTCTGAGGATTGAAATTTACATACGCCACGCCACTCCAACCACAGCAATTCCCAGTAGCCGAGACAAGGTGCATCATATCCCCATTAAAGTTAGGAACAGCACTACTTATCGCCTGTAAAGCTTCTCCCACATCACTTGCTGCATTATAGGAATCTGGCGTCGTCCAAATCTGAACTTCAGATATCTGAATGGGGATGCCGACATCAGCATAGAGATCAAACACCTCAAGAAATGCCCCTTCCAAAAAGTTCATAACTTGCTGAGGATCAGACCCAAAATTTACATAAGTAGTGTAATCTGCCTCTAGATAGAGTTTTATACAATCGTTGGATTTATATGACTGATGAGTAGTCGCCACTTGCTTAATTTTTTCTGGTAGTTCTAGCTTAAGCTGATCATTCTCGCACGTGAATGGTTGCTCTCCAAGATTTTTATCATTGAACAGCACATAGCTCTCCTGATCTTGATGAGAACCTAAGTTGTAATGGCCATACTTATCCCGGATAGTAAGCTGGATGCTATTATCATTAATGGCAAGAGTTGCACGGCTATCAGGGTCATCCCCGACTTGACCGGTATACAGCTTGTTTTTAGATATGTCTAATTCTTCTCCAGATTTCGCCTTAATCTGTGCTCCATAAGCATAGATATCAGCAGGCTGTAACTTCAGATCGATGTAATGATCTTTGCTCACAGGTATGAACAGTTCAGTCAGCTCGGAGCTTTTCAGAACTTTAAGTTGTTCATAATCTAACTTGAGATAGATTTCGTTGTAGGTCGACTTGCTTTTAAAAGTCTTGTCTATTGAAAATAAATTGACTGAGGAAGTGTGTGTCTTGAGAAGTTGACTTTGTTCTTCGTTCTGTTTTCTTTCAATTAAGTCTTGTGCATCTATATGTGTGATGAGCAATATAGACGCGAGTATCCAGAGTAATCTCACGGTACGAGTTGGTTATTAAATTGTAATAATTAATCCCCAAATTCACTTGAGAAGGTGAATCTGTCGCACTCTTATAATACTCCTATGAATGTGTGTAAGTTTTGTTCCTCCTTGGAGGTACCAGTAATGAAGCAAAGGCTTTGCCAAAAGCGCCAGAATCTTTGAACTACTTAAGATATGTCGCATACTTAGCATAGAAAGAATGGTGTTAGAGTTAAAGTGTTAGGTAGCTGTCAATTTGCTATCAGAAACAAGCCCCATTCTTTGATCCAAGAAAATTAACATGGTACTTCTTCTCCGGCCAAGAAGTAGAATTTCTATATTTAATATTAATTTTTGGGCATATGTAAGTCTATGATTAAGAGTCTTTTTACAATATTATTTATTCATTTATCTATTAGTCTGATAGGTCAATCAACGGGGTATGTGACTGATTTTATCAGATATTTATCAGAGGATGGCATATCATACAAAGACTATATCAAGGTGGATTCTGAGCGATCCAGTACATGGCATTATCTTCCGAAGGGTCGAAAGCCAGAAGAGGTTTTTAGCTTCACTTCGCCACGTGAATATGAGTTCAAGGCCCTACTTGACGAGCGTTATAATCAGATCTTGTTTAACCAAGGAAGCTTCTCATTAATACGAGAAGATAAAATGGATCATGAAGATTTAATTATAAATGAGGATCGATACATTTTTCAGAATGATTATAAGAGCAGTAAGGAGGGCTATTACGGTTTTTGCGCATCCATCAAAGAAGGATTTAAAGAGGTCAACTATGTATGGGTTTTTCCAGACCGGTTTGATGTATTGAGTTATGAAGCCAATGTAGATGGAATATGGTCTTTGATTGATAACACGCTTTCATTTACGGCTCAAGAAGTAAACAACATACTCTTTAAAATTGAATACAAAACTAAAGACATACAACCCCTTGAACTAAAGGATCGGACCGTTTCACTAAAGGACTCAATGGTTGTAACCCAAAAGCTCATTACAATCGACATCTGGGACGATAGCAAGGTAGACAACGACGTCATCTCTCTTAAGGTTAACGATGAATGGCTTGTGCAGTATCTTGAGGCTAAGCAGGAAAAAACTACATTCAAATATGTTCTTCGGCAACCAGAAAACTATATAATCCTAAGAGCAGATAATGTTGGTGAAATTCCTCCTAATACTACGGCCATAAGAATTAACGACGGCAAAAATCAATATATGGTTGTTTTGGATTCAGATCTTGGTAAAAGTGAGGCTATTAAGATCACTCTTTCAGAAGATTGATCTAATTCTGACAGCCACCAATTTCAATAAACATCTCTGAACCAGCGGCAACGCTAAATCCTGCATTAAGATCCACTTCTCCATTTGCACGCCAGTAAATTCTATCCAGAGCATCTAATTCTACTGGTCCAGGAGTCACGGTGCTAATTGACGAATTCGTTATTATATGGCTGTTGACATTATTATCTGTAATTGTGCTAGTCGTAGTAGCATCACAAGAAAATTCACATGGGCTATCTTGACCAAAGTTGTCGGCAAGTGGATTATCACAAATATTTCCTGCTGGCGGCTCTTCTGGTGCTGGTGGATTACTCTTAATCTCTAATCTATCAATGGCTATATCGCTTGTCCAGTTAGACCCTGTCTCAGCCAAAATTTCGATTTGAACTGCTTCGTCCTGAAAACCACTCATATCTACTGTGGCGGTAAACCATTGGTTACCTTGATCACCAGAAATAGTGGCAAGTAGTTCAGAATTATTCTCTTGATGAATAGTTAAAGCCAATGATCCCATACCCTCTCCGTACATATGAAATAGAAATGAAAAGCTTGGATCAGTGAGTTCTGACAGATCGATACAGTCCGATAACAATCTTGCTGTCTTGGCAGGAAAGTTAGGTGAGCTCGCTTCTACATAAAAATAGTTGCTGCCGTCATTTGCTTGATCAGGACCTGTATTGTTTGATGAAGTTGCCCCTGATTTAATGGTCCATTCTAAATCATCATCGAATGCATTGGTCCAAATCCCGAGATCTGATGATTCGAAGTCGACAATAACATCCTCAGAGATAACCAATGAACTTTCGCAGAAAACTTCTGGCGGAGGAGGTGGTGTCATTCCACAATTAGTTAAGAAATTACTGGCGGCAAAGAGGTATTCATCATAAAGGTGGTCTCCTACTTCTTGACCAAATGCCAAATCAAAGGAAATACCAGGACGCCCTGCAAAATGACAATAGCTCATAATAGATCCGGGTCCGCTTGGGTAACCAGGATCGGAACAATTTCCTTCTATTGTGAAGCATCCATCGATTGCTATATTGTCATTAGGACCCCATGCACATGCTTGTGTATGAGGAGCTCCCATATTGTGGCCCATCTCATGTGCAAGTACGTTAACGGTCCATGAGTAGTTAGGAACACCGGCATAAGACATTGACGTCTGACTCACTGCAAATGGAACATTAGTTCCAATAGTTGTCGCCTTACATGGCCCAGATCCTCTACAAGAAACATATGCAATGCCACTATAAGCATTGCGGTTCTCCGCTGATAATAGGTGAACCATATCTGCATTGAATGAAGCTGGATCTACGGCCCCTGCTATTGCAGGAAGCGCATTACCAACGTTGCTCTCAGCACCATAGCCATCAGGCCCTGTCCATACCCTAACACTCGATATTTCGAAAGGAATGCTATTAGCTGAATTCTCATATAAATATTCAAATAATAGAGCTACTTGGGCAAAAGATGCCAAAGCAAATTGCTCTGCGGCTTGGGCGTTTTGACCAAAATTTTGGTAACTCCTGTGATCTACCTCTACGTGAATTTTTACACATTGACCCGATTTCTGAAGACGTACACCGTCCATTTCGGGGAAGTCTTCTAGCTGTATTTGCTCTCCAGATCCTGTACCACACTCAAAAGGAAATTCTCCTAACTCCTGCTCATTGAATAACATATAATCCTGCTCATCTGTCATTGGTCCGAGATTATACATTCCGTGAGCATCGATGATCACTGCTCTGACATCATGGTCTGTAACTGTTAATTGGACCATAGAGCGAGGGTCATCTGCCACCACGCCTTTATAATAAGAAATTCGAGAAGGTTTTAATTGGTTTCGCTTGTCATCATACAGAGCGTATCCTGCTGATGTAATGTCCGAAGGATATAACTTAAGATCGACACTGTGCTCGTCCGATACTGGTATGTTGATCGCCAAATCATGCTTCTTGTGCAATGACTCAATCAACTTTGCATTGATGCTGAGCTGAACACCATTCAATTTGGAGGATTTATCCGAAGACAACGAAAATAAATCTATAGTCTCCAGATCTTTCTTGTGGTAAATCTGATCTGCAACGATATTGGGGCTATAACTTAGATCAGCCGGAATGTTGTGCTGTGTTCTTTTTAGCAAGTCTTGGCTCATGCCCATATTGAGGCATAGCACTATCGCTAATAGTGTTAAGGGGGAATTGATCATTGATCTTTGGTTAAAAAAGTAAAATTCTATGTGTAGGACAAATACAAGATCATTTGTCCCTTAGATGATGCTCATGGAACCTGCTAGTATGCCGACATAACTCGATAAGGTAGCGACTGCAATTTGGCAATGACTATCAAATTGATTAATAGGGACAACCCTATAAGTGAATAGGGATAATCTAAGAGTAAATCAGTAAGGTAATATTGATAGTGGCTTACTCTAATTATTGTAGAGAGGCTGAGGCATTGATATCGCCTATCTTCACTCCGATAAAGTTGATATCTGTCACATCGCCTTGGGATACAGGAATAACAACATTGGTCTGTACGCCGTTGCGAATACTCGATTCGCTCAGGTCTGCAATTTCTGGAATAAATAGCCAGCTAGGTCGACCATCAAACGCCGATGTTAGATTTAGCAATACTCTCTGTATACCTACAAGGTCTGCGGCAGATACTGAACCATTATTATTGACATCAGCCGCTATCAATTGATACGGATCTTCGAATGTCTGAATCCCCAAGATGTGCCGTGTAATCAATACGATATCAAGAGAGCTGATGCCATTAGCAGCGTTGTCATTGTTAGAAGCCGCTATGGACAAACTTCTATCTGTAGGAAGACCATCTATAGTGTATCGACCTTGGTTATCTGTAGTAGTTGATACATTACCAATAGTCACTTCTACATTTTCTAATGCTTGACCTGTCGTATTAACAATGCGTCCGCTGACACTTCGAGATGTCACCGGACATGGTTCACAAGGTCCTCCGCAGTCTA
>CAZFWJ010000070.1:0-16870 GCA_964522505.1 uncultured Saprospiraceae bacterium
CAAGAATATTACCAAATAAAGTGTTCTTAAATTCATATAAATCCTAATGCCTCATCGCTTCCACTGGATCCATAGCACTCGCTTGAATGGCAGGTATGGTACCAGCGATTATACCTACTAGTACTGACACGCTTACCCCTATGATAATGTTTCTAGCCGATAGAAACATGTCAAAAGGGATCAGTAGGGATATCAGACTCATCAGTCCGAAGACCATAAATAGTCCGAGTAAGCCACCAAGAGCACATAAGAATATTGACTCCATTAAAAACTCAAATAGGATGAAATACCGCTTCGCTCCCAATGCTTTCTTAATGCCTATGAGGTTCGTGCGCTCCTTCACGGAGACGAACATGATATTGGCGACGCTGATCATCCCTACAATCAAGGAAAATATGCCTATTAAGAATCCTGCAAGATTGAGTCCTCCGAAGAATGGCGCCAAGATCTCCTCAAACATGCTCAACTCATTAAGTGCAAAATTCTCCTCTTCTGTTGGCTTAAGTCTCCGAACCCCTCTAATAATACCGGTCAACTCGTCTTTAAGGTCATCGAGATCAACACCTGAGTTGGCTTTGACGAGCAAGAGCTTCTGATAATTGAAACCACGAGTGAAGTCACTAAAATTGTAAAACTTGCGAGTCGTATTTAACCCAGTCCAGATGACATCATCAAAATTGATAAAATTGAAAGGGCTATCTCCCTCTTGTTTGAGCACACCGATTACTTTGAATTTTTGGCCGAGCATCTTAATGCTCTTCCCAACCGCCTCACTCTCCCCAAATAACTCCTCCTTGGCAGTATATCCTATAATCACCACATTGGATGCATTGCGATACTCAATTTCTGAGAAGTATCTGCCCTCCGCAATCTCAACTTCCTGAAGACGCTGATATTCATACGTTGTTCCCATATAAAACGCTCCATTGATACTGCTCGACTCATGTTTCACAGTATTTCCACCAACAAAAAATGCATATGCTGCACCATCTGCGAGCTTAGATCGATCCGTAATCGCTTGATAGTCTCTTATCCCTGGCTCTGGTCGTCTAAGGTATTTCCAATAGTTGCGATTGGGGTCCTCCGTCCAAGGCTCTCGATCGACATAGATAACATCTGAGCCCAACTCAGAAAATCCATCTCTGATACTACTTTCCAACGAGTCCACAGCTGAGAGAACAGCTATAATGCAAAATATACCAATGGTGATACCCAATAATGAGAGAAAGGTTCTCAACTTATTGCTCGATAATTGAGAGAACGCCATGCTTATACTCTCCAAAATCACCTTAAGTAATACCATCATTTCAAATCTACAATTTATAGTTAAGCAGCCACAGACATTTTAGTGTTATATCAATAATTGAAACCATTCTCCAGTTAGATACATTATTAGTTCGTATAGAGATTGGCACCTTATGTGCTAGTAATGGCATACACTACACTATAGTAGTGTCTAAATTTTTATTTTTGCGCTCTTTTGAAATTAAGCCTTGCGCAAATCATCATAAACAACGCTAAATGAAAGCTAAGTTATCCCAGTTTGACTTTGAATTACCCGAAGGATTAGTAGCCGAATATCCAACTAAGGAAAGAGATGAGTCCAGACTCATGGTCGTCCACCGTGATACTGGTAAGATAGAACATAAGATCTTCAAAGATGTCATCGACTATTTTGACGAAGGAGACACTTTCATTTTTAATAATACTAAGGTGTTCCCAGCAAGACTTTTTGGCATCAAAGAAAAGACCGAGGCCAATATTGAAGTGTTCTTACTGAGAGAATTGAATACTGAAAGCAGGCTATGGGATGTGCTTGTAGATCCAGCCCGTAAGATCAGAGTTGGTAATAAGCTATTCTTCAAGAATGAGGCTGGCGAAGATAGACTGGTTGCAGAAGTTGTAGATAATACGACAAGTCGAGGTCGAACGATCAGATTTTATTTCGACGGAACTACTGAAGAGTTTCAATCAATTCTCGATGAGTTAGGTCAGATGCCACTTCCTAAATATATTAAAAGGGAAGCTGAACCAATCGACGTCGAGCGGTATCAGACTATATATGCCAAGGAGACTGGAGCTGTTGCTGCGCCTACTGCGGGATTGCACTTCAGCCGAGAGCTCATGAAAAAATTAGAAATTAAAGGAATCAGTTTTGCTGAGCTAACCTTACATATCGGATTAGGCACATTCAGAAGTATTGATGTCGAGGATCTATCTAAGCATAAGATGGATGCAGAATATTTTAAGATTAATCAACAAGCCGTCGACATTGTGAATAAGTCGAAAGCTGCTAATAAGAAAGTTTGTGCAGTAGGGACAACAGCTATGAGATCTATCGAATCTGCGGTTAGTGCAACGTCTAATCTCAAGATGGCTGAAGGTTGGACCAATAAGTTCATATTCCCACCCCATGAGTTTAGTATTGCAGACTGTATGATTACTAATATGCATTTGCCCAAATCAAGCTTGATCATTATGATTGCTGCTTTTGCCGGAATCGATCTTACTATGGCAGCTTATGAAGAAGCTGTGAAGGAGAAGTATAGATTTTTTAGTTATGGTGATGCCATGCTAATCTTATAGTTGATATAATCAGAACGATTTTTATAAGACAGAAATTCGACTATTTTTGTGCCAAATTGAGGGTTTGCGGAACCATTCTGGCACTCAATATGTAGAGTCAATAATATTAATTACAACAGCGTAGAATAGAATGTATTGGACTTTAGAACTCGCACATCACCTTGAAGACGCCCCATGGCCGGCTACACGTGATGAGCTCATAGATTATGCAGTGCGCTCTGGCGCGCCTCTTGAAGTGATTGAGAACCTCAATCAACTCGAAGAGGAGGAGGAAACCTATGAAAACATAGAAGATATCTGGCCTGATTATCCTCGCAAGGATGATTTCTTATTCAATGAGGATGAATACTAAGATCCCCATTGGGATTACTCTTCTGATCAACACATATAGCGATCATATAAAAACTCTTACAGAAAGACCGATCATCATTGCTATTGATGGTCACTCATCTTGCGGCAAGTCCACACTTAGTAAAGATCTGGCTGCCTTGCTTTCATATAAGCATATCGATACAGGTGCGATGTATCGTGCTGTCACTTATCATCTGATTACACATAACGTAGACGTTGCCGATATACAGGCGGTAGAGTCACATCTTGATGATATCGAGATAGACTTTCAACAGGTAGATGGTGCTTGTCGAACATTCCTCAATGGTGATGATATAGAAGCGCACATCAGGGGCCTGAGAGTAGCTGAGTTCGTCAGTCCTGTAGCGACTATATCGGCAGTGCGCCACAATTTAGTCAATCAACAGAGACGCATGGGTAAAGCCAAAGGAATCGTCATGGATGGTAGAGATATTTCTAGTGTAGTCTTCCCAAATGCAGAGCTGAAGATTTTTATGACAGCGGATCCAAAGATTAGAGCAGAGCGCCGATATCAGGAGATGATCACTAAAGGGAGCGAAGAAAGCTACGATCAGATTTTGGAGAATCTTAAAAAGAGAGACCACATAGATTCCACACGTAAGGACTCTCCTCTCATACAAGTAGCCGATGCTCATGTCATTGACACCAGTAATCTGAGCAGACAAGAACAATTAGATCAAGTAATGGAGCTTGCCATATCTCTTATCAGTTAACTACAGTAATCGTACCGCTGAATGTCCTCTTCTGATTATCTATAGCAGAGGTGACTTCGCAGAAGTAAGCAAACACGCCTGGATCGACCATTTCATTTTGAAAAAATCCGTTCCATATCTCCACACGCTCCCTTCCTGGCGGATTAATGACATTAACGATTTGATTACCCCATCTATCATATATTTCAAAGCGATCGACGGCGATTATATCTTCTGGGAGGGATAGGAAATATACACTATTCGGGCCCCCACTCGCTGGTACAAATCCATTGGGGATAAAAAATTCTGTTTCTTCAAATTCGATAATAGCATCGATCAACAAAGTATCACTTGCTATACAACCATTATCGCTGATCAATCGAATTACGATCTCTTGATCATTATCAATAGTGGAACTTATAGATTCGACTCCAGTGGAAACGGACAAACCATTTATAAACCATTCAACATTTGCTAAATCTCCCTCTATATCGGCAATAATGTCTACTGATTGCCCTTGGTCAAGTGTAAGATCAGCAGGCAATGACACAGCTATATTCTCTCCCATGGCCACGTTAACAGAGCTGTCTACCCTACACTGATTAGCATCAATGATGGAGATAATATAGTCATCAGGCATGAGACTATCAATAGTCTGTTGTATCTCCACATCTCCAATGAAAAATGAGAACGGTCCCATGCCTCCCTCGACCATAAGGACGTCTATTACACCATCATTGTCGCCTATGCAAGATTCATCCTGAATGTTTAGGCTAACACTCGTAATTGGATTATCACTAAGTAACAGATCAACAGAATCTTCAATAAAACATCCACTACTATTTTCTGTTGCGATAAGAGTGTATATTCCAAAATCAGTACCTATAAACTCAGCCTCTTGAGACACCAACTGCCCATCAATAAACCACTCATACGATATATCCGCTCCTGGACCCAAGTCTGTAGCGCTTATGAACAGAGTCTGAGGGGAACAATAGATGCTATCCTCATTGACTATATTGATCGCTGGACTATCCCGATTGTCTGAGACATCAATCATATACTGATTGGAGCAACCATTGCTGTTTTGTACATCTAACAGGACCATCCCAGCACTATCTACTAATATTTGTGCGTCTCTTATTACATCTCCACCAATAGTCCAGAAGGCATCTGCAAAGAGTGAAGGGTCTATCTCCAGAATCATTTGCGGATTGTTGCAGTCAAGAGATATTTCTGTAGGAACATCAACTGTAGGAATGCTCTGATCCGCTGTTACGACACGAACACGCTCTGCCTCGCAACCATTAGATGAAATGACTCGCAAGCGATATTCTCCCAATTGACTACCAGTAATAGTGGCCGCTTCGGTCACATCACCATTAGGTGCTGTCCATAGTAATGTTGCATCTGAATCTGTAACAAGAGCAGTTAGTGTGAAAGTGGAATCCATACAACTCACTATGCTATCTCCAGTTATAACGGCTTCAGGTACATCAATATCGCTAATCACTATAAAGTCCTCAATCATATTGCATCCAGTCTCAATATTCTCTGAAAACAAAACCAATTGTCCTTCATTCCGAACAATCTGTGTCGGCCGATCAGTGGTATCTACAGAAACCCATAGAAACGAGTGTAATTCAGGATCTAAAGAAGAACGGAGGACAACACTGTCCATCACGCATGTCAATGTATCCATTACGACAGGTAACACTTCTGGTGGCGAAATCAAATCCATCACAGTAAGGTCATGTTCAGCCATGCATCCATTGTCGAAATCGATTCTAAAGCTATATAGCCCGCCTTGATCTATTTCAATAGATGATACAATCGCAAAAGATCCACCATTAAAAGATTGATTTATAATTGTTGACGGAGGTAATCCTGGAGATAAGCTAAGCATCGGGTGGAAACAATTGATAACCGTGTCTGAAGGAAGATCTATTGTTGGCGTTTGCATATCTACCTCTACTATTACGTTCTCAGAGCTAATACATCCGTTGGGAGCTATCGCAAATACTTCGAATTCCCCAGCTTGTGTTACGGTCAATGTTGGACCTGTCTCAATAACTGCATCATTCTCCATCCAGTCATATCTCACGTCTATTTCAGGGTTGAGCACCATCAATGTCGCCACAGGGCTTACACAAGTTATCGTATCAGTGATGACTGTTAGCGCTGGTATGATATTATCTATAACTATGTCTATGGTATCGTTAATTCTGCAACCATCTCTTATGAGTGATAATACATACATCCCATCCGCCTCAACTATAAGGGAATCCATACTGGTTACAAAGTCTCCATTTTCATCATACCAAATGATGGAGTCCGGCATCAAACTCGCGCTGAAACTCAATATGATTCCGTCACTATCACATGTGGTGGTCACATCAAATTGCAAGTCAGCTGTAACATCTACAATCTCAACTGAAGCAGAATCCATACACATGCCATCATCTAAAAACAATCCGTAAAACCCGGCATCCTGAACAACTAGCGAATCAGCCTGAGATACAATATTACCGGAACTATCTATCCAACTAAATTGAGTGGCACTATTTATGGCGGAGTTGGTAGCGCTCAAGACTACTGTAGGATTTATGCAGGATAGTTCATCGGGCTCAACATCTATTACCGCATTAATAGCACTGGTGCCAGATACTGTTAGGATTAGAGGCATATCAGTCCTACTCAGACATAACGCACCACCTGGATTATCAACTAAATCCAAAATCTCATCTCGGGTTAAGCCGATCAACGCATCGATCACATCTTGTTCTTGCGAGGCTAATACATTGAATATGAACACCTCATAAGTACCCAATAGGTCAGGAAAAGTGCCTATAGCAAACAGGTCGTCCCCAGTAAATGCCACCGGAATGTCGACATACTGCTGAGGTTCGAAATTATCTACCTCATATATGGACGGAAGTGTAATCGACTGTCCGTCACATATGATTAAAGAATCTTGAGTAAACTCACCTGGGATGGATTCACAACTATTACAAGTCAGCTGATCGTCGCAAAAAATTAAATCAAATCCTCTAAAAGAAGATGGATCTACAGAACCTAAAAACTGATCCATAAGCCTTAACTCCCAGATACCCTCTACAGACCCAGTCGCAAAATTCACATCGAGATCCCCACCAAAGGGGTAATATACCCCAGCATAAGCTGTGGCGTCTCCCCAATCTGGGTCCCTGTTATCCCATCTTTCAGATAGGCCTATATCGGGGTCTGCCGGTTCTGTGCTCGGAACAAATAACAGATCATGTGGAACACCAAAAATCTGTAAACTATTACCAGTAGAAGTCGCAGGACCAATTAGAATGACTTGATCTCCTTCTGGACTAATAAGTGTGAAGTTTAAGTCGGTGATATCCTGATGGACAAAATCTAACCGTACACCACAAATCCCTTGGGATGGCGAAGCTAAGTCTGGGCTTGCAGCATCTGAAACTAAGATCCTTAGTGATACTTCATCTACTGGCTCAAGAACTATGTCCGATCCATTTAATGTCTCCACTCTGCATTGCCCATACAAATCATGGCCTAATACTATCATTAAACAGCATATCAATAGCCAAGGTCTTATGTAACAGGATATGGTCATGGTCAATACTGTAACGAAAAAATAGGTTGAAAAGTAGTTACACTACCTATCTTTGTTAAATCAATCATAAATCAAACAAAACAAAGATTACTAAAACACACTTTATCATTATTAATGGTAAATACTAAGTACACACAAACATATTGATATGAGAAGGCCCAATTTGTTATACACATTTATACTTGTCTTGATGAGCTTGATCATTGTTGACGATATTCAAGCTCAAAGGCGTTCTACAAGCAGCCGACGCACATCAAGTCGTACAAATCGGTCTTCTGCTGATGATCGCCGTAGAACCGTCGAAAAAGAGAAGCTTGCCGAGCAGTGGCTTGCCATTCACTTAGGCAACGTCGGATTTAATGGTGGATTTGCGCTAAGTACTAAGGTTTCTTATGGATTTGAATTCTACGATCGCTTTTCTATAGGTGCCAATGCTAGATTTCAATATGACTTCCTCAATTTACGAGGTCTACCAGATGTCAACTTGTTCAGTTATGGGATAGGCCCGCAGGCTCGAATAAAAATCGTAAATGAGTTCTTTTTAATAGGAGAGTATAATTACTACTCATTGAATCTTCTTGATCAAAGCTTCGATACCTTCAGATTTAATGAATTTAGCGCAGCTATTGGTGCCGGCTATAAATCAGGATTAGGTCCGTGGACATATGGTGTGCACATATTGTACCCATTTGATGAAAATGTTAGAGATGTCCAGAGTTTAGAATACTGGATAGACTTCAACTATAAATTTTAATTGAAGGGTCGGAGCGTTGGCTCGTAACCTCTCGCTGTCAAGAAATCCCTTAGAGCGTAGCCCGTTCCTGCAGGCCAGTATTCGGCCTTGTCAAAAGGAACAATCTTATATTCGTCCAGCTCGTCTTCAAGGATGATGTCCTGTGCGGCATCAGCCTTGAGATGATAGGCGATAATGATTTGATTCATGCGCTTAAACGAGTAGTGTCCGATGAATGATTGAATCTCGGCGTCTATTCCGAGTTCTTCCTTAACCTCTCGGACTACACAGCGATCGGGATGCTCGTACTTCTCAAGGAATCCAGTAATGAGTCCAAACCATCCAGGAGGCCATAATCTATTGTGAGCAACAATGACTCGATTGTGACCGTATTCCACGACAGCAGCGACTACGGGAGTAGGATTTTGATATTGGACAAAGTTGCAGTCAGCACTTTGACAATAGTTATAACCTAAGTCTCCAATAGCCATTTCAGAACGGCATTTCGGGCAATACTTAAACTCCATAATAGTATCAATTAGATGACATCAAAACGTCACAGACACCCCACCTACAATCTGTCGATCGGGAGCGGGCTCATAAAATCTCGAACCAAATGCATTGATTCTGATATTACTAAAGTATTGAGTACCTGTGAGATTAGCGACATTAATAAATGGCGCTATTGTGACTTTAGAAGTCTGTATCTCATAAGAGCTGTAAAGATTGAGCAAGTTAAAAGACTCTGTATTGATGGAATTCTGGTCATTAACATAGAGGCGTCCCGTAGACAAAAATTGCACTCCTATATTAAGACCGAAGTCCAAAGACCAATCACCACTCAGTGTAAATCTATTCTGCGGTATCCCAGGAAGGCTATTACCATTAAGGTCCGAACCATTCACTTCAAATTCTTCAAATTGCGCCCTAATATGTCCATAAGTACTTCTCAAAAGAATCTGATCACCTATATTATAATCTATAGCTACTTCAATCCCTCTTCTTGAGGTGCTACCCGCATTTCTAAAAAAATCTTGATCGGGAAACTGTTCCAGCTCAAATGAAATGATCTCATTCGTGGTATTAACAGTATATAGGCTCAAGTCTATCTCAAGATTAGATATAGCTGATCTTAATCCCAATTCAACTGTCGTAGCTCGCATAGGTGCCAAGTCTTCATTGAAGCCCTCAGCGCCTTCTGGATCTGCTGACAGTTCACTAAGCGTAGGCGTCTCAAAGCTGGTAGAAAACTGAGCTCTTACGATGGTTTCAGGAGCTATACGATAGGACAAGCCAAAATTGGGATTAAAGCTCGACAACGAAAGATCATCTGAGTTGTCACCATTGGATAGGTTGCGATCATCCACTGTTAGCCTGTTGAGATCATATCGTAGGCCTCCCTCTATTGACCAGCGATCCAGTTCTACCAGATCGATTAGATAAACACCATAGCTCTGAAAACCCTCTATCTGCGAAAAAACTAAATCTCCTCGCTCACCGTCAAGATTCACAAATCGGTCTCTTTCATCACTTTGAATTCCTATATCCACGCCAAGCTGGAAGGTATTGAGGCCTGTATCCCATATAGATTGACTTCTGAAGGCAGAGCCGATTCCATAATAGGTCCTACTCAGATCAATCAAACCACTAAACCCAAATGGCAACCGCCCTTCAAAATTTCTTCTGCTATAAAATGCATAGCTCTCTATAGTCTGGTCATTACCCAGATCAACCCCATGATTGACGCCTAACTTAAAGTGATCTATAGCTTCGCCAGATTGAAAAGTCAGGTTTTGGGCTCTCGCAGAACGCGGCTCGGTAATAGCTTGTTCGAGATTTATCCCTCCTGGATCATTAGCTGTCGGTGAGTTGGTATAGTTGGCGATTACATCAAGGCGTTGATTATCAAAGTCAATATTCCATCTACCATTGAGATTAAACGATTGCAATTCACTATTATCTCTATAACCTATGTAGTCTGTATAATTCGCATTGAGGAGTAGATTAGCAGCACCCAGCTTATGACCAGTGGCGACGTCATATCGTTGCAATCCAAATGAGCCAAATGCAGCCGTTGCTTGTAGATACTCTTCCTTAACTTCACGTTGAGTGGTGATATTGATGACGCCTCCAGAGGCGTTACCATACAGCGAGGATGCACCAGACTTCAGTATTTCAATCTGATTGATTGCTGCAACATTGATATTGTCGAGTTGTCCTTGACCATCTGGTGTTGTCTCGGGAATACCGTCAACTATCAGCTTAACTCCTCTTATCCCGAATGCGGATCTCGCACCAAATCCTCGTATCGAAATCCTTGAGTCTTGAGCGTAGTTAAATCCATTAGTGATGTACAAGCCAGGAACTTCTTCCACATAATCATTGATTGCTGCAGAATTGATGGTTAGGTAGCCTATCGGAACAGTCTCGACGGACTTGATAGAAGATTGTAGTTTACCTGGAAGTCGTTCTACCGAGATGAAGACTTCTTCGATAATGATCGAGTCTTCATGAATCTGGCCATAAATAGTATTGATTAAGAGCAAGAGCAACACAAGGAACAATAATCTCATTCTTACTTCCTAAGCTCGCCGATATATTCTGCTACAGTTTGAATCTGTTCTTTACTTAATATATCCTTGTATGGAGTCATCAAGCCTTTACCATTGGTGATTTGGTTGATGCGTTCTTCTATGGTTACTGTGGACGTGGAGAGATCAGTAGCTCCGCTCACAGCAAGCTTCCCATCAGCACCATGACAGATTACACAATATTGTTTGTATACAAGTTTACCCTTTCGATTACCAGTATTACTAGCAGTTTTATCAGAAGATGTAGTTGACTTTGATTTAGCATTGTTATTTGTTGTAGGAGCCTTCTTATCTCCTCCACAAGCCATAAAGCCGATCATGGCTATAAATAGTACAAGGATATTCAGTTTTTTCATAGCACATAAATAGTAAAATGATCTTAAATATTTAGGACAAAAAGTCCAAATTATATGACCCCTTTTTCAGTTAAGTAACGTTCAGCATCAAGGGCGGCCATACATCCTGTTCCTGCAGCTGTAACTGCTTGGCGATATACCTTGTCGGCAGCATCACCTGAGGCGAAGACCCCTTCGACATTAGTATATGATGTCCCCGGAGTCACCTTAAGGTATCCCGTTTCATCCATCTTGAGCCATGGCTTGAAGATGTCAGTATTTGGTTTGTGGCCTATCGCAACGAAGAACCCCTCTACATCCAGCTGAGACTCTTCCTTAGTTTTATTGTTGATCACCTTCACCCCTGACACCTCTTCATCACCGAGAATATCCACTGTTTCTGTGTTCCAATGAATCTTGATAGCTTCTGAATCGATCACACGCTGTTGCATGATCTTAGAGGCTCTCATCTCATCACGGCGAACAAGCATATGGACTTCTGGGCACAACTTAGCCAGGTAGGTCGCTTCCTCAGCCGCAGTATCACCTGCGCCTACTATAGCCACTGATTTACCACGGAAGAAAAATCCATCACAAACGGCACAAGCCGACACCCCCTTGTTCATGAGTCTCTGCTCAGAGTCAAGTCCGAGCCACTTAGCACTTGCACCAGTAGAAATCACGATGCTGTGTGCTTCAAAGAGTTCATCAGACTCAGTCCAGATCTTATGTACTGGACCAGTAAAATCAACCTTAGAAATAAGTTCATACTTGATCTCTGTATCGAAGCGCTCCGCTTGTTTACGGAATTCATCCATCATCTGTGGACCACCGATGCCGTCAGGATAACCAGGATAGTTCTCTACATCAGTTGTAATCATCAGCTGCCCACCAGGTTCTTGACCAGTAAATAGCAATGGTTTCATTCCCGCTCTGGCTGCATATATTGCCGCAGTATAACCCGCTGGCCCCGATCCGATGATGATACAATTTCTTACTGTAGACATATAAGTGAAATTTTGCTTAATAAAGCTATGGATTCTAAAAGAATGCAAAAATAGTTTAAAAGAATACTTATGTGCGGCTATCTTTTAAAATATAATTGTTCGGCAGAGAAAATTTTCTGTAGAAGACTCCTACTTGTGTTTCCATTCTCTCTGTGCCAACAAATCTATCCTACGCCAAATTATGGAATACCTTCTGTACATCTTCCTCTTCCTCCATCTTAGCGATGAGCTTGAGGACTTCGTCAGCTTGATCACCAGATAGCTCCATCATATTCTGAGGGATCCATTCAATCTCTGAGGACTTTACTTCCATCTTGCGATCTTCAAGAGCCTTCTGCATATTACCAAACTCATTGAACGGCACTCGGATGATCAGCACTTCATTGTCATTGTCGTCGGTACCTGTGCCCAGATCCTCTAATCCATGGTCGATGAGTTCGAGTTCGAGCATCTCCATATCGTGATCGGTCGGGTCGAGCTTAAACACCCCCATCTGTGTAAACTGAAAACTCACGCTATTGCTCGTGCCGAGGTTGCCATTACACTTGTTGAATACCGCACGCACCTTAGCCACAGTACGGATCGGGTTATCAGTAGCGGTATCTACGAGGATCGCCACACCATGAGGCGCATAGCCCTCATACATCAGCTGCTCATAATCCGAGGTATCCTTGCCCATGGCACGCTTGATAGCGGACTCGACTTTATCCTTGGGCATGTTGACACCCTTGGCATTTTGCATGGCTCGCCTCAGGGCAGGATTGTTATCAGGGTCGGGGCCGCCGGCCTTTACAGCGATGTTGATCTCCTTACCTATCCTTGAAAACTGCTTCGCCATACGATCATAGCGAGCAAACATTGATGCTTTCCTTACCTCAAATATTCTACCCATGACAGCTATCTTATTTTTTTATGCAAAAATAGGAGACTTTAGATTTTTATATTCATAGCATGTCCTATACAGCAACAATTAATGATTCCAAATATTAGAATAGTGCCTGATTATACTCACTCTTCTTCCGAGGTCGGCTGTTCATTACGACGACCACTATTAACACACTTCAAATAGACCTCCATAGTTGCACGCACATCTCGCTCGCCATATGCTGCAATGTCATCCAGCCTCCCCGACCAATAAAAGCGTGATACATCCTTACCACTGATCGAGTCCTTTGGTGACGCTACTCCTAGCACTTGACATAGTAGATCAAGCGAGGTGTAATGCTTATAATCGCCAAACTTCCATAGATCGAGGGTATCGATCAGATGCGTTGTCTCCCAAGTCTTTGCCCCCATGATATTTAATAAGTTTGGCAGGCGCATCTGATTGATAATCAGTCGGCGGCAGAGAAATGGAATATCAAACTCTCTAATATTATGTCCGCAGATATAATGATTGTATCGATCATAGTAGAACTGATGCAGGAGCTCAGAGAACTCTGTCAATAACTCAAATTCATCTTCGCCTTTAATCGTTCGCAGCCTGAACTCGTGCTCAGGATACTCCCCTCTGATATATCCGATAGAGATACAGATGACTTTGGCATACTCTGCATATATGGCCGCCTTGTTGTCAAAATAGTCTTGGGCAGTCTTGTTAGCATCCAAATCCGCTTGTGGGAATGAGCGATAGCGCAGATATCGTTGATTCCAGTGATGCTGCAGACCATCGTCAAGTTCGTCGTAATCTGAAACTATCGTTGACGTCTCGATATCGATGAATAAAATTCGGTGCAAATTTTGCAAGCTAATTGCCATAAGTACTGAAAATTAGGTAATACCCTAATGAAATGCGCCTAAATCAGCACACATATTGTAGTTGCAAACTAAATTTACATTACAGAACTTAAAAAGTAATTAAATGTCTACTCGAACAATTCTTGGAATCCTCGTTGCCTTGTTGCTATTATCAACGGGCTACTTATTCTACCAAAATTCACAATTGAAGACGGAAAACTCAACTCAGATAACTGAGATCAACGAGATGCGCAGTACGCAAGCAGAACTTGATGCAGATTATCAAGCAGCTCTTGAAAGCATCGAAAGCATGCGCAGTGACAACACTGAGCTAAATGCACTGATAGATAATCAGAAAGAAGAGCTTACTGCACAAAAGAAAAAAATCGACGGCTTAATCTGGACTCGTAGAGAGTTAGACAAAGCAAGAGAAGAGATTACACAGTTTGAATCTCTTACTGCAGGATACTTGGCTCAGATCAATGACCTTAAGTCAAAAACCGAGCAACTCCAATCAGAGAATGCTACATTGGTGAGTACGAACACTACACTCAACGAAAACCTTACAGTTGAAAAACAAACCAATACTGAATTGCAAGAGGCACGTGCTGTACTGGTAAGTGAGAAGGAGGTGCTAATGGAAGAAAATGCAGACTTATCAGGCATCGTTGATGTCGGATCAGTAATCAAAGTGAACTGGATGAGCTTTAATGGTGGGGACATCAATGATGATGGATCTTTCAAAGTGAGAAAACGTACAAAGAAGATGGAAACATTACGTACATGTTTCAGAACTGAGACCAATGTGGTCGTTCCTGCAGGTGACGAGACATTCTACTTGCGTATCGTGAATCCGAATGGCGAGACATTATCTGCTAATGATAGCGGGTCTGGAGAACTCGTAGACGTTGTTTCAGGCGAGGCTGTTAGATATACGATGTCTGGTGAATTAACTTATAACAACGAAGATACTGAGGCTTGCATGGACTGGACTCCTTCAACAGAACCAGTAGATGGTGTCTATAATGTAGAAAT
The DNA here is from genome assembly GCA_964522505.1 of uncultured Saprospiraceae bacterium. GTDB lineage: Bacteria > Bacteroidota > Bacteroidia > Chitinophagales > Saprospiraceae > GYS-P2D. The sequence goes on from CAZFWJ010000070.1 coordinate 14,708, forward strand.
CTATAACAAGGGATATAAGGTTGGAACTGGTCAGTTCGAACTATAGGAGAGACAGAGAGTCTTAAAAATCGATTTTAGATAAGCTCTGTTAAGTGAATACTTAGCAGAGCTTTTTTTATTTCTCTCCAGTCGAAGAATAAACTAATAATCATCTTGCTTTATTCGAAACCGATCTGTTTATATGATCGTTATTCTCTCGAACGAATACGTTTCTTATGAGTGACACTTCAGAAAATGTGTTGGTACTTGGCGCCTCAATAAATCCATCTAGATATTCTAACAAAGCTACTAAGATGCTTAAGCAATATGATCATAAGCCCATCTTGGTAGGGCGATCTACCGGTACAATTGCTGATGAGCCTATCCATTATGACATCCCAGAAGATGTGCAAATCGATACCGTTACCATGTATCTCCGTGATGATATCGGAAATCAATATATCGATGACATCATCGCACTTAAGCCCGATCGAGTCATATTTAACCCGGGGTCTGAAAGCTCTATAGCTTGCCAACAATTTGCTAAGCACGATATAGAATGTGTAGAAGCATGTACACTTGTGCTATTGCGGACGAATCAGTTCTGATCACCCCTTCCCTCTCCTTTTCAACTCTTGCCGAATCAAGGTAAGCTCCCGCCCCGCCTCTCCAGTGATAGAAGTGTTTTCTTCTGCACGACGAATTAAAAAGTCGGCGACTTCTTTGATCGGTCCATATACTACATACTTCGCTGCATTAAATCCATGCTTGGCGAGGTTGAAGGTGATATAGTCACTCATCCCCTGCAGCTGTGAAAAGTTGACATGGGGATGATCAATTTCTATACCTCGGTCGATCACTTCACGAGCTAATACTTTATTACTATAGGTATTATGGCTTGCACAGATAAAAGAAATCTCATCCATATTATCGAGACAATACAGGATCCCCGCATCATAATCTCTATCTGTATCGAGTTTAGTGTCATGGATAGGCGATGGATATCCCTGCATCTCTGCGCGCTCACGCTCTTTGTTCATATATGCACCACGCACCAGCTTCGCACCGATTAGGAAACCTTCATCCTTTCCTCTTTGATGATCACGCTTCAATCTACTCAGCGTGTTCTTACGATACATCTGGTAGGTATTGAAGATGATTACTTGATCCTTATTAAAACGCGCCATCATATCCATGACTACCTCATCCATGGCATCTTGCATCCAGCTCTCTTCTGCATCGATGAGGAGACCCACCTTAAGATCATAGGCACGGCGACATGCTGATAGAACACGCTGATAAAAAGAATCATAAAGCCTCTGAGTCTGGGCATCCAAATCTCCATCTGCTTGCTTCCTAATGAGCACATCATTGTCGACCAATCCTGTGAGCTTGCAGATCGCTGCAGGCACACTATGGTTAGCTGCGGCAAAGTCGATGGCATTGAGCACTTCTGATAGTGTATCGTCCAGATCTGACTCAGCTGACTTCCCCTCTACCCCATAATCCAATAGTGATTGGGTCTTATTCTTATACAGATCGTCGATCACATCCTGACAGTCCGCAAGGTTAAGCCCACCGCAGAAGTGCTTAAAGAGGGTTCGTTTTATAATAGATTGTACGAATGGCAAACCGCTCTTAATGGCCAACTTGCCTAAAACAGACCCGATAGAAACGAGTTTAGAATTGTTCATCAACATAAACAATCGCTCTGTTTCTTTGAGCTCGTTATCGGACTTGTTCGCAAAGGCTATCTGCGTATTACTGAAGTCTGGATACTTATTAGTTGATGATGATGCTATATCGGAAAGCTGTTCCATATGGCCCAAGATTTTTCTGCCTGTAACTCCAACATCCTATAACCGTTCAATGTTTTCGCACCACGATCGATACCTTCCTGCATGAATGCTGTAATCCGTGGATTATAGGTCAGATCAAACAGAAAATGTCCTGCTGATAGACTATCGTACGGAAGGTCTGGCTTCTGATGAATGTTGGGATAGGTGCCAAGTGGAGTGGTATTGATGATAAGCTGGTACGTCTTCATGATATCGACGTTGAGTTCGTCATAGATCAGGTCTCCCGTGCTACGACTCACTACCTTATAGCCTATACCCAGCTTATCAAGGACATACTTTACCGCTTTGGAAGCCCCACCCGTCCCTAAGATCAATGCTCCTGTAG
>CAZFWJ010000071.1:0-16791 GCA_964522505.1 uncultured Saprospiraceae bacterium
AATACAGCTATATTCATGAGAGCAATTTTTGTGGGTTAGATAATTCGAACTGGCCAAGTTCTTTGAGGTAAAGATTTCTGACCTCTTCGATCTTAGCATCAAGGTTTTTCTTGGTCCAACCTTTGACCGAGATTGGATCCAGAACTTTGACAGTGACTACTGTTGGATTAATCAACTTAGAACCCCGTGGCATTACATCATGAGCATTCATGATACATATAGGGATTAGAGGAACATTAGCCTGCATGGCAAGATGAAAAGCCCCCTTTTTGAAAGATCCTAATTGATAATCATAACTGCGTGTACCCTCAGGGGCGATCGCCACGGAGGTCCCATTATTCAGCACCTCTATAACTGGTTTCATCGCCTCGATAGCTTTGTCCTTATTCTTGCGATCGATAAAGACTACGCCAGCAGCCTGAAATAATGGTCCTACTGGAGTGTACTTCAATTCTTTCTTAGCGATGGCAACTGTGTTCTTACGGACCAGCTTAGCCATGATGAGTAAATCAGCATTACTCTGATGATTAAACAAGAATACTGCTGGACGCTGCCTCCACAGATTTTCTTTGCCTTTGATGGCCAGTTTCATCCCAGCCATAGAGGTTCCTAAATCTCCGATCACCGCTGTCATACTATTCACACCATCTCGCCTTGAGCCTGACAATACTCCTGACGCCATCCCTGCTATTGCCGCTGGGATGAGTGTGCCTGCGGCCAGCAGGGTTCGTACTACATTTTCAACTCCAGGTCGTATGGCATCATCAAAGCGATATATAGGCCAATCATTTTTAAATGAAATAGCAGATAACTCCTGATCTGGATTGGTAGGCTGGGGCCTACCGACTAACTCCAACAGTGGTAAGTCCGAAGCGCTATCAGTATAAAAATAGCTCTTGCTTAAGTCTAAGCCCAAGTCGTCTGCAAGGGTCCTGGCAGCTTTAGCTTTACCATCACCCCAGCAGGCAGGCTCGATAATTTCTCCAGTAAACTTACCATCGATCACCTCCATCCTTGTACACATGACATGTTCGACACTAAGATCTCTGGCTATAGGATTTACTTGATATGGTGTAGCCGCTGATATTATGGCTACAGTATGACCTTTGGCGAGGTGGGCAGCCACCAGTGCTCTTGACTCAGGATATATGGCTTGTGCCAAGTGTTTTTCATATACCTCCTCTCCTACATTGATGAACACTTGCTCCTTCATGCCTTTGACTCCTTTAGCTCCAATGGAGGCAAGCCCTGCGAAGTTTTTATTTCCCATGGCGTATACCATGACCCCATTAAATTGTGCTATGATTTCTCTAGGGCTCATCTGTCCGCTCAGCAGGCGGCTTTGAAAAAATTGCTTTGCGCTAAATCCTTTGATCAAGGTTCTATCCAAGTCAAAGAAGGCTCCTATGTGAGCTCCAGACTCTGCTTTTATAACTGGTGCCGTGATACTGGCAGTTTTACTACCTGGCACTATACTTCGGTCTATAGGTGATGCCAGTTTTTGCTTTTCACTGCGATTTAATATGAATCCTTGTAGGGTGCTTATGCGCTCGGCGATATCTTCCATCTGCAGCATCATCTCATGTACCCGCTCTCGCTTCCCTTGCTTCGGTATGGGGATGAGTTTCATATTCTCACATAGGCGGATCGCATTTATTAAGAACGGCTTAGATACAGATTCGACTCTATGTATGCACCCTTGCCAATGCATCTCCTCGCCCTTAAATAGGCATTGCTCAAGAAAATGTTTCTTATTGTATTGCTCCTTATCGTCCCATTGATAGATCGTGTGCAAGACAACTCTATAAGCCTCCACATAAGTAAATAAGGCAACATGGGAAACGAATATGTTTTGCTTTTTCAAGAGATCTTCAATGGCTTTGGCGCGGCCCGTCAGTAGCGACTGCCATTCTGGATGCAAGAACTTTAGCCCATCTTCTATCTCATCACTAAAATGAGCCTTATTAGAATAGAAAAACTCAAACTTAAATATATTTCTCAGGGACATAATCTCTTGCCAAAATGCTATAGTGCGTTCTGTAGGTTTTCTGCCATAATTCTTAATGAGTGCCAACTCGATAAATGCCCGGTGGTATAAGTTGTGTACCGACATATTGGAGTAATATGTTGCCGGCAGGTAGCTGGAGCTTACTATGGTATACTTGGCTTTCACTCCATCTCCCACTTGCTTGATGATGTTCGCTCTTTTAAGCAAGTTAATCGCATATTGAACACTCTCACCAATAGGTGCGCCACGATCAACAAGAGCATCACCCTTCCGATCTTCAATGAGCTCCATCAGTGACACGACATCATTACAGATCTGAGTCTTAGTCAAGGCAAACTTTGAGAGCAATGTGGTACAGATCAATGAGGCCGTAGTAACTGGGGTAATCCTGTTAATAGCATGTACCAGTTCAAATGCGAATCTTGGAAGTTTATATTTCTGATTATTTACAGCTGATTCAATATTTGGTATGGTGGCCACCGATTCATTGTTCTTTTCTACCGGCTCTCCAAATCGCAAAGATATTTTGCCATAGTTCTTATTGAGTTGGCGGATGTAATTCATCATCCACGCCAGATTCTCAGACTTCTTTTCTTTACCACGACCTTCGGCAGTCATGTCTTGCACATCGGGGATCAGATCATAAACCACGGAAACCGGTACATACTTGACATCTTGGGTTGACTCCTCTTCTGCATCTGCGATATACTTCAGGATGCCCATCTTAGGCCATACCAACTTTCCTGTCCTCGAGCGAGTACCTTCTATCGCCCACATAAAATGCTGTCGATCATCTACCAGAGATGCTATATAATGCTTAAGAGTAGCCTTGTATATCAGGTTATCCTTAAATGACCGACGGATAAATATCAGCCCGATCTTCCTCCCAAGTTGTGCTAATCCTGGAAAACTGAGGTTAGCTCCAGCAAATATCATAGGCCATGGCAGCCCATGTCGCAGCAAGGCAATACCTAACACGAACATATCGATATAGGTCTTATGTGTCATCACAAATGCCACAGAGTTGTGTCGCATTATTTTGGATAGACGCTTAATCTCTGCTGGATTGACATCTATGGTTTCTTCATATGCCAGAGACATCAATCGTTCGATGACCCGAGAGCTGATTAGACTGGCATATGGATTCTGTTCAGTCTTTAGTTCTTTCAGATATTGTTCCGCCTTCTTTTGGACTTGGTCATAATCTTCACCTGTCGTTTTAGAGATCTCAGATAAGCTCTCCATCAATTGCGAGTTGTCCATAATCTGCTTCATCGTAATAGATCTTTTGGTAATGAACCCAAAAGATAGTGAACCACTTGCATACGAGCTAATAAATCTCTCTTTACTCCCATACACATACGTGAGTCTCTCAATCCACAATGTCCTGTATCATCTAATCCTTCAAATCGTGATATGGTCAAGCTGGCTGCAGTTAAATTTCTAATATGTTGAATAACAGGGCAACAACTCTCTAATAGGTCTGATGTGAGACGAGTCATGATAACGCACATCATCAATGATCTATCCAACAGAGCATTATGAAATTTTAATATTACTCCTTGCTGTTATCACATATGATACTGTACATATTCTTGATAATCTAATCAGTTCTCGCATTGTACAGACGCTTTGGCACATTATGATATTTTTAGCGAGCACTGTATGCTATGACTTTAAGCGGGATGAGATATATGATCTTCATGAAATTAGGTCATGCCCAGGATTTAGGCCATCCTTCACCTGACAATATAATGGGATTGATATCGGATCGAATTGTTGGACTCCAAGCTGGTTACATCAAAGGCATCCGGCAAATCTATGGCGAATAAAGCCTTAAGATAGGTGAACTTTGACTAAACTAGCAGTAGCAATTAAGCTTGAGTCTACCAAGGCAGTGTATAAAGCGCTCAAAAAAAATCAATTCTAACTCTTAAAAAACTGTAAATATCAGTCCAATAAACTCTGCAATTAAGATTATCCTTTAACTTACGAAGGCTTTGCAAGATACCCTCCTGCAATGACACATCAGAGAATCAAAATTAAACTATGAAAAGACGCGATTTCTTATACATGGCAGGAGCTGGTGCAGGAGTGCTGGCGGCCCCCTTACCCATAATGGGCAACAGTATCCATGCTACAGAACTCATCAATCCAGGCTTAGCGGTTGCTGAGAAAAAAGTATTAGCCGATGTTGCGCTCAATACAGCCAAAAAGCTAGGCGCAACTTATGCAGATGCAAGAATCGGCAGATACCTTAACCAGTTCGTGTTCACCAGAGAGAAGAAGGTTCAGAACACCGTAAATACAGAGTCATTCGGTATCGGAATAAGAGTAATCACTAATGGCACCTGGGGATTTGCCTCTACTAATGATGTAACCCCTGACGGTATCATGAAGGCTACCAAGCTCGCCATAGCAATAGCAAAAGCGAATAGTAAAATACAGACAGAAGAAGTCGTACTGGCACCAGTTAAAGGACACGGTGATGTAAGTTGGAAAACACCTATTGTCAAGAGTTCCTTGGAAGTGTCTGTCTCAGAGAAAGTTGAACTCTTACTCGAAGCGAATAATCGTGCACTAGAAAATGGCGCTGATTATATAAGCTCAGCACTCTTCTCCGTCAATGAGCAAAAGTACTTCGCCTCGACTGAAGGATCGTACATCGATCAAGATGTACACCGAATCTGGCCAACGCTTAACATCACTGCTGTTGACAAGTCTACTGGTAAGTTTAAAAATCGACAGGGATTAGGCGCGCCGATGGGATTAGGCTATGAATACCTTATTCCAGATGCAAGTGAAGAAGTAAAAGGTGCTGGAGGAATTACACTATATAGAAATAGATATAACATCATCGAAGATGCCATTGCCGGAGCCAAGCAAGCAAAAGCCATGTTATCTGCACCATCAGTAGAGCCAGGCAAATATGACCTCGTATTGGAGCCTAACCACTTAGGCTTGACCATACATGAGTCTGTAGGCCACCCCCTCGAACTGGATCGTGTGCTAGGCTATGAGGCGAACTTTGCCGGAACAAGTTTTGCGACATTAGATAAATGGCAAACTAAAGAATTCAACTACGGTAACGAACTGGTTAACCTGGTAGCCGATAAGACTCAAGTGGGATCTCTCGGCGCTGTAGCCTATGATGATGAAGGTGTCAAATGTAAAGAATGGGACTTGGTTAGAAATGGGATCCTCGTGAACTATCAAGCCATCAGAGATCAAGTACACATGATCGACCAGAAGGAATCACACGGATGTTGCTACTCTCAGAGTTGGAATGATGTTCAGTTTCAGCGTATGCCTAATGTCTCTTTAGAGCCTGGTACTGAGCCATACTCTATAGATGACATGGTCAAAGATGTAGAGAAAGGTATCTACCTCGTGGGACGTGGCTCCTACTCTATTGATCAACAACGTTACAACTTCCAGTTTGGCGGTACGCTGACTTATGAAATAGAAAATGGCGAAGTGAAAGGCCTCATCAATGATGCGGCATACCAATCCAATACGCAGGAATTTTGGAATAGCACGGCTAAGATCTGTGACAAGAGTGACTACCGCATGTTCGGCTCATTTTTCGACGGAAAAGGGCAGCCAAGTCAAGTGAGTGCCGTATCTCATGGATGCTCTACTACACGCTTCAATGGTATCAATGTAATCAACACTGGTCGTAACATTTAATAAACTCTAAAGCAAAAGAACAATGGCAATATATAACAAAGAAGATGCTAAAGCGATCATGGCCAAAGCCTTAGAGTATAGTAAGGCAGATGGTTGTGAGGTTAACTTATCGGGATTTGATAGTGGCAATATCAGATATGCTCGAAATACCGTGTCTACCGCCGGTGCGCAGTCCAATCAGACTCTTGTGGTACAATCCAATTTCGGCAAAAAAGTAGGTACTGCAACGATTGAAGAATTTGATGACGCCTCTATTGAAAAGGTGGTGAGGCGTGCAGAAGAGTTGGCAACACTCTCTCCAGAATCAGAAGAGTTTATGCCGCCGCTTGGACCACAGAAGATTGCGGACTCTAATCAGCACTTTAAGTCAACATCTAAGATTACCCCTGAGTATCGAGCAGCTGTTGCAGCGGCAAGTATTGAGCCTGCAAAGGCCAAGGACGTTACAGCAGCAGGATTCTTTGAGGACTATGCAGATTTTTCAGCGATCAGCAATTCTAACGGCTTGTTTGCGTACGAGCAATCTACGGGGATGGATTTTACCGTTACCATGAGAAGTAATGATGGCTCGGGATCTGGATGGGTAACTCGCGACTATAATGATGTAAGCAGATTTGATGCAGAGATGGCCTCACAGATCGCTATTGACAAAGCGCTACAATCCAGAGAAGCAAAAGCCATAGAACCTGGTAAATATACAGTCATCCTTGAACCAGCCGCTTCAATAGGCTTGTTGAGAAATATGCTGTTCTCATTCAATGCACGAAGTGCTGATGAGGGTCGAAGCTTCATGTCCAAAGAAGGCGGAGGTAACAAGATCGGAGAAAAGATCGTTGATGAGCGAATCAACTTATACTCTGACCCACTCAATCCTCTTGTGCCGGCATCTACTTGGACAGGAGAAGGTATGCCGAGAGAAAAAACAGCTTGGCTAGAGAATGGTGTAGTTAAGAATCTCGCCTATGGCAGATATTGGGCGGATCAGAAAGGAGTCGCACCACTACCATTTCCGGCAAATGGAATCATGGATGGTGGAGACGCTTCATTAGAAGATCTGATCAAGGACACTAAGAAAGGTATCCTTGTTACTCGGATGTGGTATATCCGTACTGTAGATCCTCAGACCCTTCTTTATACTGGTTTGACTAGAGATGGTACATTCTACATAGAAAATGGCAAATTGAAGCACCCAATCAAGAACTTCAGATTTAATGAGAGTCCGATTATCATGCTTAACAATCTGGAAACTTTAGGGCAGCAAGTACGTGTAAACGGCAATCTCATACCATATATGAAGATTAGAGACTTCACATTTACAAGTCTCTCAGACGCCGTTTAGCACGACAATAATATTGATGGATTAAGAAAGGATTTAGATTTAACTCTAAGTCCTTTTTTTAGCATAGTCATATGGGATCAAAATTTCACTTCACACGGTTAATGTATGAATCAGGAGATTGGGATGTGGATCAACGCATGCCATCTAATTTATTGCATTCGCTTGTAGAGTATACTACTCTCCCCGTGGATACAGAGGAGCATATTGTTCCCTTAAGTGATGATAAGGTGTATCACTCTCCATTCAGTTATATGGCTGGTCATCGCTTAGTTCAATTCACCAAGGCGGAAGAAGAAAACTTCAAGAACTACATCGATCGTGGCGGATTTGTATTCGCAGATGACTGCAATCATGATATCGATGGTCTATTTGCTAAATCTTTCGAAGCACAAATGATTGACCTATTCGGTGAAGGCTCCCTCAAGAAAATCCCCAATGGCCATCCTCTATATAGCTCGTTCTTTGAGTTTGATGGCCCTCCGACGACCTCTCAAGAGCTCAATGGCTGGGGAGATGATTTGGTACATGACTACCTCAAGGCTGTCGAAATCAATGGCCGCATAGCGGTGTTGTATTCTAACAAAGACTATGGCTGCGAGTGGGACTACGATTTCAGAAATAAACGATGGTATAAGAATGACAATACAAGATTCGGAGTCAATATCGTCATCCATGCCTTGACTTCTTAATATCTTGACAGCTATGAGACTATTAGCGATCTATATTATTATTCTGCTTACCCAAATTGCCTATGGTCAGAATGGCACTGTGCATGACAAAGAGACCATGCGCAGCGAGATACTCAATTCTGAACGCAATTATGCGGTTTACCTGCCGCCAGACTATCACAGTTCATCGAGGAGTTATCCCGTACTGTATCTTTTGCATGGTGCTGGAGATGATCAAACCGGATGGATCCAATTTGGTGAAGTGAGCCGCATCACGGATGAGGCCATAAGGTCTGGTAATGCGACTCCAATGGTCATCATTATGCCAGATGCCGATACTGGGCGGCGTGGTTATTATAACACAATTAGAGACACCTGGCGATATGAAGATTTCTTCTTCGATGAGTTGATGCCATATGTTGAAGACAAGTATCGCATCAAGTCAGATAAGCGCTATCGTGCTATAGCAGGATTATCGATGGGCGGCGGTGGCAGTTTTATTTATGCTATCCATCGTCCAGATTTGTTCTCTGCAGCCTGTCCACTTAGTGCCTACGTTGGCGCACTTTCGGTTGAAGGAGGAAAGTGGCTGCTCAGTGATGAGGAAAAGGACTATCCTGATGAAGAACTACAAGCATACTTCAATCAAACCAACGCTCACTATCTTATCGAGAATGGCGACGTAGAAGAGCTAAGCTCTGTGCGATGGTACATAGATTGTGGTGATGATGACTTCCTATATGAAGGCAACAGTCTGGTACATATTGCCATGACCAAGATGGAGATCCCTCATGAATATCGGGTGCGTGATGGCGCCCATAGCTGGACCTACTGGAGGGAGTCGCTTCCAGAGGTCTTGGCATTTGTTTCACAAGGATTTCATCAATATTAAGCTAATATCGAGACGCACAGCAGAGCATATGACGAAAGACAGCATTGAGCAATTACTATCTAAATTAGCACCTCTCAAAAAAGAAATCTCCAAAAATGTAGTTGGACAACATGAGGTAATCGAACAGCTCATAGTTGGGCTAATCGCAGGTGGTCATGTGCTCTTGGAAGGGGTACCTGGTCTTGCTAAGACTTTGATGATTAAGACGTTATCTCAGGTCTTATCAATTGACTATAACCGTATACAATTTACGCCAGATTTGATGCCATCTGATATCCTTGGCACTGAGATCCTACAAGTCGACGACCAAGGCAATCGGGCATTCCGCTTTGAGAAAGGCCCTGTGTTTACCAATATCCTGCTCGCTGATGAGATCAACAGGACACCTCCTAAGACGCAATCTGCACTATTAGAGCTGATGCAGGAATATGGGCTGAGTTATGCTGGTAATCGATACGATTTACCAAAGCCTTTCTTCCTATTGGCCACACAAAATCCAATAGAACAAGCAGGTACATTTCCATTACCTGAAGCTCAGGTGGACCGCTTCTTACTGCATATCGTTGTTGATTATCCAGCAGCTGAAGAGGAATATGACATCCTCAAGTTGACGACTGGCGCTAAGCAGGAAACAGTCAATAAGATACTCTCGAGTGAAGAAATCCTTCAGCTGCAACAGTTGTGTCGAGAGGTACATATCGATGATGCATTGATCCGTGAGGTTAGCCAGCTTATCAGAGCTACTCGTCCTACCGAAACTTCAGACCAGTTTATCAAAGATTACCTCGATTGGGGTGCTGGACCAAGAGCAGGTCAAGCATTGATCCTTGCTGCTAAAGCCTATGCCCTGACTCAGGGGAGATATAGTGTGATTCCTTCAGACATTAAGAAGATGCTGTTGCCTACATTAAGGCATCGATTGATCCTCAACTTCAAGGCCAGCTCTCAGGATATAACGCCATCTCAAGTTGTTGATCATCTCATCGAGAATCACAATATCGGATGACATGAGTCGCGCATCAAGTATCTCTACCAAAACTATTATCGAAAGTGCCCAGCATCTGGAGTGGTTGTCACGTAAACTATCCAGGCATCATATCCAGGGCACTCATGCGTCCAGACAGCTTGGCCAGGGCTTAGAGTTCGAACAGTATCGACCATACATACAGGGAGATGACCTCAGGCAGCTCGATTGGAAGCTCTATGCCAAAACAGGCAAATACTATATCAAGCAATCTCCCATAGCAGCCCAAAATCACCTCCAGGTCGTTATTGACATTAGTCGATCGATGCAATATCGTGAAGACACGTACTCTAAGTTGGAGCTAGCTAAAATCATCGTAGGAGCCTTGAGCTATATTGCGGTCAATCAAGGAGACACTTTCTCATGGACCGCTGGCACAACACAATGGCAGAAATCCAGCGGACACAGAAAATGGCAGGCATCCATACAAAGCCTCTATCGCTTGCACACCTCAGCAGAACCAACATCTTCGAGCTTCACCGCTCTGGGTAATCTGGTATGGTTATCAGACGGCTATAGCTCGGCTGAGGAGATGGAACGGATGATCAGCTTAAATGCTCAAACCAATATTGCCGTCACACTGATACATCTCATGGGTAGAGTCGAAGAGGAGTTACTATTCGATTCATCTATCAATTTTAAAGACCTCGAAACGGGTGAGCGCATAGAACTTGATCCTAAAGTCTACCGGCAAACTTATAAAGAACGACTCAGTAAACACTATCAGGCCATTGCCGATCTGTGCGCATCGTATAACACTCCATCCATCAGAATCTATCTTGACGACTCTATTGATCAATCCCTTAGGCATATCGTGAATACTAATAATGATCACTATCGATGATTGGATTAGGAACCATATCAGCGTTGTTGGGCTTAGTCGGATTGCTAGTGCCTGTCATCATACACCTACTCAGCAATCGAGAGAGCAAAGAGCTGTTGTTTGGGAGTACGAGATTTTTAGAAGCACAAGAGTCTGTCAACCCAAAGTCATTGGCACTGACTGATTTTAGTCAGCTTCTTCTAAGGTGTGGCCTTCTCGCATTGGTTGTAGTTCTAGCTGCGCAACCCTTTAGGAAGAAGGATCAGACCAGCAAGCAGATTTGGATTGAGCAAGAGATCAATGCTGATCCGCAATACGAGAGCTATCTATCCGACTTAAGTGCTGATAATGAATTGATCCCATTCGCTATTGGCGCTTCAGACTCAACAAAATCAAACTATCCATCGCTGTGGAGTGTCATTGCAGCCGCTAATGCTGAGAAAGATTCTGTCGATATCATCACGTTTAATCGCATGAGGAACTATAACGGCTCAACAGTTTCAGTTAGAGACAAGGCCAAGATTAAAACTGTACCTCATCTTGACGATGGTAAGCATACTTCCAATACGACACTTGAAAACACACTCATAAGAATGCAGGTGGATCAGGCATCTGATTCCGCAGATGATTTGGTGACCTTATTGGATAATATATCTGATGAGTTAGGTATCGAAATTGTTCATGATCAAGAAGATTATGACTGGCTCATCACGACAACTTTCAAGCCCATACCCTCGGACAAATACGGTCTAATATGGGATCGAGGTGAAGGGCCATTGACGATCTGCAATAGCACCAGCAACACAATAGTGCTATCAGGCGAGATCAGTCGTGCTGAGCTATTGGAGTCCGACATCCCAGTGATTATTGGATCTCGGTTGATTGAGCCATTGATGAAATTGGATCAGTTCGACTACCGAGAAATGACCAGACCCTATCAAACTGTATCTGCCGAGGTGGACAGCAGTTCACATATACCAATCTCCACTTGGTGGTGGTTACTAATTCTACCCTTATTGCTGTGGGAGCGATTCGTCGCTTATAAAAAGCTGAAGGCATGAGGGCAGATTCTATTCAAGGATTATTATCAAGTTGGCATCGAAGCAGGTTGCTTTGTTATAGCCTATCAGTATTAGCTATAATAGGCTCAGCAGTGAGTATCGCTTACTTCATGGATGTGCCCCTATTGGGATTAGCGGTCATTGGCTTCATTGCACTGATCATTCTGGCTTATCATCGCTATAAGACCAATCCAGAGACGACCACATTATTAGCAACAGTCAATCAACAACATCCCGATTTAGAATACAGTAGTAGCCTCCTACTCTCAGATGATTTAAATCCACTGCAAAGAATTCAACGAGATAAGGTTGCCGCGCTATTTAAACAAAAGACCTTTGTTTTAGCTCAGCCAATTCTGTTTTGCATATCTACAGTTATTGTATCTGTATTAGCTATGGGGGGACTTGGCTTTCTATCACCTCTAACCGTCTCCAGTCAAACTAACGTCGATGTCCAGTATGGGCAGGATGTGGACTCAACTTTGGAAGAGCGTTCGGTTCTCGATTCAGTGAACATTTCGGCTATAAATATTTACGGTGAGTATCTAGCTTATACAGGCAAAGCAGATCAGCGGCTAACAGATCTCGATCTCTCTATCCCAGAGGGAACCACTCTAGGTTGGCATTACGAGATGACAGGCCGTCCATTGCGTGCCTATATGGTATTTAGTGACGGTGATACCATAGCCCTGGATCAAAAGAACAGCCAACGTAAATACTTTAAAAGTTCCGACAACTATCGATATGGTTTTGTCGATAGCCATCAGCAATATATCTCTGATTATCATAGTATTGAGGTGATCAAAGACCAAGTGCCAACCATCCAGGTTTCCGGTATCGACGAGTACCTCAGGTTAGATTGGGCGTTAGATCATAAGATATCTTTTAGGATAGACATTAATGATGACTATGGACTATCGGATAGTCGGATCATCGCAACTGTAGCCAAAGGTCAGGGAGAGTCGGTAAAATTCCGCGAGAAAGAGTTAGGTCTTAACGGTTTTAAATCTGGTCGTAGGAGCTTCAACGGCAGCCATGAATTCTCAACTAGAGCATTTGACATGGAACCAGGAGACGAACTCTATTTCTATGTTGCCGCTAAGGACAATTGTCCTTTTCGCGATCAGATGATTAAGAGTTCTACCTTCTTTGTGGCGATTGAGGATACCACTACTTATGAATGGGTAGACAATGCGTCCTTGCAGGTAGATCTTATGCCCGAGTTCTTCAGAAGTCAGCGGCAGATCATCATCGATACAGAGCATCTTCTCAGTATCAGACATCAGATTAGCACAGACTCGTTTAACCAGATGAGTAACGAACTCGGATTTGACCAAAAACAATTAAGGCTAAAATATGGACAGTTCATGGGCGAAGAAAATAAAAGCGGAATCGCCATTGAAAATGAAATTGAACTGGAAGAAGAACATGATCACGACCACGATCATGATGACCATGACCATGACGAGAACCCTATTCTATCGCAAGCACGAGATCTCTTAAGTGATTTCATGCACGACCACGATCATGAAGAAGAGGAAGGGTTACTCCTCTCAACTAAGGGCACTGAAGCAGAAGATGCCAAGAATCCATCGTGGGTAAAGGCACTAGCTCACAATCATGATAATGAAGAAGAGGCCACCTTTCATGACATTTCGGTCAAGTCCAAGCTGAGAGCTGCAATGGCCGAAATGTGGGATTCAGAATTACACCTCCGACTCTATGATCCGGCGAGCTCTCTACCCTATCAAAATCGCAGTCTTAAGCTGTTGCAAGAAATTAAAAATCACGCTAGGATTTATGTCCATCGCATTGGCTTCGATCCACCAGTGATCAAAGAACAAGAAAAACGCCTCAGCGGTGATCTTGATGAAATAGAAAACTCTAGCTTCTCCGAAGTAAGAGAACAAGAAAATTCATATCTGCAGATCAAGCAAATTGCTGAAAATATAACCCTGTCAGACCCAAGCTTCGAGAATCAACTGGTCCAACTCCAACAGCTCTTGGCGCCATTGGCCATCGAGCGACCAGAGCTATTGCCATTGCTCAGCAAGCTTCAAGCTCAAAGTAGTTATGACATGGTGGAGGTTCAAGAGTTACAGGCTATGCTACTGAAGGTCATTCCGCCATCGCTCAGAACTCAGACCATTGCCGCACCAGTAAACAGTCACAGATTTACTCAGGAAGTAGCTAAATCGACATCGACTAAATGAGTCAAATCTCCTCTCATACAGAGCTTGCGGTTTTCATTTGCCTTGGGATAGGATGTATTTTGATTTTTGCCTTTTTCCAATACAAGACAAAATCTTCAGTGGGTAAGACTCTTCGCAGATTACTATTTCTGCTGATTGCTTTGGTTGGTATTGGACTGTTAATTCTAAGGCCCTTGCAAACACTGGAAACGGATAAACAACGTGCTCTTGTTGGGGTGGTCAACACGGCCAATGAACATAGTTATTCGTCTATTCATGAATTGTTGGCGTATCAAGATGAATGGTATAACGACATTGTGTTAGACCCCATACATAGCAATATAGCTGACCTTGAGATAGGCGCTAACCAGTTCAACATAATACCACTCGCAGACTCAAGTTCTTGGGGGATAACTGACCTCTCCATACCCAATAGAATTATCGAAAATGAGCCGTGGCAGTTAACAGGATTGACGAGTGAGAAAACAATTCGTATGAGCATTAAGAATCGGCTGAGTGATGAGTCATTAAGCTCTCGGGTTGAAGATGCACAATTTATGATTATGACGAGTTCGGCTTTTGCTGGGCATCAGCTATATGACTTGACCGCCTATGACGAGCTGGGCGATAGTATCTCCTACACGATTGCTGTAGAAGTGGAGACAGATAAACCGTGGCAATTGATGGCTTTGACGAGCTTCCCGAGCTTCGAGTTAAATGCCTTGAAAAACTATTGGGTCGAACAAGGCAATGGTTTTTTTTGGCGAACATCAGTTTCTACAGATCGCTATCGTATTAGCTCTGTAAATATCGACCTTAAGGAACTTGATCAAGTCAGTCACACAGCGCTCCGATCTTTTGACTTTCTATTGATAGACATCCCCACTTGGAATCAGCTTAACGCTCAAGAGCGAAAGACAATCAATGGCCAGATCTATTCTCAAGGACTTGGGCTAATCCTCATTCCTGCAGCTGTAAATCAACAAGCTATTGACATCAATCACCCAACGATCATCGACTACGGCAAGAATCAAGAATCAAGCCCTGCTTCTCAATACAGCTTTGGTTCAGGATGGCGGAACATTCGATCAGACTCTGGGATATATGGGCGGTATCAGGATTATGGCTTGGGTAGGCGATTGATACTCAGTCATGATAAGACCTATCAGCATGTGCTGGCTGATCAGGAGGATCAGTATGATCGCATCTGGAGTAGCATACTCAGCGTAGCGTTCAATAGTTATCAATCTACTTCTAAAATACTCACTGAGCAGTGGGTATGGGCAGACGAACATACTCATATTTATCTCATCACGGATCAACCGATCAGTGGTGAAATTCTATTGAATGATTCTGTCCAAATCAAGCCTATCCCCAATCCGATTATTGACCATACTTATCTGCTTACCCTATGGCCAGGGTCGGGGTATAACACCCTATCCTTTAATGATGAGCAGTTGCGATTGTATGCGTACCAATCAGCGGATTGGCCGATGGTGAGATTACAACAACAGGCAAGAGCGTTGAAGCTAACTAAACCTCAAGAGATCACTAACACACATGAATATGAGAAGCCCTATTCGCCATTCTATGGGATGGTTTTGGTGATCGCAGGTCTAGGACTGCTGTGGTTAGATGAGCGACTGTATCCATAGTTCAAGCCTTCAGATAGTCCGTTGTCAATTATTCGATAGTCAATGAGTCCTCGAGCAGCTATATTTAATCAGAATAAGACAGTATGCAAGCAATACAAAACTCTCTCACAGCACTCCTCGGAGTGGAGTACCCTATTGTTCAAGCGCCCATGGGCTGGATCGCCAGATCACCTTTGGCTTCTGCAGTTTCCAATGCTGGCGGACTTGGTATCATTGAGACTTCATCGGGAGACCTTGATACCATCAAGGAGGAAATAAAAAAGATGAAGACGCTGACTGACAAGCCATTCGGGGTCAATATCGCCTTAGCTTTTGTGCGAGATCCTAATATTGCCCAATTTGTCATAGATCAAGGAGTGAAGTTTGTATCGACCTCTGCAGGCAATCCTGCTAAGATTGTGGGTCCCCTCAAAGATGCTGGCTTGACGGTCTTTCACGTCGTGCCAAGTTATGATACTGCCATGAAAGCCATAGACTGCGGAGTGGATGGCCTCATCGTCGAAGGCATCGAAGGTGGGGGCTTCAAAAATCCGAGAGGTGTCTCCAGCATGGTACTCATACCTATGATTGCTTCCCAAGTAGATATACCCGTAATCGCAGCTGGTGGAATCATTGATGGTCGCAGTATGGCAGCCGCCATAGCATTAGGCGCACAGGGTGTACAGATGGGTACACGCATGGTCTCTAGTGCTGAGTCGCCAGTACATGACAACTGGAAAAACGCTATAATCGACGCCAATGATCAATCAACGGTCTTGCTTAATCAATTTGGCAGTCCAGCTTTACGCGCACTACGAACAGAGAAAACTACTGCACTGGAACAGGAACGAAACTTCAATCCAATGCCAGAGTTTGCAACGGTTACAGATCTGTATTTCGGCGGCGACATGAATGCGAGCATTGCATTGACTGGTCAGGTTGCCGGCCGCATAGAATCTGTGGTGCCCGTCTCCGATATCATTAAGGATACGATGCAAGAATATTGGGAGGTGGTGTATCGGATGGGCCGAGGGTAATATATTATCTAATATTCTATCAGAGACTATTCATTCAATGTGCAGCCACTATTTATTGTACTCAGTCCTATTTTCATAAACCTGAGCGTACTGGCGCAAACTTCTGAATACTATACACTCATAAACTGCGCTATAAAGCAAGAATACGGTAGAGTCGATAGCGTATTCACTTAATTTTCCCTAACCATGGCATCCTACAGTCATTCGCATATCTGAAAGCAGCGTATATCATGCCGCACAAAAAAAGGGCTACATCAGTAGCCCTCCATTATTAGTTAGAATAAACTGAGTCTATAAAAAACTCACTTTTCCTGATTTTACATCATACATAGCACCGACGATATCTATCTCGCCAGCGTCATACATTGCCTTAAGCACAGGGCTATCCGACTTCGTGCGCTCTATGGTCATCTTCACATTAGC
>CAZFWJ010000072.1:0-16152 GCA_964522505.1 uncultured Saprospiraceae bacterium
CCTTTGATGTCTCCCATTTTGATATGCGATCGCTTACCATTAGGGTCATAGTGTAGTGTGCAGATATCATTAGTCCAGTATCGACAGAATGGCATGGCCTCCTTGGTAAGTGTCGTAAAAACTAATACGCCTTCTTCGCCATAGGGTAGAGGCTCTTGAGTATCTCGATCTACAATCTCTGGATAGAAATGGTCCTCCCAGATATAACTCCCTGTTCCTTTCTCGTCCACATCTTCTTGTGAGACGCCTGGGCCGATTATTTCGCTGAGCCCATAGATGTTGGTGGCATCTACTTGAAGACCTGTCTCGATATCCTTTCGTACTGCTTCTGTCCATGGTTCAGCTCCTATGATGGCATACTTCACTTGCAGCGCTGATGCATCGATTCCTCTTTCTCTACATTTTTCGGCAAGAGTCTGTCCATAAGATGGCGTACAAGTAATCACATCAGGCTTGAAGTCTTGGAGTATGGTCAATTGTCGTTCGGTCATGCCTCCAGATACAGGGATAACAGCCAGACCCATTTTCTCAGCACCGCCATGGATGCCAAGCCCACCGGTAAATAAGCCATAACCATAGGCATTATGAATCTTCATCCCTGGTCGTGCGCCAGCGGCGTATAGTGATCGTGCTACCACTTCTGAAAATACTTCTAAATCATTCTGAGTATAAGCCACTACAGTCGGCCTGCCAGTAGTCCCGCTTGACGCATGGATTCGAGCAAATGCAGTCTCCGGAACAGCTGATAGTTTATAGGGGTAGTTATCCCTCAGATCAGTTTTTAACGTAAATGGAAGCTTGTGGATATCTTCAATTCTCTTTATCTCATTGATGTTAATTCCCGCTTCATCAAATGCTTTTCTATAGAATGGTACATTCTCGTATTGTCTTTTAAGCATAGCCTTCAATCTTTCGCTCTGAAGATTGCGGAGCTTATCGAGTGGAAGGCTTTCTATTTCTTTGTTGTACATCAGTAGCGGTTATCCTTGTGAGTAAGATAGAAATGAAATTTTTTTTCTGCGGCAAAGCTGCTCCCACTTCCCTCTTTAGATGGCCGTTCCTTGCCCACGCTATCAGGTCCACTAGTTCTAAATCCCAGCGGGGTGACATAGATGTAGCTCTGAAAGTAAATTCGGAGAGGCATTTGAAACCAAGAGTAGTTTTGGCGGATTTTTTGACCAAACGATGTGACAAAATGATTCATGTCAGCTATGCGAATTTGGCAAGTGCCTCCTTAGTAAATGATGACAGCACTAGCTGACCGCTTTTTTCAGCTCGCTGCTCTAATAGCTCATCCCAATGGTTGCAATTTTCCCAAAACACTGCTTTGAGCATAGATTGTGCTTCAGGATTGGTGCTTAAGAGGTAGTCTGCGAGGCGATGAACCGCATCATCAAGTTCTTCAACATTGTCGTACACCTCAGCATATAGTCCTTTTGACTTGGCCCAATCTGCCGTTAGAAAAGTATTGGCATCTATTGCCAGTTGACTCATGGCTGCGATTCCTATTTTGCGCTCAACGGCTGGCCCCACTACGAATGGCCCTATACCTACATTAAGTTCACTTAGTTTAACCTTAGCATATTTAGTTGCGAGACAGTAATCTACGGCACTGGCGACGCCGACGCCACCTCCTACCGCAGCTCCTTGGACCCGGCCGATGATTAGCTTGGGACATTTCCTACAGGCATTAATCACATTGGCGAAGCCCATGAAAAACTGCTTTCCCGTAGGAAAGTCATTAATGCTGATGAGTTCATCAAAACTTGCACCAGCACAGAATGTTCTGTCGCCGCCACTCTTGAGAATGATCACTGAGACTGCAGAATTCTGTCCAGCCTTATCTATTGCTGTAGCCAACTCAGACAGGATTTTTCCTGGTAGCGAATTATGCTTTGGGTGAAAGAATTCGATCTCCAGGAGACCTGCTTTGAGTACAGTCGATTTTACATAACCTTGACCATTAGATTCTGCCATCCGCTATATCAAGTTAAATTGAGTGAAATGATGGATGGCATGCTTAGCGCTATAGAGTTGCCAATCATATGCGTTGAGATCTCCAAACACGGGATTGGGAATAGTCGCCGATTGATCTGCCTTGAAGAGGGCATCCACTTGATCTAAACCGTTTATCAGCGCCTCCTTGGCAATGTCCAAGTTGGCATACCTCAGATCCTCCAGTTTACCTTTGCGCAGTAGGGGATGTTCAAAGTTTTGGGGGATTCCTGTGTAGTCGTATAGTGATGCTTGCATCTTATCGATATGTTTCTCTGGAGTAGTTTGTTCGGTCTTAATATTACCCAATGCAATCTGACAGAACCACTCTAAGTGTTCTATCATATGCTGAGGGGTCAGGATACCCCAAGTTGGTTTGGTGTCCTCAGTAAGATTATTTAGCGCAGTCTGTATAGAGTCCCTGTCAACCTTGGGCAATGGATTCTTCTTCTGCACCAGTGTCAGGATGGTCGCCATGGCTACCAGTTCACCGTCTTGATCAAAGACTTCCTCATACCACTTAACTACACCAGATGGATGTGCTTTGCCTGCAGTGTCACGATCTATTTTCTCCTTACAGGTAAGTCGAACTTGTATGGTGTCATTATGATAAATCGGTCTGATAAATCGACATTCGTCTATACCATAATTAGCTCCGACAGGGCCCTTAGATGGGTGTACAAATAAGCCTGCCGCTGCAGCTAAAATAAAATATCCGTGTGCCGCTCTCTTTTCAAATATGGTCCCCTTCAGGGACGTGATGTCTGTATGGGCATAAAATACATCCCAGGTCAGATTGGCAAAGTTCTGTATATCAGAGTCTGTCATCGTCCGCTTATGAGTCAGGATAGACATGCCCGGTTGTATATCTTCAAAGTGATATTTGAATGGATGTTTCTCTGCTTCGATTACTTTAGCACCTGGCTGATAGATGCCCGTCACTGCAGTAAGTGTTGTAGGTGATCCCTGTACAGCACATCGCTGCAAGTAGTGCTCGATACCTCTCATGCCCCCCATTTCTTCGCCACCACCAGCTCTACCTGGCCCACCATGTACCAGCGTAGGCAGGGGAGAGCCGTGCCCTGTGCTCTGCTTAGCGTTCTCTCTATTAAGCACTAATATTCTGCCATGATGGCTCGCCGCACCTATTACGAACTCTCGTGCTATAGCATCATCATAAGTCGCTATCGAGCAGCATAATGAGCCTTTACCCATCTGAGACAGTTCAATTGCTTGATCTAAATCCGTATATGGCATCAATGTGCTAACTGGACCGAAGGCTTCGACATCGTGTACAGCTGTATTCTTAAATGGATCTTTCTCAAGCATCAATATCGGACTCAAGAAGGCACCCTTGTCAAAGTCTGCGTCTACTAGATCGATAGAATCTAAACTGCCATAAACAATCTCTGCCGTCTTAGAGATATCGGTCACTCGATCAATTACCTCTTGTACTTGGGCTTTGCTGGCCAGTGCACCCATACGCACGCCGTCAGCCGTAGGGTTTCCTATAGCTATGCGTCCAAGCTCCTTGCCAAGAGCAATTTGTACATCTTCGATCAGATGATCTGGCACGATAACTCGTCGTATAGCGGTACACTTCTGACCACACTTAGAAGTCATTTCTTTACGTACCTCTTTGACGAAGAGCTTAAACTCTGGTGACCCTGGTGTTGCATCGGGACCAAGTACAGAGCAGTTCAAACTATCCGCTTCCATGTTGAAAGGGACGGCTTCATTGATAATTCTCTGATGACCTTTTAACAAGCGTCCAGTCTCTGCAGAACCCGTGAATGTGACTACATCTTGCGATTCTACTGTATCTAAGATGGTTCGTGCAGAGCCACAGATTAATTGGAGAGCACCTTCAGGGAGTATACCTGAATTGATGATCTCTTGTACGACGGCCTCTGTCAGATATGAAGTCGCCGTAGCTGGTTTTACTACTGCTGCCATCCCTGCCATCCAGTTGACAGCACATTTTTCGAGCATACCCCATACTGGGAAATTAAAGGCATTGATGTGTACTGCTACGCCTCTCTTGGGTACCATGATATGCTGCGCCATAAAGCTGCCACCACGAGAGAGATCTATGGGACTTCCATCTACGTGGAAGCTCTGGCTCGTAAATTCTTTTCTTAAAGAAGCGTTGGCAAACAAGTTTCCAAATCCACCTTCTATATCCACCCAACTATCTGCTCTTGTAGCTCCAGTTTGGTAGCTTACTTCGTAGAACTGTTCCTTTCTTTTGGTAAGATATAGGGCTAGCTTTTTAAGCATCTGACCACGTTGCTGGAAGGTCATTTTTCGTAATGCCGGACTTCCCGTTTTTCGGCCATAGCTTAGGATTTTTCCAAAGTCAAGACCACTTGTTGTAGCCATAGAGACTACTTCACCTGTAACTGCATTGTAGAGCGGGGCACCATCTCCATCACCTTCTGTCCATTTGCCTAGGACGTAGTTGCCAAGTTTATTCATAGCGATTTATTTCTTATTTAGTAATGTCTTATTATACTCTTTCTAATACTGCAGCATAACCTTGCCCGACACCGACACACATCGTTACAAGAGCGTATTTTTTATTGGTCAATTCTAATTCCAATGCAGCCGACAGGGCTAATCTGGCTCCTGTAACTCCCAAAGGGTGACCGATGGCAATAGCCCCACCATTTGGATTCAGTCTCGAGTCATCATCAGCCAATCCCCACGATCGAGTACAAGCCAATGCTTGCGCTGCGAAAGCCTCATTGAGCTCGATGATGTCGATATCTTCCATTTTCAAGCCAGCTTTTTTTAGCGCCTTGTTAGAAGCTTCTACGGGGCCTATGCCCATAATTCGTGGTTCTACACCTACCACCGCAGAGCTCACGATCTTAGCCTTGGGCTGTAGATTATATTTTTTTACGGCGTCCTCAGAGGCAATGATTGTTGCGGCAGCGCCATCATTCAGCCCGGAGGCATTACCTGCTGTTACGGTTCCGCCATCTTCTTTTTTTCTAAATGCTGAGCGCAACTTAGCCAGTACTTCCAGGCTGGTATTGGGCTTTATAAATTCATCGTGTTCAAAGACGATAGGATCTTTCTTACGCTGAGGAATTTCTACGGCGACGATCTCTTTAGCCAGTCGACCACTTTGCTGTGATGCTGCTGCCTTCATCTGTGACCAGTAGGCGAACTTGTCTTGATCTTCACGACTGATATTATGCAGGTCGACGAGATTTTCTGCTGTAGTACCCATGCCATCTGTGCCATATAGCTCGTGCATCTTCTTATTGACAAAACGCCATCCGAAGCTGCTGTCATGCATCTTAGCATCTCGCCCAAAAGCCTTAGATACTTTAGAGATGACCCAGGGTCCGCGTGTCATGTGTTCTACGCCTCCTGAGATGAATAGGTCTCCATCACCTGCTTTGATTGCTCGATTAGCATGAATGATCGCCGAGAGTCCAGATGAGCACAGACGATTAATCGTTTCACCTGGTACTGACCAGGGCAGGCCAGCTAGTAGCGCGGACATCCTGGCTACATTTCTGTTGTCTTCGCCAGCTTGATTAGCACATCCCAGGATGACATCATCATAAGCCTCTTTCGGGATATTTGGATTTCTTTTTATGACTTCTGAGATTACCAAAGCCCCTAAGTCATCTGTCCTTATCGTGGATAGCGTGCCTGTAAAGTTGCCTATCGGTGTCCTGATTCCATCAACTATATATGCGTCCTTCATTGTCCTAATTAATTAATCTGTTAAATCTAACAAGGATTCACGTTTACGATATACGGTTCCTCTGAAATAGTAGTATATCTCTCCTGATTCATTCATCACATTTACGTCAAAGTCGGCAGTTTTATGCGTCAGATTGAGTGCTTTCGCTTCGGCATAGAGCACTTCACCTTCTACGGCTGACTTACTATAGATCATACTGCCATTGATCGATACTGCAACACGCCCATAAGAATTAGAGGCAAAGGCAAACGCACTATCAGCAAATGTAAACGCAATGCCTCCATGCAGAATGCCGTAGCCGTTCAGCATGTTTTTCTTTACGGTCATGCTGATCCTACAGTGACCTTCCTCAAGGATGATGGGTTCCACACCGAGCCATTGGCTGCAGTAATCTTTCTCCATCATTTTTTCAAAAACAGCTTTAGCTATATCATTCTTATCAGACATGCATTGCTTTATGATTAAAAAATGTGTCTCCCTTCTTGGCCATTCTTCTCAGTAGTGGACTGCATCGATATCTGTCCTCATGATAATTATCATACAGTGAATCCATCCTGTCAACACAGCTTGCAATACCCAGTTCATCCGCCCATTGGAGCAATCCCTTAGGATAATTCACTCCTTTGGTCATGGCCGTATCTATATCTTCTTTGCTGGCTATGTTGAAGTGTAGCGTATCTGCCGCTTCGTTAATCAACATCGCTACAATGCGATCGACAATGTATTGTCCAAGTTGGTCGTCTTTGTTTGGTTCAGGCTTAATGGCATCTGCCGCATAGTTGTAATATCCTCTTCCTGCTTTTCTGCCATAATAGCCCGCTTCAGATAGGCGCTTCTGCGTGAATGAGGGCTTGTATCTTGGATCATAGTAAAATGAGGTGAATACCGTCTCAGTAACTATATAATTGACGTCATTGCCGATAAAATCCATCAAGGTGAATGGACCCATTCTAAATCCACCGATATCAGTCAAAGCCCAATCTATCGTCGCAAAATCTGCGATCCCTTCCTCATAAATCCTAAGGGCTTCACTATAAAATGGTCGCGCCACCTTATTAACAATAAAGCCTGGTGTGTCCTTGGCGAGCACGGTGAGCTTGCCCCAGTCGTCAATGACGCTTTTCGCTTGGTGGACGATTGCGTCTTCAGTTTGGAGAGCAGGTATGATTTCCACCAGCTTCATGAGTGGGGCAGGATTAAAAAAGTGTATGCCTAAAAATCGTTCAGGCTTTTGGAGCGCTGCTGCCAACGATGTGATGGACAGCGAAGAAGTATTGGAGGCAATGATACAGTCAGGGCTCACATGACCTTCTAACTCAGCGAATACGTTCTTTTTGATTTCAGCATTTTCTATGATAGCCTCGATGACAAGATCACACTGCGCAAAGTCACTGAGTGCGTTGACGTAAGTGATATTGGATTGAATTTGGGTGGCCTTCTCAGTGGTTAAGCGTCCCTTCTCGATTAGGCGCTTCATGATTTTAGTAAGGCTAGCCTTGCTGCGGTCAAGTGCAGCTGAATTGGTGTCATATAGGATCACCTTGCAGTCGGCTGTGCTGGCCACTTGTGCAATGCCACTCCCCATTGCTCCAGATCCTATGACTCCTACATTCATATTGCGAGATGCTTTTTATTTTCCTTTGAATTGAGGTTTACGCTTTTCTAAAAATGCCTGTACCCCTTCTGTGTAATCTTCTGTTTCGCTGGCCGTGATCTGAGCCGCATTTTCAACGGCTATTTGCTCTGCCAAGGTGTTACTCAATGACTCGCTAAAGGCTTTCTTTGTCAATGCAAGGCCCTTAGTCGGCATGTTTGATAATCTCTTGAGAAGTCCTTGTATGGTGTCTTCATATTCCTCAACAGGTATGGCCTTATAGATCATGCCCATGGCTTCAGCGTCTTTGGCGGATATTTTATCGCCCAGCATAGAGATCGCTACGGCTTTCTGAAAGCCCACTAATCTTGGTAGGAAGTAGGTGCCGCCGCTATCAGGTATCAGACCGATCCCACTAAAAGCTTGTATGAAACTGGCTCTCTCGGTAGCCACTACAATATCACAAGCAAGCGCAATATTTGCTCCTGCACCTGCTGCTACCCCATTGACCGCCGCTACAACAGGCTTTTCCAGCCCTCTGATTTTAGTGATGATAGGCGCATAGTGTTCTTCGAGCAATGCCTTAAATCCAGGCATCTTCTCTGGCGTAGTTACTTCCACAAGATCTTGTCCCGCACAAAAGGCTTTTCCTTCACCCGTGATACATACGACTCTAACTGATGAGTCAGCAGCACATGAATCTAGGGCTGATTGAAATCCATGAGCCAACTCCTTATTGACACTATTATATGCTTTGGGCCTATTCAGCGTGATGCGTGCGACGCCGTCCGTGATGTCTAATAGTATAGCACTCATGAGTCCGTGTTTTTATCAATCATTGTTTTTATTTGAGGCATTTGAAGTAATCAAAAGGCTCGAGACAATCCGAGCATTTAAACAGAGCCTTGCAGGCGGTCGAGCCAAACTGACTGACCATCTGGGTATTTTGCGATCCACAATTAGTGCATTTTACCATCTTAGAAGCGCCAGTAAGGGCTCTCTTATCTGCGCTCTCCTCGAGTGGAGCGGCTACACCATACTTTTCTAATGCAGCTCTGCCTTTAGCTGTAATCCAGTCTGTAGTCCATGCTGGAGAAATAACCAGTTCTACCGTAGGCTCTAATCCTTGTTCTTGCAGGGTGGCCTTAATGTCCACTTCTATCATATCCATAGCAGGACAACCAGAATAGGTCGGACTGATCTGAACATGCACCTTTTTATCTTCTATTTCTATGGCTCTGATTACGCCCAGGTCTTCAATTGCGAGTACGGGAATTTCTGGGTCTTTCACCGCTTCCAGATATCGTAATATGTCTGCTTTTGTAGCCATCAAATCCCGATTACCAAGTCATATTTGGATAGGCCCGTTGCATATATTGCAGATCACTCAGGATATAGCCCAGGTGTTCTGTATGAATGCCTTTCTTGCCGCCAGAGTGACCAAACTCGTTGTCGGGATAGGTCAGTGTGGCCTTGTTCAGCGCTTCCTTGACTTGAGACAACCACTGCTCTTTGATTTGACGTAAGTCTGCTGTGATGCCGAGTTCGTAGAGCTCATCTTCTAGTGGAGTAGACTCGAATAGTTCGGTAGTATAGAGTTGCAGATAATCTACGGCCACTTGCATCTTATTATGACTTTCGGCTGTGCCGTCTCCCAATCTCTGC
The DNA here is from genome assembly GCA_964522505.1 of uncultured Saprospiraceae bacterium. Taxonomy (GTDB): domain Bacteria; phylum Bacteroidota; class Bacteroidia; order Chitinophagales; family Saprospiraceae; genus GYS-P2D. Next base: position 8,979 of record CAZFWJ010000072.1, read on the forward strand.
AACCATTGTGTGGAGAATCGGCTATGATATTTCACCTCTTTAAGGGACTTATGAGCTATGGCAGAAATCTGTTTATCACTGCTTGCGGTAAGTGCTTGAAGCAGATGCAAGTGATATACATCGTAGTAGAACTGACGAACGATAACATGTGCAAAGTCCGTATTGGGCTGCTCTACTAATAGACAGTTCTTATACTCATGTACATATCTTAGAAATGCAATGTCATCTTCAGTCTTATCGCCGTCGCTTATTTTGGCAGCATACTGAAAATAGTGCCTGACCTGACCAAAGAGATCCAATGAAATATTAGTCAGGGCAATATCCGTCTCTAAGGTTGGTCCATGACCACACAGCTCTGAAAGCCGATGACCGAGGATCATGGAGTTATCACCGAGCTGAATCAGATATTGATAGATTTTGTCTTGCATGATCAGATGTGTTTTACCTCCTTGGGCATCTTATAGAATGTAGGGTGTCTATATGCCTTGTCGATAGCAGGATCAAAAAGTTCCTCACTGTTATCAGGATTAGAGGCAGTAATATTTATGGATTCTACGACCCATATGCTGACACCTTCTTGCCTGCGGGTATAAACATCACGTGCATTTTCTAATGCCATCACACTGTCTGTAGCATGAAGGCTCCCGACATGTCTATGATCTAGACCGTTTTTAGTCCTAACGAATACTTCCCAGAGGGGCCACTCTTTCTTCATTGTTACTCTTTTTTTTGGGTTATACAGCTACTGATAGCTCTTCTGGAGCTGCGTGTTTTTCTGCGTGAGCTATTGCGGCATCTCTGACCCAAGCTCCTTCGTTCCAAGCTTTGTTGCGAGCGGCGAGGCGCTCTTTATTGCAGGGTCCGTAACCCTTGACCACTTGCCAAAATTCATCCCAATCTATCTCGCCGAAGTCATGGTGCCCTCTTTCTTCATTCCACTTCAAGTCAGGATCGGGTATCGTGAGTCCCAGAACTTTAGCTTGCTCCACAGTGATGTCTACCATCTGCTGTCTCAACTCATCATTAGTCTTGAGCTTGATCTTCCATTTCATGGATTGCTCTGTATGAGTGGACTCAGCATCGGGAGGACCGAACATCATAAGTGATGGCCACCACCACCTGTTGAGTGCATCTTGTGCCATTTGTTTCTGTGCTTCGGTACCATTGCTCAGGGTCATCATAATCTCGAAGCCCTGACGCTGGTGGAAACTCTCTTCCTTACAGATCTTCACCATCGCTCTGGCGTATGGTCCATATGAAGTCCTCGTGAGCATCACTTGATTGATGATGGCGGCACCATCCACGAGCCAGCCTATGGCACCCATATCTGCCCATGTCAAGGTGGGGTAGTTGAAGATGCTCGAGTATTTGGCCTTGCCAGTGTGCAGCTGTTCGAATAGCTCATCTCTTGAGATTCCAAGCGTCTCTGCAGCACTATATAGATATAACCCATGACCAGCTTCGTCCTGCACCTTAGCCAGAAGCGCTACCTTTCTCCTCAGGGATGGCGCTCGGGTGATCCAGTTCCCTTCAGGTAACATTCCGACGATTTCAGAATGTGCATGCTGCGATATTTGACGGATATGTGTCTTGCGATATTTTTCAGGCATCCAGTCTCTTGGCTCAATAGCTTCGCCACGATCGATGCGGTCCTGAAATATTTTATTCATGTCCATATTGTCATGTTTTTATTATGATCTAAGTTACACGTCAAAATCCACTTCTACTGTTTCTGATAAAGGAATGGCTGTACACGTAAGGATATATCCACTATCTATTTCTTCCTGTTCTAAGCCATAGATCACCTGCTGATCTATTTTGCCACTTACTAACTTGGCTTTGCAGGTACAGCAGACTCCACCTTTGCAGGCATACGGCAGATCTATATTTTGATCGAGGGCAGCATCTAATATGCTCACTGAGTCAGGTGCTATCTGAATCGTGTGATAGATGCCTCCTTCCTTAATCTTAATATTGGTTTGTTGAGCCTGACTGACCTTATTGCTTTTCTTTCTTGGTTTTGACCCCTTTGGGGTTGGCGTATTGAATAGCTCAAAGTGGATACTTTTTTCTGCTACGCCATGCTGCTCTAAGTAATCCTTAATCAAGAAAATCATATCGTTTGGCCCACAGATGAAGTAGTGATCGATATGATCGGTCTGCAAGAGATGATCAGTGATGAAGTCTAATTTCTCATCATTGATTCTTCCATTAAATATTGGAACCCCTCGGTCTTCTTGGGTCAAGAAGTGAAAAACTTGAAAGCGATCCACAAATTTATTCTTTATGGCTTCTATCTCTTCTTTTAAGATGATAGAGGACACTGATCTGTTGACGTAGAACAACTTGAAGCTGCTATCGGGTTCTAACTCCAGATGTGTTTTGATAATTGACAGGATAGGCGTTATACCACTGCCTGCCGCAAATGCCACATAGTTTTTGTCAGCTGTGGGTTGTACTGCTGTATAGAATTTTCCTGATGGTGGCATGACCAATACCTCATCTCCCTCTTGCAACCTGTCATTGGCATAGGACGAAAAGCGTCCATCTTCTATTTTCTTGACGGCAACCTTCCATTCTTCTTCAGTTGGCGAGCTACAGAGCGAATAAGATCTCCTGATTTCTTCGTCATTGATTGTCGCTTTGAAGGTGATATACTGCCCTTGGTTATAGCTGAATGTTTCTGCGAGTTCTTCAGGTATATTCAGGGTGATCACACTACAATCTGATGTGGTCTTCTGAATGTCTTTTACCTGTACGGTATGAAACTGGTTGCTCATAGTGATCGATACTAACAATTATTAATACAAAACTAACAATCATTAGTTCATGAAATAACTCACTTATTTGCTGATGCCTTGCACTAAGCAGCGCAACACCTGACTTTCTAGCTCTATGGTGTTATAATCCTTGTTTTTAGAATACCAAGAATAGAGGGTCCTGAGTGTTGATAATATAGAGAATAAGATGATATCCGTGTCGATATCGCTATAGAGACCTTCCTGTTTGCCTTGATCAATAATCATACGAAATTCCCTCTCGTAGTCATCTCTGTGAGTGACATACTGCTTCATCGCATCGGGAGGTAGGTGCACCCACTCTCCATTGATCAGAGAGATGGCGTCGGTGTGCTCTATGGTGAGCTGTACGTGTAGGGTGATGAGTCTCTCGAGCTTGGCGGGAGTGCTCAGGGATGATTGGGTGATCTCTTCCATCCCCTTAGTAAAGAGCTTCGCCATCTTGAGCAGTAACTCGCTGAACAGCTCTTCTTTAGAGGAGATATGGTTGTACAGACTGGCTGCCTTCATATCCATAGCGTCAGCGATATCTCGCATCGATGTCGCCTTGTAGCCTTTCTTGCGAAAGAGCCTGGCGGCACAATTGGAGATTTCTTGTTTTTTAGAGAGCATGTTGCACGCTGATGTTATGATTACTGCGCTGCGAAAATAGGGTTATCGATTGAAAGTGGGGGATTTGGGGGTAATGTGATCATCGCTTGTTATGTAGGTCGAACACACTATAAAGTATTTTATATTGCGATAATATTAGTTAATATAAACTATAAAGTGATTTATTGATAACTATGTAGTACTTTTGATTAGGTAAGCCTAACTATGGCAACAGAAGAAGAGGTAGGGTCCTTTTTAAATGACTTTAAGACCAAATTATCAATTTGGGATGTACTGTACTTAGATAGTAGAGCTAAGAACACACAAGCTTTGATTGATTTAGATATTAGACCGATTGATCGAAAATCTGTATTGGAAGGTTTAGGTGTGACTGATTTTTCTGAGGGGTCCAAAGCAGATAAAATGTTAGGTGGTGCAGATATGTGGATATTTGGCAAATCGGTAAATTCCAAAGAGGTGTATATCAAGATAACCTTAGGTATATCTGGCTCAAGTGTGATTTGTATTTCATTTCATATCGCCGAGCATACAATGAATTATCCTTTTAAATAAACAGTTATGAAGAGTCCAATTACAGGTTCGGAGATGAAAGTAAAAAACGAGATCAGACAGTTGACTTTTCGTAAGGATGTATTTGATGTCAATAGTCTCTTTTATCACTGCGATGAAAGCGGTGAGAAGTTTACATCTGATGAATTGGATCGAATAAATCTTCTTCAAGTTCACAATCGGTATAGAGATAAGTATAATTTACCTTTTACTGAAGAAATCAAAATGATAAGAAATAAGTACAGATTGTCTGCAGTAAAAATGTCTGAGATCTTAGGTTTTGGAGTAAACAGTTATAGAAATTATGAAAATGGAGAGATGCCTTCAATTTCAAATGGAAGAATTATTCAGTTAGTTAATGATCCTAAGAAGTTTTTATCTGTGGTAAAAATGTCGGGGGTTTTTAATGGTGCACAACAAGAGGAATTAATTTCTCGAATAACTAAGCTTATAGATGAAGAGAAAAAGAAGGTTAGTGAATTTGCTGTTCAAAGTTATTTGATAGGAGATAGCCTGCCAGGCATATATACAGGCTATCTAAAGCCAAGCTTAGATAAGTTGACAGAAATGGTGGTTTATTTTGCTCAAAATGTTGCCCCATTTAAGACTAAGCTAAACAAGTTACTTTTCTACTCGGATTTCCTTTCCTTCAGATCTTCTTGTTTTTCGATGAGTGGAGTTAGATACAGAGCTATTCAATTGGGACCCGTTCCAAACAATTTCAATAGTCTATTTGAATTTATGGACAAACAGAATCACATAGATGTTATTCAGCATGATTTCGGTGAAGATAGAGTTGGGGATCAAGTTATCACACATCCGGATAGGACATTTAATTCAGAATTATTTACTGCATTTGAAATTGATATACTAAAGGATGTTATGACAACCTTTAAAGACTCTTCAACTTCAAGTATTGTTGAGTTTAGTCATAATGAAAAAGGATGGATAGAGAATAATGAAAGCAAAAACCTAATAAGTTATAATTATGCTTTTGATATTTCACAGATTTAAAAAACTGAAACCATAGGAATGAGGATATTTTATACTTTTTTCTTTCTCCCGCTAAGGCGACAAATTTTGCACCACTCATTCCTTGGGTTGCGTCAATGCGCACCAAAGAATCCAATAAAGTATTCGAGATAACTTGAGAGAGATGGCGTCGGTGTGCTCTATGGTTAGATGTACGTGTAGGGTGATGAGTCTTTCGAGCTTGGGGGAAGTGCTGAGGGAGGATTGGGTGATCTCTTCCATCCCCTTAGTAAAGAGCTTCGCCATCTTGAGCAGTAACTCGCTGAACAGCTCTTCTTTAGAGGAGATATGGTTGTACAGACTGGCTGCCTTCATATCCATAGCGTCAGCGATATCTCGCATCGATGTCGCCTTGTAGCCTTTCTTGCGAAAGAGCCTGGCGGCACAATTGGAGATTTCTTGTTTTTTAGAGAGCATGTTGCACGCTGATGTTATGATTACTGCGCTGCGAAAATAGGGTTATCGAACCAAAGTGATGGATTGGACTATAATGTGTAAGCGTCGATTAACAGTCTATAATGTTAAAAGTAAGCGATTAGGAAGAACTAAACTTTCGTTCAAGTACAACGTGTGATAGGAGCCCAAAGCCCTCAATTTACCACTGCAGGGCCTGTTTTCTATATACGTTGTGTGTGTTCTCGCTATTAATAAAACTTAATTCTCTTCATACTCAAAGTTAAATTCCTTTGAATAGGTGTGTTCTTTTTTCATGATATTGACAATCTTTTTAGCGATTTCAGGATTTTCGGCAGCAATATTATTTTGTTCACCTATATCAGCAGCTAAATTATAGAGTTCAATAGGAGCTTCAGGGTTATTGCTCATATTCAAGCGTATTCCTTTCCAATCGCCAAGTCTTAATGCTTGTTTTCCTCCGCGCTCTAGAAATTCCCAATATAGATATTCATGGCTTTCTTGTTTTTCTCCCAATAGTTCAGGCAAGAAGGAGATGCCATCTATATTTTGCGGTGTTTTTATTTGTGCGATTTCACAAACTGTAGGTAAAAAGTCCCAAAATGCTGAAATGTGATCAGAAGTAGAATTTGCCTCAATTTTCTCTGGCCAATATGCAATCATAGGCACTCGTATTCCGCCTTCATACAAATCACGTTTGTATCCTCTTAGATCTGCATTGCTATTAAAGTAGTTTGGGTCAGCTCCCCCTTCTTGGTGTGGGCCATTATCTGAGGTAAATATTATGATGGTATTTTCTGCAATACCAAGTTCTTCTACTTTTTTTCTTATATCACCTACTTGCTTGTCTAAGAGGGAGACCATAGCGGCAAAAGCTGTATGAGGTTCTTTTTGTGAGCCATAACCTCCATTTTTGTATTCCTTACCATCATCTATACCCTTGTAGTTGCTTTCGGGCAATAACTTCCCTCTAAACTTTTTCATATATTCTTCGGGCGCAGCAAGTTCCGCATGAGGAATAATCGACGGGTAATACATAAAAAAGGTGGTGTCTTTGTTCTTTTCAATGAACTCCATTGCTTTTTGATGAATAATATCAGGAGCATATGTTTCTGTTTTTTTACCAATATTGCCTTTTAGTAAATCTTTGGCCTGATTGTGCCACAAGTAATAAGGATAATAATTATGCCCTATCCTTTGACAGTTATAGCCATAGAATTCGTCAAATCCTTGGTTATTTGGATCTCCTTCAGAAGATGGAAACCCCAAACCCCATTTTCCGAAAGCACCTGTTAAATAGCCTCCAGATCTTAAAAGTTCAGCAACTGTTTCCATTGAAGAGGCTAAGGGATATTGTCCTTCTGGTTGAATTTCTCTATTTCCTCGGATGAAAGTATGACCTGTATGTTGTCCAGTCATCAATGAAGAACGGGATGGGGCGCAGACTGTTGAACCTGAATAGTGTTGAGTAAAAAAGATTCCATCCTTCGATAATTTGTCAATATTGGGCGTAGAAAAATTTACTTGACCTGTTGAGCTTAAATCACCGTAGCCTAAATCATCTGCTAGGATATAAATAATGTTAGGCTTTTGTATAGTCTCATTGGTATTTTTCTGATTGTTACAACCACCAATGGTCAGCAATAGAATTATTGCAGACACTGTTATTATTACTTGATTCATATGTCCCATTTATTAAATTATTGAATAGACCATTGTTCCATTTCCAAGAACAGAAACTGCGATTGTTGCTATCGCAAAAATTCCGA
>CAZFWJ010000073.1:0-15634 GCA_964522505.1 uncultured Saprospiraceae bacterium
ATCAGCGTATTATCTATTTTCTCCTCGACCCACTGATTGAAGTATACATTCTTTTTACTCTCCTTGGCGAAGTTCTGAATCTTGGAGTAATCCGAGTCTAAGCTCGCTTTATGTGGTTTAGTCTTGGACTGCAGTTGTATGATCTTATATATTTTCTCCCCTCGCTGCTCAAACTCTAGAACCTCTGATACATCACTAGGCTTTAAATCTTCTATTGCAAAATAGATCTGATAAGGGAGATCAGCCGTCTCCCAGAATGTATCACCAGTCTTATCATTATTTAGTCTGCCAGCATTGTTATAACTCTGTGCTTCCTTGTCCGAGTGGAGTCTCACGGCAAACTCAAATGGTAAGGAATCAGTTCTAATTAGCTGTGCAATGGAGTCAAGATGATTATTAGTTCTATCAATGTCTTCTTGCGTAATCTCTGGCTTGACGAGTATGTGTCTGATATTGATAGTGTTTCCTCTACGCCCTAATAACTGGAGCATATGGTAGCCGAATGGCGTCTCGATGATATCCGAGATTTCTTGTTCTGCGAGATTATATGCAGCAGCTTCAAATTCTGGGACGAATTTTCCTCTCTTTTGCCACCCTAAGTCACCTCCGTTATGTACTGATCCAGGATCATCAGAAAATATTGACGCCAATTCAGCGAAATCCTCCCCGTCATTGACGATACGATCTTTTATTTTGACCAACTTGGCCTTCGCCGCTTCTTTGTTTTCATCAGAAATCATAGTCTTAACGACGATCTCTCCGAGCTCCACCTCCGCATTGAGATAGGGTAAGCTATCACTTGGGATAGACTCAAAGTATGCCACAACCTCCTTAGGAGTAATCGTTACATCTTGTATCAATTGACCCTGTATACGCTGCTGTATCAAATCCTCTCGGAGCGGTTCTCTCATGACTTCCTTCTGTTCTAAAGGAGTCTTGCCATAAGTGCTATAGAAGAGTTCTTGGTTACCTTGCATCTGCGCAAGGATGAAGTCTATTCTCCTTTGGAGCTCTATTTCTACCTCAACGTCATTGATAACTATACTGTCGAGTTTAGCTTGATCAAGAAGTAATGATTTGCCGATCAATTGATCCATAATCTGGCATTGAATCTCATCGCTGTAATCTGCACTCTGCGCTTTTGCATAGCTGAAGAGTTCCTGAACTTCTGAATAGAGGATATTTTCGCTTCCTACACGAGCAATAATTTTATCCAATATCAATGGTTGCTGTGCTGCAACTGAGAATGTAGTGGCAAAGAATGTTATTATAAAAAGGGCGTATTTCATTGTGTCATGATTTTGATCTCGTCAGCTTCCAGTGCTTCTATATATAATTCTTCTTTCTTCATTTCAAGCAACTTCAACTTTCGCTTGTGCAAGATCATTTGTTTTAGCTGAACGCGCACGAAAGGTAAGGGGGAATGATCCATTGGTGCCTTACTTTCGCGCACTTTAAGAAATATTTCTGAGTTTTCTGTCGCGATCCGTTGATATGATCCGGCTGTAGCCTTGCCTTCACTGAATTTATCAGACCACTTGTTGATATCCTGCCAAGTCATCCATACGGTGGAATCTGATATCGCCCGAGAGGCAATACTAAAAACTTCTTGAGGATTGTCATCTTTCCATTCTTTGTACAAATCCTTAAGATCAGAGACTTCTTTATTAAGATCAGCGAGCTGAACATTATATACGGATTCAGTCAGTGGAAATTGTTCCTTATTGATCTCATAGAAAGAGGAGAGTTCAGCATTGCTGACAATTGTATCAAACTGTTCTGAGATGATCTTATTCTCATATTCAAACTTGATTAGCTTTTTGCGATAATCTGCTACAAGTCTATCAATATTGCTGCGATCGATGGAATATTTGGAGGCCTCTTCCATTAGGATTTGATCCTTGATCCATTGATCGATGTAGGCCTTTGCCAGAGCAACACTGTCTCTATAATTAACTGATGGATGGATGACTGTATTCAATTCACTCTTATGCAGCGACGTTTTATAGACACTGGCAACAATAGGGTCAACGAGGCTATCTGCCTGTTCTCTTCTATTGCACGAAGACCATAGGATGGATGCAATGACAAATGCAGTACAAAGTCTAAATGACACCGAGGCTTAGTTTTTTATGAGACTGCGGAGAACCCTCTTATTGATGCTAACATCATAGCGCTCTCTGAGGACAGCAATCCATTCTCGCTCAAGCTGATCTTGATAGTCAGAAATGACATAGCCACGTGATTCTTTGAGGGTCTTTTTACTGGCAGGGTATACGCCTTCTACTTTTTTAAATCTTGTTATTCTAAGTCCCTGATTAATATCTGGCGTCGTCACAGTGCCTTCCTTAAATATGACTCCTTTGGCAAGGTCCGAACTCCGTTCAACAGTTGACGCTTGGTGCATCACCAATTCTGTTGTACCTGTGTTAAAATGCTTCTTAGTTTCCTCAGGACTATGGGCTTTTGTATATGCTATAATCTGATTCAGCAAGTCTGTATCGACTGTACGTATTGAGTATGAAGAGATGTCTGCTCGAGGCTCCCAGATATATTTGTTCTGATTGAGTGAGTAGTATCTCTTTAAGCCCACAGTATCTTGAGCAGCTTTATCCCAAACCGCATTCTTTGTTATTTCAAAGAGCAGAATACCTTCTTCGTACTCTCTCAACAGGTTCTTAAACTCCACATATCTATCCTCGAGTTGACCCTCGATATAAGCTATTGCTTCATCATCCACATAGTTTTGGAATAGCTCATTCACGGTTTCATCGATACCACTATTTTTCCCTCTGATACGAATTTTATTATTTTTCTTGACGTACTCCCCAAAGGTTTTGATCGTCGCTATGCGATCTGCATAGTTGAATAATGGCGTGTCGTCATACTCAGGAGTGATCCAGTTGAAATCAAAAAAGTTATTATCAAGCGGCTCTTTAAATTGATTCAACGCATCTGCATTAAGCTGGTAACCTGCTTCTTCCTGTATTTGCTTAACTACCTTTACTTTCTGAATATTAAAGCGCTCTCCCGTATTTCTACGATCTTTTATTTTGGCAGCTATTTGTTCTCTCGAGTCAGGCGATTTTTTAGAGATTCTCTTGATGATATGATATCCTGTAGACGTTTCTATAGGCATTGAAATCTGTCCATCCTCGGTTAAATTAAAAGCTGCATCCTCAAAATCTTTTTCATATTGACCGATACCGATATATCCTAGATATCCTTTGGCATTTTTGGTCTTTTCATCTTGTGACGAGGTCTTCACTACATCATCAAATAGATCTGGATTCCCATTAAGGGTACTATACATTGCGTTAATCATGCCTAATGGATCTTCGGTAATCTTTCCCTTATTTTGTTTGCGTACAAGGATATGTGCTAGCTCTATCCGACCTCGTGCTGGTCTTGTCCCTTCCACCTTTACCCAGTGATATCCGAAGTCGGTTCTTATTGGACCTACATGACTACCTGCAAGAGTGTTATACATGGCTTCTTCTAACTCTACATACCCATCGGGTAATCCCGCAGTCATATATCCTACATCGCCACCACTTGATGATGAACCTTTATCTTCTGACATGACCATGGCCACTTCTTCAAATTTGGTGCCTGCATCCAATGCCTTGTTCACCTCAGCAAGTTTATCAAGAGCAACTTTTTGGTCGGTAGTAGAAGGTCTTCTCTTCAGGGGAATTAGGATATGCTTCAGGTGTATATCGAGCTTGTTGCGCTCATAGATTTGTTCGACCATCTGATCATTTACCTCCCGGTCTATTACATAAGAGTCTGCCAGTTGTCGCCTGTATCCTGCGAGCTCAGCCTTATAAGATTCAGCTTGGTTCATGCCGAGTTCCTTGGCTTGATGAACTTTCAGCTTAAAATTAGAGTACAACTCCAGATACTCCTCTAAGCTTTCTTTGTCATAGAGCGCACGATCACGATTGTTTTTCTCATAGATATAGGTGAATTCCGATACTGTGACCTTATCGTCACCTACAGTAAATAATACCTTATCATCTTGAGCAAGGCCCGATGCACAAAAGAATAATACCAATAGCAATCCAAAAAAGCTATTCTTCATTTTTAATATTTCGCTTTCAAAGTAATAGTCTGATACATAAAACGCCATTTTGAGGTTTATTCATACATCGAGTAGGCTACAAATCAAATCCGATGTCTTTGCGGTAATTTTTTTTCTCAAAATTGATTTTATCAATAGATCGTAGACTTATCTCTACTGCTTCATTAATACTGGTACTAGTCGATGTAATTGCAAGTACTCTTCCCCCATTGGTTACGACATCAACAGCAGCGTCTTCTTGTTTAGTTCCTGAATGATATACGATTGAGTCAGTGACCTCATCTATACCTGAGATAGGATATCCTTTGTGATATTGGGCCGGATATCCTCCTGATACCATCACTACCGTAGTTGTGTATCCCGCAGTCTTGTTTATGCTAATCTCATGAAGATTTTGGGTTCTCAAAGATTCGAATAGATCCAATAAATCATTGTTCAATCGAGGCATCACCACCTCAGTCTCTGGATCACCCATGCGACAGTTATACTCTATTACATATGGCTCATTATTAACCATGATAAGCCCAAAGAATATGAAGCCGTGATATTTGATGTTTCTTTTCTGCAGACCCCTCAGAGTAGGGATGATAATCTTGTTCTTGACCTTAGACATTAATTCTTGATCGACAAATGGGACTGGACTTACTGCCCCCATGCCGCCGGTATTGGGTCCGGTGTCGCCCTCACCAATGCGTTTGTAGTCCTTAGCTATCGGCAGAAGCGCATAATATTGCCCATCTGTTAATACGAACACTGAAAACTCGATGCCATCTAAGAATACCTCAATGACAACCTTATTGCTGGCTCCGCCAAACTGTCCATTCAGCATTTCTTCTAAGCTCTTTTTAGCTGTAGCGCTATCTTCAATGATTAGTACTCCTTTTCCTGCTGCGAGTCCATCTGCCTTCAGCACATAAGGACCAGCAGTGTTGTCAATATGTCTAAATCCATCATTGATATTGTTGATATCTACCTCTATATATGCGGCAGTGGGAATCTCATTTTCAGCCATGAACTCCTTGGCATATGCCTTGCTTCCTTCGAGTTGAGCACCTTCACGACTTGGTCCGATGACTTGTAGTTCTGGTATCTCCTTGGCGAAGTAATCAGTTATTCCCGCAACGAGAGGAGCCTCAGGCCCTACCAGTAGTAGATCGATGCCTTCAGATTCTACAATGTTTCTAACTGAGTTAAAGTCCAATATATCTATGTCGTGATTGCGCGCAATCTGTGCAGTGCCGGCATTGCCAGGAGCGACGTGCAGGGAATCACATAAGGGGCTTTCTTGGATCTTTAAGGCGAAGGCATGTTCTCGACCGCCGCCACCAAGGATGAGTACTTTCATCTAAGTCTGAGAGATGGTTATCGGGCAAATTTAACTGAATAAATGCAATCCATTACCTATTGTTACTTTTGCCATAGATCCTAAAGAAGGAACTTATGTATGCGTATATAAAAGGACAATATGTCCATAAAAGCCCAACCGAGGTATATATAGAAGATAAAGCTGAAGTAGCCTATCATATCTACATAAGCCTGAATACTTTCAGCAAGATAGAGCATCTCGAATCGGGCTTGTTATATACCTATCTCAATGTCAAAGAAGATGACTTGAGCTTATACGGATTTGCAGACTTAGAAGAGAAGCGCCTCTTTGTACATCTGATCTCTGTATCAGGGATAGGTCCGAATACTGCTCGAATCATTTTATCCTCCATGCCTCCGCTTGAGATCAGAACCGCCATCGTTACCGAAAATGATATAGCCTTTAAAAAAGTAAAAGGCGTAGGCCCTAAAACTGCCAAGCGACTCATCCTGGATTTAAAAGATAAACTCAAGAAAGACGGCGGACCGATAGATCTTAATATTGCAGCTTCAAGTAGTGTGAGCGAAGAAGCATTTGATGCGCTTGTGGCTCTAGGGTTTCAGAAGCAGACAGTTAGAAAGACTATTGATCAGCTTTCAGTGGCAGATCATCCTACTGTCGAAGGCCTGATCAAGGCTGCACTCAGTATGATGAGGTGATTTTAAGAGATGACAACAAATTGCGAATAAGTCGTCTACAACACCTAAGAACGGCTAAAGGTTCTGACAAAATCACAAATAAGATACCTTCGGCAATATTTTTGCGTTAGTAAATCGTTCATAAACTCGGATTGCATCGGATAAGGAAATACTTGTCCTATGTGCATCAGAAATCTTAACTGAATAAGAAAGTATCTGACTAGAAGGTCTTCCACGATGAAAATAAGTTTGAAGAGTTTAGTAGCGGTGTGGATAGTTGTGATGTCATGGAACTATCATGATCTAATGGCATCATCTGTCATTGGGCCTGATGAAGGCATTTCTATTGTCGAGACTACGGCAGATACAATTCCACTTAGAGATCGCTATGGCGATTTCGTCACCGAAGAATATTACAATCCCTTTGATATCACACCGAGCATAGTTGAACAGACTGTCGAGTATGACATCGAAACTGGTCAATATGTAGTAATGGAAAAGATTGGGGATCAATTCTATCGTACGCCGACCTACCTGACCCTGGAAGAATATCTTGATTGGCAGCAAGAAAAACAAGAAAAAGAACACCTAAGAAAGCTAACTGGGACGAAGAGCTTAGACTTCAGCCGAGGGTTTAAGATTGACCCAATGTCTGAAATAGATATCTCGTCACAGCTTGCAGATAGGCTCTTCGGAGGAACAGAAGTCTCTGTTAAGCCAGTCGGGAATGTAGATGTCAGCTTGGGTTACGACTTCCAGATATTGGAAGGTGGGGCGAACCTGACAGACGAAAATCGATTCACTGGTGGTATCAACTTTGATCAAGACATCAATATAGGTGTGGATGGTAGTATTGGGGAGAAACTCGATCTTGGCTTTAGTTTTAATAATCAGGCCACATTCGATTTTGATAATCAGCTCAACTTAGGCTACCTCGCTGATGCATTTGACGAGGATGGTATCATTAAAAATATTGAGGCTGGTAATGTGAGCTTCCCGCTACAGAGCCAATTGATTAATGGTAGTCAAGACTTGTTTGGACTGAAAACCGAGTTACAATTTGGCAAGTTCAGACTCACCGCAGTTGCCTCGCAGTCAAGATCTGAAGCAGAAACTTTATCGCTGGAAAACGGAAACTTGATACAAGAGTTTGAATTGAGACCGGACGATTATGACGAGAATCGACATTATCTTATATCTCACTACAACAGAGAGATATTTGAAGATGCCTTGAGCACGATTCCTCAAGTGAGATCCCTAATGCGTATTACTAACCTCGAAGTATGGGTTACCGTACAGCCTAATGATGACTTGCAAGGCACACGCCCAGTAGCGGCTATTAGTTTCTTGGGGGAGTCTAATACGGACAACTTTTCAAGTCCTAATACTATATGGCAACCTACTAACACTGGAAATCCAGTCTTCCTAGATGTTGATGGTAATCAGTTGCCCGACAACGACAATAGTGAATTGTTTAGGAGACTTGTCAATGATGATCAGACGAGACAGTTTGATAATACCCAGACGCTCTTACAGACAAGATATGGACTCGAGCAAGTGCAGGATTTTGAAGTGCAAACTATGCGTAGGCTGCGGCCATCAGAATATACCTTTAATCCGGAGCTGGGTTTTATCTCTCTCAATGTACGACTACAACCTACTCAGGTGTTAGGAGTGTCTTATGAGTATACATATACGCTTAATGGTAATCAGGTCTATAAAGTTGGTGAGGTAGCCAATGAGTCTAATACAGGAGGAATTGACGAGGAAAATAATCCTGCACCTTCAGATGTACTGTATGTAAAGATGCTCAAGCGATCTATAAGGAGGGTAAACTTACCTGCTTGGGACTTGATGATGAAGAATATCTACTCACTCAATTCTGCGAGTCTTTCTGAAGATGGTTTTGAGTTGGACATCTTCTATGAGGATTTTGAATCAGGAACGCTAAAAAGATTTATACCTGAACCCGGATTTGACAGAACACCATTGTTGAATCTATTCCAGTTAGATAGATTGAATTCGAGAAATGATCCGCAGTCAGATGGTGTTTTTGATTTTATTCCCGGAGTGACGGTTAATCAACGCACGGGTAGTATCATATTTCCAGTCTTGGAGCCATTTGGAAATAGTCTGAGGGAGTTATTAAATAACGATGATGAGCTATTTGAGCGCTTTGGATTTCCTCAACTCTATGAAAATACGTTAACCATTGCTCGAGAGAACCTTGAGAAAAATCGATTTATAATAAGAGGAGAGTTAAAAAGTAATTTTTCTTCAGAAATCAGCCTTGGTTCATTTAACATTCCACGAGGATCTGTAACAGTTCGAGCTGGCAGTCAGGAACTCAGAGAAGGCATAGACTATGAGATAGACTATGGAATCGGTAGACTTAAGATACTAAATGATGCTTTTATCCAACAAGGTGTGCCAATCAATGTCTCTTTTGAAGATCAGAATTTGTTCGGACTACAGCAGAAGACTTTGTTTGCACTACGAGGAGAGTTGGAAGTCAGCGACAACTTTAAAATAGGGGCAACCTATCAACGATTATTTGAAAGACCATTTACGCAGAAAGTAAATCTGGGTGATGATCCGATCAATAATCGAATTTTTGGCTTGGATGTGAATTATTCTGCTGAAGCACCTTTTCTGACGAGATTGGTTGATAAGCTTCCTTTTTATAGCACTAATGAGGCATCCTCATTGACCTTGTCAGCAGAGGTGGCAGCGATTAGGCCAGGTACCAATAGAGCGATTAACGATCCAACAACTGAGAGTCCTGCAGTGAGTATTGATGATTTTGAAGGCGCCACCAGTAGTATACCTCTTGGTAATAGTCCGACCCGATGGACCTTGGCAAGTACGCCTTTGTTTTTTCCTGAGTCAGGCTTTACCAATGACCTAAATTATGGTGCTAATAGGGCACTTGTGAACTGGTATGTTGTTAATGACTTCTCAATTAGAACGACAGAGGATAACGCCGATTCATATACTCGTAGAATAGATCAGACTGAACTGTTTGATCGTCAATTGGATGTAAGTCAGATTCCAGATTTATTGACTTTTGATGTGAGTTATTATCCATCAGAGCGTGGACCTTACAACTACGATACGCCGCAGGGATCACCTGTATCTGCGGGGATCGAGGTTAATCCTCAAAATGAAGAAATCAGACTACGTGATCCACAAAGTCGATGGGGAGGAATCATGAGATTCTTGGATACGAATAATGACTTTCAAGCAGCCAATATTGAGTATATAGACTTTTGGATGCTCAATCCATTCTTGGAGCGACGAGACGGAGACCACCTCCCTGAAGAATCGGGCACCATCGTTTTTGACTTGGGCAATATTTCAGAAGATGTCCTGAACGATAATCTTCAGTCTTATGAGAACTCATTGCCGCTGCCAGATGAGATCGTTGCCACACGGCAGACTGTCTGGGGAGAAATTCCATTGACGGTTCCTAATGTCGATGCATTTGATCGCAATAATTTTGATGCCCAAGACTTAGGATTAGATGGATTAGATGATATTAGAGAGCGAGAACAATTCAGAAGTTACATAGATAATGTTTCCTCGCTTGGTTTAGTGAATTTGGGAGATCCAAGTAATGACAACTTTATCAGCTTTAGAGATAATGATGTGTATCCGGTAGGCACGCCTTTATTGGAACGATACAGAAAGTTTAATCACCCTCAAGGGAATGCTCAGAATAACACTGGCAGACAAGTAGGATTGGGAAATCCTGAGCCAGACACAGAAGATCTCAATGGTAACCGGTCTCTAGAGAAGAGTGAAAGCTATTGGGAGTATCCGATAGAAATAACAAACAACAATGGAGAACTGGATACAGAGGGCCAGGCTTTCATTACTGATGTAAGGACTCTGACTAATCCATCAACTCAGCAAGAAGAGAAATGGTATCGATTTAGAATACCTCTTGCCAGCGGCAGAGCTATTAATGGAATTGAGGGCTTCCAGTCGATACAATTCATGCGGATGTACATGACAGGATTTGACACGCCTAAAACGTTCAGGTTGGCAGACTTCGAATTAATCCGTAATCAATGGCGAAGACTCCCAATCGACGAAAGCTGCCTTGATGAAGGAGATCCTAACTCTGTAGAATGGATTATCGATGAAGTCGGTGTCCAAGAGAATAGTCAGAAGTTACCATTCAATTATATCCTGCCGAGAGGTATAGTTCAAGAGCGTTTTGTAAGCACATTTACCAATGTGCTACAGGATGAAAACTCAATGAATGCCACCGTATGTAACCTGCCAGATAGCTGTGAGGTGATGACCTACAGACTGACGGAGATTGATATGAGACTATATGACAGTTTGGAACTTTTTGTCCATGCTGAAGCGAGGGATGACTTATTACAGGATGAGGAATTATCGGCATTTATAAGATTAGGAAGCGATTTCTCCAACAATTATTATGAGTATGAGATCCCGTTGACATTGTCTGATCCTGAGAACATCGCAGGAAATTTTAGGCAGACAGCTGCCGAGCAGCTTGCTTATACCTCAGAGGTGTGGCGTGAGGAGAACAAGTTTGACTTTGACTTAAGTCTTTTTACTGATGCAAAAATCCAGCGAGACTTAGAAGGCATACCCAAAACAGACGTGTGGGAATTGCCAACAGGCGACCCGACTACGGAGAATGCTCGAATAAGGATTAAGGGTAACCCAACACTAGGATTAGTGAAAGGAATAGTATTAGGCCTGAGGAGCAATAAAGGTCGAGAAGAGGATATCTGTGCCGAAGTATGGTTTAATGAGTTGAGACTCAAGGGACTTAACAATAGAGGTGGTGCCGCTGGTGTTGCTAGAGTGGATCTACAGTTAGCAGATCTTGGTAATATCACTATGAGTGGTAATTTTAGCACGATTGGGTTCGGACAGATCGATCAGCAATTACAGGAGCGAAGTTTAGACCTAGTCACAGAATATGATATTGCTACTAATCTGGAGCTCGGGAAGTTCACTCCTGATTCATGGGGTCTGAGTATTCCATTCTATTATCAATTTGCTAGGTCTGTACGGCAGGCAGAATTTGATCCTTACAATACTGATTTGCGGGTAGACACCTTAAATACTATTGAGAATTTCCCAGACATAGAAGATATAAATGAGCGCAGTAAAGAGCGTACCACCATACAAACACTCAATTTTACTAATGTCAGAAAACAGCGAACTAGTGATAAGGCTCCAAAGCCTTGGGATATTAGTAACCTAACAGCGAGCTATAGCCATACTAGGACTACCTATAGTGATGCGATACTACAGGAAGAGACCACTGTAGATCAACGGGGTGATCTGACCTATGGATTTTCTACCAATGCAGATCCAATTAAACCTTTTGATGGTATAAAGTCCAAGGCCTTGAAGTTGATCAAGGAGTTCAACTTCAATCCTATTCCGAATACAATATCTTTTAGTACCCAGTTGAGACGACTGCAAAATCAAAGAATATTTAGATTGCCAGACCCAGCTCCTATTGATCAAGGAGGGGAGGGTGTCACTTACGCATTTGATGATCAGCGGTTTAACTGGGACCGTAATTATGGCTTGAACTGGGATCTCTCAAAATCTCTCAAGCTAAACTACTCCTCGACCGCTTCAGCTGTGGTGGATGAGTTAAGACAGGTCGGAGTAGCAGAAGATGTACAGAGTAGAGATTGGGTTAATGAATTTGGTGAGAATGTAACAGAGCAAGTTCAGGCAAATCCAAACTTACCTAATGAATATCGAAGAGAAAATCTGCGAAACTTTGGACGACTGCAGAACTTCAATCAAGATCTGAGTATCAACTATACCATACCATTTAAGTATATTCCAGGTTTAGATTGGATCACTGCAAGAGCTAATTACAACGCCAGCTATACATGGAATGCGGGATCATTAAGTCTGCTATCCTTAATAGAACCTGACTTCCCCACTGCCTCGCCATGGCATACGATACAGAATAATCAGACCAGGAGTGTTAATGCAACCTTAGACTTTGAGAAACTCTATGATAAAATACCATATCTCAAGAAGCTTCAGGGAGGGCGCACGACGTCAAGGAGCCGCAGTAGAACATCACGTGCCGCCGAAGCAGCAGATGACAGGACAACACCAAAAAAGAAGGATCGAGAGCTGACGAAGTTTGAGAAGATCGTGGTGAGACCACTACTATCTATTCGTGAAGCAAGGCTAACCTATAGAGAAACGCTTGGGACAGTGATTCCAGGATTTACAGTTACTCCAAATTTGTTTGGACTTAATGCAGGATCTCCTGGAGTTGGGTTTGTATTTGGACAGCAACCGAATATCGATATTAATGATCCCAATAATTTCTTGCGAAATGCCGTGGAGCAAGAGTGGATTACACCGACTCGGTTTCAGAATAATCAGATTGAGCAGAATAATGTCCAAAACTATGAAGCTCGTATAACGGTGGAGCCTTGGAAGGATTTTGATATAGACGTGAGATTCAACAAGAGATTCACAACTAATCATCGAGAAGATTTCGTCAATCGTGCCATACCTGGATCGGGAGAGGTAGACTTGCAGCAGGTAGCATTGCGGGATTTTGGAAGTTACGAAGTCAGTTTCTTTGCAGTTAATACGCTATTCAATTCTGATATTGATGCTTTATTTGAGCGGTTTAGATCATTCTTGCCGATCATATCTAATCGGCTTCCAACTACGCCAAATGGACAATTCAATAACGGTCTGCAGACAGGTTTTGCCGAAGGTCTTGGATCAGAGCATGTAGATGTACAAATACCTGCTTTTTTAGCCGCTTACACAGGAAAAAATCCACAAACAATCGACTTAGACGTCACCGAAAACATCAGTCGTAGAGGGTTTATTCCGAGACCTAACTGGCAGTTGCGTTACAATGGATTAAGCAAACTCGAAGGGTTCAAGAAAATATTTTCGAATATTAGCATTGCGCACGGATATACGTCAACTCTCGGCGTTAATAGCTTCCAAACAGATCTACAGTTTGATGCTGCCAATCCGTTTGCAATAGATCCAGATATACAGAATAGAAACTTCTTTGCTCGCTTTGAGATCCCTCAAATTGTAATAGAGGAGCGCTTCCAGCCAGTCATCGGTATAGACTTCAAGACTAAGGGGAATATTACAGCTAACTACGAGTTTGCCAAATCAAGAGCTCTAGAGCTAGCAACGGGTCTTGGGCAGATTACAGAGCGCAATAGTTTAGAGCATACTGCTGGCTTTGGCTGGATCATGGACGATGTTAATATTGGTTTTTTAACGGGTCAGAAAAAAACTCGTCGAAGTAGAAGCCGGGACAATTCAGAATCTGATAATCCAGAGTCTGCGAGACAGACTGATCCGCGCAATCCTGCAGCAGATTTCCAGCGGAGGCTACAGATCAATATGGACTTGAGTATCAGAGATGATGTGACCTTAATCCATAATATTGGGCAGTTTAGTCCAGCAGAGCCTATTCGAGGCACGTTCACGGTACAACTCAGTCCATCGGTAGAATATGATATTAACAAGTTTTTTGCGCTAAGATTATTTATGGATTACAACCAAACGAAGCCTAAAATATCTGGTGGATTTGATGTGACCAGTGTTAATACCGGATTGACAGCAAGATTTAATCTTCAATAAGGGATGGTCATAATGGGAAGATATCTACTCCTTATCATAACAAGTGTATTAATCATCTCATGTGGGGGTGATTGTGACGAGCTCATATGGTTTAGAGATGCTGATGGAGATGGCTTTGGTGATTCTAGTATTACTGAGTTCGGATGTGATCCCATTGAGGGATTCGTGTCTAACGGCGTTGATGATGATGATAATTGCAGTATACGAGATTGGACATTGTTCTATCAAGACATAGATAATGATGGCTTAGGAGATCGACTCTTTAAGACCTTCGATTGCAGCAACCCTGATATGAGCACTTTAGCGTCTAACGGATATGATCTTGATGATTCTGTTGCGTCCGATCCAGATGAGTTGATTAATATCGTAATAGACTTTCTTGAAGGATTTGAGATTACAGATACATCAATCCTTAATGTATTAGCACCTGGCCTGCCTAATGATGGATTTATACAGCATAGTAGTTTGTATGCAGATGGCGTAGATGGGTATTTGCCATTATTCAGACTGATCAACAAGCAGAATGAGATATTGACTTATAACTTATTCAGAGATGAGGACCATGTGGTTGCACATATCTCATATGGCGGAAGATGGAATAACAGTGTGCCACAGGTGGCATTAGAGGTTTTTAGAATAGAGGACGGCCGGATTGCAGAGCACTGGGATAATATTGAAGACTTAGTTGTTGCTGATCAGACTCCTGCATCTATTGAGAGGAGTCCGTCCGATGTAGGTGCTAACGAGATACTTGTACGTAATATGATTGCCGACGTGTTCGTCAATGAGGAGCCAACTAATGTGGGACTTTATTTTAGTCCAGACTTTATTGATCATAGTTCAACACCATTAAGCTTTAATGATTTGATGTCATCGGAGGGAAATCCACGATATGATGATATAGAACTGATCTTTGGATCCGACAATCTAATCCTTGCCGGAGTGCAGGGCGCACCAGATGTGTTTAGTAATATAGACACCTACTTCGACCTATATGTAATCAATGACGGTTTGATTACCGAGCGATGGCAAACTATTCAGCTATTGCCAGAAGCCTTTTTACATATGAATGGGAAGTGGTAGATTACTTTCGGTTTGATTGTAAATGGGGCTTCCTTTCCATAGATCTCTTGATCATGAAAGAGACAACACAACCACATAGAAGGAGTATTGGTATATCCACCAGATAGTTTGGCTCAATCGAACCGTTACGAGCCAAGCGCAACAGGTGTACTCCAACCATTAAGACACCATATCCCAGACCAGTTAGTATCCAATTGTAGCCTTTATAGAGTTTATAGGTATTCATGCCTTTGATTTAAAGTAAGTATTGATCCTTTTTATGCACGACATTTATAGATCTATCTTGTAGTCATGAGACAAGAGGATCAGCAATTCAAAATATGAGAACACCCAAGATTACACCTTCTGTACCCCAGATTTTTTTTGAAGTTTATTTGTCGATGTTTTCCGTCGGGTATAAATATTTATAAACGAGCTTTATCGTAAGGCCATACATTAGACCTCCAACTAAATAGATCGGCAATCCACGTGTAGTCACATTTGTAAGGTCTATGTGTTCCCCGTACAACAACGGCATTATTACTTGAACAATAATGAGCAGAATGATTCCGAATATTATACCGTTGATTATCCACCATTTACCTTCATAACGTTCAGGTTGAGCACTCATATGGAATTATTAATATCTTGCTGTCATCATTACAATATAGTGATTATGAAGATATGGATTTTGTTGGTCTCAATGATTGTAAGTGTTTCTATGTATGGTCAAGACTTTAGTCAGGCCGACAGTTTGCGCGGTTCTATTACACCTGAACGAGCGTGGTGGGATCTGAATTATTATCACCTCAATATTGAAGTCAATCCCTATGA
>CAZFWJ010000074.1:0-15287 GCA_964522505.1 uncultured Saprospiraceae bacterium
CCGAGGGGCAGATTCAAGGCGAGAAAGTGGGTAATCACTTAGTGAGAGACTTGGGTATAAAACTGATCAACCAATAACCCTCATAGGGACAAGGAAGTATAAAGAATTCTTATAAAAGGAGAACCATGGAAAAATTTACGGCACAAGACTACCAAATGAAAACCTATGGTGAGGGACTCCATGGAAAACGCCCGCTGCTGACACCATTATGGAAGAAAATGGAGGAAGAAGCCTATGCTAAAATGGAAGAAGGGGCAAGATCTTATATCCATGGTGGTGCTGGTCTGAGCCATACTGTAGACAATAATCGTAATGATTTTAATAGATATCGCATCGTCCCCCGGATGCTGCAAAATGTGGAAGTTAGAGATACGAGCACGTCTATACTTGGTGTAGATATGACGGCGCCATTTTTCTTATGTCCAGTAGGAGTAGCGGAGATGGTGCATCCTGAAGGAGATTTGGCCATTGCTAAAGGAGCAGCCCCGACCGGAATTCCCTATATTTTTTCTAATCAGGGCTCATTTCCCATGGAGACCTGTGCTGCTGCGATGGGGGAGACCCCTCACTTCTTTCAGTTATATTGGTCTAAGTCAAGAGCTTTAGTTTCCAGTTTTGTGAAGCGAGCAGAGGCATGTGGTTCCAAGGGGATAGTTCTGACCTTAGATACTACCTTATTAGGGTGGCGCACTGGTGATATAGATATCGCCTATCTGCCTTTTTTATTGGGCAAAGGAATAGCCCAGTACACGTCAGATCCTGTTTTTAGGGATTTAGTGGAACAAGAGATCGCACAAGAACGTCCAGTATTGGATCAGAAATCTCCCGAATACAAGGAAATTTTTGGTCAGACTTGTGCCATTATGTTTACTAAGATTTATAATAACTCATCCACAACATGGGATGACTTGGCATTCCTAAGAGATCAGACCTCACTTCCTATTATACTCAAGGGAATACTGCATAAGGACGATGCTAAGTTGGCGGTGAAATACGGTATGGATGGCATCCTTGTCTCTAATCATGGTGGTCGACAAGTAGATGGCTCGATTTCTTCTATAGCTGCGCTACCCAAAATTGCTAAAGCCGTCAAAGGGCAAATACCCATACTTATGGATTCGGGCATAAGAGGCGGAGCAGATGTCTTTAAGGCACTGGCTCTCGGTGCCGACGCTGTAGGATTAGGTAGGCCTCATATCTTTGGACTTACTCTGGCCGGTGCCGATGGCGTAACTGAGGTGATCCGCCAGTTGCAAGCAGATTTTGAATTGACTATGGCTCTGTCAGGATGTAAGAATGTATCCGAGATCAATCGAGCGTGTCTTGTTAAAGTTTAATTCGCTTTAGACTCGCCACATCAACAGCAGGATAAGAAGTGGTTTTAGTTTATCTTATGACCAGATAGAACAGTACGATCTGGCGAACAGTGCTTTGATCAATTATCAGAATTATTTAACAGCACCTTTAACGGAGCAAGTAGGTAGACTAAACACGACTATAAATGCGTTCATGTAAATCGTATGTACAAGTCAATATTGCTAGCAGCCATAAGTCTCCTTCTTTCAATTGATATCTGCTCACAAACAATTACACTTGATCTAGAAAACAGGTCAGGAGCATACCCCATTAGGAATAGCTTAATCTTGACCAGTGATAGAGCCTCAAACAAAATACCCGAAGGAATACCTGAATATCTGATTAGCTATAAAATCTTTGAAATTCCATTTTTATCTGATGAACTCACTGATCAAAAACAAGATAGCCTACTTTCTCTTAGTGGATTTGGTGAGAATGATGAGAAGTATGTTATCATCGATGCGAACTTTAACGGAGATCTAAGTGATGATAAAATCTTCGTTATGGAGTATGACGAAGATGAATATTTAGACTATGCCATAAAAGGCAGAACACCTGAGAAGTATATAGTCGATACATTGACATGGATGGATCGAGTTCCGGACAATGAGCTGAAGATTTCTAAAAGAATAATTTTAGATGGGAGTGTAGTAAATATGGAGCATAATGTAGAAATCACGCCTAATTTCATGGTGTTTCCCCATCCAGATTTACCTACTTTGTTCGGAGATGAATATTTTCCATTTACTTACAGAATGCTCAACATAGATCATCGGTATGGAGAAGTTGAAATTGATGATCAGTTGTATCAACTTGCTTTTCAGCCCTACTTTATAACTAGGGGCTATAAAGATGGAGATACACAAATGAAAATAGCTAACGCTCCAAATGAAGACCAAAATCACTCTCCATATAAGGTATATTCTGTTCCTCAAGACCTGTTAATTGTTAATGATCAGGCATTTGAGGTGTCTTTTAATACGCTGGGGACCCAAGCATATCTTAAGAAAAGTCCTTTGCCAATAGAGTTACCTAAGCCCAAGGCAAAACAGTATAGCTCATTCAAAGGAAAAACTATTTACATTGATCAATCTCAGACATTCAAGGTAGATTCTGGAATGGTACTGCTCCATTTTTGGGGAACATGGTGTGGAGCTTGTAAAGCTGGTTATTCTCAGCTTGTTGATATAGCTAATCATTATGAATCTTTAGATCTCAGGATTCTTGGTGTAGCAGCTGAACACAGTATAGATCGAGAGTATCTCCTATCCGTTAAAGAAAAATCTGGAATGTCATGGCCGCATCTCACCTATAATCTCTCAGACAAATTGGGCCTGCCATCGCTCTTAGATGTGTTTATATACCCAACATACATCCTGTTTCAAGATGGTCTTGAATTCTTTAGAACGAATGATATAAATGCGCTCGACAAGGAAATCGAACTGATGTCATCCAAAAAGTAACTGAGGTGATCCGCCAGTTGCAAGCAGATTTTGAATTGACTATGGCTCTGTCAGGATGTAAGAATGTATCCGAGATCAATCGAGCGTGTCTTGTTAAAGTTTAAACAATTGACAGGTTCGTAAAACCTATCGAATATCATCTCACAAACCACTATATTTTCGGACAAAATTTAATAAAGTCATGGCAGTAGCAGATCAAATACAAGTTGAATCACCGTTCAACCGAAAAAGCACTGGCAAAGAAGTACTTGCAGATATAGATTTATCTGGGAAAGTGGCGATCGTCACAGGCGGTTATAGTGGTATAGGTCTCGAAACCACCCGAGCACTTGCGCAGAAGGGAGCAAAAGTAATTGTAGCCGGACGCTCTATGGAAAGAGCTAAAGAAAACCTTGCAGAGTTAGAAGGGTCAATAGAAATGGCTTCCATGGACCTCAGTGATCTGACTTCTGTTCAATCATTTGCCAATACAATGTTGACAAAGTTTGATCATGTAGATCTACTGATTAATAATGCTGGGATCATGGCATGTCCAGAGACTAGAGTAGGATCTAATTGGGAATCTCAATTTGGGGTGAACCATATTGGACACTTTGCCTTAACTAAATCCATAATGCCGCTTTTAGAGAACACACCTAGTGCGAGGGTAGTCTGTCTGTCCTCGACTGCCCATAAATTAAGTGACATTGTATGGGACGATTTTAATTTCCAATCTAACGAGTATGACAAATGGAAGGCTTACGGTCAATCTAAAACAGCCAATGCTTTGTTTGCTAATGCATTATCACGCCGCTTGCAGAAATCAGGAGGACTTGCTTTCGCTGCTCATCCTGGTGGAATATTTACGCCGCTGCAACGTCATTTACCCAAAGAAGAAATGATCGCTTTGGGCTGGCTAGACAAAAATGGAGGCCCTTCAGAGCTAGCAAAACAAGGATTTAAAACACCAGAGCAAGGGTGTTCTACTACACTCTGGGCTGCTACTTCTCCACTACTTGAAAACAAACCTGGGGTCTATTGCGAAGACTGTAACATTGCAACTCCGACTATTACCGACAATCCGATGGCGAGATATATGGGAGTGGATGCCCATGCTTGTGATGATGAATCTGCAGAGCGCCTGTGGAGTATAACCGAAGCTATATATTAACAGAACTGAATAGCGCAGCCTTTATGATGAAGTAGCAATGACACTATTGAGTCAAGCCAATCATTCTCTGAACCGCCGTATCGTACTCGTTCTTGAATTTTGAGACTAACTCTTGTACTGACAAGATCTCGCCTATATTTCCAATGCCTTGGCCACATCCCCAAATATCTTTCCATGCTTTAGCCTCAGTGTTACCCCCAGAACCAAAATTCATCTTACTCGGATCGCTCTCAGGTAAATTATTAGGATCTAATCCTGCGTTCTCAATGGACTTCTTTAGGTAGTTGCCGTGAACACCAGTGAATAGATTAGAGTATACGATGTCAGCCGCTTTGCCATCTATGATACCTTGTTTGTATTCTTGACTGGCTCTGGCTTCCTTAGCTGATATAAAAGCGCTACCGATGTAGCCCAGATCCGCTCCCATAGCTTGAGCACTTAGGATGGCTGCTCCAGAAGCAATTGATCCAGATAGAGCTACAGGTCCACCAAACCATGCTCTGATTTCTTGCATCAAGGCAAATGGGGAGGTTGTACCAGCGTGGCCTCCAGCTCCAGCTGCTACGGGTATCAATCCATCAGCTCCTTTTTCGATGGCTTTGTGGGCATATCGATCATTGATAACGTCATGCATCACGATACCTCCCCATTTGTGCGCCGCTTCATTGAGGTCTTCTCTAGCGCCCAGTGAGGTAATCATCAGGGGGACTTTCCACTTGGCACATGTCATCATATCTTCTTCCAGTCGATTATTACTGCGGTGGACAATCTGATTGACGGCAAAAGGCGCCGCTGGCTGATCTGGATTGTCT
Organism: uncultured Saprospiraceae bacterium; assembly: GCA_964522505.1. Taxonomy (GTDB): domain Bacteria; phylum Bacteroidota; class Bacteroidia; order Chitinophagales; family Saprospiraceae; genus GYS-P2D. The sequence continues at coordinate 4,782 of CAZFWJ010000074.1, forward strand.
CGATCATGAGCGGCAAGTTCTTCTGTGATCTGATGAATCCATTCATCCAATTGGGCTTGTGGCCTGGCATTCAAAGCAGGAAATGATCCTACTATACCAGCCTTACATTGTGCAATTACGAGCTCAGGAGCTGAGATAATAAACAAGGGTGAGCCAATAACAGGAAGTCTTAAGTTGTCAAACAATGATGGTAAGGCCATTTAGATGTTTTTATTATTATAACAGTTGTTGTGATTTACGTTTAGTTAAATGAGATCAAGCTTCTTCTATAGCTGTTTTCATTCCTTATAAGGGATTGTTAATAATATATTCTCGGGTTCCATTTTCTAAGCGGTCTTCGTATTAATAGGGTGCTTTAACTAGTTCTTCCTTTTCAAATCCTGCTAAAGGCATCCCTACACATTGTAGAGTAAGATAGTGTATGGTTTATCATGCTGGGGATCAGTGCGGGAATAGAACGATAAGTTGGTGAATATGCTGAACCATGGCCTTGCTTAATCAGGAATGGATCAATAGATTAGCTAAACGTTGCTGAATCAATTCTTCTGCACCATTCATGATACGATCTATGAGCTCCTTACATGTTGGAATATCATGAATCAAACCAACTACCATACCGCAAGACCAGGCGCCAGCATCGGTATTACCTTCAGTCATCACCTTAGGATAGATGCCTGCCACTTCTTCGATAATGTCTTCAAACTTAATGTCTTTTCCTAGTGCTTTTTCTGTGGCTAGGAGACGTTCTACTGATGGATTATTCAACACACGCTCTGTATTTCTGAGAGGGCGCATAACCAGTCGAGTGTCTAACTCTGTGGCCTCTAGTAAGGCTTGCTTCACATTATCATGGATGGGTGCCTCTTTAGTCGCCATGAATCGCGTACCCATATTCATGCCCTCTGCACCCATTGCTATAGATGCAACAAGTGATCGTGCGTCAGCCATGCCGCCAGAAGAGAGAAAAGGAATCTCCAATTCATCGGCTGCACGTGGGAGTAAAATCATATTAGGGATATCATCCTCTCCTGGGTGCCCACCACATTCAAATCCATCAACAGACACTGCATCACATCCTATGGCTTGAGCTTTTAGTGCATGCCTTACGGATGTACATTTGTGTATAATCTTAATGCCCGCATCCTTGAGATATGGCATGACCTGTTGAGGATTGCGTCCTGCTGTTTCAACTACGGTAATCCCACCTTCTATTATGGCTTTCACATAGCCAGGATAGTCGGGTTGATTCAGCGTTGGCAAAAAAGTCAAGTTAACAGCAATAGGTTTATCAGTCATGTCACGACATCTTGCAATTTCGTTTGCTAAGTCAGCTGGTGTTTTTTGTGTTAATGCAGTTATAGTACCGATTCCGCCAGCATTAGATACTGCAGCGGCCATCTCTGCTAAACCGACATAATGCATTCCGCCTTGCATAATAGGATGTTCTATACCAAAGAGCTCTGTGATTTTAGTTTTCATTTGTTATTGTCTTACAATCTTTTTATCAAAAAGATCAATCGTGTTTTACCTTATACGTCATGCCTCTTATTCAGGAAATCCCCCAATCCTCCAAGATCGACGCTGAATCTTCACCAGCTGCTCTCGATCCAAACTGAACTTCAGATACAGTACGACTAAATCGAGGCGCTGGTGCTGGTTGCATCATGCCATCTAGCTCTATATATGTTTCCCTAGCTTTATTATGTGGATGTTGTTGAGCTTCAATAAAATCAAGTACCGGAGCGAAGCAAATATCTGTTCCCTCCATGATAGCACACCATTCATCTCGAGTTTTAGTCTTGAATACTTCAGAGATTTTAGTTTTTAAAATAGGCCACTGTGAACGATCATGCTGTGCCGAAAACTCATCCGAATCTAGCTCAGCTTTTGCAATAAGCAGGGCATAGAATTGTGGTTCAATCGAACCAATAGAAATATATTTTTGATCTTTGGTTTCATACACTTCATAATAATGGGCTCCAGAATCCAACATGTTAGAACCATGTTCAGCAGATTGAAGCCCCATAGTATGAAGCGTGTTAAATACGGACATGAGCACAGCTGAGCCATCAGTCATAGCAACATCGATGACCTGACCTTTACCAGATTTTTGGGTTTCCAATAATGCAGCCAGTAAGCCAGTTACGAGGAACATAGCTCCTCCGCCATAGTCGCCAACTAAGTTTAAGGGAGGTACAGGTTTTGCATCTTTTCTGCCGATAGCACGTAATGCGCCAGTTAGAGAGATATAATTGATATCATGGCCTGCTGCCTTTGACAGAGGCCCAAATTGCCCCCAACCGGTCATCCGCCCGATTACTAATTTCGAATTTTTCTTAAGTAAGACCTCGTTGCCTAGACCAAGTCTCTCCATCACACCAGGTCGAAAACCTTCAAATAGGGCATCTGCTTTTTCTACTAACAGTAGAAGCACTTCTACATCTTTAGGATCCTTAAGATTCAAAGCAATAGACCGTTTTCCTCGTCGGTTGCAATCCTTTATTCGTCTTTTATGGAGATCTACTCTTCGTTCTATCATAATGACATCAGCACCCATATCTGCTAACATCATTCCAGCAAATGGTCCTGGCCCGATCCCAGCCATCTCTATAATTTTGAATCCTTTTAGCGGTCCCATGTATTTGTTTACTTATCGTTTAAACCATTTTCGTGTTCTAAATTCGTAATTACTTACCTATAAATTCAGGCTTCCTCTTTTCTCCAAAAGCTAGGCATCCTTCTGCAAAATCAACAGAACCACAACAGGCTTTTTGGAGATTTGCTTCTAACTGAAGTTGTCGTTGCAAAGAATTTTCATGAGACTGGTTCATCGCATTTTTAAATGATCGAATACCTAATGAAGGACCTTTGGCCAGTTTGTTGGCAAAGGATTGAGCATTTTTCATTAATTCTTCATCTGGCACGCATTTCCAGATCATGCCCCATTCTTCTGCCTGCTTCGCTTTGATCCTATCACCAGATAAAAACATACCCATTGCCCTAGGAAGGGTGATGATCCTGGGTAGCAACCAAGTAGATCCACCATCAGGGACGATTCCAAGATTGGGTACGAACACTTGTATAAAACTCGCAGACTCTGCAGCAAACACGACATCGCATGCTAGAGCTATCGAGTTGCCATATCCTGCGGTAACACCGTTAACCGCAGCAATGACAGGCTTGCCCATATCATGAATAGTCTGGATGATCGGGTTATACCTCCTAATCATTGAGTCATAAGTTCTTTCCCCTTGCTGCATTAAGAATTCTGCATCTTTTTGAGGAGCGATGGATATATCGGCGCCTGAACAAAATCCCTTGCCAGCACCAGTAATCAGTAAGACCTTGATGGCGTTATCAGTAGCCACATTAATCACCGCTTCATATAACTCATCCATCATCTCGGCGCTTAAGGCATTAAGTCGCTTGGGGCGATTAAGTGTTATCATGGCAAGCCCTTCTTCTACTACAAATTCTATGTTTTTATATCTCATATTTCAATTTTCACATCTACTTATTTTGTTTGATCGAATCAACTTCTTATGAGCCCATTGACTTTCCAATTATCTCACTTATGAATTAATTCGCGTCACCCAGGATTTACATGTTTCTATGGTTGACATATCATGTCTCTTTCGAGGATTCCTGCTCTTCCCATTCGTCACAATAAGGAAGTGCTCCGTTCTTCATGAAGTTTTCAACTGTCACCTTGAACATGAGGTGTTCTTTTATATAAGTTGCATATTCATTTACTGTCTGGTATGGTAGAGTTTTTCGATAATGTATTACCTGTAGCTCGTAAAGCAAAATAAAATGATAATTTGGCGCTAGAATGAATTGGCGCCTTGAAGAAATAGGAACAAACTACTTATCTATCGTCAATATTACCGAGCTGTTTGAGATCATAGCAGTATCTCATTCATATACAAACGGTATTAGATATATAGTCTAGTGATATTATTTAGGGCTCATGATGACATGTGAAATCTAACTACTCCCTTGCAATGTGGATAATAAATTAAATTCCTATTCTATAATTAATTTGCGTATGAAAAATACTATTATCAATCTAATCATGTCGGTATCTTTTGCCCTTTTTATTTGCGGCATAAGTATAGGGCAAAACACAGTCAATGGAACCATAACTGGTAGTGATGGAGAACCACTCATTGGTGCCAATGTAATTGTTAAAGGAGCCTCTGAAGGCACCATTACAGATCTGGATGGGTATTATTCCTTAAGTACATCTCGGCCTTTTCCCTTGACGCTTGTATATTCATTTACTGGATACAACAGCCAGGAGCGGGTGATTAATGGGGTGTCATCTAATGTTGATGTAGTCCTAAGTGAAGGAATCTTTTTAGGCGAAGACATTGTTATATCTGCTTCACGTAGGAGAGAGAAGGTTCAGGAAGCTCCAGCATCAGTATCAGTAATTGGTGCACGACAACTTTCGGTTTCGCCGAGCTTAGATCCAGCAAGAACGATTGCGAATTTACCTGGCGTTACTGTTCAACAACAATCTGCAGGACGAATCAATGTCGAACTGAGAGGCTCTAATGGCGTCTTTGCTACGTCAACATTTTCAATATTAGATTATCGAAATCTTGTCGCAGCAGGGACGGGATCTTTCTTCGCAGGTAATACGGGTATTAATACCATTGACTTAGAGCGAGTAGAGGTAGTCAGAGGACCTGGCTCTGCATTATATGGTGCAGGTGTAACATCCGGAGTTGTGCACTATATCTCTAAGAGCCCTATTGATGATCCTGGAACCACTGTTGAAGTAATCGGTGGTGAGCTAAACACTTTTGGAATTGCAGCAAGACATGCGACCAAAGTGAGCGACAAGTTTGGTTTTAAAATTAATGCGAACTATAGGAGAGGAGACGAATTTGGATTAGATCCGAACGATCCGACTGATGCGGCGACTATTGCAGCCTTGTCTAGCACGATATCTGAGCCAACTGTTTTTAATGGCAGAATCGACGCATTTGCTCCTGGCTCGGTACTCGTAGATGATTTGGATGATGACGGTGATGGTAATCCATTGTTGGACAATTACTTCAACTATACAGTAAATGCTACTTTAGAATTTAGACCTAGCGAAGATCTCAGTATAAATCTAACCGGCGGAGGTACGGGTATCCGGTCCTTGTTTTTTAACAATCAGGGTGAAGGTATTGGCGCAGGTAATAACCTCTATACACAAGCGAGAGTTCAATATAAAGGATTGTTTGCACAGGTATTTTTCAGTGATGATTCTGGTGGATTTGATTCCAATCCTCCTACTTCACTATTCAGAACAGGTTTGATATCTGCTATTGCAAGGCAAGGTTTAGAAAGTCAGATTCAGTACAACTTCGAAATCCCTAGTGCTAATGTGGATGTAACGGCTGGATTTGATACACGTCAAGTGTTTTCTGATTCTCGGAATACGACTTTTGGTCGAAATGAGGATAATGACGACTACGGCATATTCGGTGGATATGTACAGGCGAAATGGGCCATAAGCCCTAAGGTTGATATCCTGGGAGCAGGTCGCTATGATAGTTTTAATTTCTTGGATGAGGGCTTTTTCTCTCCAAGAGCAGCGTTGGTTTATAAGCCAGATCCGAACCACACTTTAAGAGCCTCATTTAATATAGCTGGTGATGTGCCAAGTGCTGTGGATTTCTTTCTTGACTTTCCAGTCGCTCCAGCAATTCCTGGTATAGCCGATATATGGTTTAGAGGGGGAGCGCTTACTCATACTTTTGATGAGAATTCTGTTATTGATCTCACTATTCCAGGGTTTCCAAGTTTGCCACTGGACACACCGGGACTTCCATTGGCACTTCCTTATGGAGCAGTTACTCCTACGGTATTACAATTCTTAGGACCTCAATTAGGGGGCGACCCATTAGGAATAATTCCATTTCTACAAAACTTTGTTCCACAAGGGACAACAGGAACTTTCGTAGGCTTCAACATATTTGATGGCACACCGCTCACCCCACAGAACAATGCTGCTCTTCCCGTAGCTAGTGAAACGACCTATGAGATCGGATATAGCGGATTCATCCAAAACAAATTGAAACTCAACATTGATGTTTATAATCGTAGTATAGACGGTGCGCTTCAGTTTACAGCTCTTGCGCCAGCATATAGTTTAATTGGAGCTGATTCAGGAGGTGGTTTAGCTGCTGAAGTTGGCGCGGCACTTACTACCCACCTTGTTGGACTAGGCTTACCACAAGAGGTTGCCGCCGGAACCGCCGCAGGCATTGCTGCGGCTTATGCTGGAGCAGGAGCGGGATTTGATGACCCAGTAACAGGTGTAGGAGCTTTATACGATCTTATAGGTGCTGCAGAGTCTGGTATCGGCGCTGTTCCACTGGACGATGATATCGTACATATTGCTGCCGGTAGTCAGGTAAGTGTCGGTGACATCTCTTATACTGGAGTTGATTTTGGTGCATCTTATTACTTGACCAATAATCTAATCGGATATTTCAACTACTCATGGCTTTCGCAAACCGAGTGGTTCCCGGGAGAAGATGATGTTCAAAATCCGTTCACATTAAATACTCCAGATAACAAGTTTAGATTAGGAGTGCAATATCTGTCTGAGGTAGCATGGAGTGGCAGTTTAGCTTTTCAACGAACACCATCATATAATGCGACCTTCGGTCTATTCTCTGGAATAACTGATGATCAGAGTCTCGTAGATTTAAGTGTCGGTTATAAGTTTGACAGTGGGTTAAAAGTAGGTCTTGATGTCAACAATTTGTTTGATTCTCAATATCGTTTTGCTCCATCATTGCCCACTATAGGTAGAATAGCACTGGCAAAGCTAACTTATACATTATAGAGCCATCATAGGAGTCGTTCATAGTTAATGAGTTAATTCTTATGAATAGGAGATCAATGTGCGCAAGTACGGTGATCTCCTATTTTAAATTTCATGATGTGTCAAGCAATTCTATCTAGCCCTCCCAAATATGTCTAAGGCTATTCGTGTTGGACCAGATTTACTTATGTTTCTGAATTATAAGCTATTCTCATCATGTGAACAATTGACAGGATCCTCTAATAGTCAAGATATCAGGACTTGATAATGAGCTGTAATCTTAAGCATGAGTTATACAGAATCGTGATGTCAATAATTTACCATGAGGTTTCACGAGTCTTAGTGATCTTTACACCTGTAGTTATGTCCTTTGGACTCATGACAGGTAAACAACTATCTTGATTATCTGCTTCGTACATCACTTTATAAATTCACTGCAATGAGTAAGCTCTACTTAATAAGACATGCACAAGCTTCCTTTTTGTCAGATGATTACGACAATCTCTCTGACCATGGACACACACAATCTCGTGTTTTAGGGGAGTACTTTGTCAAGAAATCTATTCAATTTGATCAAGTCTATGTCGGCCCGTTAAGAAGACATCGTCAGACTTATGACCGCGTCAAGGAAGCCTATATGATTAGTGGTCAAGACTTTCCAAAGGCTATTGAAGTTGAAGAGCTCCGAGAATATGTGGGCATGGATTCGATGAAGGCCGTCAGAGAACAGTTAGTCATACATTATCCGCAGTTTAGTACGTGGTTTGAAGAGATGGATAAACAGCCCAATCACAGGACGAAAATGAAAATGGTCGTGTCTTACTTACGCTTATGGGCGAGCGACACATTGGCATTCGAGATGCCTAAGGAAATACAGACCTTTGCGCAGTTCAGAGCGGTAGCGGAAATAGGTTTACAAAAGGTAATGCGAGATAATACAAAGGGTAAGACTATTGCTGCCTTTTCTTCTGGTGGTTGTATCAGCGCTATGCTCGCCCCTGTATTAGGCGTTACTGATCCCGATAAAGTGATGGGATTCAACCTAGTCATGCTGAATACCGCCATCTCAGAAGTTTTGTTCTCGGAGGGGCGGTTGAGTCTCCAAGCATTCAACACGCTGCCGCATCTGAAAGATGATATGATCACTACGATGTAAATGGCTTATGAGAAATATGAAATCCAATCATTCTTGGAATGCATAGATATCTCTTTGTATCGGGAGAAAATATCTGCTCGATCAAGACAAACCTTTAGTTAATATTTGTTTAGCTATGTCCGTCATCGCAATAGCTGCCTGTCCAAATTTTTTCATGCGCTTATCCTCTGTCTGACCAATCTTAAATCTATGATATAATTGGGCAGCAACAACGGCGCCTTTCCAATAGGCAAAGGCATGATACCAGTCTATTCGCTCTAAAGAAAATCCAGTGAACTCCTCATACCTCTTAAGTAGAAAGGCTTTATCTGGAAATGACTTATCCAATGAAACCGGTAAGCGAAAGTTGTCAAAATAAGGCTCAACCCAATAGCTCAATGTTGTGCCCAGGTCAACTAATGGGTCGCCTAGCGTTGTCATGTCCCAATCAAATATTGCTGTTACTTTATCAGGATTATCCGCCTGAAACTGACAGTTATCAAGTTTGATGTCGTTATGGATAATGGACACAGCCTGAGGCTTAGGGATAGATTCAGAGAGTATGTCAAGGACAATATTCATATCCTTATTGCCATCTGAATCTATAAGCTGCCATCGCTTTGACCAACCTGATAATTGCCTCTCTAAAAAACCCTCTGGTCTACCAAGTTTTGATAGGTCAGCTGCATCAACATCAACCGTATGTAACTTCGCCATTGCTGCAACCATGGCTGTCGTTAAGCGCTCCTGTGCGCGATCATATGGCTTGAAGCAATCGAGAAGTTCTGTCCGGACTACCACACCTCGTTTTCGCTCCAGTAATACAAAGGGTGCACCGATAATGCTGGCATCATCACAGTATAGATATGCTCTTGGAGCCTCATTAAAAACCTTGTATAATTTTGACAAGACTCGGTATTCACGTTTCATATCATGTGCACCTGGCGCTATATTCCCAAATGGCGGTCTCCTTAAAATTAATTCTGTTGATGGGAAAATAAGTAGATAGGTGAGATTAGCATGTCCACCATGAAACTGTGATACTTCCATTTTGCCCTCTATCATTTCTGGCAAATTTGCCATAATGAATGTTTCTAAATTATCCCAATTAAGTTCTTCTCCGGGTCTAACTTCTTTTGCTGTATCAATCATTGTGTGAGAATGTGTTGTCAATAGTTCTAAGCCAATAAAAATAAGGTTTGTATGGCTTAAGAAATTTAACTTAGAGTTTAATTCTTAACAAATAGTTTATGACCTTTTCCTTGAGTGAGGAACACCTCATGATTCAGCAAGCGGCAAGAGAGTTTACGCAAAATGAACTTAAAGCTGGTGTTATAAAACGAGATACGGATATGTCGTATCCGACGGACGGCGTAAAGAAGATGTCTGAACTCGGATTTATGGGAATGATGGTTGACCCACAATATGGTGGTTCTGGGCTTGATACAATTTCATATGTTCTTGCACTTGAGGAAATCTCTAAAATCGACAATTCGTGCTCGGTGATTATGTCAGTGAACAATTCATTGGTTTGTGCAGGCATTGAGAAGTACGGGTCAGAAGAGACGAAGCAGAAGTATCTCCCTAAGCTAACCACGGGAGAAGTATTAGGGGCATTCTGCCTATCTGAACCAGAAGCGGGTAGTGATGCGACGAGTCAACGCACTACAGCTGTAGATATGGGCGATCACTATTTGGTTAATGGCACTAAGAACTGGATTACTAATGGTAAAAAAGCAGGATACTATGTTGTCATCGCTCAGACGGACGTAGAAAAGGCACATAAAGGAATTAATGCCCTTGTAATCGAAGCAGACTGGGAGGGTGTCTCTACCGGAATTAAAGAAGATAAACTTGGCATTAGGTCGTCCGATACCTCATCGGTCATGTTCGCTGATGTCAAGGTCCCGAAGGAAAATCGTTTAGGTCCTGAGGGATTCGGCTTTAAGTATGCGATGTGGACATTAGATGGTGGTCGTATTGGAATTGCAGCACAAGCACTGGGTATTGCAGGCGGAGCTTATGAGTTGGCATTAACCTACTCTCATGAACGTCAGACCTTTGGGAAACCGATCAATAAGCATCAGGCCATTGCCTTTAAGTTGGCAGATATGGCCACAGATATAGAAGCCGCCAAGATGATGGTCTATAGGGCTGCATGGCTCAAGGATGCAGGCAAACCATATGGTCAAGCAGCAGCAATGGCAAAAGTATTTGCCTCAGAAGTGGCCATGAAGCACACTGTCGAGGCGGTTCAAGTACACGGTGGTTATGGCTTCGTCAAGGAGTATCATGTAGAGCGCCTCATGCGAGATGCTAAAATCACTCAGATTTATGAAGGCACCAGTGAGATTCAACGTATGGTAATATCAAGAGGAGTCATTAAAGGTGATCTGTATTTGCCGGTTGAATAATCATCGATGTTCTTGGGCATAACTATCTACATGTTATAAGATCCTCTATTAATATCTATAGTAACAGCAGCACTTAATCCGTCATATTCTTAGCCAAGGTATAACACGGTACGTGCTACGTCATT
>CAZFWJ010000075.1:0-14938 GCA_964522505.1 uncultured Saprospiraceae bacterium
AAGTCTTTTTACCCTTGAGAAACATTTTGAGGATATTGAAGTGATTGATCTTGGTAGAGATTACCTTATTGTTATCTTTTTTGATGATAAATGGGCAGACACTATAGACGTCTTTCTGGCATACTGATGTATATGCTCTCTTCAAGTTTTCTACCTTGCCGATTGCTAATTGCGGGATGAGTAGGCTACCAGTTGAGGTGCCTACAAGGATGTCGTATTCTCTGTTGAGATCATTTATAAGATAGTCAGCTACGCCCCCGCCAAATGCACCTTTGCTGCCGCCGCCTGATATAACTAACGCTCTCATTGTGAATTAATCTGATCCTCTTTAGTGTCTATATATCAAATTTGATACCGCAATGAATCGCAGCACCATAAAGTAATGAAAACCATATTAACGGGATTGTTCATGTCTAGAAAGATATACCCTTGGGACGCGATTATTGATATTGGTCAATATTTCGTAAGAAATGGTGTTGGCCCATGTTGCAATATCTTCGGCGGAGATCTCATGATCTCCTTGCCTTCCGATTAAGATAACCTCGTCATCATTATAAGCAGTACCCCAGCCTATGTCTACCATCATTTGATCCATGCTGATGTTGCCCACAACAGGATGTACCTTGCCACGAATGATCACCTGAGCTTTATTGCTTAGCGCCCTCATGTAACCATCGCCATATCCGACAGGGAGTGTCACTATGCGGGTCATCTGATTACTCGTCCAATTGCCACCATAGCTTATTGGTGTTTTCTCTGGGATAACCTTAAAAAATACTACTCTTGATTTCCAACTTAGTGCAGGGCGAACGGAGAGATGATTCTTAAGCAGGTGATAAGGATATAATCCATAGAGCAGTAATCCACATCTGACCATGTCAAAGCGCAACCCTGGTTCTTTAATTGCTGTTGCAGAATTAGCGGCATGGATTATGGGAATATCTAGTCTCAGTTCCTGAACGGTCTTTAAGACAGCATCAAATCTCTCTTTTTGTATCCTTGTATATCGATCATCCTTCAGATCTGCATTAGCCATATGTGTATAAATACCCTCTATCATACTATGCTTAGCTTCCTTAGCTGCTGCAATGAGTTTATGGGCATTGTAGTGATGGACTCCTATGCGTTCCATGCCTGTATCGATATTCAGATGAACCTTAGCAATTTGAGACATTGACTCTGCACATTCATCTATTTGATGGAGTTTTTCAACTGAGCTTGCAGTGATCGTGAGATCATACGTTATAAATTGTGGTAGTTGATAGCCGCTGATGCCGCCGAGGACAAGGATGGGCGATTTTATGTCATTTTCACGCAGTGATATGCCCTCCTCCAAATATGCAACCCCGAAATAATCCGCACCGAGACTTTCAAGATGTTGAGCTATCCGGATTAATCCATGACCATAGGCATTGGCTTTAAGCACCCATAAGACTTTTTGACCATCTAAGACAGACTTGATAGCCTTGTAATTTTCAGAGATGGCTTCTAAGTCTATCTCTATGTATGTCGGACGATGAATCGCCTTTTTATCCATTAAGTTAGTTATGAGTGGGTATCACAATATATGATCGCAGATTACAATAATTCAGCAGCATCAACAGAGATTGTGTTGAATACTCTACATTAACTGCTATAGATTTAAGTTGTTATTCTACTTTCGAAGTAAATGAGCCAGCTTGACAAAGAACTGTGTATTAACGAAACGATAGATTGGATCGGGAAGATTGTCTTGGGACTAAATCTTTGTCCCTTTGCTCATCTACCCTTTAATGAGGACCTCATAAGATATAAAGTATTGGAGGTTGATCAATCGGCAATGGAGCAAATCAATGAAGAGATCAAGCTTTTGATTGGTGCAGAGCTGGATGAGATAGAGACTTCGTTAATCATATTGGCAGAGGAAATTGGTTTCATACCTTATCTCAATCTCATAGATCAAATTGAAAAATTGCTAATTGATCAAGATCTTGAAGGCATTGTTCAGGTGGCCTCCTTTCATCCTTACTATCAGTTTCAAGACTTGTCAAGTGAAGACGTACGGAACTACACTAATCGATCGCCATATGCAATGATTCATCTCTTGAGAGAGGAGTCAGTTACTAGGGCTGTCCAACGACATGGGAATACAGATCAGATTCCAATAGATAATCAGAACAAGCTCCTATCTATAGGAAGAGAGGGCGTCGAGAAATTACTGGATCCATAATAATAGACTTGACTCTACTCATAGACAATTTCAACGACACTGTTTTTTAGAGAAATAATTATATATGTTCCAGCGGATAGTGGGAATGTCCGGCTCACTGTGTCTAATAACTGTAGTTGCTGCTCTGTCAAGGATGTAGTTGCTATTTTTTTGTTACTAAAAATATAATTAGAGTGACAAATAGTGTCGGTTGGGGAACCGAAAAAATTAAAAGGCTTGACAAACGTGTCAAGCCTTTTTTTAATTTTTCTTTTATTATACGATCACCTTTTGGTCGCCCTTTTCTTTTTAGCTTAATCTCCAATCTTTCCAAGCTCTATACCTTCAGAGTAAGCGACCTCGATTCCGGCCTCCTTAAATCCTTTTTTTATTCTACCAAGCGCCTCGAATTTTGCAGCCCAAAAGTTATCAGGATGGATATAAGGCCTAACTGATACGATAATACTATGTGAGTCGAAAGTGTCTATCCCAATTAATGGTGCTGGTTCAGCCATGATCAATGGGAAATCTTCTAAAGCCTTCATAATTACTTCTTTTACCTTAGGGAAGCTTTCAGCATATGGCATAGTCACATTGAGCTCCAATCTCATGCGACCTTTAGTAGAGAAATTGGTGATAATATTATCGGTCACTTGACCATTAGGAATGATCAATGTCTTATCACTTGGTGTACCCAATATGGTGTTAAAGATCTGTATGCTCTCAACCTTACCAAACATGTCGGAGATCTGAACCCAGTCGCCTACCTTATAAGGCTTGAAGAATACGATAGTGATACCAGAAGCAAAGTTGCCTAAGAACCCTTGAAGTGCTAATCCTATGGCAAACACCACACCTGCTAAGACTCCCATTAGGGCTGACACTTGAAAGCCTAGGGTTCCAGCCGCAATAAGAATTACAACAAACTTAAGCGCTAATGATGCCATTGACATGAAGAATCCGGTAAGCTCTGGGCCCAAATTGGATCTTTCGAGTATTTTTTCGAATACCGAGACAATCTTCTTAACGATCCATAGGCCGATGACCAAGATCGCTATGGCCAAAAGGATTTTTGGGGCATAGTTTACAGCTCCGTTTATAGCCTTCTCAGTATAATTTTGGACGGTTGTGAGATTATCGACGGCAGTCGTTGATGTTATTTGCTCAGCAACTTCTTGCAATGATTCTTCAGCTTGGAACATGTCAAAAACAATTTTTATTGGAGGGCCTAAAATATATAATCAGATGCAAATTGTGTCTCTAAGCAATCAACATATTGACCAAATGCAGAAGGTATTGGGTTAAATTCTAATTTAACTATTTAATCATCGGTACTACAATCTTCGAAGGAAACTGTGGCCCATGATGAATTGCATTCTGAGCAACTTTCCCTTCTGATTCATCGTAGTTGTTACCACCAGTATTGAGATTGCGAGCGAACCTTGGGAAGTTGCTACTTGATACTTCTATCCTGATTCGGTGTCCAGCCTCAAAGTAGTTACTGGTAGACATCGGTGTCAGGTTTAGCTCATATATAGTGTCATCCTCCATGAAAACCTCTTGTTCATATCCCTCTCGATAGCGGGCACGTTGTATAGTCTCATCGAGATTATAGGCCGTGCCATCTGGATAGACATCGATTAGTTTAATCGTAAAGTCTGTGTCCTTGGCATCACTAGACACATAGAGTGTAGACTCTATAAACCCTGATACCTCAACCCCTTCAGGCAAGGGCTCAGAGGTATAGACCAAGATATCATGTCGTGTTTCCATCTGTTGCTGATCAAAAGCACCACCTTGAACCGCATTGCCAGTACAGCAGACATTGCCACCATATGAAGGGACAGGATTCATAGGATCGTAGATATAGCTATCTGTCCCTGCGGCGCTTGATGGAGTTAGACTCAATGTCCCATCTCCATATCGGGAATTCGCACCACGATCACTTGATAGATAGTAAGTAACCATCTCAGCCGAGGCTGGAGGCCACTGTTCTGCAGAGTTCCACTCATTGGAACCCATGGTATAGTATTGCACCCTTGGGGTCTTCTTTTTAAAGTCATTCTCAGCACCTTTTAACCAGAGGTCAAACCAATCATAGATTTGTTCATCATAGTTGAGGCGCGCATCACCAACACTGCGTTCGCCCACAATGGTATGTTCGGTAGCACGCTTATAAGCACAATGTAAGGTTGGTGCAATGACGAGATATTGGTTGTCTGCGATGGCTTGATCTTCTATATTGTTGCGCACATGATTAAATAACTCCAGATTAGGACTAATAGATACGTCATACCACGAGGTAAACCAAAAGCTCGGTACGCCAAAACCCATATCATCATGATACAATCCTCCATTAAACCATGCTGGATCATTGGGCTTGCGGGTGATCATCTTGTCATACACTTCACGCTTACCACCGATATTTTGAAGGATATCGGTCATAGGCAGATGAGCTAAAGCCTCCGACATGTCAACCCGAGGATTTTCGGGTGCCAGATCATAGAATCGAGAGATTCTGATGAGGTCTTCTTGTGTTGCGCCTGCTGGAATCCGCGGTTTAAACTTATCATGCTCTACGCCGTACAACCATGAGAAGAACAACATCTGCTCGGCGCCACCTCGATACCAATTGCCCTGCTCCATGAAATCACCGACTCGCCCAATGCCTGCACCGTAAGCTTGGGGAACCATGCATGCATGTGATGGATGATCCAAGGCTGCGACGGCCATCTGCCACTCCGCTGTCGAAGAGCAACCCAGTGTTCCTATCTTACCATTGCTCCACTCTTGATCCGAGATCCATGAGAAGGCATCATAGCCATCGGTCAGCGGTACGCCGAGGATGTCCCATTCTCCCTCTGAAAAATATCGACCCCGTTCATTTTGCACGACATAGGCATAACCACGCTCTACAGCCTCATAGGCCCGTTGCATGGTACGTGTGCGCTGCTCGCCATCTCCCCAACTGTTGAAGTTATATGGAGTCCGTGAAAATATCACTGGAACTGGCTCATCAGTCTTGGGCCTAAAGATATCCGTGCAGAGCCTGATACCGTCTCGCATGGGCATCATGACCTTTTGATCGATGGTAGCAATCTCTTCTATTTGCCGGATGATGTCGGACTGGGCCATGATAGGAACCGACAGACATAAGCAATAAGCGAGAATCAATAAAACACTGGATATAATAGACTTCATAATTAAGAGGATTAGCTGTGTCTTAAAAATAGGTATTTATGCGAGTTCAACGTTTATCTTGATGAACTGTAGGTCACGATCTAGCGAGCTCCGTCGGTTGAGTTGAGTATTTGATGTTGAGCAAAAAGTTATAGGATAGTATGAAAGAATCGTATTTTTCTGCACAAGCTCTAATATGAAAGCACCAACGATATATTTATATTTTTCTGGCAACTGCGAAGAAGCATTTGATTTTTATTGTGGAGTTTTTGGTGGTGAGATTACACTCCGAAGTCGATACAGGGATATGCCACCCAATCCGGACCTTCCACCTATAGCCGAGGGGTTAAAAGAATATGTTATGCACAGTACGATGACCATCGGAAAGGGTGCTATAATCCAGGGTGCGGATTTAGCCGAGGGCTGGGGTCCGCCATTTCAGACTGGAAATAACTTCGCAGTTTCTATATATGCGGATAGTAAAGATCATGCAGATCGAATGCATGCGACTTTGTCAACAGATGGACAAGTAACTATGGAAATGCAGAAGACCTTTTGGGGTTCCTATTTTGGATCATGTATTGATCGATTTGGAGTGACTTGGTTGATAGCATTTGGCACTCATGTTTAGATTTTACTTAATTGATCAGACAAGTAGGTTAGCATTATGAATCTCGCACCTTTTCCAAGGCCACACTACAAGACTTACTTTACTGTGGGCTTCACTATTGGGGCCAGCATAATTTTTATCCTTATGGTGTTTCAGCCCTTCGGGACGGCGCAATTCACACATGAGTATAAGAGATTCATTTTAGCTGGATATGGCATTGTCTCTACCTTGGCTGTAGCGGTTTATTATGGTCTTTCCCTTTTTGTCATTAACCGACGGCTCGAGTCACGATGGACGATACTTCATGAGGCGATTGATTTGTTTGTAGGCCTTATAGTCAGTATGGCGGCGACGTATGTGTACTATGCGATTGTTTTTGGTCGTCCTGTCAGTGTAGCTGGCTTGCTTAATTTTTTACGCGTAACATGTTCGGTTGGATTCCTACCGACTTTGGCTGTATTCATCTATCTATATAATCGGTATAAGGGTGTCATCAGGTCAAGTCTGACTGTATCAAAAGATCAAGCTGAACAAATCGTTCTTAACGGGACAAGTAAATCAGAAACCCTCGTTGCCGATATTCGCTCTATTATCTACATAAAGGCAGATGATAATTATGTGATCATCCATATAAATGATGAAGAGAAAGAACAAAAGCACATGATTCGCAGCACTCTGAAGCTGATCTATGAGCAACTGGACAATGAGATATTTTATAAATGTCATAGATCGTACATTATCAATACAAGATTGATTAATGAGCTATTAGGTAATAAGAATGCTGCTAAGGTTAGCCTGCAACATACCTCTAAGTCCGTCCCAATTTCCAGATCTAATTACGATTATATTAAGTCTTACATAGCTGAGCGAGATCTCTAATATAGGAGCGTAAGCTACTGATTATCAATTACTTTGTGGTGAGTGGTAACTGTCTGTGGTGAATGGGGAAAGGACCATTCGCCACTTCTGTAGACCACATGCCACTCTCGACAAATTAATACTTAAGAAGCATTCATATTTGGATTGTAATCAAATCTAAATATCATGTCATACTTTAAACATTTATTAATCATCTCCTTCCTTATGATAGCGAACTTGATCAGCGGCATAAGCCAAGATCAAGGAGAAATAAAGACGAAGGAAATTGGCTTCTCTATAGGGAGCTCCACTATTCAATCTAGGGATACTCGTATTTCTGCCATCACCAAAAAGTTTAGGGCGCCTACGTTCGGCTTCTTTAGCCAGGCAATCAAAAACGACTTTAAGCATGAGTTCGTGTTTAACTACACCTTTAAGTCCAAATTTGATCGAACACAACTTTTGGATTTTGTCTCACACAGACCCGACTTTTATTATTCACTTCAGCGTAAGACAGATTTTGGCTGGATAGGTGGACATATCAATCTGTCCACACTGCTGACGCTCCCTATTAGCAGTACAGGTCATTTTTCTAATTCGCCGATCAGTTATACAATGGCCGCCACATTAGGGCCTTCAGTATCATTTGACCGAAGCTTGGGAAATAGTGATCGATGGAGTATTGCTGGCGATGCTCATATAGGACTGATCAACTATGTGATCCGACCCGCTTTTGCTCATCCTTATCCAGATCAGTTTCTTCAGCCAGAAGTATTCACACCTACTCGAGAAGGTATGGCTCCGAAACTCTTGACTAGCGGAAAGCTAAGAACTATTAACAAGTATCAATCTGTCAAAATCAAATTTGGGGTCTACTACTTAGTCGACTCTCGTGTAAAGCTAGGCGTGGTGGGTAGCGCAGACTATATAAATAGCAAAGACAATACCCGAGCGACTTATCTCAATCAGAACATAGCCGTATCAGCCAGTTACATCTACTAATCAATTTCACAAAAAAATTAAAAACAAGAATTATGAAATATTCAATCGTACTCTACATCAGCTTCATATTTACTTTCTGCTCATGTTCATCATATCTATTTGATAGTACTGCTATGGGTGACCCTGTGAGCACTTACGAAGAGTTCTGGACTTATGTTGATGAGCATTACATATTTTTTGATCTGAAGGATATTGACTGGGATGAGCAGAAGATGATCGCTATGAGCCAGATCACAGAGCAGACTACAGAGGAAGAACTGTTTGAGATCTGTAACCAGTCATTATTGGCCTTAAGAGATACCCATTGCAGATTGACGGGTCCAGGATTGAAGCATACTCCTTATGACTTTACAGCTGGTTATGAGGTTCATTTCTCCATCGAGGAGGTCAATAACTACTATATCATCGATTCTTTAGCTCAAGATGGAGCACTATACTATGGATGGTTACCTGATAACATTGGGTATATCTACTTCAGAGCGATGAGTCACTACGGGGGATTTGGCAGGATTATCAGAGAGATGAAGAATCAAGGTGCCAAAGGCTTAGTTATTGATGTTCGCAATAATGGAGGAGGTGATAGCAATAGCATTCCAAGACTCCTGTCCGACTTCACACAAGAGGCCATATTATTAGGATCTTATGTCGAGAAGGCTGGCCCTGGGCACAATGATGTTACAGACTTGCTTCCTGCCAGAACTGATGCCACGGAGTATGACTTTGGCCTTCCTGTGGTACAGATCATCAACCGTGGAGGATACAGTGCTACGAGCTATTTTGCCGCTATGGCGAAAGAGATTCCATCGATCACAGTCGTCGGGCAAGTAACTGGAGGCGGAGCAGGAGGTAATATGGGATATCAACTGTCCAATGGATGGGTTGTTGCCATATCAGTAAGTGACTACATTGATGTCGAGGGTTCATCTATAGAGCTGGGTGTAGCACCCGATGTAGAGATTGAGAATAATAGAGCAGACCTGAAAAGCGGTGTTGACAAGATGCTTGAGAAGGCTATTGAAACTTTGGATCTATAGTATAGTGATTGGTTTCTTTTTACAAAAAATTGAACTAATCCATAGGATTGTGAAACTCATAAATATAGTATTGCCAGAGTAATCCTCGATGAGAGGTAAGTGCCGCCCAGTCCGACTTAAACAAGTTTCGAACTATCAGATTTGATGCGATTATTCAAGTTGCAAGTATCGACAAGGGCTTAACGGCCACACAAAACCTAATGTAAGCTCCGAAGCCGAGCTTGTTACACCATCTGATGATATGAGACTGAAGTGCGCTTGGTTTTATATAAGAAACTTAGTACCCAGAGGATAAAAAGGAATAAGAAGATGCTTGTTCCGAAAGTGTCTTCTATTACAGCTGTCTGTAAGGAAACTGCAGAAATGCCAAGGACAATGGGAATGAAAAGCGCATAACCCAAGCCTTTATATCGCTCGGCAGTAATCAGAGAATATCCGATGCCTGCGATTACCACGGCAAGCAAGATCCACTTAGTCCAAGTGAATATGACTAATTGATCAATGACTGCTTGATCAATGGTAGCAGCAGATCGGTAAGCTTCTGTGAGATTAAGTAATTGTAGGTTTTCTAAAAAATCCGCTAGCACTATGATCAGTACCATTCCAGCCAGGTACTTAAGCCACTTATGTAGATGAAGTTCTCTTAGCTTGATGACGATGCTGAGGAGAAATGCCCCATAGAGTAACATAAAGGCAAAATCTACTTTGTTGAGCCTATCTAATCCATTGATTTCTGTGAGTGTCAACGGACCAAGTACTTCAGTCAACTCCTCTTCATCAGAGACAAACTCAAAAGCTAAGATGACGCTGTTATAATCCTTTGGTGCCTTATCCGCAGGAGGACTGTAATTATTGATTAAGGAAAGTAAAGGGATCAACAAGAGTCCAAACAGAGTGCTTAGGATTAGGGGTCGAGATTGGGATATTTGATACAGCATTGATAGATAATAGGTGTTTAGCGTTCTGCTCTCCTAATGTACGGAGTTGTCTGATTCTTTGTTCTATTTTGGTGATCATGCCTCAGAGTTCATCGACAGCTGAATCTTAGGATATAAGTGAAGCACAGTTGTCATCGCAGTCAAATGGCTATAAAAGGGGATATATTATCGGTTATCACTTAATCCTCATATTTAATTAATTATATATAAATTTTACCCATAATTTATATATCAATATGTCTGAATGTGCTGAGTTCATTGGGTTACAAGGTGTCATAATTTGAGCTTATTGATGCATCAATAAAAAAATAATTTATATGTCAAGTAGCTTACAAAACAAACTACTTAGGTTTTACCTACATATCTTCAGATCTCATATTAAACCAATAATGCAATTCACTCCTTATGACTTAGAAGAGAAATCAGAATAGCATGGACCTCAATGAGCTATGGATAGGTGATACCGTAAAGTTGCGGTCTTCGGGAAAGATAGGAACCTATATAGGTACTAATTCAAAGGGACGCCCAAGAGTACAATTAAAGGATAAAGTAGTACTAACCAAACCTCTTAATATAGAGGTCTATGAAGAACCAATCAAAGATGCAGCTCAGCTAGATTTGGAACCTATAGAATCATCCGAAGTCTCTAATGCAGCATATCTATCACGTGAAATAGATCTCCATATTGAAAGCCTCAGTCCATCTCTGGCCAATGAGGCTCCGCAGATGATATTGAATCATCAGATCAAAAGATGTAAGGCATTCATCGAGTCCATCATCGCTGTCAAGGTGCCTCAAGTAACTATCGTACATGGCAAAGGGAAAGGGCAATTAAAACTCGAGGTAGAATACTTGCTCTCGCAATATGATGAGTATCAACACGCTGTCCCTACTAATGATGGTGGCGCAAGTCAGATATGGTTTAGGTATTTATAGTATCGAGTATCGAGTGGCGAATAATGAGTTGTCAAGTATCGAGTTTTTTAGTGGCGAGTAATAATATGACCCTCTGCGTCTTAGCGCCTTTGCGTCCAATAAACACAGATAATTGATACTCAAGGGTGGCCTATTCTTCTTGGAAGAACTTTAAAGCTTCTACGTTGACTTGCTCGGGCGCTTCTACATTTGGGTAGTGACCGATACGATCAAGAATGACAGTATTGGGATTTGGGATCAGTTCCTTATATCGTTCCACTAGATGAATTCCAGACACGGGATCTTCTGGGCCGTTGACGAGTAGGATGGGGGTGGGCGTTTCTCTGAGAGCCGTCAACCAATTCTCACGATTATTGATTCGATCTGTGATATAGTGAATTGTCCGGGAGAAGCATCGTTTACCATTGTTATAATTAATAATCTCCCAGAACGCATCTACTTCTTGATCACTTGGCGGGGTATTTGGTCCAAATACCTGAATCAAATTTTTGCGAAGTGTTGACTTCCCAAGAAGCTTGTTGGCCCATTTGCCAAGTGGACTTAGGAGTAGCTTTTGTATCGGACGTGCTATATGAGTCTCTGGAAATAGGCCACCATTTAGCAATATCAATTTATCAATATTTGGAAGCTGTGTATTATTGAGCCTCCTATATAACAACTCTTGTGCTACACTCACAGCATAGTCATGAGCAATAACATAGCAATTAGCTATACCCATCTCTGACAAAATATAGTCTGTAATATCAGCTTGCTGAGAGATTGAGTATTGATAAGGATATGGCTTACTGGAATAGCCAAAGCCCAAAAAATCGAAAGCTATCAGACGGAAATATTGATGGAGCTCTGGCCACATCTTATACCAATCATAGGAGCTCGTCGGGAATCCATGTAGAAATAATATGATTGGCTTGCCATCATGTGGATATTCCTTAACGAATATCTGATAATCGTCATATGCAATGTATCGACCATCCTTATACCATATCCTATAGTCCATAATAGATGCTATCTCCGTTAATATATTTAGATGAAGATAATTTGAAATACCTTGCCACCTAATTTATAATAAGATATGCAGTTATTGTCCCTTGTTCAGCGCAATGCAGTATTAGAGGAGATGATTCAGTTGCTCGACAACAATAGAGCTCAATTGATTAGTGCTAACAAAAAGGATTTGGACGCTTACGATCCAGACGATAGAGCTATGTATGATCGGTTAATCATCAATGATCACAAAATAGATGGCATGATAAAATCTGTTCACGATATTCATGCTGATACAGATCCTATCGGTGTATCCAGATATACTTGGACCCATCCTAATGGGATGGAAGTACAGAATAAAACGGCACCTTTCGGTACCATTATGATAATCTATGAGTCTCGCCCTGATGTGACAATCGAGGCTGCTGTGGTAGCCTTTAAATCCAATAATAGAATCTTACTAAAAGGAGGGAAAGAAGCAAAATACTCTAATCTAGAACTCGTAGAACTTTGGCACAAAGCGCTTGAATCCGTAGGCCTTGATAAAGATTGGATCACATTTTTACAGTTATCGAGACAGGAGACTCAGGAATACTTAAAAACACCTCCAATCAATATAGACTTGATCGTACCTCGAGGAGGCGAGGGTCTTATCAATTATGTCAAGTCGCATGCCTCTTGCCCTATGCTAGTAAGTGGACGAGGGAATAACTTTATGTATATCCATGATGATGCCGATAAAGAGATGGCTCATAAACTCATAATCCAGTCAAAAGTTCAAAAAATTTCTGCGTGCAATGCGCTTGATAAAGTCTTGATAAATGAAAATCTCAGTGATTTAGAAGTATTTCTCTCCTCTCTAATTAAAAAACTCAAAGCACAAGATGTCGAAGTACTCGTTACAGAGGAAGTCAACAAGGTGCTCAGATCCAATGAACATATGATCTTAGATGATGACAATGTGTGGTATGAGGAATTCTTGGCGATGAGAATAGTGGTTGGGTTAGTAAGGGACATGAGTCATGCAACGGGTCTTATTAATGAATATTCAGGAGGGCACTCTGTAAGTATAGTATCTGACGATAAAGCTGAAGCATCCAAATTTATGGATGCTATTGATGCGGCGGCTGTGTATCACAACGCCTCCACCAGATTTACAGATGGTGGACAGATGGGTGTAGGAGCGGAACTGGCAATAAGTACTGATAAACTACATCACCGAGGACCTCTTGGATTGCACCAACTCGTTACCAATAAGTGGTACGTTTTTGGTAGTGGTAATACAAGACAATAGAAAACACCTTGAAAAGATTAGTCGTAAAGATTGGCACATCAACCCTGACAGCAGGTACAGACCGTATCAGTAGAGGCAAGATTGAGGATATCGCATTGCAGATTAGCCAGTTAAAAAAAGACTATCAAATCATCTTAGTGACTTCAGGAGCGATTGCTGCAGCACGACAGTTTTCTAATATTAAGATAAATGACGACGTACAGATCAAGCAAGCACTAGCCGCTATTGGTCAATTGCAGTTGATGCGTATGTACCAGGAGATATTTAGAGATTATCAACTCGATATGGCACAATGCCTGTTGACTTACTATGATTTTAACAATCAGGAATCACGCAACAATATCAAAGGAACCATTGAGACTTTACTCGAAAACAACTTCATTCCAGTAATCAACGAGAATGATACCGTTGCGACAGATGAGATTAAATTTGGAGATAACGATAAGCTGGCAGCTCTTACGGCAGTGCTCTTAAGAGTAGATACTTTAATTTTGGCTACAGATACTGATGGACTATATACTGCCGATCCCAAGAGTAACGCCAATACTCAAATAATAGCGGAAGTTAGCGACCTATCCTCCGTCAGTAATTATATATCCGATACCAAGTCAAAGCAGGGTAGTGGTGGGATGAGATCAAAAATCGAAGCTGCCGAAATTGCACAGAATGGCCTTGTAGAGACTTGGATTTTAAATGGAGGAAACACTAATTTCATCAAAAGAGCGCTTGATGAGAACATCCAATTTACAAAGATAAAAACACCCTAACCAATGTTAAAAATAACGAGCATACTCCTATTTAGCTTACTGACGACAGCCCTTGTGAGTCAGGATTTTCGCTTTAACAATTATAAGAAGTCAGACCTAAAAGTAGATGCTTTAGATGAGCGCTTTACTGAGTATCAAGTGGTTGATTTCCCGTTTGACTACAGCGAATTGCAGAAGCTGGATGGTCAGATTATAGCAAGCCAGTTTTTCTTCGATGCGATCATCGAAATTGACTTATACCCATCGTACTTGCTTCAGTCAGAGTATAAAAGGAATATCCGTGCTAAGTCACAGAGTGTTCCAATGACTTATTTTGGATTTGATCAGAATACAACAGCGAGCTTAACTTTTAACAATGATTTCATTTATGGATTTGTAAGGCATCACGATTTAGGAGAGTATTACATAGAACCAGTGTCATTTTATACTAAGGGTAACACTAAGCTATATGTCATTTATAAGTCTTCTGACGTAATCTCTTCTGATGTCAAATGCGGCGTAAATGAGACTGCTGCAAAACAAGAGAGTCTTAATGAAAGAGTCTTGAAGGCAAGCAGCTGTGAGATAATCGAGATGGCTATTGCTTCAGATGTCACTATGCACGAAAGATATGGTTCTGTTGAAGCCGTAGAAAATCACAATGTCGGCGTTATGAATTGTGTGAATACTCATTTTATTAATGAGTTTGATGTGAATGTAGAATTTGAGATAGCCACACAATTTGTCTCTACCTCAGAAAGCCAAGATCCGGTATCAAACACCACTAATATATCAACGGTACTTACGGAATTTACCAACTGGTCTGAAGGCGCACCATGGTCCGACGGATTTAATATGTATCAATATTGGACAGCGAGGGATCTCAGCGGAGGAACAGTCGGGTTAGCATTTCAGCCAGGATCACATCATGTGTTAGAAGATTTTAGCTCTGGGGCAAGTCTACAGGCATTGACGGCTCACGAGATCGGGCATAATTTTAGTGCCAACCATGATTCATCAAATGATAACATTATGTTTCCTAGCGTTGTATTAACGGATGTATGGAATACACCTACAGTAAATCAGATAAATAATCGCCTATCAACGATTGCTCCATCACTCCAAAATTGTGTGCTTGATGATTCACCAATAGCCCGTATCAATGTTT
>CAZFWJ010000076.1:0-14788 GCA_964522505.1 uncultured Saprospiraceae bacterium
GCATTGAGAATTTCGTTTCTGCGTGATACAGATTTCTTTGTGTAATGCTTGCGATGTCTGATTTCCTTAATGATACCGACATTTCTATGCTTTCTCTTATATCTCTTAAGAGCTCTGTCGATGGTCTCTTCTTCTTTTACGTTGATAATGATCAAAGTATAAAATTTTATGGTCTGTGATAGTTTCTTAAATTATTCCGATCAAGAAGCCGAATTTTCTTGAAATGGGCTGCAAATATACGATTATTGAGTATATCATGCTTGATCCTATAATCATTTGATTATTAGTCGCTTAACGACGTCAAATATGATCACTCCGATAATGAAAAACACCATGATTACGAACAGGGTAAAGAATACAGCGATGATCTTGTGTCTGAATGTCCTTAAAAAAGAAAAAGAATCTCGACAGAAGACATGAAGACTTATTTGTCTCTTGATTCCGGTTGTTCCGATTGCAGTCAAAGTCATTTTAACATTCCGCTCTTTTCCGTTCCTAATAAGTATTGTCTTAGTTCCATTGGATGGGAAGGCTCCTGTAATACCAGTCAGATAGACCTTTGAGGCATTTTTAACTTTCCACGATAATATGATAGGTTCGCCTGAATTAACAACTTCTCGATTGATTGAAAATGAAATTATTTTAGGAGCTCTATCCGTACTAGCCCGTTTAGTTCTTCCTCCTTGGCGTCTCTTAAAGTCATATGATCTTCTCTTTCGGGCATCGGATAAGATTTCATAAGCTTCATTGATATTCTTGAACATCTTCTCAAAGAACTCATCACCTGGATTTTTATCTGGATGAAATTTGACAGACAATTTTCTGAAAGCGAGTTTTATGTCCTGATCTGAAGCCCCCTCATCTAAACCAAGGATATAGTAATAGTCATTCATTCTAAATTGACTGCCATACAGGACTAAAGTAGATTATGTGATAATTCTATCCGAGTTGCCAACTAAGACAATTCTAATTAACCGACGCTGGAGTAGACAATATGAATGAATCGAGAGACAACCAACCTAACACTTATGATCTTCTTGGCGTCGATCAGAGTGCTTGAGAAGACCGCTCTTAGTATTGCATATTTCTACTTGATCCTTCCTTATGGGTTATCCCCGTGTAAGAATCCCAGTACAGTTCTGTGTGAAGCCGACTATTGTAGCTTCTATATCTACATCGATTACATCTCCGTTCAATATCATGTCAAGGTCTAAACTAATTTGCATGCCCAATAAGTCTAGCTCTTGCACTACATTAACAGCACAGCCATTGACATCAACCTCATCCATTTCGCCATCTGATTCAATGCGAATCGTATTTTCATCCACCGCAGTGATCTCTAAAATGAGATCTAATGGCATCCCTGCACAATTGGCATCGGCGGTCCAGGTCCCAGCCCAAGCTTCAGGTGCACATG
This sequence comes from uncultured Saprospiraceae bacterium, assembly GCA_964522505.1. Classification (GTDB taxonomy): domain Bacteria; phylum Bacteroidota; class Bacteroidia; order Chitinophagales; family Saprospiraceae; genus GYS-P2D. The sequence continues at coordinate 1,418 of CAZFWJ010000076.1, forward strand.
CATCCTGGTCACCACCACATGACACAAAAAGGCATATACCCACGAACAATAGGATCGTATGAAAATACTTCATAAGAAAATAGTAGAATTTAGTAGTGATCCATACTATGAACTTGCAGCGCAAGTGAACCATCAGACTTGATGGGCGGGATAGCCCCCTTGACTCACCATCATTCCCCAAAAAGATTATGATCACTAAATCAAAAATCTCGTTGTGGGCAAGCAGCAGAGGTCACTTGAAGCAAACGCATAATCATTCGATCACTTGTTCGATTTATAATAGTGATCCATACTATGAACTTGCAGCGCAAGTGAACCATCAGACTTGATGGGCGGGATAGCCCCCTTGACTCACCATCATTCCCCAAAAAGATTATGATCACTAAATCAAAAATCTCGTTGTGGGCAAGCAGCAGAGGTCACTTGAAGCAAACGCATAATCATTCGATCACTTGTTCGATTTATAATAGTGATCCATACTGGACTCGAACCAGTGACCTCTGCCCTGTCAAGGCAGCGCTCTAAACCAACTGAGCTAATGGATCAAGAGGACTGCAAATATGCTAATATTTCTGAGTTGTTAATACTGCTGAGCAATTGATTATAAGTCTTAGCTTGCATTATGACCTTTGCAGATCGAGTCATTAACTACACCTTGGGATTAAGACCTAATTGGAAGCTCCCTCAGGGAATAGACATATTATTTCCTTATAGCGAAGCTGAGTGTCAGTCCATATTTAAAGCATTTTACAAGAAGTATTGTGACGACAACCAACAACGGATTATTCTCCTTGGCATCAATCCAGGTAGATTTGGCTCAGGCATTACAGGTGTACCATTCACAGATCCAAGCACTATAGAGAAACTAACGGAACTAGAAAATAGCTATCAGAAAAAGGCCGAGCTATCATCACAGTTCATCATGCAAATAATTGAAGCCATGGGTGGACCAATGCAGTTCTTTGGTCATTTTTATATCGGTTCTGTGTGCCCACTTGGATTTTTGAGAGATAACAAAAACTGCAATTATTATGATGATCCGAACTTATATGAAGCACTCAAACCAGTAATAGTCGACGCCATAACTAAGCAGATTGAATTTGGCATATCAACGGAAATCGCCTACTGCATTGGCCAAGGTAAAAACTTTAAAATCCTGCAAGAGTTAAATCGCGAGCATCAATTTTTTGCCAAGATAGAACCGCTTCCTCATCCCAGATGGGTGATGCAATACCAAAAGAAACATCTGGCGACTCATATAGATACCTACGTGGTTAAATTATCAGAACACGGACTTAATCGCTAATTTCCGGTAGTACTCAAAGTTATACTAATTGAAATTATAATTAACGCACATAATGATTAGAAATAGAACTGATCCTACGTTAAAAATACCTGGCTTGCCGGCAGGCAGACTCGCAATAGCTACGGCTGCGTCCCATCAGCAATGCGGTTCTCTCCTTACGAAACTTAGCTTCGACTCTTACAGAGATCAGTCGCTCATGCTTTTTGCCTTGCCTAAATTCAACTTCTTCGATCAATCTAATGCGACATTATAAACTGCAATTAGTAATAATTGTGAATATGCAACTATACCGAAATGCATTACGTCTGTAAAATAAAAATCAATGAAAAACCTATTTATCGTCGCCCTATCGTTTCTTATTATCATTCCAACTATGGCAGGTGACCGAGTCACTCGATCTCTGAAGTCATTCAGTGGCATAGACATATCCCATGGTACTAAAGCGCTACTTGTCCAATCCGATGTGAACAAAATAGACATCGAAGCAACAGGTATCGATCTAAAAAAGATCAAAACAACGGTTCATAATGGAATCCTAAAAGTAAGTGTCGATAGAGACTGGTGGCGACTGAATTGGAATAGCAAGCGTAAAATCAAAGTAAAGATTTACCATACTGGAGAAATCAACAGTATTGAAGCAGCAGGGGGCGCCCAAGTAAAAGCGGAGCATAGCATAAACCCTGATCAACTATCCATTGATGCAGCAGGGGGCAGCATCATTAACCTCACGTTAAACTCGCAGGTCGCCACAGTTGATATTAGTGGTGGTGCGATATTGAATTTGGATGGCAAATCTGATAGAATAAAAATTGATGCTAGCGGCGGTGCGATACTGACTAGCACTAAGCTCATCACGCAAAATGCTACCGTCGAAGCGGGCGGAGGCGCAATTGTAAAAGTCAATGTCAAACAGTCATTAGCTGTCGAGGCAAGCGGCGGGGCTCAAGTACTCTATGGAGGCAAGCCTATTGATACGGATATCGAAAAGCACTCAGGTGCCATGGTCAGCAAGATGTAATACACCCCTTTGCTGATCAGTGACTATATTGTCATGCCCTTTATACTGAGGAGCATTACAATTGTTATTAGATGAAACCGCGGCGTGGCCTAATTGGACTACTAGGACCTTTTATATTTTGTTTGATATTTTTTCTTTTCAGGCCTGCAGATCTGAGCATAGAAGGTGTTGCTGTGTTAGGCATTGCGGCATGGATGGCCATATGGTGGATTACTGAATTCACAGATATAGCTATCACTGCTCTTCTACCAATTATACTCTTTCCAATTACAAATGCAGTTGATATCAATGAAACTACTGCAGCATATGGTCATCGCTATGTCTTCTTATACATGGGCGGTTTCTTCCTAGCGATAGCCATAGAAAAATGGAATCTTCATCGTCGCATTGCGTTGAATATCATCTATCTGGTCGGGTCCAATATGCAGCGAATTGTACTGGGCTTTATGTTGGCAACAGCTTTCATGTCAATGTGGATATCCAATACGGCAACCAGTGTTATGATGTTACCTATAGCCTTGGCCATAATAGCTCAAGTTAAAGATCATCCTGATACACCTGAAGATGAACGCGACCTATTCGGCAAGATGATTTTATTATCAATAGCCTACAGTGCGTCAATCGGTGGTATTGCCACTCTGTTTGGCACTCCACCAAACTTAGTCTTTGCAGGAATAGTCAAAGAAATCTATGATATCGAAATCACCTTCTTTCAATGGTTACAGATAGGCCTACCTATTTCTCTCACTTTGTTAGCTGTCGCATGGTTATATCTCACACGATTTGCCTTCAAAATGAAAGTTTCAGGATTTCCAGGTGGCAAGCCAGAAATAAAACGCCTCAAAAACCAACTCGGAATGTTTAGCTATCAGGAGATCATAGTGAGCATCGTTTTTGCAGCTACGGCCATATGCCTCATTGCTCGTCAATGGCTACAGATATGGTTGCCACAGCTTGATGATAGCATCATCGCTATGGCAGCGGGTATTACGCTCTGCCTAATTCCAAGTGGGAAATCTGGAGAAAGAATTCTCTATTGGAGCGAAGCAGTCAAGATGCCCTGGGGAGTTTTAATTCTTTTTGGCGGCGGTATGGCCTTAGCTAAGGGATTTACTACGACTGGATTAGCAGAGTGGATCGGGCAACAATTAATATCTCTCAATGGTCTGCCTATCTTATTGATACTCTTCGTACTGATTGCTGCGGTCAACTTCCTTACTGAAATCACATCAAATCTTGCTACCACAGCAATGCTCTTACCTATCTTGGCTTCAATGGCTATATCCGTAGGTATTCATCCATATTTACTATTAGTATCTGCCACAATCTCTGCCTCTTGCGCCTTTATGTTGCCAGTAGCGACACCTCCCAATTCTGTAGTATTTGGCGCTGGCTTACTTAAGATCAGAGACATGAGCAAGACTGGCCTCTGGCTTAATTTGCTGTCTATCTGTTTTCTAACCTTGTTTATCTATTTCTTTCTTGACCTAATCTGGGTACTTGATTAGACATTTAGTCCACCACATATGCTAAGCACTTGTCCAGTCACATATGTCGAGCCATCTCCGCCTAAGAATAGGCAGGCCTCTGCCACATCATCTACAGAACCAAATGAGCCTAAGGGAATATTAGTGCTATAATTATTCTTTACCTCATCAGATAACTCAGCTGTCATCTCTGTCTCAATAAATCCTGGCGTGATGGCATTACAGCGTATGCCTCTTGAGCCAACCTCCTTCGCAATAGATTTGGTAAAACCAATTACACCTGCCTTGGACGCCGCATAATTCGCCTGTCCAGCATTTCCAAAGACACCAACCACAGAGCTCATATTAATGATCGAACCTGATCGCTGCTTGAGCATGGTGCGCAAAGCAGACTTTGTCAGATTAAAAACAGATTTTAGATTGACATTAATGACGTCATCCCATTGCTCTTCTGTCATTCGGAGCATAAGATTGTCTTTAGTGATTCCAGCATTATTAATCAATATGTCTATGCTGCCGAAGGTATCAGTAGCCACTTTGATCAGCTCTTGAGCGTCTTCCATTTTGCTGGCATCTGATTTAACTCCAACGATATCCTTACCTCCTAAATCTTTTATAATTTGATTAGCCTTCTCTTCCGATGAGCGATATGAAAACACCACTTGTGCCCCTTCCTTCATAAATCTTTCAACGATACCTTTGCCAATACCTCTGGTCCCTCCAGTGATAATCGCCACCTTACCTGTTAATCCTCCTGCCATTTAAATCTATTTATACTATTTATAGTTGTATTCTTAAGAAAAAGCAAGATATGAGTTCTGTTGTAAAATCAAATCATTTCTCTCCAGGGGTACTAAGTATGTTACCGCTATTTTATGTGGGTTGGTCAGACAGTGTATTAAGTCCCTCAGAAATTAAACTTATCCATAAAACCATAGATAGTATAGATTTCCTCAGTGATGATGACAAAAATTACCTAATATCTCATACTGATCCTAAAATGCCACCGTCGGCACAAGTTTTTAAGAGTTGGCTGAAGGCCATACGTGATCAAGCAGACCAGATTGAGAACGGTAAGAAATGTGACCTTGTGGGTCTAGGGATGGCGATTGCCGAAAGCAGTGGCATGCTCACAAATGGCTCTGAACAGGCCGTAAAAACTAAGGCTGCCTTAACCAAGGTGAGCGAAGAACTCGGCATAGACAATCCCTGTAGTGAACATTTGCTTATAGAGCAACTCTCTGAAGATGGTGACCTAAATGATGGCAGTATTCAATCCATTGTTACTGGATTGGCTGAAGTACTTGATGCCCCTTATACAGACCTTAGAAACAGGATGAAAATCTTATTAACTGATCCTCTCTTCAATCAGGATGCAGAACCTGATAAAGAGATATATCGTCTTAAAGTATTGAAGCAGGTCAAAGCTCTTGGTCAACAAGGAGTAAGTGCCTTCTCCTTTCCCAAACGATTTGGAGGTAAGGAACGACGTGGGGATCATATCGTAGTCTTCGAGATGTTGGCATATGGGGATCTAAGCCTCATGGTGAAATTTGGCGTACAGTTTGGGCTTTTTGGAGGTGCTGTTTATTCATTAGGAACAGAATCACACCATAAGAAGTATGTAGAGGCTATGCATCGTGCCGAGCTCCTAGGATGTTTTGCCATGACTGAAACTGGACATGGTTCCAATGTCCGAGAATTGCTGACGACCGCAACCTATCATCACACTACTAAAGAAATAATAATACACTCCCCAAGTTTTGATGCGGGCAAGGAATATATAGGTAATGCTCTCCACTCTGAGATGGCAGCAGTATTCGCGCAATTAATAGTTGATGGAGTTAACCATGGCGTACACTGCGTGCTTGTACCACTGCGCAAAGGAGATCAACTCTTAGATGGTATCAAGGTGGAAGACTGCGGATATAAAATAGGACTCAATGGAGTAGACAACGGTCGTATTTGGTTTGATAATGTGCGTGTACCAGTTGAAAATCTACTGAACAAATACGGCTCTATTGATGCCAATGGAGCATATACCAGTCCTATAAAAAATGATGGTAAGCGCTTTTTTACCATGCTCGGCGCATTAGTTACAGGTAGAATAAGTGTAGGAGCTGCTGCCAACAACTGCGCTAAGAAAGCCCTTACAATTGCAACTAAGTATGCTTTACATCGCAGACAGTTCGCTGGCAAGCCTAGTCAAAAAGAGACTATCATCATGGATTACCCTACTCATCAGGATCGCATCATTCCTGCGATAGCCAAGACGTATGCTTATCATTTTGCCTTGAGAGATCTGACACACATGTATACCGAGTCGGATGACGTAGATAGCCGCAAGATTGAGACACTGGCAGCAGGACTGAAGTCCAAGGCCTCGTGGCATGCTACCGAAACTATTCAGATGTGCCGAGAGGCCTGTGGTGGCAAGGGATACTTATCAGAAAATCAGATCGGACAAATAAAGGCCGACAGCGACATCTTTACCACTTTTGAAGGAGATAATACTGTGCTGATGCAGTTAGTAGCCAAAGGCCTACTGACTGAATTCAAGCAGAATTTTCATGACGAAGGATTTAGAGCTGTAATCTCATTTTTACTTCGCAAAGCAAAACACAAGATCAAGGAGATCAATGTGATTGACAAGAACAATATCGATCAAGGACACCTGATGTCCATAGACTTTATATCTGACGCTTTCGCCTATCGATACAACAAGATATTGATCAACCTCAGCGAGAGAATGCGTAAGTATCTTGGGAGGAAGATTGATCCTTATCAGGCATTTCTCAAGACTCAGATACACATGACCGAGCTTGCTGATGCATATATTGATATGGTTTGCTTAGATTCCATGACCGACGCCATGCAAAAGTGCGAGAAAGGCAAGACCCAAAAAATGCTCAAGCAGATCATCCAAGTGTATGGTGTTAATGCCATTCTCGATCGAAATGGTTGGTACCTCGAAGCAGAATATATCAGCAGCAATCAGTCTAAGGCATTACGACGTGTAAAGAATAAGCTATTGCAGATGACTCGTCCATTTGTTGGTGAACTCGTAGACGCATTTGGCATTCCTCAAGAATTATTGAGAGCGCCGATCGCGGCTCAAGAGTTCTCTTAATTAGGATCGATGATTAGATAGTTGCCCCAGACCCAGCCTATAGTGCCGGCATAGTTAATCCTGCACCAGCGACCTTTTGATCCGTCGATATAAGTCTCTTGTATATCGTACTCTATGACTGTAACACTCGATCGATTAGGAACTTTTAGGACCACCTGACTCCTCAGGTTAGGCTCCGATCTCATATTAAGGGTAGTATTATCTACGGATACTGTAGCGGTGGTATGACCGAATCGCTCCTTGTAATCGTTGACAACTCCCTTCAGGCTGTCTCGCTCAGATTTAAGGATTACCACTAACTGCTGTAACTCGGAGTTAGACATTGACCCGATATCTTCAGTTGAAGAGTTAGATTGAGTAGAAGAGAAAAAGCTGCTGATAACCTGCCCTGGGCTTTGTTTCTTTAGCAAAGCCGTAAGCATAATCGCGCTAATCAAGGCGAATACAACAAAGCTCACCCAAGTCCAAATTTTTCGTGTATCCGTTTTACGACGATTTCTCATAAGGCTTAATCCGATAATCTATCTGACAGCGTCAAACATATTTTCCACATCAGACAATTCGTACTGCTCTCCAAATCCCGCTTGTAAGGTATACTTAACATTGCTCTGTAGCCTGACTACCCTGAAATCATAGTTAATATAATCCTCTGTGACCTTTTTTTCATAGATGAATCCATTCTCTGTTTCCTCTATCATTTTGGAGAAGAATGTCGACCCTTCGATTTCGGACTTGATTCCTTCCAACAATTTTGCTCGATCTAAGACATCTGTTTTAGAGGAGTATATCTGAATGTTATATCCCCCATTAAGAGTGTCAACAATGGTAAGATCCTTCATGATACCCAAGTCGTCGCTTTTAATAGATGTATTAGCTGGGGCCATGATCTTGATGGGCATACCATGAGCCATCAAATCCAAAGGCTCAAAATTAGACTTTGTATTGTCGCATGAACAAACCAGCAATATTGCTATTGCAAACAACAGACATCTATATATTAAAGCCATATGTTATGTGATATCTATGATTTATAAAATATCTTGAGCTAAATAAGGACATCGTGCTCAACATACTCACCTAACCTTACATTTGTAAGACGACAAAAATACAATCATTGTAAAAAATACTGGCTATAAATGATCAATGAGCTTAAAATAAGAAAAGGCGTATTTACCGTTTTTTCGCTTTTATGGATGAGCATCATCTTTTTCGATTACATGGATAAACATCCCATCTATTGGTTATCTATTGTAGAGTTTAAGTACCATACATGGTTCATCGTTAATATAATGGTAGGTGTTTCGCTTTCATTGTATGTTAAGCGCATAGGTATATTTAGTAGACCTAGCCTTCCAAAGATCAATGGTCTCTTCATTTATTTATTATTTCTCTTTATTCTAAGCTTTACAGCATTTTCTTTCAATCAGTTTTTAGGTGCAGATCTTAATATAGCCCATTATGCTCATCTTATAGCTCGATCGTCATATACGCTCTTGGGTGGACTCATAGTATTCCTCTCTGCATTTAGCTTAGGTGATCTAGCGATCAAACGTATATTTCAGCAATCACTCCCTCCTATTACACATGTATTATCCGCCATGGCTCTTGGTTTATTCGTGCTTAGCCTCCTTTTATTCGGCATGGGAGCTATCAAGCTACTAATTAATCCAACTGTGTTGGTAGTTCTTATTATTCCGATACTCATTAATTATAAGAGCAGTATATATTTATTACGCAGTTGGTTTTGGACTCCATACCAATTACCCCAAAGTTGGTCTTTCTGGAGCACGCTGATGTTATACACTTGCTTGGTTTTGGCAACGATCAATTTCTTTTATACACAAGCTCCCTTCCCCTTAGGATTTGATGCTCGCAACTATTACATTAATATATCGCAATTGATCGCTCAGAATGAATCCTTGGTGCCAGGCTTCCAGCCTTATGCTTGGAACCTTATTGCATCTGTAGGTTACATTGCTTTTTATAGCCCTGAGATAACCTTTTTTCTAAGTACGGCCGGTGTCCTTTTAGCCAGCTGGGGGATATATGAGCTTGCCGTGAGATACTTAAATATTAAGACAGATCATGCAATACTGATTATTTTGATTTTTCTAACAACGCCTGCTATAGTCAATCATTGGATCATTGAATTTAAAGTGGATCTAACCTTGCTTTTCGTTCAACTCTCCATACTCTGTCTACTATTTAACTGGTTTTCCTCCAAAATAAGACAGCCCCTTTTATCCAATCGTACAGATTGGAATATGTTGCTCATGATATCTATACTCATGGGCTTCTCTCTCTCCATTAAAATATTAAGTGTTTTCCTCACATTTGGTGTAATCTTAGTCTACTTCCTATATCATCGAGATCGGTGGGGCTTGGTCGGTATTGCATCTCTTGGCGTGAGTGTTCCTATATTATTACGTTTAGATCGCGTCAGTGGCGTACGCAACTATTTTGATAATCCTAATCATGCTGCCTATTTATTCGCCTTGATCGGAATAGCAGCACTTAGTTATTCGATAATTAAAAATATAAGGACCACTAGTATCCCATTAATAAAAATGATCTCTGTTACGGGATTAGTGGCTATAGTTTGCTTTAGTCCGTGGGTAGTTAAAAACTATATAGACAATCCAGATAGGTCGGTGGTAGAAATCTTGCTAGGATCAAAACCATCGGCAGATGTGAATATTCATTCGATTATGAACAACTATAAGAGGTGATGATCAAGTCAACAATCAAATTTTGGATCGTACTTATAGTCACTTTCAGTAATGTGATGCCGATCAATAGTCAAGAAGTTATTGAAAATATTGACGAACTAGCTAAGCAAGAAGGCAGTAGGGAGGAGATACAGCGATATTTTGGGTATGAAGATCTCCTATTCAGATTTACGACATTGCCATATGATGTCAGTCAAAACACCAATCAGTCTGGACGATTTGTGGATATAGGCTACCTATTATTATCCCTGATTCCAGTTGTCATCTTAGGACTTTCATATCGGAAGAAAAAACTGTTCTATGGTATGTCTTGTCTATTTCTGTTGTACTTGGGTAGTTGCTTTGTCTATTCAATCATTTTCACTCCAGCAGGAGTACTAAATGCAAAAAAATTGAACGATGTCACAAGTAATCAAATCGATATCTCGGACAAGTTCTTGAGCATACTTTATAAATCAGCTGACTTTATTTTAAGTCCACTTATCAACGCAGTAAACAGTGTCGTCAATGCAAACAATTCTTTGGTCTATGTCATACTATTTGCGGCATTCGTTTTACCCTTTCTTTTCATGACGCGATATACTTCCAAACGCTCATTATGGGTCATTTTTGGTGCCTATTTGTTTCTCTGGTTGCTGCTATCTGGTGGTATATTATGGTACGGATTTTTGCTACTTCCTTTAGGTTTAATATTGGTTTTTATCGATTTCGACAAGCAATTGCTGCATAGCCGCCCAATACGTACACTTGGTCTCGGAATTTGCGTAATCTGGGTACTTGCGGCAACAATATCACGGATATCGTACTTGGACTATGGATCTTTTGAGCGAGAACATGCGGGTAAAAGTATGCTCAATGGAAATCTATTCCCCTATGCTGTCGGCCTATATGATGAACGGCAAACATTAGATTTTACATCTCCATATCTTTCCAAAGCACTCGACAAGATTAATGGAGACAATGATTATGTCTATATGGTTGGAACTAGTTTCTCATTTAATATTAAAAACAATGTGAAGAGAATATTTCAAGATGATCTTCTCTCTAGCTACACTTGGATGGTTAATATATATGAAGAAAAGGACTTGGTAATAAGCGCCTTAAAAGCATCAAATTTTGGGTATATCGTAGTTGATTTGAACACGCCAACATTAGATCGTACACCAGAAAAAAGCTTGACTCAAAAGTATCGCTTGCTCCTTAATTTCCTATACCAGAATCCATATGTCAGCCTTATCTCCACCGATAGAATTATAGAATTCGTAGATTCGGAGGGGAATAGTCAAAAGATTGCTAATGTTTTTGGCGAGAATATAATATCACGAGGGTCATATGCCATATACGAAATCCTATAGGGACTAAAGCGTGCGAGAAAATTCTAAATATAATCATGTCTTCGTCGTAGTACCTGCAAAAGATGAAGAACGGTACATCGATATATTAATAGATAAGTTGCAAGATCTCGGTTTCTTGAATATCATCATAGTCAACGACAACAGTCAAGATCAAACCGGCGACATTGCTAGAGAACGAGAAAACGTAATAGTGCTTGATCATAGCATAAACTTAGGAGCGGGGGCCGCTACTCAGACAGGAATAGCATGTGCAGTCTCCCATCAAGCCGAGATTATTGTAACAATTGATGCTGATCTTCAACATAATCCTGATGATCTCATCAAACTAGTCGACAAGTTAGAACAAGATGATTGTGATCTGGTTATAGGCAGTCGTTTTATCCAAGTCAATGAAATTCCAAAAAGCAGAATATTTTTCAATAAAATTGCGAACGTAATTTCCTGGTTTTTTACTGGAATTTATTTGTCAGATAGTCAGTCTGGATTGAAAGCTTTCAATTACAAGCTTGCCAAGCACTTGGATTTGAACTATGATGGATTTGAATTTTGTATAGAGATCATCAAAGAAGCAAATGCCCACAAGCTAAAAATTAGAGAGATCCCAGTACATGTAACATATACCCCCGAAACTATGAGTAAAGGGCAAGGATTATGGACGGGGATCAGAATCATGAGTAAGCTGATGTCCCCATTTTCATAAGTAGGGTACTACGAACGGGGTATTGGCCAGATACTGTAGTTGCTCACTATGATTCATATTACTCCTAACATCTAACTCAACAATCTGATTGATCAAGTCTTCATAAGAGTAAAAATATTTGCATCCGTCTCCGCCTACTTCTCTGTGGATCAGAGTGTCAGAGAGTAAAATGCACAATCCATATCCCATCGCTTCTAGTATGGGCAAACCAAACCCTTCATAGTGCGAAGCAAACAAGAACGCATTGCTATTTCTATATAGATTATTCAACTCTTGATCATCCACATACCCCGTCAATCTCACTTTAGCCTCAATCGATGAGGACTTAAGTGCATCGTAAAATGCCTTGCTCTTCCAACCTTTAGCGCCAGCAACTACCCAAGTAAATTCTCTTTGGTTCTTTGCATACCATTGTGTCAAGGCCTCAAGGATGAACAGATGATTTTTCCGAGGTTCAACAGTACCGACAGTGAGCAGACGAATAATGCCATCTTCCTGGGGTTCACGGGCCCGTACACGACTAGTTGGTACTTCAGGATAACAAACATTAATCTTACTAGGCTCCACGTTGAGGTGTGTCACGATGTCACTTAGAGTTGTATTCGAGTTACATATGATAGCATCTACAGATCGGAGCAATTTGCCAAAGTGATTCTTATGCCACCATACTGATCGCTTATCGTGATGCTCTGGGTATAAGATCGGAGTGAGATCATGTACTACAGTCACTCGCTTAATATCTGATGGCAATCTATAAGGGCCAAAATGTGCCATCTCAATAGCAACATCAGCTCCTACATGCTGAATCCGCTGGGGAATCTCACGAAAATATCTCAGGCGATAATGACTTGGCATCCAATTCTTGATTGGAATCACTTCATTTATAGAGCCTTCTATATTATACGGTGCCGACGTGATATGATGATAGCTATGATGGGGATATTCAGCTATTGTTCTCTTTATAAACTGCCGAGTATATACGTGGATACCCGCTGATTGAGTAATTAGATTATCTGCTACAAAAACGACCTTCATTTAAATTTAGCTCGCAAATTTTCGAGGATCTATTTCGATCCAAGTAGCCTCTCCGATCGCCTTGACCTCTCCATCGCTATTGATTATGGCGGAACCAGAATAATTCTTCTTTTTTTCAGAACCGAGATACCATCCTGAGACTATTAGTTTTTCAGACTTCTTGATACTTGCTTTTATATCTACTGTCATACGTCCGAGGACGAGCACCTTTTCTTCTTGTATTTGCGTGATCGCATATGCTCCAGGACAGTCTAGCGCCGACCAAATAAACTCAGTCTTCATCTGCCCTTCATCATCATACAGATCATCAAACGCTCTGAATGGCGCTGCTACATAGTTTCCACTTCCAGAAACACCAGTGAACAGCCTCAATCCATCATTTTCACTTCGCTGAGGACCACATACAAAGCAATGAGGAAATGCGTGCCTTTTAAAACCTGGATATCTCGTCTCACATAACACAGCATCGGCCATTGATGGTATTACCTTAGGGGCTATTGTGACGGTTGAGCTCTTAGCTCTTGCAACGATAGCGTTCTTGTGTGTCAAGGTCCACTCCTCCCCTTGATCAGCCAACTTCATTTCTACATCAAGAGGTGGCGGCTTATGTA